>JBBQUU010000026.1:0-56145 GCA_038212175.1 Opitutales bacterium | reverse complement strand
TGGTGTCCGGGCAGCGCACGATGAAGCGGCGGACATCCTTGAACGGGTGTTGGCAGAAGAGTCCGTGACCGTCTCATGAAAGCCGCGATTGAACCAAAAGGCGGCAAAGCGGGAATTCACCCCCCGGCGCTCTTGGCCCGGGCAATTTCCCTGACTGATTGGCTGACCGGGACTCTTGAACACCTGTCACGGCTCCCGGGCCGCGACAGCCTTCCCGCCGCCTGTTCAAGCCGGTGCCATGTGGCAGCATACCTCGGAGACCTTCGCGCCGTCTTGGTGGAGACCGCAGCCAGCCAAGGCCCTTGGTGCCCCTACAAACGCGCCAGCGAAGCGGTCCGCGCCATCTACGCATCGCACGCCATTCGGGAGCACGCGCAAAAACAGTTCGCACAAAAGTTGAAGGTGCGCCTTCGGGTGTCGCCGCTCTCCCCCGCCGATGCGCAGCACAGCGAGCGCTACGCGAAGTTCATTGATGACGCGTTGTTTCGCCTGCCGGCGCTGCCCGGCGGCTTCCGCGACTATGACGGGGACCCCGCGTATCAGCTTGTCCGTGCCGGGGTGCAGCATCTGCGGCGCGTCATAGAGGCCGCGGCGGTCCGCCGCGCAGCATAGGACCAAGCCCATGGCACTCGATTGGAAGCAAACTAGCCAATGGTGGTATGGCCGTTTCACCGGAGCGAACGGCCGGCGGCTTCTGGTCAACCTGAACGTCAAGATCGCCGGCGTCCGGCCCCCGCACATCAACGACGCGGGGCCGGACGTTGATCAGCGTTTCATCGAATCGCGGGGCAAGGCCCTGCAGGAGCATGACCGCATTCAGCAAGACATTCAGGCGAAGAACAACCTGATCGAGACCCAAGAGAAGCTCGTTGAGTTGAAGACGGGCGAACGGATGGAGTCGGTGAAGCTGGCCGAACTCGAACAGGCGTGGATTGACATCGAGCGCACGAAGACGCCGAGCGATTCGCACAAGAACACCTGCCTGTTGGTGGTCCGCTCGTTCGTCAATTATCTCAAGGATCACGCCCCGGCCGCCCGGGAGTTGATCGACGTGACCAAGGCCGACGCCAAGGGGTTTCTCGCCGCGGCGAAAAAGGAGGGATACGCTGGCCGCTCGCTAAATCTGCGTCGGGACGTTCTGCGCACGCTCTACAAGCACCATCTGCCCGAGTCGGAGGTGTATCGGCGCTATCTGCTAAACGTGCCCGCTCAGGACGAGGAAACGATTCACCGCGTGCCCTTCACGCCTTTCGAGTTGAAGGCGATCATGGATACTGTCCGCGGTGATGATTTCCTTCGCCCGCTCGTTGTGACAGGCATGTGCACGTCAATGCGCCAAGGCGACGTTTGCCGGTTGCAGTGGAAATCGGTGGACATGGAGAACCGTTTCGTCTCGGTCAGAACTTCAAAGACCGGTGAGTCCGTGGACGTTCCGATCTTTCCCCTGCTGTTCGACGAGTTGAGAAAGCGACCGCACGGAAAGCCAGCGGATTACCTTTTCCCCGACGCGGCGGCAATGTATAAGGCAAATCGATACGGCATAGGTTACCGCGTCAAGAAGCTGCTGTTGGCTGCCCTCTACAAAGACGATTCCGCAGAGCCGAAGCTTGCACGTCTTTCGCCCGAGGAGACCCGGCGGAACGTGGTGGAACATTGCGCGACGCTCGGGAACCAAGAACGTGCTGCGCGGATGGTGGCAGTCTTCGACGCTTATGCCGGCGGATCGTCCGTCAAGAAAATGGCCGCGGTGAATGTCAGCGCAGCCAGTGCAAGCGCCTACTTGAACGAGATCGAGGAACAGACGAAGTGCCAGATCTTCCGCGGTCACCGCGAGGGAAAATCCATCAGCACCTTGCTTCGCGCTGACGGTGCCAACCTGAAAGTAGACCGGCCAACGGGGAAGCGCCGCGCGAGCGTGCGGGATTTCCATTCACTGCGCGTGACATGGATCACCCTGGCGCTGACCGCTGGCGTGCCGCTCGAACTCGTCCGCAGGGTCACGGGCCACAAGACGATTGAGATCGTGCTGAAACACTACTTCCAGCCCGGGCGGGAGGATTTCCGCCGGGCGCTGTATGCGGCAATGCCGATGCTCATGACGGACGGCACCGCGAAGACGGCCGAGCAGCGCGTCCGCGACTTTCTCGAAAAGGCGACCGCAAAGACGTGGAAGCGCGACATTGCGAAGGCGCTGGCCCTCCTGGGCGGCAACAACTGAGCGCCACCGC
The DNA here is from genome assembly GCA_038212175.1 of Opitutales bacterium. Taxonomy (GTDB): domain Bacteria; phylum Verrucomicrobiota; class Verrucomicrobiia; order Opitutales; family Opitutaceae; genus CAMAXB01. The sequence goes on along the minus strand of JBBQUU010000026.1, from coordinate 53,917 downwards.
GCGAGAGAAACACCCATGATCGAAGCAATCTGAGAGGCCATGCACCTACCCCGTTCAGTCCGCGATCCGTCCGTGTCCGACACTGCGCTTATCGAGTGCGACGGCCAGCCGTATCACGTAGCCACCTACCGCACGCAGAGGAACACGCTGGCGGGCACGGTCTGGCGTTTCATCACGAAGGAGAGGACCCTTGTGGTCACCCCGTTTCAGGTGCCGGGTGCACCGGCAGGCAAGATGCACTGCGTCCCCGGGCAAATCGAATCAGCGTTCGCCGGCCTGAGCTACTTCAATGAAGTGGTCCTGCAAGTGGCGCTGCTCAATCAGCCAAGCGTGGCGTCTGTGGATATGGAGGAGGAGATTGACACTGCGACTGACGCGGAAATGTCGCAGTGGCGGAAGAAGAACCCGCTGCACGTCCTGGACAAGTGGGAGGCGGACCGGGACAAGGCGAACAGGGAGCGAAGGAGCCGGTTGCAGAGGGAAGGCGCAAAGTCTCCTGCTGAAAAGGGGGCTATCACGGAAGCGGTATACGCGAAATTCAAGCTGACCGACCCGGCGCGCGTAAAGGCCAAGAACATTGAATGGGCCAAGCGGAATGCAGCGCGAGAGGAGATCGAGGCGAGGCACCGCCACGAGCGGACCCAGAGGGGCGAGGAGCAGGCCCGGCAGGAACTGCAAAGGATGCTTCACTCCTACGGGGCGAGATTTACCAGCCTGGACGAAATGGCGCCCGTCTTCGATTTCATCCGGGATTCAGTCAGTCGCACCGTGAATTACCAAAGCTCGGTGGTGCGGGATGAGTATCTTCGGGAAATCGTTGCCATCGTCATGCAGGTGACCGGACAGGACATCACTGAGCGCGTCATGATGGACTTTGATCCGGAGATGCCGGCGCATGTCACCATGTGGGCGAAGGCCATCGCGGCAGCTTCCGGCCTATCGGAGAAGGAAGCCCGTGCCCGCGTGATCCGTCAGGCCCGCTTCGTGGTGCAATATGATGAGCGCTGCATGTATCCCGTCGCTGGATTCTCATTGGAGATCCACGACGCCAAGGACACGAGGGCGGTGCTGAACAAGCTGGCAGTGATCAACGAGACAAGGCCGGCGGCATCTGACGGAAGACGCCCTGCTAAATCATCGGCCCATGCCTCGAATCGCAAGAACAAGGAGCACCCCAGCATCCGCAGTTATTTCATGAACAAGAAGGGCGAGAAACTGGAAGATGGCGAGTGGCGCGGCGTTCTTTTTCCATCTGGCAAATACGCGGAAATTTTGGGCCATGAAGACCCTCTCTCGCGGGCCTACCGTGACGAAAGGGCGGCGGCAGCAACAGAGGATGTTTTCTTTCGCTATGTAGAGGACCAGAAGAGGGGGTGCCGTCTCTATCGACCCACACCGAACCAAATGGCTGCCCATAACGCACGCACCGCCAAGAAAGTGTCACAACTCGTCACAAAGACATGACAACTTGAGCCATTCCATGACGCCGCTGCGTGGCAATTAGCGCAATGGTTATCTCTATCTGGCCGTCCGATAACTCGGGCGGCCTTTTTTTGGGTCCGCCCGCAGAAGAAAAATCTTATGCGCACGAACCTGAAGCTCTCCATCATCGCCACCGGCCTGAAGCACAAAGCTCTCGCCGAGCGGGCGAATGAGATCCTGCCGCGGCATGAGCAACTGTCGGAGCATGATCTGACCAAGTTGATCACCTGCCGCATGGACCCGACCGCTGAGCAGGCCGCGGCGCTGTCTCAAATTTTCGGTCGGCCGACGTTTGAACTGTTCGCTCCGGGTGGTGCAAAGTGAGCAAGAGCGATCTGATCACGGCCCTTGCTGTGATGAACGACACTGATCCGCGGTTGGCTGAGCTTGAAGCCATCCTCAAAGGAGCGCAGCGCGCCGGAACCAATGCGAACGCCGAGCCATGGCTGAGCTTGAAGGAAGTTTCCCAGCAGGTGCGGCGTCACGTCGTCTGGCTTCACCGGCTCCGCGTTCCGCAGGTGTGTGGCGAACGCCTCGCTGGCCGGCGATCATATAAAAGATCCACAGTTGAGGAATACCTGAAAAGCAGCGCCTGCATGGCGCGCCTCGCCGAGCTGCGCGAGCTGCGCCGCGAGCACTGCAAGCCGGCAGTCACGGCGGAGGCCACCGCATGAACGAGGATACCGCCACACACGACAGCGACGAACGCAGCCGGCGCCGTTCGCCATACGCCACTGACTGCGGGCGGGCCGAAGAGAACCCGCCCCCTCCGTTCAATTTCTGCGCGCGCTGTGGTGCCTACTGCGGCGACGGCTTCACCGGTTACGCGCATGACCGGTTCAGTAATCGCGGCGCGCTGTGGTGTGACCGTTGCGTCTCGGGGCAGACGCAGGCGGAGGGGGAACAATCATGACCGCTGTCCTGAACAAGATTCCCGCCGAGATGCGGGACCGGCCGCAGTGGGTGTGCTGGCGCCTCGAAGCGCGCGACGGGAAGCCGACGAAGATCCCCTTTGATGCGGTCACGGGAAAGCCGGCGAGCAGCACGGACCCGCAGACGTGGCATTCCTTCACGGAAGCGGTCACGGCCATGGAGCGCGGCGGGTATTCCGGGATCGGCTTCGTCTTCTCGAAGGACGATCCGTTCGCCGGGATTGACTTGGACCATGTGCGCGACCCGCAGACGAAGGCGTTCGCCCCCTGGGCGCGTGAACTCGTGCTGCGGTTCAATTCCTACGCTGAGCTTTCGCAGTCCGGGACCGGTGCACACGTTATCATCCGGGCGAAGGTCCCCGGCGAGCGGCGGCGCAAGAGCATCGACGGAAACGGTCAGGGCGTGGAAATGTATGACGCTGGCCGCTTCTTCGTGATGACCGGCAAGCAACTGGCCGGCTTGCCCGCTTCGGTTGAGGACCGGCAAACCGTGCTGAACGACGTGCACGCCGAACTGTTCCCGGATCCGCCGGCGGCACCGCTACCCCCTCCGCTTCCGACCGCGGCTGCGGTCCTGTCGCTGTCCGATCACGAACTGCTCGAACGGGCCGGCGCGGCTGGCAACGGCGCGAAGTTTTCCAGCTTGTGGCGCGGCGACTGGCAGAGCGCCGGCTACGGGTCGCAGTCTGACGCGGACGCCGCGCTGCTCGGCATGCTGCGGTTCTGGACAAGTGGTGACAAGGCTCGCGCCTTCGCTCTGTTCACGCAGTCCGGCCTGAACCGCGGGAAGTGGCAGGAACGCGAAGATTACCGGGAACGGACTTGGGCGAAGGTTGCCTCCGGGGAGACCTACACCCCCGCCGTGCCTGTCCTGCTGGGACTAGCCAAGCCCGCCGGGCATACGGTGCCGATCCAAGGCGAGCAACCCGCACCGGCCGCTGATGCGGATGCCGAGAACAAGACCGGGCGGCGCACCTTCACCCTCTGGAAGCCGTCACAGTTCATCGCCTACAAGGTTGATCCTTCCTCGATCCTGCTCGGCGAGGGTTACCTTGAGAAAGGCGACTGGACTTCGATTGTCGGCATCGGCGGCCTGGGCAAGACCCGGTTGGCCCTCTGGCTGGCGATCTGCCAGATTCTTGGCCGCGAGTGGTGCGGGATCACCGTTGCCGGTGAACCTCAGAAGATCGTCATCCTTTCCACGGAAAACGGCATCCGCCGCTGGAAATACGATCTTGAGAAATACTTCGCCAACCTGACCGAGGCGGAGTGCGCGAAGGTGGACGATCACCTTCTCATCATGGCCCTGACTTCGGATGAAAGCGGAGATCTCAATCTCGGGAATCCGGAGGCCGTCTGCCAGTTGATGAACACCCTGTCCGACACGGCGCCGGGGATTCTCATCTTGGACCCGTGGGCGGACATGGTTGCCGGCGACGAGAACAAGACCGCCGACGTCAATCACTCCGTCCGCACGCTGCGGGCCGTCATCCGCCGCGTGTGCCCGGCCTCCGCCGTCCTGGTCGTGGCGCATGCCCGGACTGGTTCGTCCAATGTCGCCCAGGCGGGATCGAACTTCAACGCCGGCAACTTCGGACGTGGCTCGAAGGCTCTCTATTCGGCGGTGCGCTGTGAAATGCAGCTTGCCCCCCGGGATGACGAGGATCCGAACCTTCTCGTCCTGCTCTGCGGCAAGTCGAACAACGCGCCGAAGTTCGAAGCCCGGGCGATCAACTTTGACCCGGAGAAGTTCACCTTCACCGCGGACCCGGACTTCGACGTCGAAACGTGGCGGGATGACGTCAACGGCAAGCGGAGCGGCCAATCCCTCTCCCTCGCTGAGGTGGTGGCCACCGTCGCTGGCCTCTACAAGGTCGGTGAGGACGTTCCCTCCGGCAGCATCAAGAAGCCGCTGATGGACTCCACTGGCGTGGATCGGCGCACGGTTGAACGGCTCCTGAAGAAGGCCGTCGCGAAAGGATTTCTCCGGAAAGGAAAGGCGTTCGGGACCTACCGACTGGGCAGCGTCCCGTTGCCGAAAGGAGCAGCATCATGATCACAATCTTTGACCGCTGCGACATGCTTTGCGACAGTCGCAGCGACAGTCGCAGATTTGTCGCACTTCCTCGCATTGCGACAGTCTTGCGACATGTCGCAACCCTGTCGCGGAGCATCCCCAAACGCGCGATGATGCGACTGCGACAACACCCCTTTAGGGGTTGTCGCTGTCGCATCTCGGCTTGGATGCAGGCGGAATCCCAGCCTTTTCCCTCTGTAGCCGCACCCAATCCCCCCTTGTGTCCAACCCAAGCACGGGAGGGGCGGCCATGAAGCCGATCCTTGCAATCGACCCGGGCGCGTCCGGTGGACTGGCGTGGATCGATCCTGATGGCATCGCACATGCCGAACCGATGCCCGAAGGCATGACCGCGCAAGCGGACCGGCTCCGTGCCCTGGTCGTGAATTTACCCGGCGCTGTCGCGGTCATTGAGAAGGTCGGGGGATACATGCCTGGCAACTCCGGTCCGGCCGCGGCCACGTTCGCCCGCCACTGTGGCAACCTCGAAGCCGCGCTCTACCTGCTCGGATTTCCGACCACAGCGGTGACGCCCGGGGTGTGGCAGCGGGCCCTGGGCACTTTCCCGCACGAGAAGGCAGACCGGAAGCGTGCGATCAAGGAACTCATGGCGCGTCGCTTTCCCGCCATCGCCGTGACCCTGAAGACCGCGGATGCCCTCGGGATCCTCGCATGGACCATGGACCGCCAGCACGGCCCGCAAACCTGACTTTACCGGCCCCGCCGCAAGGCGCGTTCCGGAGGACAAACAGAAAACCGAAAACAGAAAGAGAGAAAATCAAATGTCACTGATCGCAAAAGAGAATAGTGGAGCGAATATCGAGCCCATCGCCCCCGGCGTCTACGTCGCCGTTTGCTACGGACTCATTGACCTGGGCACGCACCTGAACCCGCTTTTCGGAAACGAGGCGCACAAGGTTCTCGTGCAATGGGAAATCCCCGAGGTGCGCGGGGATTTCGACCGCGATGGCCAGAAGGTGAGTCTGCCCCGCGCCATTTCCAAGCGCTACACCCTCAGCCTTTCCGAGAAGGCCAACCTCCGCCGCGATCTCGAATCGTGGCGCGGCCGGAAGTTCACCGCGCAGGAGCTGGCCGGCTTCGATCTGCGCAATCTGCTGGGCGCAGCGTGCCAACTGCAGATCGTGCATGAGACGAACAAGGAGGGCCGGACGTTCGGGACCATCGCGGCGATCATGGCGCTGCCGAAAGGCATGCCCAAACCCGCGCCCGAGAACCCGCAGGCGTTCTTTTCCTTCGAGGAAGCCGGCGCGAATCCCGTTCTGCCCGCGGGAGTGCCGGAGTGGATCACGAAGATCATCACCGAATCCAACGAGTGGCGGAAAACGCACGCGGCCGGACAGGCGCCGGCAAAGTCGCCCGTCGCCCGGGCCGTGGAAGAGGAAACCGAGGACGTGTCCTTTTAACATGCCCACGACCCATCACGAACTATCCCCGTCCGCTTTCCCGGCTTGGGTGCTATGCCCCTGCTTCGAAAGCGATCCGGCAGAACGGGCAGATGCGGCGGCCGGGACGGAACAGCATTCCGCCTTGGCTGCTGCTTTGGGCGGGGACGAAGCCCCGCTTGCCGCCCTCACACCCGACGCCCGCGAAGCCGTGACATGGGCATCCGGATACGTGCGAACCCTCGCCGACTCCGCTGCGCTCATGCGCGAGCATCGCGTTTCCTTCACCGGGCCGGACAGCTTCGCACCGTCCGGCGTCTCGGAAATTTTCTTCGGCACTGCCGACGCCGTGATCATTCATCCGCCCGGCAACCTCGCGGACCTGTGCGATTACAAGAGCGGCGGCGATGACCGTGATCACCGGGCCCAGCTTGCCGGCTATGCGCTCGCCCTCTTTTCGATGCGAACGCGGTTGAAGACGATCCGCTGCCATGTCCTCTACGCTCGCGTGCGGCGCGTGGATTCGTGGTCCCTCACCCAGGCGGACGCGGCCGGCATCGTGCTCCCCATCCTCGAAGCCCGCCGCTCTTCGGACCGCACCCCCTCCGCGTGTGACTATTGCCGGTTCTGTGCGCATCGCCTGTCCTGTCCGGCACTCACGGAGCAAGTGGCCGTTGTCGCGAAATCTGTCCCGTCATGGGATGAACTCGCGCCGGCGATCCGCAATCCCGCGGCCATCACCGACCCCGAGATTGCCTCGAAGGCGCTGACGCTGGCACGCTTCGTCTCCACTTGGGCGGAAACCGTCCGGACTCATGCCACGGAGATGGCGAGGACCGGCAAGGCGCTGCCGGGTTACCGGCTGCAAGAGCGCCGCGGCTCCCGTGAAGTCACCGACATTGCGGCAGCGTTCAACCGCTCCGGGCTCGCGCCCGCGCAGTTCGTCTCCGCCTGCAAACTGTCGGTGCCCAAGTTGGGCGATGCCTTCGCTGCTGCCCGGGGACTGACGAAGGTTGCCGGTGCCCGTGAAATCGAGGCCACCCTCTCCGACCTCATCCGCGAGGGTGCGCCGACCGTCTCCCTTGTCGTGGATCGCAAGGGGGACAACTGAACCATGCCCGAAGCTCCGTTCTGTCCTCCGCGGCCGGTCTGCCCGCATTGCGGCAAAGAGATTCCGCGACTCATCAGAGCGCCCCGCGATCTCGGGCTCCTGCTGAACTGCCTACTGTATCGCGTCCCACCAGAAGAGGAGATCACCGAGGGATGGATCGAGAGGTTCCGGCTGCATTGCCGCATGAAGCCGGAACGCCTGGCTGAGCTGCGCGGCAAACCCTTCGCGCGATTCTGGCAGCGCATCGCCGTGCGCCGAGCCGCGCGGCTCGCCTACTTCAAGCAGCACGGCGAATTCCCTCCGTCGTGGAAGGGACTTCTGCCCGGTGAACCCGATCACCAGGAGCGACTCGAAGGCGCTCGCCGTTATCGCAAGAGCGGACTCCCGCAACTCAAGGCGAAGCTCCGCCGCAACCCGGACAAGCCATTCAACGAACTGATGCAACGCTACGCGGCGACCGGCCGCATACGCTCCTGGCGCAGGCGAGCGGCTGCCCTGGACGTTGTCGGCGCCAGGATCAAAGCCCTGGTCGGCATGCAACTCGGAACCCTGACCCTCCGTGAATTCGAAGCCCTGAAGCGTGTCGTCATGGCCGAAAAGGAACTCTACAAGCGGCGGCGGAAGTGGACGGCGCCGGCCCCGGGAGCGACAGGCCATGAACCGCCGAAGCCGTGAACGCTTCGTTCAGTGGCGGCTGCGTGCGGATCGTGCCGGCGCCGGCAGTGGTGCTCCCGGTCGCGCCGGACCGGTTCAGTCGCGGGAGAGCGGGCGCCAAAAAGCGCCTGCAGGGAAGGACTCCGGAGGGTTCGCCGGCACTTCGAGCTTGCCCTTCGTTCCCTGTATGCTAGCTTGCTAGCATAGGTCAACAGGAGTTCACTACATGAAAGCAATCGGATACATCAGGGTCAGCACGGACGCACAGGCGCAGGATGGAGTCAGCCTGGACGCACAGGAAGCCAAGGCTCGGGCATGGGCCGAACTGAACGGCGCCGATAGCGTGACCGTCTTCTGTGACGCGGGCATTTCCGGCAAGCGGGCGGACAACCGGCCCGGGCTGCAGGCTGCGCTGAACGCGGTCCAGAGTGGCGACGCGTTGATCGTCTACTCGCTGTCCAGGCTGGCCCGGTCCACGAAGGACACGATCACGATTGCCGAAGCGCTCGACAAGCGTGGCGCGGACTTGGTGAGCCTGTCCGAGAAGATCGATACGACGACGGCGGCGGGGAAGATGGTTTTCCGGATGCTGGCCGTGCTGTCCGAATTCGAGCGTGATCAGGTGAGCGAGCGCACGCGCCTTGCCCTGGGTCACAAGCGGGCGTGTGGCGAGAAGACGGGCGGCGACGTGCCCTACGGGTATACGCTCGAAGGCGACCGGCTTGTCGCGCACCTGGGCGAACAGAAGGCGATTGCGGTCATCCGCCGACTGCACCGGGCCGGGCACTCCTTGCGGCAGATTGCGGCGCAATTGGAAGCGAGCGGCTACCAGACGAAGACCGGTCGGATCCACTGGCACCCGCAGAGCGTGAAACAGATCCTTGAACGGGAGGCCGCATGAAATCGCGCCATTCGTCAGAGGGTCCGGCTGTCATACATCGTCCGAAGCATGACAAACCGGCCAAGGCCAAGGGGCGGAAACTGGCGCGGCATCCGGCCATGCAGGAGTTGACCCGGATGATCGCGGCCGGCGAGGTGAACCGCGAGCGGACGATTGCCTACCTGAAGAAAGGACGGCGGACATGAGCGAGAACCTGAAGCAATTGAACGTCCGCCTGCCCGAAGTGCTGCACCGGGAACTGAAGGCGGAGTGTGCGCTGAATGACGCCTCCGTTGCCACGGTCATCGAACAACTCGTCCGGCTCTACCTTTCCGGCAAGGTGAAGCTCCCGGCGAAGGAGCGCCCGCGAACATGAGCGAGCGACCGCCATCGCGGAGCGGGCACCCTACCCCGGGGGGGGATCGCGATGCAGTGGGGGTGGGTCAATATACAACGGGTCACCCGGACGAATATTATATTACAATTGTCTCCCGTTCGTCGGCTCCGTTTTTGCTTCGCACTATAAAGGCGTATCCATATTTCAATGACTAAGTCGGGGCGATGCACTGACGTGACGGGCCCGTTGATTGGGGATGTGAAGCGGAGCCTGTGCCCGGAGGACCTGGACTTCGCCGCGGTGTGCAGCCCGAGGGACCGGCCACGGAAGGCGGGCGGGCATCCGCCGCGGCCGTTGTCCCTGGTGTGCTTCTACGAGTATGCGCGGGAGAGTGTGCCGTTGCGGCGGTGGGCGTCTGCCCGGGACGAGCGCCAGCCGGAGATGCAGGAACTGGCGCGCCGGGTGGAGCGGCGGCACTGGATGCCCGGTGGGTTGATGCTTCGACGGGCTTGCTGCCCCTATCCCGGGCGGTGCGGCTGCCGTATAGGCATGATCTCACGGGCGCACGCTTTCCCACCTGGGAGCAGTGGGCACAAGGGCGGGACGTTTCGCGTGGCGGAATGGAGCTGGTTGCGGTGTGGGTGAACTGGGCGGAGTGCACCCGGGACCCAGTCCATGACAGCGAGCGTTCAGGCATGGGTGCAGAAGGAGCCGCTGGATTTCCGGCCGCTCGCCATTGTCCTTGGAACCCGTCCGCGGCGGAAGAGTTCGTCAGTATGATGACAAGTTCGCGGACCGATCTGCCCGGGTGAAGTTCGCTGCCGTGATGGGGCACGCGACCCCCGCGCCTGCCCGCTACCGCGATTCAAGGCAGAAGCAGGACAAAGTTGGCTGGGTGATGGCTCGCGCCTTTCTGTGGCCCCGCAGAGTGTGGCCAAATAAGTGACAAAAAAGGGACACAATTGCCTAAAAATGCCCCAAATTGCCCTATGTAGCTCTGACCAGCGTGGACGCCCCGGAAAAGCAAAACCCCCTGATAAACAGGGGTTTAAGAGGGGCTAAATGGTCGGGCTGGTGAGATTCGAACTCACGACCTCTTGCACCCCATGCAAGCGCGCTACCAGGCTACGCTACAGCCCGACTAAGGAAGGGACAACAAGCCGGATGCCTCCAGCGGAAGCAAGCGCTTTTTCCTTTCGAACTCTCCCGGCAAAATCCGCCTCTTCGGCAGCAACGAATGCGTAGCCAAATCCAAGCCATTGCGCTACGTTACACGTGCTATGAAAACCATCCTTACCCCCGTTGACTTCTCCGGCGCCACGGCGCGTGTGCTCGATGCCGCCCTTGAACTGGCCAAGGCCCTCAATGGCCGCATTATCCTGCTCCACGTCGTCCAGCCTCCCATCGTAACCAGCGACTACGGTCTCGCCATGGAAAACGTGCAGGAGATCCTCGCCGTCAGCGAAAAGGCCGCGACACGGCAGCTCTCCCACCTCTCCGATCAGATCAAGGCCAAGGGCGCGGAAACCCGGATCGTGCAAATCAACGGCACCGCCGTCACGGGCATTCTCGACTCCGCCACAAAACTCAACGCGGATTACGTTGTCATGGGTTCTCACGGGCACACGGCCCTCTACGATCTGCTCGTGGGCAGCACCACGCACGGTGTGCTCAAGCGGGCCCCCTGCCCGGTGCTGATCGTGCCGCCTGCCAAAAAGAAAGGATCGAAGAAAAGACGCTGAGCGTCATGCCGCGTCTGCCGTCTTGCCGGTCACGCCTCCTTGTTTCAGCGTCCCGGCATGATTTTTCCCGACGAGGTCCTGCGGGCCCGGCGCGCCCGCGTGGCCGCCGCCCTGCCCCTCGATGACGCCGTCCTTCTCGTCGGCGCCGGCGATCCCATTCCCCTGCCGGAAGGCACGGATCAAACGTATCCGTTTCGGGCCCACTCCGATTACTATTTCCTGACCGCCCTCGAATGCCGCGGCGGAGTGGTCGCTTTTGATCCGCGCCATGGACCCGAGTCCGGCTGGGTCTCCTTCGTTCCGGAAACCACCGAAGGCGAACGCATCTGGGAAGGACGGACCCAGCCCGCCGGCACTTCCATGGCGCTGCTCAAAGCGTGGCTCAATGAACGGGCCTCCCGCCCGCGCGTCGTCCTCGGCGCCCCAATCCGGGGGGTGGACGCCGACGCGGCCCGGGCCGCCGCCCTCCGTCCGCACTTCCTTCACGCGCGGCGCCCCAAGGATCCCGCCGAGCTCACGCTGATCTGCCGCGCGGCCGCCGCCACCGCCGCCGGCTACGCCGCAATCCAGCCCCACCTGAAAGCATGTGTATCCGAGCGCTCAATACAGATTGAGATCGAGGCCGCTTTCTTTCGCGCGGGCGGCACCCGGACGGGCTATGGCACGATCGTGGGCACGGGCCCGAACTCCGCCGGCCTTCATTTCGAACCGACCTCCCGCACCGCCCAGCCCGGCGATTTCATCCTTATCGACGCGGGCGCCGAAATCGACCGTTACGTCTGCGACGTCACCCGCACCTACGTCGCCGACGGGAGTCCGTCTTCGTTTCAACGCGACCTGCACGCCGTGGTGCTGGCCGCACAGGAAAAAACCATCACCCGCTGTCTTGCGGGCGCCGAGTGGAAGGCCCTGCACCTCCAATGCGCGGCGGAGCTGGTCTCAGGTCTGGTGCAGATGGACGTGATGCGGGGCGATCCCGCTGAACTCGTCGCGCGGGATGCCCACACCGTTTTCTACCCCCATGGCCTCGGTCACTTGGTCGGGCTCGGCGTGCGCGATGCCAGCGGCACCCTGCCCGGCCGAGGCAAGGACCCGCGCGCAGCCCTGCAAACCCTGCGGACCGACCTGCCGCTCGAGCCCGGCTACGCCATCACCGTCGAGCCCGGCCTGTATTTCATTCCTGCCTTGCTCAACGACCCCATCCGGCGGGAGCGCCACCGCGACGACGTCAATTGGAAGCTGGTCGAACAACACCTCGATCTCGGAGGCGTCCGCATCGAGGACACGATTGTGGTCACCACCGGAGTGCCCGACGTCCTCACCGCGGGCATTCCCAAAACGCTGCCTTAGCCTGCAGGGGCCTTATGGAGCCGCAGCTGGTCGAGTACCCAGCCTGCCTTTCCTCTGTGAATTCTGTGTCCTCGCTCCGCTTGGCTCTGTGACCAATCCGGAAAACACATCGAACCCGGTGTGGCCTCCTGCTTCCTCTGGGTTAGAGCTCGGTGTCCTTGGTGAAACATGTCGCGTCTGATCTGAAGTCAGAACGCTGCAGGCCTGGCATTCCATACCCGTCGCATCCCGACCCCTACAATGGCCAGCGTCGCCAGCGAACTGAGCGGCATGAGAACCGCCGCGAAGAGCGGATTCATGAGTCCGGCCACCGCCAGCCCCACGGCGGCGAGGTTATAGACGATCATGAAGATCAGGAGTGCAACGCCGGTATGACGGCGCGCCTGGTCAACTTCGAAGAGGGCACGAATGCCCGCGATCCCTCGACCAAGGTAATAAAAGTCAGCCTTCTCGGAAAGCAGTCCTCGATGCACGACGGGGGTGCCCCGGCAGAGGGCCCGGTCGAAGGCCAGGCTGTCATTAGCTCCGTCTCCGAGCATCAGCGCGTCATTTGCACCCTCGATCTCCAGCCACGCGGCTTTCCCCTGGGGCGAAAGGTCGCCCGTGCCGTGTTCGACCGGCAGCCCCAGCGAGCGCATCAGCGCGGCCACCTTCTCGCGCCGGTCGCCACTCAGCACAAAGATTCCAAGTCCGCGCCGGCTGAGCGCCGTCACTTCCGCGCGCGCGTCGGGTCGCGCTGTATCCACCAAGTGGAACACCGCGGCTTCGCGTCCGTGAAGCCGAAGAACGACACCCGTCTCGCCGCGAGGTGTTTGACCCACGCTTGGCGCGGCGCACCAGTCGGCGCGGCCCAGGGTCCACTCCCCCAACGACACCCCGGCGCCCACCGTTTCCCTGACTTCCCCCGTGAGCGGCGCAACCACGTCCTCCATCAAGAGCGCCTCATGCAAGGCACGGCTCGCGGGATGGGCGTTGTCCTGCACCATCGCAAGGAGCGCCGCCCGGGCTTCGGGCTCCAACGCCTTCACGACCTCCGGATTTCTCAACACGGGCGTCTCGAGGGTCAGCGTGCCGGTCTTGTCGAAAACCACCTTGCGAATCTTGGCCAGCCGCGGCCAAAGGTCTCCCGCGCGCACAAACACGCCCCGGCGCCGCAGCGCCACCGTGGCCATCTCGTCCGCGAGCGGCATTGCCAGACCCAGCGCGCACGGACACGAGACGACGAGCACCGCCGTCACGATCGCTCCCGTGTGAGGGAGGTCTCCCGTGCCGAGCCACCAGCCCACGCCCGCGAGGGCGGCCACGCCGAGAATGCCGATCAAATAGCCCTGCACAATTCGCTCAACCAGGCGATGCCGGTAGCCGGCCCGCGCCGACGGTTTCAACAACTCGGCCAGAAGTGATTCGTTCCAACCTTGGAGCGCTTCCAACCGGATCTCCGTCCGGTCCAGCGCCACCGCGCCCGCCGGCACCCGCTGGCCCGCCCGAAACGCGCGCGGCTCGGACTCGCCGTTGATCCAGGCCAGACTGAACGTGCCCTCCTCCGACAACAACCGCGCCTCGACCGGCACGGTGCGGCCGGCGACCGCGAGAAACACCGCGCCCGGCTGCAACGCTTCGGGCGCCACCTCAGTCCGTCGTCCGCCGGGTTCCAGCACCGTCACTCCGAGCGGCGTCGGTTGCCGGCTGAGCAAACGGCGCTGATTTCGTTCCACCGCCGCCACCTGGGCCCAGCGACCGACCAGCATCAGCAGGATGAATCCGCTGACGAAATCGAAGTACATGAACTCCTCCCGGCCGGAGACCCAGCCGTACAGCGAGCCCGCGTACGCTCCCACGATTCCCAACGCGATCGGCAGATCGATGTGCAACGCTCCCAGACGCATCACCCGCCACGCCCGGACCAGGAAATACCCGCCTCCGGCCAGCAGGCTGAGCGTACCAAACACCAGCGACAGCGTCGCGAACAGGCGCGCATACTCGAACGTTGCCTCCATGCCGAAATAGGTCGGGAGCGTGAACAGCATCACGTTCATCGCGAACGCCGTGCAGAGCCCGATCCGCCGCACGAGGTCGCGGCTTTCCGTCCTTCCCGATCGTTCCGCACCCGCGGGCCCGGCCAGATAACCGAACGATTGCAAGGTCTTCGCGAACGCCACCGGATCGAACGCGTTTTTGCGCCAACTCATGCGCATGCGACCGGTCTGGGCATTGACTTCGATCCGGCCCGCGCCCGGCGTGCGGCTGAACAGGCGCTCGATCAACCACACGCAGCCGGCACACGAGAGGCCCTGCACTTCCGTTTCCAAGGTCGGCGTCGCCGTTCCACCGCGCTCCTCCGCAGCCGCCGTTGCCTGGATCAGCCAATCGTAGTCGCGCGGCTCCAGCAGGGCGGGATCGGCCGGGGCCGTGATTGTGTCCTTGATTCGATAGTAAGCGTCGAGGCCCTGCTCGTGCACCAGCCGGTACACATAGGCGCAGCCCGCACAACAGAACTCTTCCGCACGCGACGGAGCCCCACAATGGCGGCAGACGCGTGCCGGCCGTCCGGCGGCCTGACGCCCCTTCCCCACCGGTTCTGACTTTAATGCGACCGTCATAATCAAAAACAGAGAAAGTTATCCAACGCCGGGCCGTCGAAGCCCAAGGTCCCCCGCAGCCGCCACGACATCACCACGGCCGCGCCCACCGCCAACCCCGCCTGCACCCGCCGCAATCCCCGCGGAGACATTCGTGCCCGCACCCATCCCAGATTCGCCTGGGCGAGCCAAAGCACCGGCACCGTACCGAGTCCGAACGCCAGCATGAATTCAACCCCACTCAGCGCCGATCCCGACAACGCGGCCAGCGCCACGAGGAAATACAACGGTCCGCACGGCAACAGGGGCGTCGCCGCGCCCATCACCGCCGCCACCCCGAGCCGCGACCGGCCACGCAGCCAGCCTTGAAGGCGAAACTGCATCCGCCCCAGCAACGCGATGCGCGGCAGCCGTTGATCGAGGCGGACAGCGACCAGGACGAAGAAAACGACCAACACCCAGGGAAGGTACCGCGCCACGTCCCCTCCCAACAGCGCAAGCGGCATGCGTCCGATCGCGCCGGCCACCGCGCCCAGGACGGCGTATCCGGCCAATCGTGACAAGTGATACACCGAGTTGACCGTCTGCGCGTCGGCCCGCTCTCCTCGCGCCGGCGCCAGGAGGCACGCAAGCGGTCCGCACATGCCGGCGCAATGCAGACTCGTCACGAGTCCGGCAATCAGCGCGGTGGCGGGGGAATTGACAGCAGCGAGGTCCATGGAAATTTAGAAACAGGTGGCGGGCAGCGGGTGGCCAGTGACGGGAATGGGATTTCCAGCTCCGCCGGGTTGGGGTGCTGGTTGAAGGAAAGGTGGTTGGGTTGTCATGCTCGCTCCTCCGTCGGCTACTTGCTGCCTGGCCCAGCCGCAGGTGTGACCAACGGCACCGACGTCACCGGGTTGTCGGCGGCGATCTTGAAGAGCGCGATCCACGCGCCGATCAGCAGGGCGAAGGCGAGGCCCACCGCGAGCCAGAGCGAAAAATCGGAACGCGTCTTCATCGGGACTCCTTCTGCGCCCGTTCGCGCTCCTCTTCCCGCAGCAGCGCCGGATCCGGGCCGACAAACTCGATGCCCCGCTCGATCGTAAAGGTCTTTTCCTCGTCTGCCACGACCACCTGAAGGTGAAACACACCCTCGAACTCCGTCCGCGGCAAACGCACGACCAAGGGGCTCACCAGTTCACCGAGCGGGCCGACTTCCACCGGCTGCTCGAAACCCGTGCGCACCATGGCTGACGGGCTTCCAAGCAAGGCCACGGTGAACCGGACCGGGACATCCCGCTTGTTCACCAGGCGGACGAGGAACTGATTCCTCACGTACTCCGTGTCGACGAAGTAGGGCGCGCCCGCCATGCGCGTGACGCCCGCGTTGGCGGGACGCACCGTCGACAAGGCCCACGTCGCAACGCCGGCGCCCACCGCCAGCAGCGCCGCGTACACGAGGGTGCGCGCACGGAGCCAGCGCGTGGCGCGCCCCGCGAGTCCTTCGAGCGAGTCGTAGCGGATCAGGCCGGCCGGCTTCTTCACCTTCGTCATGATCTCGTCGCACGCGTCGATGCAGGCAGCGCAGCCGATGCACTCGATCTGCAGCCCCTGCCGGATGTCGATGCCGGTCGGACAAACCTGCACGCAACGATTGCACGCCACGCAATCGCCCAGCGCCTCGCCCGCGGCATTGAGATTGGCGCCGGCCGGCCGCGGTCCGCGCGGTTCTCCGCGTCCAAGATCGTAGCCGATGACCAGCGAATGATCGTCGATAAGCACCGATTGCAGCCGCCCATACGGGCACACCACGATGCAGAGCTGCTCCCGGAACCACGCGAAGTTGAAGTACAGGATCGCGGTGAAAACAAAGACAAAGACGAACGCGCTCCCATGCGAACCGGGCGCCGTGTGCATCATGGTCCAGAGTTCCGGCAAGGACACGAAGTAGGCGAGAAACAGGTGGGCGATGATCGCCGAGACAACGACAAAGAGGACCTGTTTGCCCCCGCGCCGCAGCACCTTCACCCCGTTCCACGGCGCCGCGTCCAGGGCGCGTCGTGATGGCGCGTCACCTTCCAGCCAGCGTTCGATCCGCCGGTAAACGTGATCGAGAAAGACCGTTTGTGGACAAGCCCAGCCGCACCAAACACGTCCCAACAGCGACGTGATAAAGAAAAGGGCGAACCCCAACCCGCTGATCGCAAAGAACAGCAGCCATACGTCCTGGAATGCGAGCGTGATTCCAAAGAGGTGGAAGCGCCGCGCCGCCACATCGAGGAACACGGCTGGATGCCCGCCGACAGGAATCCAGGGCAGCGAAAGATAAACCGCAATCAGCAGCCAGCCCGTCGCCCTGCGCCACCGCGTGAAGCGACCGCGCGCATCGGAGGGATGCAAAAACAACCGGGAGCCATCCTCGCCGATGGTGGTGACCGATTCGAGAGAAGGGCGAGGGGCTTTGGTTGGCGCGGGCATTTCACGGAATCGCCGCGGTCGTTCGGGACTCGCCCGCGGCAACGGTTGCCAGCGGCGGCGGCTGGTGGTGACTCAACACAAAGGCAACGACCTCGGACACTTTGCGTGCCCCCAGCACGGGCCCCCAGGCAGGCATGCCCTTGATCAACACGCCTTGATCGACTGCGGCGTGGACGGCGAGCGGAGTGCCACCGTGCACCCACACATCGTCGACCAGGCTCGGGCCGATGCCTCCCCCGAGGGTCTCGCCATGACAGCTCGCGCACGTGGCCTTGTAGGTGGCGCGGCCGGCGTCGACGAAGACCGCGTTCCGACTCATGGCCCACAAATTCACGTCGTCTGGCGCGGGATTGCCGGCGAGCTTGGCGGCCTCGACCCGCGCCAATGCCTGCTCGACGCGCACGCCATCGGGCACCGGGATGCCGGACTGGGCAAAATACACCCAATAGGCGATCGCGAAGACGATGGTTGCATAGAAGGTGAGCAGCCACCAGTTCGGCATGCTCTTGTTGTACTCCTGAATGCCGTCGTAGACGTGCGGTCGAAACGAGTCCTCCGCCGGGGGTTCGGACTTGTGCGGGTCATTCATGGCGATCGCCCTTCCCGTCGTCGTTGAAGGGGAGCGCGGCAAAGCGCTCGATCTGCCCGCGACGCATGCGCAGCGCGCGGAAGCACGCAGTGAGGTACACCGAGAGGGCGGTGACGAACGCGGCCAGCGTGAAGATGCTGGTCCAGTGCTCGAGGATGAGTCGTCGGAACATGGTGAAAGGTGATCAGCGGGCGGAGGCGGCTTGCGAAGCGACGGGTTCGGATTTCCCGAGCTTTTGCAGGTAGGCGATCAACGCGACGACCTCGCGGTCGTGGGCGACATAGGCGCCGGCCGCGCGCAGTTCCGCCGCGATCTCGCGTCCCTGCGCCTCCGCGGCAGCCACGATGTCGTCGTCGGACCAATCTGGATACGGCACCCCGAGCACCCGTTGCGCCGCGATCTTCGCCGGCAGGGCCCCGAGGTTGGCCGGAGTGTTCAACATCCACGGGTAGGACGGCATGTTCGAGCCGGGCGAAATCGCACGAGGATCCTCCATGTGCCGGAAATGCCAGATATGCGGATATTTTCCTCCCACCCGGGCCAGGTCGGGACCGGCCCGGCGCGAACCCCACTGGAAAGGGAAATCGTAAATCGACTCGCCCAGGCGCGAGTACTCCCCGTAGCGCATCACATCGGGAAGCAGCGTGCGGATCATCTGCGAATGACAGTTGTAGCACCCTTCGCTGATGTAGAGATCGCGTCCGGCGAGTTCGAGCGGCGTGTACGGCACCTGCAGGCGATCCTCGATGTTGATCGCACGATTCACCAGGACCGTCGGGATGATCTGAATGAGTCCGCCCGCCACGACTGCGATCAAGGTCAGGATCGTGAAGGGCGCGGCGCTGACCAGCAACCGGTCGTACCACGCGGCCCAATGCCGTCCGCGCGACTCATAGTGCACCCATGCCACGATGACGCAAAGCGTGGTGCCGATCAGCCCGACCAGCTGCAGCGCCGGCCCGCCGAAGAGCCACACGCACGCGGCCAGCGTGCCGAACGCGGAGAAGACCACGGGCGGATTGAGAAAGGTGGCCCAGGCTCCGACGGGATTCTCGTGTGGGGCCTCTTCCTCGACAAAGACGCGGGCGGTGCCATTGACAGCCTGCGCCCCCCGGATCGTCCGGTAAAGATTCCACCCCATGAGCAGCCAGCCGGCAAAATACATCGCCCCGCCAATGACGCGCATCAGCATGAGCGGACGGATCGTGTTGAGCGTGTCCAGGTAGTTTGGATACGCCAGCACGGTGCCGTTGTCGGTCGTCGCGCTCAGCATCAAACCCTGGGTGATGCCCGAGGTCCACATCGCCGCGACGTAGAGCAGGATGCCCACGGTCCCGAGCCAGAAGTGCAGGTTCGCGAGACTCTGCGAGTGAAGGGGTTTGCTCCACAGGCGGGGAGCGAGCCAATAAAACATGCCGGCCGCCATGAAGCCATTCCAGCCGAGGGCGCCGAGATGCACGTGCCCGATGATCCAATCGGTGTAATGGGCCAGCGCGCTGACCGACTTGATTGAGAGCAACGGGCCCTCAAAGGTCGCCATGCCATAGAAGGTGACTGCCGCGGCAAAAAACTTGAGCACGGGATCCGTACGCAGCTTGTGCCAGGCTCCGCGCAGGGTGAGCAGGCCGTTGATCATGCCGCCCCACGAGGGCGCCCAGAGCATGAGCGAGAACGTCATGCCGAGCATCTGCAGCCAGTTCGGCAGCGCCGTGTTCAGCAGATGATGAGGGCCGGCCCAGATGTAGACGAACACCAGCGACCAAAAGTGAATGACCGAAAGACGGTAGCTGTACACCGGACGTTCCGCCGCCTTCGGCAGGAAGTAGTACATGATGCCGAGGATCGGCGTGGTGAGGAAGAACGCCACGGCGTTGTGCCCGTACCACCATTGCACGAGCGCATCCTGCACGCCGGAAAAGACCGGATAGCTGTGCAGCAGGCTCGTGGGCAGGGAGAGGTGGTTGACGATATAGAGCATCGCCACCGTCACGATCGTCGCGATGTAGAACCAGATCGCCACGTAGAGACTCCGCTCGTGGCGACGCGCGAGGGTCCAGAAAAAGTTGACCGCGAAGACCACCCAGATCACCGCCACCGCGATGTTGAGCGGCCAGATGAGTTCGGCGTATTCCTTGCCACGCGAAAAGCCCAGCGGGAGCGTGATCGCGGCGCCGAGGATGATCGCCTGCCAGCCCCAGAAGTGCAGCTTCGAAAGGAAATCGCTCGCGAGTCGCGCCTTCACCAAACGCTGGGTCGAGTAGTAGATGCCGGCAAACATCATGTTGCCGACCAGCGCGAAGATCACCGCGTTGGTGTGCAACGGACGCAGCCGCCCAAACGTGAGCCACGGAAGGTCAAAGTTGGCCCGCCAGAAGTTCAACTGCGTGGCGATCAACACCCCCACCAGCATGCCCACGGCCCCCCAGATGACGGAGGCCAGCATGAACTGGCGGACAATCTTGTCGTTGTATTCAATGACGACGGAACGATCGGACATAGACGGAGTGCGATGAGCGGCGGTTAGGAACCCGAGAGATGGCGGCAGGCGGCGCAGGCCGAGGGGTCGCCCGGCCGGCAGTCACACCGGGAGGACGCGTGCCCCGCCCTGCCCGAGCGAGCGTCCACGCGCACCGGCACCAGCTGCGGCGTCTCGTCCGCGAGCGGCAGGATGGCCTGACTTTCCGAGCTCCCGTAGCGGTTGCGCGAATGTTCGATCAAGAAAAAGACCACGAAGGTGAAGACGAGGCAGAGGCTGATGACGAGGGTGAGAGGAATGACGGCCATGGCGAAAAGGAGGTACGGGATGTCGTGATGGAAATGTGAACGAGATGGGTGATGTCGTTCATGGCGGAGGTGGGACGGCCACGAGAGTAGCGAATACAACCCGGGCCTGCTCCGCGCAGCTTGGCGGCCGCTGCGCATATTTTGTCCTGTGCGACCAAAACGGGATCCGCACGGCCAAGATTTGCACACGCTTCAACAAGCCGTGCGGAGCCGCGGACAGCCGTCCATGGCACAATGCGGGCCATGCAAGACGGCTTGATGCGAGCGTTGCTGACCCACCGCCCCACCCTCCGGCAACGCTGGGAATCCCTGCTCCGCGCCCAACCGCCGACGTCCCCGCTGGCCAATCCCGACGCGCTCGTTTTCCTGATGGAGTGGACGCTCGACCGGCTCTTCGAGGACCTGCGCAACGCCCCCTCGCGACGGCGCCCTGCGGCCCGCACCGGCGTGGCTTTGTCCGAGCCGCCTCCCTGCCCCTGCGGCCTTAATCCCCTGATTGCGTACTTCCAAACTGCGGAGAAGGCGCTGGAAGAAATTTACTGTCCCGACATCCTGGCTACTGATCGATTCACCACCTTGGAACGGGAGGCGGCCCTGATGGAACTCAAGCTCGTCCTGCGAGGGGTGGCCCGCCGCGAGATCGAGTCGTTCTGCGCGGTGTGCCTGCATAGCAACCGCTCAGCCACCCCTTGCTCGGCGGCGCCCTGCGCCCGCTAGCATCGGCAACCTACAACGTGGCCGCACCCCCTCCACCTGTGACGCCTCCACCTACCTCGCCACCCGCCGCCTCCGGAGGCGGGGGCGGCGGAGGCTCATGGAGCGGAGCATTCTTGCTCGCCCTCATGATGCTGGCGGCAAGTCGTGTTCGGTCGACCCTACCTTGGTGAGGCAGCCCTTCTCCCGAAAAATTGAACACCGCCGAAGTCGACCACCCATGCGGCAAGGTATGGTTGGGCAACGTTCCCAGTTATAGCCAAAAAAGCCGGAAGCAAATGCCTCCGGCTTCTCTAAAGTGGTGGACCCTAGCGGGTTCGAACCGCTGACCTCCTCAATGCCATTGAGGCGCTCTACCAACTGAGCTAAGAGCCCGTAACAGACGGGAAATGGAGAAAAATCGAACTTTCGGGGGCGAACGCAAGGAGTTTTTTCATCCCCCCGTGACGCGTACGCTGAGGGAGAAGACGTGCGCCTGGTTGGTGGGCGGAGGTCCGATGGGACGGATCGACCGGAACGCCGAGAGCACGGCTTGGTCGAACGCCGAATCTCCGGAGGCCGAGATCACCCGGGAATTTGAAATCACACCGGTGGCCGAGACCCGGAACTCCACCCGCGTCTCCAAGTGATCCGCCAAACCCGCGTCTTTAAGCGCCGCGGCGACACGCTGGCGAATCAACGCCGCATAAGCATCCAGCATGTCCGTCTCCGCGCGCGTCAGGGCTTTGCCCCCGGCCCCGGCACTGATCTTGGGCGACCCCGCAGTCACTCCTCTCGCGATTCCTTCGGCGTCGATCTTCTGGGTGCGAATCGGCGTCGGCGCCTTTGGAGTCGGCGTCGACTTCTGGGGATTCAGTTTGTCGAACTCCGCCTTGGTCATCGTTGGCGCCTGGACCACTTGCTTCGGCGGATCCGGGACCTTTTTCGGAGCCGGCGCGGGTTGCGCCTTCGGTTCAATCTTGGGTGGGGTAGGAACCGGTTGAACCACGACCTTGGGTTGTGGCTGCGGAGGGGGCTGCACGACGGGTACGGGCGGCGGAGCCTTGGGTACGGGAGGAGCCTTGATCGCCGGCAGCTCGATTTTCGGTGCTTCGGACACCCCGGCGGCCGGAGCCTCGGTGGCGGCAAAGTTGTCACCCTCGCCCGCCACCAGCTCAAAGATGTGTGGCTGCTCTTGCGGTTTTTTGCGCGCCATGAACGCCAGCAAAATCAGGACCGCCACGACAAACGTGTGGAGGAACGCCGAGAGAAAATAGGCGCTGGTCGAACGAGGCGACATGGGTCAGCAAAAGCGATACGAAGTCACAAGAGATACCTTAGCTGAAACCGCGCGAAAGGAAACCGTTTTGGAGCGGGTCTCCGTCACCGCACGACCTGCGTATCGAAGGAGACCTTTGTCAGATTGGCCTTCTTGAGCTCGTCGAGCACGACGACATAATGCTGGGCGGTCGCGTTGGCGTCGACGCGGATGCGGAACACCGGCGGATTCGCCTGCGCGGCAAACCCGGCCAACTCACGGGCGAGTTGCACGCGATCCAACGGGCGGGTGCCCAGCAGGAAGGAGCCGTCGGCCCGCACCGTTACATACTGAAACACGAGGTCGGGATCGGGCTGGGTCTGCGGACTGCGCGACTCGACCGGGAGGTTCACCGGAATGGTCTGCTCCTGGTTGATGAGCGGTGTCGCGATCATGAAGATGATCAACAACGTGAACCCCAGGTCGATGAGGTTGGTCAGATTGAGCTCCGCGATCGGAGCCGACTGACGTTGACGTCTGAAGGTGCGTGCCATGCGCGTGCCGTCAGTTGGATTCCAGCTCGATGCGATCCGCGAGCGAGCTGGCGAAGTTCTCGATCTCGGTGATCAGGCGCTTGGTCGTGGCGAACAGGTAGTTGTAGCCGAAGACCGAAGGGATGGCGACGATCAGGCCGGCGATGGTCGTCAACAAGGCGGAGGCGACACCCGGTGCGATCGTCTGGATGCTGGCGCTCTCCTGCACGGAGACGGCGCTGAACGACACCATCACGCCCCACACGGTGCCCAGCAGCCCCATGAACGGTGCGCCCGAAACGATGCTGGCGAGGAACACCATGCTCGATTCGTAACGCAGGATCTGCCGTCCGAGCGAGCGCTGCAGGGCGTTTTCGGTGTGCTCGAGGCGAAACCGCGAGGTATCGGTGCCCTTCTCCTTGCCGATCGCCGCCGCGCGCCAATAGGCCTCGGACGCATCGGCAAAGAGATCGGCATACGGGATTGCACGCTTGTTGCGAAAAGATTCCGGCAGGTCGAGCAGCGTGCGCTCCTCGCGCAGGCGTTGCTCGAAGGCAAGGTTGAGCCGGCGAAGCTCCTTCAGGTCGTTGCGCTTTCCAAGCATCACCGCCCACGCGATGATGCTGGCGATGCCCAGACTCACCGTGATGATCTGACCGACGAGATCCGAATAGAGAAAAATATCCCAGACATTGGCTGCAAAAAGGGGCGTCATTTCAACGGGTGCGATGAATCAGAGCGTTGGCCGGATTGTGACGGCGCTTCAACGGTAAACACGCTCGCACCTTCGATTCGACCTTCGCGCGCGAATCTCGTTGCGGCCCATCGTCGCTTTTTCTTCGCTGGGAGTCCCTTCGGCTTCCGCCTTCTCCCATGGACTTCAAAACCAGCACCCTTCAGGAAATCCGCGCGCACCGCGGCACGATCGAACAGAAACTCGCCGTTGTCGGCTTCGACGGCTTCGTCGACACCATCGTCACCCCGGTCGCCTTGCGCACGGGCCAAGGCGAGGCCTTTACCCCGATGGCCACGATCGAGGAGTTCGGCCGGCGCATCCTTGCCGCCGCCGGCAAGAGCACCAACGTCGAGTTCTATCCGCGCATGGACAAACTTGGCGGCAACGGCCCGATCATGGCCGGTGCGCTGCTCTCGCTCGGAACGCGCCTGAAATACATCGGCGCCCTCGGTCGCGCCGCGATTCATCCGGTCTTCCAAGACATCGCGCGCCGTGCCGACGTGGTCTCGCTCTGCGATCCCGCGTCGACGACCGCCGTGGAGTTCACCGACGGCAAGCTCATGCTGGGACAAATGCGCTCCCTCGACGAGATCACCTACGCCCGGATCATCGAAAAAATGGGTGAGCCCGCGTTCCTCCAGGCCTTTGGCGCGGCGGACCTCATCTCGCTCATCAACTGGACCATGATCCCCCATCTCACGGCGATTTTGGTGGAGTTGAAAAAGAGCATTTTGCCCCGGCTCCCCGCCCGCGACCGCCATTTTTTCTTCGACCTCTGCGATCCGGAAAAGCGCTCGACCAACGACCTGGTGCTCGCCCTCGAGACGATGGCTTCGTTCGGAACCAACGGCGAAGTGACCCTCGGCCTCAACCTCAAAGAAGCCCAGCAGGTCGCCTCCGCCCTCGCCGTTCCGGTGTTCACCGACAACGAGGAGGGCCTTCGGACCGCCGCCGCCGGCATTCGGACGCGCTTGGGAATCTCGGCCGTTGTGATTCATCCCAAGGAATCCGCCGCCTGCGCCACCGCCGCCGGCACGTCGTGGATCCCCGGACCCTACACCGCCAAGCCCTTCATCACCACCGGCGCCGGCGACCACTTTAACGCCGGCTTCATGACCGGACGACTGCTGGGACTTAGTCCCGAGGCCTGCTTGGGCGTTGGGGTGTGCACCAGCGGACACTACGTGCGCACGGCCCAAAGCCCCTCGCTCGATGAAATCGAAACGTTCCTCGCCAACTGGCGTTGATTCGCCCACCGTCATTCCATGCCTCTGAAAAAGCAACCCACCGGCAAACTCATCTCCTTCGAAGGCTCCGAGGGAAGCGGCAAATCGACTCAGATCGCCAGCCTCGCGAAGCAGCTGGCCAAGCAGAAATTTGACGTCGTGACCGTCCGGGAACCGGGCGGAACGGAAATCGGCGAACAGATTCGCAACATAATCGTCCACAATTCCAAGGGCGACGAGATGTGCGCCGAAACGGAGCTCCTGCTTTTCGCCGCCGCCCGCGCGCAACTTGTGCGCGAGGCCATCGCTCCGGCGCTGCTCAAGGGCACCACCGTCCTGAGCGATCGTTTCCTCGATTCTTCGACTGTCTACCAAGGCATCGGGCGCAACCTTGCCGCCGATCCGGTCAACCAAATCAATCGCTTCGCCATCGGCAATGTGATGCCGGACCTCACCATCGTACTCGACGTACCCACCACGGTAAGCCTCAAGCGCATCCGCCAGCGTGCGTCCGATGTCCCGGATCGCATGGAGCGCGAGAACATCGATTTCTACGAGAAGATCCGTGCCGGCTACCTCGTGCTCGCCAAGGGAATGCCCGATCGCATCGTCGTGATCGACGGAACGCTCAAGGAGGACGTGATCGCCCGCAAAATCCTCGCCGCCGTCAAGAAGGTCCTTCGCTGAGGGAACAGCGGAGAGTAGATGGTAGATGGTAGATAGTAGATAGTTAAGTGATAGCGTCCGCCACTACCCTCTATCCTCCAGGTTCTACCTTCTCCGACGCAGCGAAGCAGCGCAACCATGCCTCCCGCGCCCCTCGCCTGGCCCGAAGCCCTCATCGGCACGCCTGCCGTCGCGGTCATCGAGAAAGCCATCGGCCGTCAGCGTCTCTCGCACAGCCTGCTGCTCACGGCCGACGACCACGATACGCTTGTGCTCGTCGCGTACGCCATTGCGGACCGGTTGCTCAACGTACCCGCATCGACGGCATCGTTTCCGCCGGAACAACACCCTGATTGCTTCAATCTGCGACCCGCGGGGAAAATGCGCCAGATCGGCGCCGAACCGACGCGCGCGTTGATCTCGAAAGTGCAGGTCTCGGCCAACGTCGCCCCGCGCAAAGTTGCCATCCTGCACGAGTGCGAGCGCATGAATCTCGCAGCGGCCAATATCTTCCTCAAAACCCTCGAAGAGCCGCCGGCGAACACCACGCTTCTGCTGCTCACCACCAAACCCTACGCCCTGCTTCCGACCATCCGCAGTCGCGTGCTTCATTTTCGCTTTCCCAAGTCCGGCCTCAACTACTCGCCCGACGGCTGGCCGGCGTGGCTGCAGGATTACACCGCCTGGCTGTCCCGCCTCGGCGAAGGCGTACCCGACAAGAAGGCCGGCGCCGACGCGATCTTCACCGTCTACGGACTCGTGGCGCGGTTCGGTGCGATTCTCGATTTCGCCACGTCCGAGGTCTGGAAACTACAGAAGGAAAAGCTCCCCGCCGACCTCGCGGATGACGAGCAGGTTGCAATCGAGACCGGCATCGCCAACGGACTCCGTCTCCGCCTCTTCTCCGAGATCGCCCGTGCCACCCGCAACCATGCCCTGCCCTTGCTCCACGCGGGTGACGAGATCGCGCGCCGCGCCCTAACAGGCTCGATCGCCAAGCTGGAACACAGCACAGGCCTGCTCCGCCTGAATCTCAACGAATCTGCGGTTCTCGAAACCTTCCTCCTCGCCTCGCTCCGGCTGTGGACGAAGCGCAGTTGATCGCGGCCGTTTTCGCACGACAGGGCAAGGTCGCGCCGTTTTTGGCCCATGGGGAGTTTGGGATTCTACCGTCCTTGTCCGCCGAACAGCGTCAGGATGCGGTACGCAAACTCTGGCAATTCGTGGAGTTCGACGCGCGGCTGAAAGCCCTGTCGCATCACCCCAAGCTCCTCGCCGTCATCCGCATTCTGCTCGGCGACAAGGCGCCGCACATGTTTCAAGACATGGCGCTCATCAAACCGCCTCGACTGGGCCGCGAGAAACCGTGGCATCAGGACAAGGCCTACTTCGACTATCCTCTCGGCACCCCGGTGGTCGGTGTTTGGATCGCACTTGACGAAGCGACCGTGGAAAACGGCTGCATGCAGCTGTTGCCCGGACGCCACAAGGAAGGGCCGATCGTCCATTTTGAGCGGCGCGACTGGCAAATTTGTGACGATCAGATCCTCGGCACCCCTTCCGTCGCAGCCCCGCTCAAACCGGGCGGCCTGCTGCTGTTCGACGGCCTTCTCCCACACGGAACGCCGCACAATTTGTCGCCCAAGCGCCGGCGCGCGCTGCAATACCACTACGCCCCGGCAAATACCGTCAAGGACGCCACCGAGGAACGGCTCCGGCACTTCGGCAGCGAGGGCAGGAATGTGACCTGCTGAGCTTCGCAACGATGGTCACCCTTCGTCTGGTAAGTCTCCAAGTCGGGCTTCCGCAAACGCGCGGACGTCCCGAGGCTGCGGATCCGATGGACCGCGAATGGACCTCTGGAATCCACAAGGCACCGGTCGCCGGACCAGTCGTCGCGACCCACCTCGGTCTGGCGGGCGATGGTCAGGCTGACCTGAAGAATCACGGCGGACCCGACAAGGCCATCAATGCCTATCCCTCCGACCACTTCGACTTATGGAAGGTTGAGCTGGGTCGCGACTGCATGCCCGGTTCGTTCGGCGAGAATTTCACGACTCAAGGCGCGACTGAATTTGAAATCTGCATTGGCGACATTTTCCAAGTGGGCGGGCTGCTGGTTCAGGTTTCCCAGCCACGGCAGCCATGTTGGAAACTCGCGCGTCTTTGGCGGATCGCCGACCTGGCCGCCCGCGTGGAACGTACGGGGCGCACCGGTTGGTACTTCCGCGTACTGCACACGGGCGAGGTTCAGGCCTCCGACAATTTCCTTCTGGCCGAACGTCCGTTTCCGCAATGGACCGTCGCGGAGGCCAACGAGATCATGTATCGACGAAGGGACGACATCACGTCCGCCCGCGCTCTCGCAAGCTGCCCGGCCCTTTCCGAGAGTTGGCGCACGTCGCTCGGCAAACGCGGCAGAGTCGATTCGTGAGCAAGGGTAATTGCGATTTCCCAGAGCCGACCGACGAGCAAAGTAACCCCGCTATCTCGTTGGTGAGCAGGTTCGCCGGGTCGTTTCAAGGAGCGGCGGCACTTTTTACCGCCTCTGGAGTTCCTGCCGCCGGGTTTTT
The DNA here is from genome assembly GCA_038212175.1 of Opitutales bacterium. Classification (GTDB taxonomy): domain Bacteria; phylum Verrucomicrobiota; class Verrucomicrobiia; order Opitutales; family Opitutaceae; genus CAMAXB01. Next base: position 25,852 of record JBBQUU010000026.1, on the reverse strand, counting down.
TGCGGGGCGGCTGGGGACAGCCGCAGCTACACCAAACCGGCGACAGGAGTGTCGCCGCTCCTACTCGCTATCCGCTACTCCATCCGCCTCTCTCTCCGCAGCCTTCGCGTGCTCCTGTAAAATGTCTTCCTTATTTGGCGCGGCAAACGCGGACCCGCTGGCTAGGACAGCACGGCCTTAACAAACGCACCTCGCGCCTCCATGTGCGGATTGTGTCCAGCGTCCGCGATGGTCCTTAATTCCGCGTGGGGAAAGTGATGAACGATCCCGGCGCGATCCGAATCATCGACGTAGCGCGAACGACCGCCGAGAACAAACGTCGTCGCGCCCTCGTACTTGTCCTCCAGCGACAGCGGATTCGCCTCCAGATCCGGCAACGCGCCCGTCAACACGGGCAGGTTGATCTGCCATCCCCATCCGCCGGTTTCCGTTCGTTCCAAATTCGTCGCGAGAAATTTCCGCATCGCCCAGTCCGACACACGTGCCTCGAAGCAAAGCTCTGCCTCGCTCCGGGATTGGAGGCTGCCGAGGTCGAGTTCGTTCATGGCCGCGAATTCGGCCCGATGGGCGTTGGACAAATAAGACTTGGGGGCAATGTCGACGACGACCAGCCGTTCGACCCGCCCCGGGTGACGGCAGGCGATCAGCATGGCCACCTTGCCTCCCAAACTGTGGCCCAGCAATGTGGCCTTCCGTATCCCGTGCGCGTCCATCCACGCGAGAACGTCGTCCACCATGTCCGGATAAGAAATGGTCCCGGCGTGCGGCGACTTGCCGTGATTGCGAAGATCCAGCGCCCACACGTGATAGGTTGCGGCCAGGTCGGCTCCGGTGGTCTGCCAGTTGCGCGAGGATCCCAGCAGCCCGTGCAACAGCACCATGGGCGGCCGGCCCTCTCCGCCGAGATCGCGATGAAACAAAAGCATTCGCTGCATCACGCCACACCCTGCACCGTCACGCCAAGCGCAAAGCGCGCGCCACGCGGAGCCCTCGCCGGCCGTCAGAACGCGTAACGCGCCGCCACGCCCGTCCGGGTGCGTTTCAATTCACGGGCGGGATCCTCCGACGTCACGCGATCATAATCGAAGGTGGTGGAAACCGACCAGTTTCGCCGGGCCACGTACGTGAGGGCAAATCCCGCACGGATCGTATCCTCGTCCCGGTTGGGGCTGATCCCACTCCGGCCCTGAAGGCTTGCCGGCTCATAGTTCACCGAGGTCGACGCCGCCACCATCGGGGTCAGAAAGTGCTGCACGTTGACAAAGAGCCGGTTCACCTTGGTGTCGGTGTAGAGATCGAGGTTCGAGGTTTCTTCGAGCGCGTAGCTGTAGCCGCCGGAGACGTAACTCGCCTCACCGTAGTCATACTTCACGCTGACCTCGGCATAGGGCGCATCCTCGCCACGTTCGCCGCGCCGGCGCCGATCCTCCCAGCCGACGCGCACACGTCCGCTGAGTTTGGGAGACGGCTTGTAATCGAAGCCGATCAGGACGAAGCGCGAGGTCTTGTCCTTGCTGCCGGAGTCGGCATCGTAACCAATATCCTGATACCGGACTTCCGCCGCCAGCAGGGTTTCGGGCAGAAGACTGTAGGCCCCGGCCGCGGCGAGCATGAATTCATCGCGATCGAGGCTGCGCGCCAGGTTGTCGTTATCGAAGCGATAGGAAACGGCGCGCGCCCGGAGGGTCCCTCCGAAACGCGGATTGAACTTTGTCTCGTACCGTCCTTCGAGGTGGTTTCGCTTGAAGGACTGGTCGGTGTTGAGCGGCAGGCCGGCGAGCAGGGATTCTGGATTCTTCACCACCTGAAACGATTCGGTTACGTCGAGTTTGGTGTCGGGCCTGAACGCATGCGCCAGGCGCAGCGAGAGGTCGTGGCTGTCCAGGGTTCGGTCGCCCGGGCGGTCGACAACGTGCTCCAAGGTCAGCCGGTAGCGGGCGGTGAGGAAGGTGCGTGGAGCCAGCGACGCGTTAAGCGCCACCTGCGGCGCAACGTGGTACACGAGACTGTCGATCTCGTTGGACGCGGCGCCGAAAATGTTGCTGTCGTGCGTCACGCCGCCTGTGACTTGAGCCGAGAATCCCTGGCCCTGCTCTTCTTCCGGAATGGGAGCATACACCGCCATCAAGGGCGCACCGCAGACCATGAGAATAGTGACGAGCGCCGGGACAGTCTTCATCAGGTGGGTCAAATTGATCGGAACGTAGGGGGATTACCTTATTCAGCGCAATTACTTTACCGATGCGCCCAAGGCTCCGGTTGACGACAGCACGCGAAAATTGTCCGCCAACTTCTGCTGCTGACCCAAGGGAAACTCGGCGGGCAGCCGGTCTTGGATCAGTCCGGTGTAAAGGCGACCCCAGTCGCCAAATCGCGAAGCCTCGGCCGGGGGCCTGAGCAATTCCGAGAAAAAGGGACGATCGAGGGTACGCGGGGTGAGTACGAGCACCTCGATTGGCTGACTCACGGAAGCCACGTGAAACTCTCGCAGCGTCCCGGGTTTGGCCCACACGCGCAGTCCGGAATACCACGCCGCGCCCGCGGGAACATCCGCCATCCAACCGGGAGCCGGACCTTGATCGCGCCGAAGCCCGCGGCTCAGCTCAATGAAGACCCCAGGGTGATAGGGCGGATAATTGAAATGAACCCGGCGCGGCTCGAGCACATCTTGAAGCAACGGCAGTGCTTGAACGCACAACAATCCAAGCCAAGCCAGCCGGGGGCGCACCTCAAGCGCCGCGTTGCTCCCGACGAGCACGCGGAAGAAGCCCGCGCCGAAAATCATCAGGAAGGGCGTCGCATACATCGAGGGCAGACGCTCGCCCTCTCCCGAATTGAGGAACCCATGCGCCAGCACCAGCATCGCCAAACTGACGGTTAACCAAGCGCGAAGCGTCCGCACCGTCCCGCTTTGAAAACGGTACAACCATCCAGCCGCGAACAGGCCCGTGAGAACGAGCCCGCCCGACCAAATCTGCTCCTGCAGGGCCGATTGCAGCACCGTCAGCCCTTTGTTCGCAAATTTGCGCAGCTCCAAGTCCGGCGCGTCGGCGGCGAAGGTACCCCGAAACCGCTCGGGCTCCGCCGTCGGATCTCCCGCCCTTAACGCCGCATCATGCCAGGCAAGTCCCACGGGATTTCCGGTCAGCGTCAGGTTGCGCATTAGCCACGGGGCCGACACGAGCATCGCCGCGCCACAAACCACGGCGAAAATGCCGATGCGTCGACCGTGCGGTTGTCGCCACGCCGCGACGGCTGCGACGACCGGCGTCAGCACGCCAGCGGGATAATCGACGAGAAACAACAGCCCCGCCGCCCCGCCAGCCAACGCCCACCAAGCCCACGCTCCGCGGCCGGTTTCGTTCGCCTCCAAGGCGCGCGCCATCGCCTGCCCCACCGCCAGAAGGAGGACCATGGCGAGCGGCATGCCATTCACAGCCACCGTTTCGGTCCAGACCGCGGCGGACAACATCAACGCCAAAGCCGAAGCCCGACCGACCGCAGCAGAAAACAGCCGGCGCCCCAGCCACCACGTCTGCGCCGTCGCGAGCCAGAGCAGGGCCACGTTGACCGCGAGCAAGATATAATCGCCTCCGAAACCATCGGGCGGGACGGGCAGTTCGTTAAGCCACGCGTCGCGGCGCCCGTTCGGAAGGACCCTCAACGCGCCCGCCAGCACCGCCGGGTAAAGCGGCGGGTGGCGCAGTTCCGGATACGGGGCGGTAACATCAAAGCGAATTCCACGCTCCTCATGCCACGCCACAAGCTGGGGATCGTTGACCGGAGTCGCGTAGCCGCGGCCCTCGGCCCATTGCCGGGCGGCCGCGGCCTGGCGCAACGTTTCCTCGGAGAGCGGTCCCCTGAATTGCGTGTGCGCGACGAACAACGAAAGCACCAGCAGTGCCAGCAGGGTTGCGCAACGGCGCAACCAACGCGCCCCTTCACCCGCCTCCAACCAGTGCACCCAGGCCGTGCGAGTCTTCAGCGGCGGCATCGCGGCAAGAATCGACCGGTAAATTCAAGATCACACCACACGGCGCACGTGCTCAGTCGGTCACATCGAGTTCCGGCCACTGCGACAATTTCCGGTGCAAGGTCCGGCGGCTGATACCCATGAATTGAGCGGCCTGGGTGCGGTTGCCGCGAGCCTTGATCAGGGACTCGCGCAGCAGGCGCTTTTCGTTCTCCTCGACGGACAGGGGATTGGCCACGGCCGACACGGGCGACGCGGAGCCATCGGACGCCGCCGTGCCGCGGTACTTCGGCTCGAGATCGAACTCCGTCAACTTTCCCCCGCGTCGCAGCACGACCGCATTTTCGCAAAAATTGCGCAGTTCGCGAATGTTTCCGGGCCACGGATAGAGCATCAACGTCTGCAACGCCCCCGGTTCGAGCGTCAACGCAGGCAGTCCGTTTTCCTTGGAAAAAACATTCAGGTAATGCGAAAGAAGAAGCGGGATGTCGTCGGTGCGCGTGCGCAGCGGCGGCATGAGAATGCGGACGACGTTGATTCGGAAGAAGAGGTCCTCGCGAAACTTTCCCTCCTTCACGAGTTGCTCCAGATTGCGGTTGGTCGCCGCGACGAGACGCACGTCGAGTTCGAGCGGCTTGTTGCCGCCGACCCGCTCAATGGTGCGCGCCTCAAGAAAGCGCAGTAACTTCACCTGGGTGCTCGACGAAATCTCGCCGATTTCATCGAGAAACAGCGTGCCGCCATCGGCCGATTCGAACCGGCCAACCCTGCGTTCGGTCGCACCGGTGAAGGCGCCGCGCTCGTGACCGAACAGCTCGCTCTCCAACAGGTTTTCCGAGAGTGCCGCGCAATGCACCGCAATAAAGGGAGCGCGAGCGCGCGGACTGCATTGATGGACCGCCTGCGCGATCAACTCCTTGCCCGTGCCAGACTCGCCCTCGATCAAAATGGTGGCGCGCGAAGGCGCCACGAGGCGCACCCGGTCGATCACCTCCTGCAACCGCGCAGAGTTTCCGATGATGCCTTCGAAGTTGAACTTCTCGTCGAGGCGTTCATGCAACTGTTTAACCTCAACCTCGAGCGTGCGCGTCTTCAGCGCCCGCTGGATGAGGACCTCCAGCCGCTCGATATTCACCGGCTTGGTCAGAAAATCGACCGCCCCGCGCCTCATCGCCTCGACCGCGCTCTCGATGTTGCCGTACGCGGTCATCATCAACACGGCCGGTTTGTTCGGCAGCGTCAGCGCCTTGTCGATGACCTTGAGGCCGGACTTCCCCGGCATGCGAAGGTCCGTGACGATCACATCGAATTCCTGTGCCTCCATGAGATTGAAGGCCTCGTCGGCATTGGCCGCCATTGAAACATCATAATTCTCCGCCAAAGCCTCCTGCAGGCCTTCACGGGTATGTTTCTCGTCATCCACGATCATCACACTCGGGACCATGACCCATCAATCACGCCGTCAACCCAATGGGGTCAACGGGAAATTTTGACACAGTGCCTGGGTTTGCGCATATTCATGAAGACATTTAACCGTGCTCACGAATCGGCGATGGATTGAGTGCGCGGCAATCCGCGGGGAGTCCGGCTGGCGGTTGCATCGCACCGAACTCAGGTGTTTATTGCTTGTCGTACCGACCCAATGATGCGCCGCCCACCGCCCTCCGCGAGATCTCTACACCTTCTTGGCCTCGTGGTCGCTGCGGCCTTGTTCGTGGCGGGCTGCACCACGACGCACAAGGTCGAGGTTGACGCGCTCCGGCGCCCGAAGGCCGAGGAAAAACTTTCCTACCGCATTCATAGTTCCAATCCTCAGATCGACGAAGACACGTTGCGCTATCAGGAGGCGGCGCGGTTTGTGAAGACGGCGCTATCGGGCCGGGGACTCTACGAGGCTCCCCGGGCGGAATTGGCCGACATTGTCATCGACCTCGATTATGGCATGGGTCCGCCCGAGGTGCGCCAAGAGGTGGTGCGCGAGCCGGTTTATCGGACCGTTCCCGGGCGCACCTATGTAACGACGGTCGTGGTGGGCACCGACAAGAACGGAAACCCGATCCGGCAACGCCAGGTCCACCGCGAACCCGACCGGCAGGAGTTCGCCGGTTTCCGCGAATATCTCGTCACCAACATTTACTACGAAAAATATCTGCGCATGGCCGCACGGGAAAACCGCCTCGAAGGCGAAGGCGGCGTGCCCCCGGAAGTCTGGACCGTCGACGTGCGCACCGAGGGCAAAAGCGACGACCTTCGCAAACACCTGCCCGTCCTCGCCGCCGCCAGCATCGATCACATCGCGGAGGACACGCGCGGGCGGGTAACTATCCGGCTGAAAGCGGACAGCCCCGACATCGAATTTGTGAAGAAAGGCATGTGACGGAACGGAAGACGCGGCGGAAAGTGCCCCGTGCCGCGCTTCTCTTCAGGCGCTCACTCGCGAACAACGGTAAGGGGCGTTAACTTCCAAACGCCCGCGGTCCACCCGCCAAACGAGCGAGAGCGCCTGCGGCGCACCCTGTTTGGGATTTGGCCGTTTGGGATTTGGGATTTCCGGCTGAGCCGGCTTGGGATTGCCTGGCTCAGCCGGCTTTGCTACCGCCGCCCCGCACTGCGGCGTTTCCCCGCCCGGGCGGTAGGACGAGCCTGCTTGGTGAAATCGCCCGATTTCAGCGCCGCGATCTGATCGCGCAGCAACGCGGCACGCTCGAACTCGAGCCGCCCCGCCGCCTCCGTCATCTCGTTCTCAAGCTCTGCGATCACCGCCGCCACGTCGTCGGCGCTGCCCTCCGCCACCGCCACCTCCGTCTCGCGCACGCCCGAACCGTCATAAACATGAAGGCTCGATTGCGCCGAGCGCTTAACGCTGCGCGGGGTGATGCCATGCTCCTGATTGTACGCGAGCTGCTTTTCCCGGCGGTACTTCACCACCTCAAGCGTGCGCCGGATCGAATCGGTCTGCTTGTCCGCGTAAAAAATCACCCGGCCATCTTCATGACGAGCCGCCCGGCCGGACGTTTGCACCAGGCTGGTCTCGCTGCGCAGAAATCCCTCTTTGTCGGCGTCGAGGATCGCCACGAGCGCCACTTCGGGCAGATCGAGGCCCTCGCGCAGCAAGTTGATCCCGATCAACACGTCAAAGTTGCCCAGCCGCAGATTCCGAAGAATCTCCACTCGCTCGATCGCGTCGATGTCGGAATGCAGGTACTCGACGCGCACCTTCGCCTCCCGCAGGTAGGACGTGAGATCCTCGGAGAGACGCTTCGTCAGCGTGGTCACGAGTACGCGCTCGCCCTTCGCTGCGGCGAGGCGGATCTCCCCGATAAGGTCTTCAACCTGACCCTTTGTCGGGCGCACCACGATCTCGGGATCGAGCAGCCCCGTGGGCCGGATGAGCTGCTCCGCCACGACAGTCGAAAGGTTCATCTCATACGCCGCCGGCGTGGCGGATACGTAGAGGGCCTGCCCTGTGACGCTGGTGAACTCCGCAAAACTCTGCGGCCGGTTGTCGAGCGCCGAAGGCAGGCGAAAGCCATGGTCGACGAGGTTCTGTTTGCGGGACTTGTCGCCGTTGTACATCCCCCCGATCTGCGGCACGGTCGCGTGGCTCTCGTCGATGAAAAGCAAAAAATCCTTCGGGAAGAAATCGAGCAAACAGGTGGGACGTTCGCCCCGGTTGCGGCCCGAGAGGTGCAGCGAATAGTTCTCGATGCCGTTGCAGAAGCCCATTTCCTGGAGCATCTCGAGATCGTAGTTGGTGCGCATGCGGATGCGCTGCGCCTCCAGGTACATGGCCTTCGCTTCGAACCACGCCACCCGCTCGTCGAGTTCCGCCTTGATCCGCGCGACCGCCGAATCGAGCTTTCCCTTGGTCGTGACGTATTGATTCGCCGGGTACAGATCGAAGCGATCGAGCGGGCGCAACACGGAGCCGGTCAGCGGATCGAACTCGCTCAACGCCTCGACGTCGTCGCCCCACAACTCGACGCGGAGCGCCTGTTCGCTGTACGCCGGCATGATGTCCACGACGTCCCCCCGCACGCGGAAGCGTCCGCGCTTCAGCTCGTAGTCGTTGCGCTCGTAGAGATTGTCGACCAGCCGCTCCAGCAACCGGTTGCGACCGATCGACTCGCCTCGCCGCAGCGGAATGCGCAGATCGATGAAGTCCTCGGGCGAACCGAGACCGTAGATGCATGAAACGGAGGCCACGACGATCACGTCGCGGCGGGAGACCAGAGAACTCGTCGCGGCGATGCGCAGACGCTCGATCTCCTCGTTGATGGAGGAGTCCTTCTCGATGTAGGTGTCGCTGGAGGCGATGTAGGCCTCGGGCTGGTAGTAATCGTAATAGCTGACGAAGTATTCGACCGCGTTGTCGGGGAAGAAATTCTTGAACTCCGAGTAGAGCTGCGCCGCGAGCGTCTTGTTGTGCGAGATGATCAGCGCAGGCCGGTCGAGACGCGCGATCAGATTCGCCATCGTGAAGGTCTTGCCCGAGCCCGTGACGCCCAGCAGGGTCTGGTGCTTGTTGCCCGCGAGAAGCGACGTCTCCAAGGCCGCGATGGCCTGTGGCTGGTCGCCGGTCGGTAGGTAGTCGGCCTGGAGCTTGAACAACGATCCCATGCCCAATCCTGCGCCAAGGTCTGAAGATCGGCAACCGAAAGCTCTTCGAGTCGACCAAACGCGTTCCCCTCCACCGTCAGCTCAGGCTGGCAGCCCGTCGGTTCATACCGGACCAGGCCGGAGAACGCGTGGTTTTGACCGAACAACTCGAACCGTCTAAGCCGGATCTTTCAGAAGCTTCGCTGCCGGACGTATCGGTCGACGCACCAACTCACCACCGCAATTGGGGGCAAACGAGGAACATGAGCGTCTTGGTTCCTGGCCATGATTCAGATCAGCCACGCAGGGCGGGCGCGGACGGGGTTTCGGATGCGGATGAATCGGTCGAAACCGGACGGCTCCCCGCGTTGCGTTGTGCCGACTGGTTGAACCAATCGATCTTCTTGATCAGATCACGCCGCTTCATGCCAATTCCAACTTGGCGCGCCGTCGGACGAACGGAATGACGCCGGATGACAAATCCTGGTACAAATCCGCGAGGTGCTCCTTTAGATCCTCGAAGCTCGCACCTTGCGTGAGGTAGTCGGGAAATTCATCAAGATAACCGAGGTCATATCGATGTCCATCGCTCGAAGGAGCCTTATCGAAATCGTAAAAATCACTAACCCGTCACTTTTACAAATCGACCCGTGCGCGCAAAGCTCAACTGAGTTGAGGTGAATAACACTGTTAGCCGAAAAATGCCGCTATCAATCTCAGAGGTAATAGGGATGTGCCTTCGCCATACGCCCATCGGGAAGATTCGGAAAGCCCTCGCGATGTGCGAAGAGTCAGGGCTCGCCGTCACAGCCAAAGACCTTGAGTCGCATCATTTATGCGGCCGTGATCCTGTCGTGCTTGCGGATGCTCTCGTCACTGCGAACCAACTCGGAGTCGAGACGAGTCTCCAAGAGATGTCGGCTGTGATCCTCGCTGGCCACAATCCGCACGAGCTGCTTCTCGAAGCGTCGAAAGCGAAGACGGTGCGTTTCGATACGTTCAGCCCGAAGAGAGAAGATCGGATTAGGGGGTTCACGAGGGACCAGCGGGAAGTTTTTGCGCCCGTCACTGCGGTTTTTCGACTTTCACCGAGTCAGTTGGCGTTTCGATTCGATTTCCGGCACATTCACGAGAGACTCAGCGCCGCAGTCTCTGTGAATATCAACACCGCTTCCGACTTTCGTTCGCTACAGCTTAAGAAAGCGGAGCAAGAGGCGGAGTTGCGGCTTATCGGATCGGACATGATCCCTTCGTTCACTTCCATCGTCATCGAATATCAATGAAAAGAAGGCGCTAGAGCCGGAGAAGAGTGGCTCGCGCAGATTCTTAATTGGCCGGGACCTGCAGGTGTCGGCGCGACTAAAGAAGCAGCGGTAGCAAAATTGGGAGAGGCCTTGGAGAGTGTCCGGGCGTATCGAAGCAAGAGCAGAGAGAAGATGCCGCGGCCAGGTAGCGAGGTGCTCATCTCGTTTGCCTCCACGGAGCGAGTACTAGCCGATCCGACGCTTCACGATGATTTCATTGTTCGAGTCCTGGGTTTTGGCCGTGGTGACCCTGTCTTTATCTCGGATCAGTCATCGCTTGGGGATTTCGGCGATGAAACTCACGTCGCCACGCTCCAGAAGAAGATTGTTGAAGCGTATGGCATCGATGTATCAGACCTGAAGGAAGGTCTTCTTTGTGACGTCCTCGAAAGAATCCAGAAAAGAGGCTATCGGGTCCCCGTGACCGACTGACATAACGTCAATCGGCCACAGGTCCCGCACCACCCGGCGTGCCGCTCGGCACCGGGCCGTTCCGTCAGGCGGGAGCGCCGTCGCTCCCGTAATGCATCGCGATCCATTTCTTTCTCATCTCCGGCACCCCTTGCTCGTGCAGCCACGCGTTGGTCAACGCGGCTTGCACGATGCTGTTGCTGCTCATGCGCCAGTAGCCCTTGCGGCTGCGGGTGGCCAGCTTCACTTCCTTTGGGTTCGCTCCGAGTCTGATCAGATGACGACGCCGGGTCCGCGGTTGTTGTCCGGTCCACTGCGCGTCCGGTCTTGTCGCTGCGCTCGGAACCATTGTTTCCAATAGTATATCTCGAGCCACGCGCGGAGGGACCCGCGCGTCCGCCCGGACGCCGAGAGTCCGATGAGGTCAGGGCGTGTAATGTGGTAGTTTCAGCGCCTCTTGGTGGTAGACCAGTAGAAGAGCGCCGCAGAGGAGCCGCTCGGGCTAGAGGAGGACCAAGCAACGACGTCATGTCTGGACTCTTGACAAAAGGGATCTGTGCAAGCTTTGAGCCAGAAGATCGGACCCGAAGAAAGTGCTTCTGACCGCGGCCCTCAAGCAAAGCACCTCCGTGCCCAACGGCTGGCTGAGCAATCGACTGGACATGGGCCAGCCAACCTCCGCGAACCCGTTCGTGCGCCGCCTCCCGCTCCCGCTCCAGCTCGAGCGCCGCAAGGTCGTCGCCAGGCTTTGGATGGCTCCAGCACAACGCGGGGAGCCGTCCGCTTTCGAACGATTCACTGGCATCCGCAACTACGTCCTCGCTCGGCCCGTGTGGCTGACCAGAGATCGTTCGGCAAGCCATTCCTTGACAGCAGAGCGCATATGGACATTATCCTGTCCATATGAAAGCCATCACCTACACCGCCGCACGCGAGAACCTGGCCTCTACCATGGACCAAGTCTGCCGCGACCGGGCCCCTGTGATCATCACCAGGAATCGAGACCAGTCTGTGGTAATGCTCTCCCTGGAAGAGTTTGAGTCGTTGGAGGAGACGGCGCATCTGCTCCGGTCACCGGTGAATGCAAAGCGGTTACTCGCGTCTATCGCGAGTCTTGAGGGAGGAAAGGGGAAGAGCCGGAAGATCGATCTCGAATCATGAACCTGGTCTTCTCACCCCAAGGATGGGAGGACTATCAGTATTGGCTGGAGACCGATCGTAAGGTTCTGAAGCGGATCCATCTTTTGATCAAAGATGCGATTCGGAAACCAACCGACGGGATCGGGAAGCCTGAACCCTTGAGGCATGCTCTGGCTGGATATTGGTCAAGACGGATTACCGAGGAGCATCGTTTCATCTACAAAGTGATCGGCGATGATCTTCGGATAGCTCAGCTTCGGTATCATTACGAGCAATAGACGGAGCCGAATCGGGTCCCCGTGACCGACTGACCTAACCTCACTCGTTCACAGGTCCCACACCACCCGGCGTGCCGCTCGGCGCCGCCGTGTTCCATCCGGCACATTCTGCTTGCTTCGACTGTTATTTCTGTTTTTTCTGAAATCACATGAAGCTGACCGATACGACCCGCAAATTCGTCGTCCATTGGGGCGAGATGGGCACCCGGTGGGGCATCAGCCGTTCGGTCGCACAGATCCACGCCCTGCTGATGATCTCAAAGGAGCCGCTCGCCGCCGACGAGATTTGCGAGACCCTCGAAATCGCCCGCTCCAACGTCAGCACCGGCCTGCGCGAGCTGCAGGGCTGGGGGCTCGTCAAGGTGATCCACAAGTTGGGTGACCGCCGGGACCACTTCGGCACCCTCGATGATGTCTGGGAAATGTTTCTCCTCATCATGCGCGAACGCCGTCGCCGCGAACTCGACCCCACGGTAGGCGTCCTTCACGAATGCATCGCCAGCGCGGAGGCTGAAAAATCCACCGACCCCACCGTACTCAAGCGTCTCGGAGACATCACCGAGTTGCTCGAGCTCACTTCCCGCTGGGGAGACCGCGCCCAAGCCCTCTCCCCCGCCGCCCTCCGCCGCTTTGCCAAACTCAGCGACAAGATCTTCAAGCTGGCGGGATGAGTTTTGCGCCCAACTTTCTGCTATGTCTGAAATATAAATCCTATCAGTCATGCATAACACCGCCCTCGCCTACCTGATCTATCTCGCCGCGAGCGTCTGCCTGACCGTCTGGGTCGCGCGCGCGCTCCATCGCAACGGCCACATCTTCCTCGTGCAGGCCTTCCGGGGCAACGAGGCCATGGCCACGTCGGTCAATCACCTGCTCGTCGTGGGCTTCTACCTCATCAACCTCGGCTTCATTGCCCTCGCCCTCCGCTACGGCGACAAGCCCGAGACGTTGCAGGGGATGATCGAATTCCTCAGCACGAAGCTTGGTCTCGTCATGCTCGTGCTCGGCGCGATGCATTTCTTCAACATGTTCAACTTCGACAAAATGCGCCGCAAGGGCCTCCGCCCGGAGACACCCGCTGGAACCTTGCCACCGGCCCTGCCGAAACACCTCTAAAGGGATGCAGGTACCTCATTTTAACAGGAGGACCCGGAGAAGCGCAGAGAAGGCCTCTCAGCGTCGAGCTCTCTGCGTTCTTTGCGTCCTCCTGTGAAATGTTTACCGCTTTTCGCATTGGTACTGCTGCTCACTCACAATTTGGAAACTTCACCCCGCCACCTATGAAGATCATCCTCGCAGGCGCAACCGGCCAGATCGGAGCGATGCTTGTGCGGGCGTTCGCGGCTGAGGGACACGATCTCGTTGTGCTCAGCCGCGGAGCGTCCGCGGGGCCGAGCCGCGTGGTCCAATGGGACGGACGCACGCTGGGTCCGTGGGCCGATCACATCGACGGAGCCGATGTCGTGATCAACCTCGCCGGGCGTTCGGTGAACTGCCGTTACACAGAGGCGAACCTCGCGGCGATGAAGGCATCGCGGGTGGAGTCGACTCGAGCGATAGGCGAAGCAATCGCACAGGCCAGCCGTCCGCCGCGGGTATGGCTGCAGATGAGCACCGCCACCATTTACGCCCACCGCTTCGACGCACCCCACGATGAAGCTCACGGAATCCTTGGCGGCCACGAGCCGGACGTACCGCGGTACTGGGATCGCAGCATCGACATCGCCCAAGCGTGGGAAGCAGCGCTCGCAACTGCGTGTACTCCGCAGACGCGGAAGGTGGCCCTGCGCACGGCCATGGTCATGAGCCCGGATCGTGGCGGGGTATTCGACACCCTTGCCACCCTCGCGCGTCGCGGGCTCGGGGGCACCGCGGGCGATGGCCGCCAGTTTGTCTCGTGGATCCACGAGCACGACTTCGTCGCGGCCCTTCGCTTCATCCTCCGTCGCGACGACCTCTCGGGCGCGATCAATCTGTGCGCGCCCCATCCGCTGCCGAACGTCGACTTCCAACGGGCGCTGCGCAAAGCAGTCGGTGCCCGCGTCGCACTTCCGTCGCCCGCCTGGCTGCTGGAGATCGGCGCGTTTTTCCTGCGGACCGACACGGAGCTCATTCTCAAGAGCCGGCGCGTTGTTCCCGGGCGTCTGGCGGACGCTGGTTTTGCGTTCGCGTTCCCGTCGTGGCCCGAGGCGGCGGTCGATTTGGCCCGACGTTGGCGGTCTGTCTAAAAGGAGCGGCGACACTCCTGTCGCCGGTTTGATGCCGGACGGCCTGCGCACGCCTGGTCGGCGGCAAGAGTGCCGCCGCTCCTTGGAAGCAACGATTCAGCGAAGCTCCATTCTTTGCTTCGACGCGGTCCGGGCCTTGCTTCAACCTTCGGGCATGCCTCCTCGCCGTCTCTTTGCCGCCCTCTGCTTTGCGATTGCTGCTGCCGCCTCGCTCTCCGCCCAGACGGGCCGGCTCGTCTCGGGCCCCATGCTGGGCTATCAAACGCATCGCGAGGTCCTGATCTGGGTCGAAACCGCCGACGCCCAGGCCGTTCGCCTTACCTACCACCCCGCCGGACATCCCGCCGACCTCCTCAGCGTCACTGCTTCCGATCTCTCGCTCACGCCCGCCGGCACGCAGATCGTCAAATTTGTCCTGCCCCTGCTTGAGATGGGCCAGACGTATTCCTATGCGCTCGCGATCGACGACGAACTGGTGACCCTTCCCTACGGACTTTCGTTCAAGACCACCGCGCCGTGGGAATGGCGCAGCCCGCCGCCCGACTTCAGCTTTCTCTTTGGCTCCTGTGCCTATTTCAACGACACGCCCTACGACCGTCCCGGCACGCCGTACGGCGCGGGCACCGGGATCTTCCAGCACATGGCAAAATCGGGAGCCGACTTCATGCTCTGGGGCGGCGACAATCTCTACCTGCGCGAATCCGACTGGTCGTCCGTCAGTGGCATCTGGTACCGCTACTCGAAGGACCGCTCCACGCCCGATCTGCAGCCGTTGCTCGCCGCCATGCCGCACTACGCGACCTGGGACGACCACGATTTCGGGCCCAACAACTCCAACGCCAGTTACGAGTTCAAGCACGTCACGCTGGAAGCCTTCCAGACCTACTGGGGCAACCGCACCTATGGCGAACCCGACAACCCGGGCGTCTACGGCAAATTCCAATGGGGCGACGCCGCCTTCTTCCTGCTCGACAATCGCTACCACCGCGACGAATCCGAAACCGATCCGCAGTGGATCGCCCGCAAGACCCAGTATGGCCGCCAGCAACTCGACTGGCTTCGTCAACACCTCATCAGCCTCAAGGAAGGCAACAACGCGCGTCACTCGCCCATCCGCTTCATCGTCACGGGCGGACAATTCCTTTCCGACCGCGTCTATCCGAGCTCCGAGGGACACAGCCGTTACCCGGCGGAACGCGACGAGATCCTCGAAATCATCCGCACCCACCAGATTCCGGGCGTCATTTTCCTGAGCGGGGACGTACACTACACCGAACTCGCCCGGCGCACCGACTTGCTTCCGTATCCACTCTACGAACTGACGTCCTCGCCCCTCTCAAGTGGTGCCCACTCGCGTACGTTGCACGAGGATGCCAGCCGCGTCGAGGGCACGGCCGTGCAGACTCAGAACTACTGCAAGGTCGCGATCTCCGGACCGCCCGCCGACCGCGTTATCACCATCACCTGCTTCGACAAGACGAACAAGCAGCTCTGGCAGCAGGTCATCCGCGCCAACGACCTGAAATGGCCCGCGCCCTGACCCGGTTCCGGCATTTCAACCACGAATGGACACGAAAAGACACGAATTCCGGAGTGATGAATAAGCGTTTCTAAGAATTTCTCGGAGCCACGGAGAGTGATCTGGTTTCGCCAGTGTTTAATCGTGGTTCTCATTCGTGTTTATTCGTGTCCATTCGTGGTTAAACTGCATGCTTCCGGTTAACGCCTCGCTTCGCTCACCCTTATGAAAACCCGCCGCGAGATTGTTGAAAACTGGCTGCCCCGCTACACGGGCGTGCCGCTGGACCAGTTTGGCGACTACATTCTCCTGACCAACTTCCAGCGCTACGTGCGTCTCTTCGCCTCGTGGCACAACGTGTCCGTGCAAGGCGAGGACAAGGCCATGCCCAGCGCCACCGCCGGGGGCATCACCATCATCAATTTCGGCATGGGCAGCGCCACTGCGGCGACGGTGATGGATTTGCTCAGCGCGATCAATCCGAAGGCCGTCCTGTTCCTCGGCAAGTGCGGCGGCATCAAGCACCGCGCCGAAATCGGCGCCCTGATCATCCCGATCGCCGCCATTCGCGGCGAAGGCACCAGCAACGACTACTTCCCTCCCGAGGTCCCCGCCCTGCCCGCCTTTGCCCTGCAAAAAGCCATCTCAACCACGATCCGCGAACACGCGCGCGACTACTGGACCGGCACCGTATACACCACCAACCGCCGCGTCTGGGAGCACGACGAGACCTTCAAGAAGTACCTTCAGTCCATTCGCGCGATGGCCGTCGACATGGAAACGGCCACGATCTTCATGACGGGGTTTTTCAACGAGACCCCGACGGGAGCGCTCTTGCTCGTGAGCGACCAGCCGATGGTCCCCGAGGGCGTCAAGACCGCCGAGAGCGATCTCAAGGTCGACCAGACCTATGTCGATGACCACCTCAAGATCGGCATCGACTCGCTCAAGCAGCTGATCAACGGCGGCGTGACGGTGAAGCACCTCAAGTTTTAGTCGGGCTCTTCGCCTCTGTGAAACGGGATCAACGAATACCTTCAGGTGCGGATTGCCATGCGCCGTCGTCCGGCCTTGCATGGAAGCGTCCGGCGTTTACCCCGCCCCGCTCTCGTTTCGCGCTTCCTCCATGACCCGATTTTGCCTGCATCTTCTCGCGGCCATCGTCCTCGGCTCCATTGCCACCCTGGCGTCCGATGCGCCCTCGCGTAAACCCAACGTGCTTTTCATCGCGATCGACGACCAGAACGACTGGGTCGGTCCGCTCGGTGGACATCCGTTGGTCAAGACGCCCCACCTCGACCGGCTCGCCGCGCGCGGCACGACGTTCCTCAACGCTCATTGCCAGGCCCCGCTCTGCAATCCGTCGCGCACCAGCCTGATGTTCAGCCTCCGGCCGTCGACGACGGGCATCTACGGACTGCTCCCGTGGATTCGCACGCTCGAGCCCTGGCGCGATCGCGTCTCGCTGCCGCAGCACTTCAAGGCCCACGGCTACCGCACCTACACGACGGGCAAGATCTATCACGGAAACGTGGGCAACGCCGAGGCGCGCGCCCGCGAGTTCGATGTCTGGGGCCCCGGAGGGGGCGTGGGCGTCCGGCCTCCCGAAAAACTCATTCCGCCCACCCCGGGCGGGAACCATCCCCTGATGGACTGGGGCGTGTTTCCCCACCGCGACGAAGACAAGGGCGACTACATCGCCACCTCCTGGGCCATCGAGCAATTGCGTGATGCACCCAAGGACGAGCCGTTCTTCCTCAGCGTGGGCCTGTTTCTTCCCCACGTGCCCAACTATGTCACCCAGTCCTGGTACGACCTGTATCCGGATGACGACAGCCTGCTGCCTCCGGTCAAGGGCGACGACCGCGCCGACACGCCGCGTTTCTCCTGGTACCTGCATTGGGATCTGCCCGAGCCGCGCCTGAAGTGGGTGAACGAGAACAACCAGTGGCGCAATTTCGTGCGTTCGTACCTCGCCTCGACGACCTTCATCGACGCCCAGATCGGCCGCCTGCTGGACCAACTGCACGCCTCCGGCCTGGCCGACAACACCATCATTGTCGTGTGGGGCGATCACGGTTTCCATCTCGGCGAGAAAGGTATCACCGGAAAGAATACACTCTGGGAGCGCTCCACGCGGGTGCCGTTGATTTTCGCCGGGCCGGGGATCGCCGCCGGAGCGCGCTCCGCGCAGCCGGCCGAGTTGCTCGACCTCTACCCAACCCTGGTCGAGCTCGGCGGTCTCCCTTCGCGCGACGACCTGGAGGGCCTCAGCCTGGTGCCCCAGTTGAAGGACGCTTCGACTCCTCGTCCCCGTCCGGCCATCACCACGCACAATCAAGGCAACCACTCCGTGCGCAGCGAACGCTGGCGTTACATCCGTTATGCGGACGGCACCGAGGAACTGTACGACCACACCGCCGACCCCCATGAATGGGCGAACCTCGGTTCCGCCGCGGACCATGCCGCCGTGCTCGCCCAACACCGCCGCTGGCTGCCTCGCCTCGACGCCAATCCCGTCCCCCGCTCCGCTCAACGGGTGTTGACCTACAACCCCGCCACAGACGAAGCCATCTGGGAAGACAAAATCGTGCGTCGCACCGACCCCATTCCCGGCCTGTAGGACCGGCCCCTTCTTCACTCCCCTCCCATCGTTCGCCTTGCCCGCCCATGCGCATCCTCTGCGTCCTCGCCCTCCTTACGGTTTTCAGCGCGTCGCGCGCTGAAAACCGCCCGAACATCCTCTTCATCTACACCGACGATCTGGGTTACGGCGATGTCGGCGCGTTTTTCGAGGGCGGTCCCAGACCCTCGGGTCCCCTGGGCGGACAAATGACACCCCAGCTCGACCGGCTCGCCGCCGCCGGCGCCCGCCTTACTCATCATTACACCGCAGCACCTGTCTGCGCCCCCGCCCGCGCCTCCCTCTATTCCGGACGCCACCAAGGTCACGCCAACGTCCGCAACAACCAGTTCGACAAGGCCCTCGCCGACAACCACACCGTCGCGACCGTCCTTCGGCAGGCCGGCTACGCCACATCCCTCTTCGGAAAATGGGGCCTGCAGGGCTGGGTCGATGGCGCACCGCCCAACTGGCCCGCGCATCCGCTCAATCGCGGCTTCGATTTCTTCTACGGCTACATCCGCCATGTCGACGGGCACGAGCATTATCCGAAAGAGGCCCCCTACCGAAACCGCGACAACAGCCCGGCGCGGCGTCGCTCGGCTTTGAACGGGGAGGACAACGACGCGAACCCCGCTCTCTTTGGAAAAGAGGTCTGGGACAATCGCACGGAAGTATCCCTGACGCTCGACAAGTGCTACACGACCGACCTTTTCACCGCCCGCGCAAAACAGTGGATCATCGACCACCAACGCGCTCATCCCGATAAACCCTTCTTCACCTTCCTCTCGCTCGACACGCCCCACGCCGTCATCGAACTGCCCACCATGGCTTATCCGGACGGCGGCGGCCTGAAAGGCGGGCTGCAATGGACCGGCACACCCGGGCGGGCCATCAATACCGCGGGCGGCACGATTGATTCGTGGATGCACCCGGACTTCGCCGACGCCACCTACGATCACGACAACGACCCCTCGACGGCCGCCCAGCTGTGGCCCGACGTGTACCGGCGTTACGCGACGAGCGTGCGACGCATCGACGATGCCATCGCGGACCTCATGCAGCTCCTGCGCGACCTCGGCATCGCCGAAAACACGCTGGTGGTTTTCACCTCGGACAACGGTCCCTCGCTCGAGTCGTATCTAAAACAAGACTACAGCCCGGAGTTCTTTGCGGGCTATGGTCCCTTCGACGGCGTGAAGCGCGACCTCTGGGAAGGCGGCATCCGCGTGCCCACGGTCGCCCACTGGCCGGGACGCATTCCGGCCGGCCTCACCGTTGACGCACCCAGCGCACAGTGGGACTGGCTGCCGACGTTCGCCGATCTTGCCGGCACACCCGCCCCCGCCCTGGCCGACGGCGTCTCGCTTGTCGCGGCGCTCGAGGGCCGGCCGTTTTCTCGCGGCGCCACCCCGCTCTATTTTGAATATTTCAACAACGTGCGAACGCCCGACTTTCCCGCCTTCGAGGAGGGCCGGCGGAACGGTCTTCGCCGGGAAATGCAGGCCGTGCGGGTCGGCGAACTCATGGGCGTGCGCTACAACATCACGTCGGCCGACGAGCCGTTCGAGCTCTACAACGTCGTCGTCGATCCCAAGCAGACGCGCAATGTCGCCGGGGATCCCGCCTATGCTCCGCTGCAGGCCCATCTCAAGGCGCTCGCCCTGCAGTCACGGCGTCCAGAGGCCACTGCGGCCCGTCCCTACGACGACGCATTCGTGCCATCAGTCGTCGCGACCTCCACCGAACCCGGCGTCGCCTGGCGGCGCTTCGAAGGCAGCTTCCCCTGGGTGCCTGCCACGATCGGCCTGACCGCGATGGCAAACGGAGAGACTCCCGCGTTCAACGTTCGCGCAGCGCTGGAAGGCGCCAAGTCCTCCGCCGTCTTGGAACACTCCGGCTATCTCAAGGTCCCCGCCGACGGCGACTACACGTTCGTGGTCTCCACCGACACCGGCGCCGTCATTCGCCTTCACACGGCGGTGCTGCTCGACTGCGATTACGGCTGCGCTGCGGGTGAAACCCGGACGGCCACCATGCGCCTGCAAGCAGGCCTGCACCCCCTCCACATTGTTTCCCGTCATGAAAACGCGGATACCGCCGCCTTGAGCCTCGACTGGAGCGGCCCGGGGTTCGCCGCCCGCACGATCGCCCAGGACGACCTCCGCCGCCCGTAACCGTCGGTCGGGAGGTGGCCGACCCCGCCCTTCGCCGCTCAATATTATCCGAGAAATCACATGCTCCATCTTCGCCTGGTCACTTTCATTCTCGTCGCCTGCGGTCTGGCCCTTCCGAGCCCGGCCCGCCCGCCCAATCTCGTCGTCATCATGGCAGACGACCTCGGCTACGGCGACTTGGGCTACACCGGCAACGCTTCCCATGCGACCCCGCACCTTGACCGGCTTGCCGAAGGCGGACTGCGACTCGATAGCTTCTACGTTACCTCGCCCGTCTGCACGCCCACCCGCGTCGCCTTCATGACCGCGCGGCATCCGGTGCGCGTGGGTTTTCACGCTCTCTTGTGGCCGACCAGTTCCGGGGGGCTTCCGGAGACCGAACGCACGCTGCCGGAGATCCTGCGAGAGCATGGCTACCGCACCGGACTGATGGGCAAGTGGCACTTGGGACACAGCGAACCGAAATACCTGCCGTTGAACCATGGTTTCGATGAGTTCTACGGCATGCCCTATCCCAATGACATGGGCCCGATGCACACCCAGGCGGCGGCACGGAAGGAAACGTGGCCGCCCATGCCGATGATGGTGGGCAACGAAGTCGTCGAGGCGCCGATCAACGTGAATCTGCTCACTCAGCAGTACACCAGCGCCGCAGGCCGGTTCATCGCGGAGCATCACTCCCGGCCGTTCTTTCTCTTTCTCTCCCACGCCATGCCGCACAGCATCGTGGGTGCGTCGGCCGACTTTCGCGGCAAATCGAAGAACGGCCTCTATGGCGACGCCGTGCAGGAGCTCGACTGGAGCACGGGCGAAATTTTGCGACTGTTGAAAACCTTCGGCCTCGAGAAGAACACGCTGGTGATCTTCACCTCGGACAACGGAGCTGTGATGCGCGAATTTTACCAAGGGAAAGAAGCGAATGCCCGCGTGATGTTTCCCGACCTGACGTTTGGCACAAACGCCCCATTGCGCGGAGGAAAGATGTCGACCTTTGAAGGCGGGGTACGGGTGCCGGCCATCGCATACTGGCCCGGCGTGATTGCCGCCGGGCGTCGCAGCGATCGGGCTGCGTCCATCGCGGACGTCATGCCCACCTTTCTTGAGCTGGCGGGCATACCATTGCCTGCGGACCGAATCTACGACGGAGTCAGCCTCGCCGGCTTTCTCAAAGGCAAAGCCGGGCCCCCGGCTGATCGTGCGTTGTATTTCGGTTCCGGTGACATCACCGCCATGCGGGAAGGCAGCTGGAAACTTGTCCTGCCCAACCAGCCCCGCTTTCTCGGCAGCATAGGCTCCGCGCCCCTCTTGTTCGACCTCTCCCGCGATCCGGGTGAATCGGAGAATCTCGCCACCTCGCAACCCGACCGCGTGGAGCGCATGCATGCCCAGCTGACGGCGTGGCAGAGTGCGGCGGAGAGTGATTCGATTTCGCGCTGAGGGCTGTCGCCCGGATCGGACCCGGTCTCTCGCGGCGGCCAGTGCCGATTCGTGAGCAAGGCGAAATGCTCGGCCGATTTTCGCAGAGCCGACCGACGAGCGAGTTAACCGACTTCACGTCGGTGAGCAGGTTCGCCGGATCGCCGACGCAGACTTTGTCGTTCCCGAACCGCGGTCAGCGCCCGCGGCTACAGGACTTGCCGCCCGCCGACGCAGACTTTGTAGCCGCGGGCGCCGACTGCGGGGATCGATATCGAACGTCGATAGCGCCTCCGATGATAAGGGGAAGAGCAGCACGCTCGGGTAATCGAGGCGCAGGTTGACGCGCTGTCGTTCCGGAACCGCGGTCAGCGCCCGCGGCTACAGATTTTGCCGTCCGCCGACGCAGACATTGTAGCCACGGCACTTTTAACCGCCCTTGGAGGTCTTGCCGCCGGATTTTGTGCCGGAAGGGCGGGCGGCGAGGCCGTCCGGCATCCAAACCGGCGGCAAGAGTGCCGCCGCTCCACCCACCCACGACCGCCAGCGCCGGGCTTCTTTGTTCCGCGTAAAAACGTTTCCAGCCCAGATCCTCCACCGATGCCGGCAACGCAAACAGAGGGGAGCTCTCGGCGTTGCCTCCCTCTCTCTCTCTCTCTCTGCGGCCTCCGCGTGCTCCTGTTAAGTGTCTTCGTGAACAGGCGCTGCCCCGACGGTCCTTTCGCACCGCAATTCTCGACATTCCGCACCAACCTCCTTCGTGATGGATCCCATGTCGAAAATCCGATGGGGTGTGCTGGGTGCCGCCAAGATTGCCCTCAACAAGGTCATTCCGGCGATCCAAGCCAGCCGGCACAATGTCGTCACCGCCCTCGCCTCGCGCGACCGCGAAAAAGGCACCGCTGCCGCCGCGCCGCTCAACATCCCGCAGGTGCACGACACCTATGAGGCACTGCTCGCCGACCCTGCGATCGACGCGGTCTACGTGCCTTTGCCGAATCACCTCCACGTCGACTGGTCGATCAAGGCACTGGAAGCGGGCAAACACGTGCTATGCGAAAAGCCGCTGGGCCTCGACGCGGCCGACGCCCAGAGGCTCGTCAACGCCGCGCTCCGCTTTCCCCGCCTCAAGGTGATGGAGGCGTTCATGTATCGGCATCACCCGCAGTGGGTGCAGGCGAAGGCCTGGGTGGATGCGGGCGACATCGGCCGGCTGCGGACTGTGCAGTCCTTCTTTTCCTACACCAACGTGGACCCGGCTAACATCCGCAATCGCGCCGACTACGGGGGCGGTGGGCTGATGGACATTGGCTGTTACTGCATTTCCACGGCGCGCTTCCTGTTTGGCGCAGAGCCCACCCTCGTGCAGGGCCATGTGGAACGTGATCCTGCCTTCGGCACCGATCGCCTCGCTTCAGGACTGCTCACCTTTGCCGAGGGCACCGCGATGTTCACGTGTTCGACCCAGCTGGCGGCCTACCAGCGCGTGAACATCGTTGGCACCAAAGGACGCATTGAGATTGAGATCCCCTTCAATGCCCCGGCCAACCAGGCGACCCGCCTCTGGCTACAGCCCCACAACGAACCGGCGCGCGAAACGCTCATCGAGCCGTGCGACCAATACACCCTGCAAGCCGATGCCTTCGCCCGCAGCATCCTCGATGATACACCCGTGCCGGTGCCGCTTGATGACGCCGTCGCGAACCTCAGAGTGATCGAGACCTTGCTGGCCTCGTCTCGCTCCTGACCCCGGCGAGGCAGCGGGCCACCACCGGAAGTCAGCGATACAACCAGTACTTCTGCGAAGCCTGCTGGAAGGCGAGTGCCTGCGATTCCCAGTTCGACACAAACCGGCGCACGTCCACCCGTCCGCCGTCCCGGACCA
This sequence comes from Opitutales bacterium, assembly GCA_038212175.1. Classification (GTDB taxonomy): domain Bacteria; phylum Verrucomicrobiota; class Verrucomicrobiia; order Opitutales; family Opitutaceae; genus CAMAXB01. Next base: position 2,299 of record JBBQUU010000026.1, on the reverse strand, counting down.
GCGCCTGCCACCACGCGGTGGAACCGACGTGCTTGTTGAAGAGATCGGCCTCGTTGCGCGACGCGGCCGCGAAGGGATTCCGGGCCGCGCGGGCCGCGGCCAGCTGCATGAGATGAAAGGAGAGCTCGGTGGGCCGCCACGCGTTCCAGTCAGCGATCTCTACACGGACACCGGCAAGTGGCGCGCCTCCCGGTCCGCCGCGAGCGAGCGTCTGTGGCGCAAAGCGCAGTCCGGGAATGGCACGCCGGTTGAGTTCGGAGATCAGTGTCGCCGGCGGGATTTCAGGATGGGTCAGCAGGCGAAAAGGATAAGGCGTGCCGACTCCATGGCGAAATCCACCGATTTGCCCCCCCAACCCGGTCATTGCATAGCCCACCACGGCATCGAAGCTCGGGATGTTCGGCGAGGTGGGGATCCACTTGAGTCCCGTCTGCGGCCAGAGTTGACGCCGCTGCCAACCTTGCATCCCAACGATGGTAAGGCGGCCGCGACGGCGGGTAGCTTCGCTGATCTTCAGCACACCCGGTTCGGTCGCCGCAAGCCGGGCCAGTTCACCGATCGTAAGTCCGTGAACGTAGGGCACCTGAAAAGCCCCGACGTAGCTCATCCACGCGGCGTCCAGCGGCGGGCCGGAGACCTTCAGACCGCCGAGCGGATTGGGCCGGTCCAACACCACCACCTCGACGTTCTGCTCGAAACACGCCTCCATGGTGTAACGCATGCAGCTCACGTAGGTGTACGAGCGCGTACCGATATCCTGCAAATCGATGACGAGCACATCGAGGCCGCGCAACATCGCCGGCGTGGGTTTACGATAGGGTCCGTAGAGCGAATACACGGGCAACCCGGTGCGCCGGTCGATCTGGTCGGCGACCGGAACATCCGCCTTTTCGTTGCCGTAAATGCCGTGCTCCGGACCAAACAGCGCCACCAGTTTGAAGCGACGATCGCGACGGAGCACGTCAATCGTGCTGACGCCCCGACGATTCACCCCGGCGGGGTGCGTCAGCAGGCCCACGCGCTTTCCCGCCAACGGCGCAAAGCCTTGCTGTTCGAGCACGTCGATGCCGAGCAGCACGCCGGTCGTCCGTGCGATCGGCGCTGTTGGCGCGCTCGGTGCACTCGGCGACGTTGCCGGACGCGGGGCGGACGGCGCCGTCGGTTGAGCAGGCGGCGAAGTGGGAGCCGTGGCGGTGGCGGGACGACGTGGCGCCGAGGCCCCGCCCGAACCGCCGCCGCCGGTGCAACCCGCCAGCCCACATCCCAACGCGAGCAGCAGCGAACCGCCGGCCCTTGAAAATAACGAATACACTCCCATCGCCCCCATCGTGGCGGGCTTTGCTCCCGTGGGTGAAGCGCAAACAGGGAAGAAAAGCGCTGTCGGCCTAAATTGTTGAAGTCGGTTCACAAAGGGCACAGCGAAACACGTCATTGAAGAGGCGGTGGGTGGGCCGGGAAGCCCACGGACACCTTTGCGTTTTTGACCAGTCGCAGATACCGTCTATCTTTCCGTCATGAACTTTCGTCTCCCCTCGCTTGTCCTCAGTCTGATTGCCGTCGGCCTGCTCGCCGGTTGCGCCACCTCAACTTCCCCGTTCAGTCGCATCGACGCCAATCGCAGCCTCTACGAGTCGTGGCCGTTCGAGGTGAAGGATGCCATCCTCGATCAACGCGTGATCGCCGGCATGGACGCCGACATGGTGCGCATGGCGATCGGCGAACCCACCGAGATCAACACCCGGCCCGATCCGCGTTCCCGCGTGATGGAAGAAGTCTGGATCTATCGGACCCGCGGAAGCAGCGGCAGCGGTGGCGCGATGCGCAACACCAGCGTCTCGGTGGGGGGTGGAACGGGGGGTGTCTATGTGGGCGGCAGCCCAATGATCCTCGGTGGGGGCGGTGGAGGCGGCGGGGCGATCCCCGAGGAGAATGTCGTCATCTTCCAAAACGGCCGGGTGAAGAGCAGCACGCTCGGGCAGCAGAGCCCCAAGTAGACGCGCTGTCGTTCCCCGAACCGCGGTCAGCGCCCGCGGCTACAGGACTTGCCACTCGCCGACGCAGACGTTGTCGCTCCCGAACCGCGGTCAGCGCCCGCGGCTACAAGACTTGCCACTCGCCGACGCAGACATTGTCGCTCCCGAACCGCGGTCAGCGCCCGCGGCTACAGGACTTTGCCACTCGCCGTCGCAGACGTTGTCGCTCCCGAACCGCAGTCAGCGCCCGCGGCTACAGGACTTGCCACCCGCCGACGGAGACGTTGTCGCTCCCGAACCGCGGTCAGCGCCCGCGGCTACAGGAC
>JBBQUU010000025.1:0-62061 GCA_038212175.1 Opitutales bacterium | reverse complement strand
TTGTCTGAAATTGATGAGATATGGCGATGACCTTCCATTCCATCGAGCGCCTGGGAGCACCGTTCTCATCGGTCGCCGAGCTGGGATTCGTGATCCCGGACGGCGGTGAGGTCACGCTGCAGAACGTGGAGCGCAAGATCCTCTTTTACCTTCAGGCCGATGCGGAAATGGAGATCGAGGGCGTCGGCAAGTTCCGCCTCCAAACGGGGGACATCATGGTGATCCCCTGCCGATGCACGCAGCACACGCGGGTGGTGGAGCGAGGACAGTCGTCCAAAGCGCACGTGCTCAAAATCTCCTTTGCGATTCCGCCCCTCGCGGCGCCCGGCGCGCGCCCGCCGCCGGCCACCGTGCGAGGAAACCCCGAGGCCGACCTTGGCGCCTTTGTCCGGCATCATTTTCGCCAGATCAGGCATTTTCCCCACGCCCAGACCGCCCCAATGCAGGAAATTCTGCGCGCCATCCGACGCGAAGCCGAGGACCATCCGCCCGGCATCCGTCACCGGGTCCGCGCCCTCGCCACCAACCTGGTCGTGCACGTCGCCCGCATGGTGCACGAAAATCCGGTCCCCGCCCAGGTCGCCTCCCCTTCCCAGGCGCCGCTCGTCAATCAGGTGAAGGAGTATCTCCTGCGCAACTACGCGCGCGAGCTGACCCTGGGCGGGATCGCCTGGCACGTGCACAAGAGCGACGAACATGTGGCGCGGATCTTTCGCAAGGTCACCGGCCAGACGGTCTTCGAATACCTGCGCACCGTGCGGCTGGAGAGCGCAAAAACGCTGCTGATCAATTCGGACAAAACCCTCACCGAAATCGCCCGGCTCTCCGGCTTCGGATCGCTCGCTCTTTTCAGCCGCAACTTCACTCACTACGTCGGCCGCAGCGCCTCCGCGTACCGGAGGGAACGCGCCCGCAGCGTCACGTGGCAGCCGCCATGAGGCGTAGAAATCTCAAACACCAAACGTCCAAATCGCAAAGAGGGCGAAATAAACCGAATCTGACTTCTTACAGGAGGAAACGGAGGTAACAGAGACATCCCCTGCTTCAAACTAACCCACGATCCGCTTGAAGGCGTGGCCCTCGTTCTGGTCGATGCGCTCTGGACGTCCCTTGTGATGATACACCAACTCGGTATGATCCACGCCGAGCAGATGGAGGATCGTCGCGTGCAAGTCGTGGACATGCAGGCGGTCCTGCACGGCGTATAAGCCGAGATCGTCCGTGGCGCCGATCACCTGACCGCCCTTTACACCTCCGCCGGCCATCCACATGGAGAACCCCGTCGGGTTATGGTCACGGCCGTTGCCCTGCTCGCTCATCGGCGTGCGTCCGAACTCACCGCCCCAGATGACCAGCGTCTCATCAAGCAAGCCCCGCGCCTTGAGATCCGTGAGCAGGCCCGCGATCGGTTTGTCCACCGAGCGGCAAAGCTTCGAATGGTTGGCCTCGATGTTGCCGTGGGCGTCCCACTTGCTCCCTGAACCACTGTAGAGCTGAACAAAGCGCACCCCGTTCTCGACGAGCCGCCGGGCCAGCAGGCAGTTGCGGCCGAAGACCGTCGTGTCCTCGTGGTCGAGCCCGTAAAGCGTCTTCGTCGCCTCCGTCTCGCGGCTCAGATCGACGGCTTCCGGGGCCTCGGCCTGCATCGTGTAAGCGAGTTCGTAGCTGCGGATGCGCGCCTCCAGCTCCGTGTTGTCGGCCCTGGTGCGGCCATACTCCGCGTTGAACCGGTCCAGCAGGTCGAGCTTGGCGCGCTGCTGATCGGTGGTGACGTCCTTTGGGTTGTCGAGATGACGGATGGGCACGCCGCTGGAACTGAACTCCACGCCTTGGTGCACCGCGGGCATGAAACCCGCGCCCCAATTGCGCACGCCATTGATGACCTCAGCGGGGCTGTCTTTGATCACCACAAAACCCGGCAGGTTCTGATTCTCCGTGCCGAGCCCGTACGACACCCACGCCCCCAGCGACGGACGGCCACCAAAGATCGAGCCGGTATTCATCTGGCAAACACCACCGGCGTGGTTGATGCCATCGGCAACGCAGGAGCGGATGATCGCCAGATCATCCACGTGCTGCCCCACATGGGGAAACCAGTCAGAGACCGGGATGCCACTCTGACCATAACGGGTCCACGTCCGCGGGCTGGCCAGCAGGGCAGTGCCGCCCTCCCCCATCGCGAGGATGGGTTGCTTGAAACTGGGCGGCAGGGGCTGTCCGGCAAGTTCGTTGAGCAGAGGCTTCGGATCGAACGTGTCGAGGTGACTGGGCCCCCCTTCCATGAAGAGGAAGATCACGTTTTTCGCGCGACGCGCCCGGGCGCCGACCGCGGACGGCGAGGAGGTGGGCAGATTCGTTCCCGAGAGCGGCGGCCGCAACAGGGCCGCAAGCGCCACGGCACCAAAACCACAGCCCGCGCGGCGAAGGAAGTCGCGGCGCGAGAAAGGAAGATCGTAGTGATGACAGGGCATGGACGGAAACCTAGTGAAGGTAAAAGAATTCGTTGGTGTTGAGCAGCACGTGCCCGAGCTCGGTGAGGGCAACCTGACGCGGATCCTGTCCTTCGCCTGGCGGCGCGGAGCCTTGCCAGGCGAGGTCGGGAGCGAAGGGTTTGCGCGCGTCCCAGAGAAACACGCCGGCACGCCAGTATTCGGGCTGAACCGAAACTTCCGACGGGAAAGGACCCACCGCCACGCGGAGCGCCTCGATCCGACCGTCGAACAACTGCGCGCGCGGCCCGGAAAGACCGCCGAGCACGAGATGCGACGCGCCGTCGCCAATCTTCTCCATCGGCGCGTGCGGCACTACTTTCGTCGTCAGACGGGCCCCCGGTTGATCGAGATTCTGAATACGGAAGGTGACCGTGTGGTCGGAACTCGAGACATAAGCGGAGACATAGTACGACACGCCCGGCTCCAGCGGCAGGTCGGAGCCCACCACCTCATAGGCAAAATTGGCGTTCTCATTCTCGCCGAGGAACTGGATCAGAAGGCTGCCGGGGGCATGGCGTGATTTCTGCCCGGCAACCCCGAGACTCCATCCGCAGGACTCCAGCGAATTGCGCCCGCCGTTCCAACGCGAGACGATCGACCGCACGCCTTCGCCGGCATCGATGGTGTCGACCCGCACGACCGCCTCGATGGTGAAATCCTCGCCTTCGCGTCCGGCGCTGTGCGCGATGAGACGCTCGTGCGGGGTGTCGGGGCGAAAGCGGCCGGGACGACTTGCTTCAACGTTCGCCGCGACCACGGCCGCGGCCGCTTCCTCGGCGCGCTGGCGGACGAACGCCTCCGCTCGTGCCGCCTCCGTGGATTGCGGCGCGCGCCCGAGCGTGGTCTGCCAGAGTTGCTCGGGAGAGGGATGGCGCTCGGCGAGCCGGCCCGCGCGGGCGAGCGGCCACTCGCCGTTGAGCAGGAGCAGCGCCTGCGTCGGCGTGGTGGTACTCTGACGCTCGGAACTGCTCAAAAAACCATTGGGCGCATCGAGGGCACGGAGCAGTTCGTTCTGACTGTTGCGCTTCCTGATCGTATAAATGCTGCGGCGGTTGGACATGGCCGCGTCGGCCGAAGGTCCGCCCATGGCGAGATCGAGTTCGCCGCTGGCAAGAAGCATGGCGTCGCGCACCTGTTCGGCATCAAGACGCCGCGGACTGAAACGCCAGAGCAGGCGATTGGAGGGATCCACCTTTGCCGCAATCTCCGGCACGGCGCGGCGCGCAGTCTGCCGGTAGGTCGCGGAAACCAAAATGCGACGATGCAATTTCTTCAGACTCCAGCCGTCCTCCACAAAACGCCGGGAGAGCCAGTCGAGCAATTCGGGATGGCTCGGCTCCTCGCCGAGATTGCCAAAATCGCTGGGCGTGCCGGCGAGCCCGCGGCCGAAGTGATATTGCCAGACGCGATTGACGATGACGCGGGTGGACAGGGGATTGTCCGGTTGAGTGATCCATTCCGCCAAGGCGGACCGGCGACCGGTCGAATCAGGACGCGTCTGAATCGGAGGCTGCCCGGCCTCAAGAATCGTCAGATAAGCCGGCGCGACCTCCACCTCGCCCCGCCGCGCCTTCATCGTCGTGGGGGGTGAAACCGGTCCGACATCGGTGGCCACCAAAGCATCCATCAAGGGAGCCGGTTGGAGCGGGTCGAAGGCCTTCAGTTCGTCAAGCAGGGCCTGATACTGTTTCTTCTCCTCGTCGGTCTTGAGGTACCGCATGGGCGACAGTTCGCGCACCGACTGGGGTTTGCGATCCGCGATCGTCGCCAGCTGATGCTCAAGGGGCGCGCGCTCGGCCGCCGGCTTGTTCATCATCGCAAAGATATCGTCGGGGTAGCGCCGCCGATCGCCCTCCACCGCTTCCTCGATCTTCGCACCGACCAGGGCGTCGATCCGGGCGCGAACGTCGGCCGTCGCCAGCTCCCAGTCCGCCTGCTGCCTGGCGTGACGTGCAATCTCCTCGTCAGTGGCCAGCTTCAGGTCGGTGCGCCAGAGCAGCGGCTCGAAGAAGGCACGCAGGCTGTAGTAGTCCTTCTGGAGAATCGGGTCGAACTTGTGGTCGTGACAGCGCGCACAGCTGAAGCTCAGGCCCAAAAATACTTCACCGGTGACGTCGGTGATGTCATTGAGGATCGTGTCGTGCTGGCCGCGGACATCGCGCAGATTGTACTCGTAGATCCCATTGCGCAGATAGGAGGTTGCCACCAGCGCGCCGGGGTCGCGGGCGCCGATCTCGTCGGCCGCGAGTTGCAGACGAACGAACTCGTTGTAGGGCAGATCGTCATTAAGGCTGCGGATCACCCAGTCCCGGTACGGCCAGGCATGGGGGCGGAAGGCGTCCTGGCGATACCCATCGCTCTCGGAGTAACGCACCAAATCGAGCCAGTGTTGGCCCCAACGTTCGCCGTAGCGCGGGCTGGCGAGCAGGGTATCGACCAGATTCTCGTACGCGTGCGGGTCCGGATCGTTGACGAACGCCTCGGCCGCTTCGGTCGCAGGCGGCAGGCCGTGCAGGTTGAAATAGACCCGCCGCACCAGTTCGCGGCGGTCGGCCTCGGCGGCGGGCTCGAGTTGCAGCTCGGCATGCTTCACGGCAACGAAGCGATCGATTTCGGTGCGCGCCCACGGGTTTGCGGGCATCTCGGGGACTTGGGGATCGGCGACGGGCTGGAAGGCCCAGTGGCGTCGATCCTTCTCCGTAAACCCGTGTTCGTTGACGGCGATCTCCGTGTCCGCAGCGCGCCGGCCGGCAAGCTCCGGCCAGGGTGCGCCGAGCGTCACCCATTTCTCGAGCACGTCGACCTCCGCCTGAGGCAAAGGATGCTCCGGCGGCATGGCGAAGTCGGGATCGCTCCGGCGGACCGCTTCGATCATGATCGATGCCTCGGGATCGCCGGGGACCACGATGCCGCTGGCCTTGAAATCGTGCAGGCGGTCGAGCCGCAGGTCCCCGCGTTGCTTCTCTTCGCCATGGCATTCGTAACACCGCTTCGCGAGCAGCGGGCGCACCTCGTTCTCGAAGAACCGTAAATCGGCGTGAGGATCCTCGGTGGACCCGAAGACGGGAACGGCAGCGGCGAGCACGCAAAGACTCAGCAACGGGGTTCCACGACGAAACAAGGCGGGCATGAACAAATAGGATGTGGAATTCTGGAAGACGCGAAAGTTGGCCGCGTCAGCCGAGGATTCCAACCGGCGCGGTAGTGCCCCAGCGTTCCGGGGTACGGGAGGTAGAGGTGAGCCATGAGGATACCCCACGGTTATCTCCGTGTAAATGCTTCCGCCTGACAACCCTTGTCTCGGATTGATACTCTGGCGACGCGGATTTAGAATTTTTACAGGAGCTCGCAGAGGGCGCAGAGGTAAGGGAGACGAGGGACGCTGAGGGGGCGGCGGCGCTTTAAACCGCCTCGGGAGGTCCTGCGGCAAAGGGTGGGTGTCCCGAATCTGAGAACGAGAACGGTAAGCCCGACGGCTGCTTGGGCATTGAAGGAGCGGCGACACTTTTGTCGCCAGGTTTGGATGCCGGACGGCACGCGCACGCCCCCTCCGGCGACAAGAGTGTCGCCGCTCCTTGAATTGGCCCGGCGAACCCGCTCACCCACGTGATGGCGGGGTTTGAAATCTTAAGATCCGGGACTTTCGACCGCCCCGGATCGGCGGCCAATTTTCGTTGGGGTGTTGCCCTTAAACCAGCGGCGTCTCGCCGGGAACCGCCACGGAGACCGCCGGGGCGTCGCCGAAGGCGTGCACGGCCGGCGAGAGGTCGAGCTTCGAGGCGTTGAGCAGCCAGTTGAAACTGACTTCGCGTCCGGTGTAGGCCGACACGCGCCCCATGATCGCGGTGAGCGTGCTTTCCGCGATGCGCTGAGTCTGATTGATCGGCTTGCCCTCGCGAATGCTGCGCACGAGATCGACGTGCTCCTGCTGGAAGCTGTTCACCGACTCGCCGGAGTACGTCCAGGCATTCGCGCCCTCGATGCCCTTGGAGGGATCCGACGAACCCTTGGTGCCGACGATACGCTCACCCACGCGCGACGAGGCGCCCTGAGCCTGACGGCACATGCTGTGCACGCGCGCTCCGTTGGCGTACTCGTACTCGACGGCAAAGTGATCGAACGCATCGCCGTACTTCGGATCCGTGCGGGTCTGCCGGCCACCCATGCCCGTGGCCTTGACCGGGGGGCCGCCGAAGGCCCAGTTCACCACGTCGAGGTTGTGAATGTGCTGTTCGACAATGTGGTCGCCGCTGAGCCAGGAAAAGTAGAGCCAGTTGCGAATCTGGTACTCCATCTCCGTCCACTCCGGCTGGCGCCCTCGATGCCAGAGGGCTCCCTGCAGCCAGTAACATTGTCCGCCGACCAGTTCGCCGATGGCTCCATCGTGGATGCGCTTCATCGCTTCGAGGTAATTGGGTGCGTGACGACGCTGCGTACCGGCGACGACGGAGCGCTTCTTGGCCTCCGCCACCTTCGCGAGTTCGATCATCTTGCGCACACCCGCGACGTCGACCGCGACCGGCTTTTCCATGAAGACGTGCAAATTCGCATCGAGGGCGGCCTGCAGGTGGAGCGGGCGGAAGCCCGGCGGCGTGACGAGCAGCACCAGATCGATCCCGGAATGGATGACGCTCTTGTAGGCATCGAAACCCGAAAAGCAGCGCTCGGGAGTAAGGTCCATTTGCGCGGCGGCGACCGGCGCGAGGGGGTTGTTGCCCTCGGGACGTCCCTCCTTGATCTGTTTGTAGGCCGCATCAACGCGGTCCGGGAAAATGTCGCCGATCGCGCGAACCTGCACCGATGGATCCGCCGCAAGGCAGTCGCGCAACGCACCCATGCCACGCCCGCCGCAACCGACGAGCCCGATGCGCAGACGGTCGTTGTTCGACGCGGCGAACACGGGTGAAAGCGAACTCAACAACGGCAGCGAGGTAAAGGCGGCGCTGGTTTGCAGAAACCGGCGGCGGGTGATTCCAGGCAGCGAGGGGACAGCAACGGGGGTTTTCATGAGAGACACGGGAGGCTAAGGTTATTCCGCGAAATAAATCGCACGGGCCACGGAACGGAAACGCTCCGCAACCGATCACACTTACTGTCGCCTCATTCCGAACTCAAGCCTGCGCGGACGATCCGACACCACCGGCTTCAGGCAACAGTTCCTCTAACACGCCCGGTAACCCAGGCTTCCAAATAACAGATCCCCACCTGTAACCTCCAACCGTTGATATCGTCATTGTTGATATGAAAACAATCATCCTCCCCCTCCTCGCCCTCAGTGGCGCCCTCGCCTTCGCCGGCCCGGTGGCCGCGAAGGAATCCGCCGAGCCTGTCCTCGAAAAGGCGACGCTCCAGCTCAAGATCGAACTCCCGCCTTCCGCCGATCTCTTCTACGAGCGCGACGTGGCCGAATCGCTCGCCCAGCGGGTGCGTGAAACGTTCATGCGCCGCGGATACGACGGTCGCGTCGACGACGTCTTTTACTCAGACGACGTCAAGGGCGACCGCCCCGTGCTCGCCCTCAATCTGATCCGCTGGCAGCGCAACCGGGCCGGCTTCGTCGATTGCACGTTCACCGCCGAGATCCGGCGCACGGACGGCTCGGTGGAGAGACTCGGCATCTTTACCGGCTCCGACATCTCGTTCGGCCCCCGGGTCTGGGACCTGCGCGATGCCTTCGAGGGCGCCGCGCGCAACGCTGCGGACCAGCTCTGGAGCACATTGGTGAAACGCGATCTCCTGCCGGCGGTCGCCGCCTGAGCAGCTGACCAAACCAAGCAAACCACAGGGCCCCGATCGCAAGGTCGGGGCTTTTTTTGCGTTGAGCGGGCCTCACGTCGATTCTTGCCAACCGCTTACCGGCCATTTTTTGCCGTTAAGCGGTACTCGTTGTGCTCCCGGGCTGAAACCGCCATCAATCCTGCAATCCTAAGTCCGCACACCACTGCGGTGCTCATCTCGAAGATAGTGGGGATTGCAGAGTGTGGATCGTGGCAGGTGGATTGTAACTCGTGGCGGGAACGTATTCGCTGGGGGTGAAAGTGTTTTTTCAACGCAAAGTCGCGAAGACGCTAAGGTCGCAAAGGTGCGAGTGGGGAACTCTTGGGTCCGCGCTTCGCGTCTTGGCGACTTTGCGTTGAAGAAGAAGACCGCTTCCGCAATCCACCCTGTTCTGTCCAAACCCACCCGGGGGTGGTCAGGTGCGCTTTGACAACACGGTCTTTTCGTAACGCGTCACGTCCTTGAGCCAATCGGCACCGGCGGGGACGTCGTCGCGCTGGCAGAGTTCGTCCCAGACCGCGCCCCAGGGAAGCGAGCGGCTGAGTTCCATCAACGCGAGGCGCTCGTGACCGCGGCCCGCATTCTCGGCAGTTTTCAAGGCCGCGGACGGGTCCAGCAATCCGCAAAGGACGGCTTGGCGCGTGGCGCGCGTGCCGATGACGTACGCCGCGATGCGGTTGATGGACGCATCAAAGAAATCGAGCGCCACGAACACGCGATCCCACGCATCGCCGCGGGCGATCTCAAGGAAGAGGTTGCGCACCGCATCGTCGAGGATGACGACGTGATCGCTGTCCCAGCGGATGGGCCGGCTGGTGTGCAGCAGCAGGCGTTTGTGGAACTGGAGGTGCGCCGAAACCTTGTCGGCCACGGACTCGGTCGGGTGATAATGCCCGAGATCGAGACACAGCACGAGGTCCCGCGAGAGGGCGTAGTTGGCGTAAAACTCCTGGGAACCCACGACGTACTCCTCGCTGCCGAGTCCGAAGAGCTTGCCTTCCACGGCATCGACGCAGTGCTTTCGGCTCACGGACTTGTCGGAGAAGATGGCGTCGAACGACGACGCCAAACGGTCACGCGGGGCAAAGCGATCCGCCGGGGCATCCTTCGCGCCGTCCGGCACCCAATGGTTGTGCACGCACGGCGAGCCGAGCGACCGCGAAAAACTTTCGGCGATGTGACGGCAGGCCTTGCCGTGACGGATCCAAAAGCGGCGCACGGCCGGATCCGCGTGCGAGAGCGTGAAGCCCGAGTTCGCGTGTACGTGAGCGAAATACGTCGGGTTGAAGTCGAGGCCGATGCGGCGCGACTTGGCCCAGCCCAGCCAACGCGCGAAGTGCTCGGGCACGATCTCGTCGCGATCCACGACCTTGCTGCCCGTCTCGGCGTAGAAGGCGTGTAGATTGAGCCGCTGTTTGCCGGGCAGCAGCTTCAGCACCTGATCGAGGTCGGCACGCATTTCGTCACCATTGCGGGCACGTCCGGGATAACCGCCCGTGGACATGATGCCGCCGCCCGCGAGGCCCTCCTTCGGCGTCTCGAGGCCGCGCACATCGTCGGCCTGCCAGCAGTGTAGGGAGATGGGCAGGCGCAGCGCGGCGCGGATGGCGGCTTCCGTGTCAACGCCGAGATCGGCGTAGGCCTGACGGGCAAGGCGGTAGGCGGCGGAGATGGATTTTGAGGAGGGCATGAGAAAACGGGTTGTGCTGCGGTTCACGCGGGCGGGCGGAACGTCACGCCGGAGAAAACTTCCAAGCGTATCGATGTATTGGATATAAAAGCACCGCTGAGGCTTGATCCGGGCGTGGAGCCGAAGCGCCGACGCCCGCTGTTCCCCGGTGGTGCATGGCAGAATCCCTTAGCGGAGGAAGGCTTCGTGGAGGCCGCCGTCCACCGTGATGACCTGTCCGGTGGTCTTGCTGAGGCGTTTTGTCACGAGGATGAAGTACGCCTCGGCCTGGTCGGCCGGTGTGATCGGCGCCTTGGTCAGGGTCCGGTCGGCGTAGAACTGCGCGAGCTTCTTCACGAGCGAATCGGTGGCTTCGTCGTCGGTGTACGGAATGTTGTACTTCGCAAGCGAGCCGATGACGCGGTCGCGCGGGAACATCGCCGAGCCCTGCACCACGGTTGCCGGTGCGACGCCGTTGACGCGCACGAGGGGCGAGAGCTCGATCGCGAGTTCGCGCACGAGGTGGTTGGCGGCGGCCTTCGAGGTGTCGTAGGCGAGGGAGCCCTTCTTGGCCACCGCTGCGTTGGCCGAGGTCGTGAGCACGAGGCTTCCCGTGAGGCCCTGCTCCTTCCACGTCTTGTAGGCTTCGTCGCCGACGAGATAGCTGCCCGTGACGTTGATGTTGAAGGTCAACGCCCACTTGTCGTCCGGAATGTGGCCGGTGGTGTCGCTCGGCACGAAGATGCCGGCCGTGACACAGATCGAGTCAAAGCCACCATAGGCGATCGCCACGTCGTCGAGCATGCGGCGGATGGACGCGCGGTCGGTGATGTTGGCGGCGAGACCGAGCGCCGGGCCGCAATTGGAAAGGCCTGTACCCGCCACACCGATACCGAGACCGTATTTGTCGGTGATTTCCTTCGCGGTGCCCTGGGCGGCGGCTTCGTTGAGGTCGACGCACACGATGTGCGCGCCTTCCTTGACGAGGCGGTGTGCGGTTTCCTTGCCGATGCCAGAGCCGGCACCGATCACGACGATGATCTGGCGGGCGAGCTCCTTCTCGGCGGGCATGCGCTTCAGCTTCGCTTCCTCGAGCAGCCAGTACTCGATGTCGAACGCCTCCTGTTGCGGGAGGGCGATGTACTGGTCGATCGCCTCGGCCCCGCGCATGACCTCCACGGCGCAGTTGTAGAACTCGGCGGTGACGCGGGACTCGGACTTGTCCTTACCCCAGGCAATCATGCCGAGACCCGGGATGAGCACGACCGTCGGATTGGTGTCGCGCATCGCCGGGGAGTTGGCGTGTTTGCACGTCGCATAGTACGCGGCGTAGTCCTTGCGGTATTGCTCAAGACCAGCGGCGAGCTTCTTCTTGAGCGCCGCGAGGTCCTCGGACTGCGGATTCCAGTCGACGTAGAGCGGTTTGATCTTGGTGCGAAGGAAATGGTCGGGGCACGACGTGCCGAGTTCGGCGAGACGGGCGGCGTCCTTCGAATTGACGAAGCGAAGGATCTTGGCGTCGTCCTGCACCGTGCCGACAAAGCGTTTCTCCTTCGAAACCTGGCCGCGCAGCCACGGAAGAATGGAGGCGAAGGCGGCGCGGCGGCCGGCATCGTCGAGCGTCGCGTACTTCTGACCGCCGAAGGCCGCGGCGTCGCCGCCCTTCGCCGCGTACTTCGCCTCGATGTAGTCGGCGGCCTTTTCGATGAAGTCGAGCGTGCGGGTGTAGCAGACCTTTTCGTCGTCATCCCACGAGATGAACCCGTGCTGGCCCATCATGATGGCCTTCACCGACGGGTTCTTCCTCTCGATCTCCTGCATGGCGAGGCCGAGCTCGAAGCCCGGGCGCATCCAAGGAACATAGTCCATCTCGCCGCCGAAGATCTCCTTCGTCAACTTCTCGCAGTTGGCGGAGGCCGCGATGGCGATGATCGCGTTGGGGTGCATGTGGTCCACATGCTTGCCGGGAAGGAAGGAGTGGAGCGGCGTGTCGATCGAGGAGGCGCGTGGGTTGAGATTGAAGGTGGTGTGGAAATACATGCCCACCATGTCGTCCTCGGCCTGTGACTTGAGGCCCTTGTCGGAGCGCGCAGCGTAAAGCGCCTGGAGGTCGATCAGCTTCTGCTGGTAGAGTGAGGAGAAGTTTTCGCGGTTGCTCGTACGCAAATCGCCGCCGGAGCCCTTCACCCAGAGAACCTCGACCGGTTTGCCGGTGAGCGGATCCTTCTCCGCGATCTTGGAGGAGGTGTTGCCGCCCCCGGTGTTGGTGATGCGTTGGTCGTTGCCGAGCAGGTTGGAGCGGTACACGAGGCGACCGACCGGATCGAGGGACGCCGCCTTGGCATCGTCCCAGAGGAAGTTGACGTACTTGTAGGTGGACATGGTGGGAAAAGAGGGCGCTGGTCAGAGGCCGAGCGCCTTTTGGCGGTAGTGCTCGTCGGGGCGACCGGCGATGCGGACGACTTGGGCGGGGGTGAGAAAGCGCGGGGCGGCGCCGGTGGACGCCGCGCCCACGAAGATCCGGGCAGCCTTCACCGCCATGAGTGTAGCGGCAAGCACGGCTTCAGGAGTGCCGCCAAGACCGATGAGGCCGTGATTCTCGAGAAGGATGACGCGCGGCATGCGTTGCACGCGTTTGATGTAGGCCTCGACCGCCTTTTTGATGGCCTGCGAGAGCTTCAGTCCGGGATCGGTGTAGGGCACGAAAACGCTTTCCACTCCGCAGCAGACGATTTCATCCGGGAAGAGCCGCCGTTTCGCGAAAGTCCGCCCATGTCGCGTGCAGAGGAGGGCATTGACCGCGATCGGGTGCGTGTGGCCGATGAAGTTCACCCCCGGCAGGGTAAGCAGATAAGCGTGAAAAATCGCCTCGACGGAAGGCTTGCGCGCGGAACGGTCAGCCCTCGAAGCGAGCAGCGTATCGTCGACCGCCGCATCCGCCATCGACCGCGCTTTCAGCAAGGGTAGGAGGCCGTCGAACCGGCACTCGGTCAATCCCTCCTCCGCGAGCGTCCCCAGATTAGAGCCACTGGCCTTCACCCAAAACGTATCGTCGGACCGCCGCGCGGAGGTATTACCTTCGCCCAAGATTGCCAGATCGCGCTCCTCACGCCCGAGCTGATGGGACAAGCCAAGAAGGCGGGTCTTGAGGTCAGGGGCAGCACTCGCGGAACTCATAAAACGCGAGAACATGACAGACGGTGAGAGATTTCCACCAAAATCTCTCAAAATCTACCAAAGCCAGAGCTATTGACAGAGCCTCCGGCGGGGAAATTCGAGATATTCACAGAGCGTAACTGTGCGTAACGTAGCTTTTATTACCTTCAGCTCAATTAGTTACGAATCACCGAGGAAGTCTCACCTCCAACCCGTCGACCGGTCGTCCGCAGCTCGCTGACAACTTACTCACATCATGCAAAATAGGTGAATTTGACCCTATTCTACGCCGCGTCGTGCCACCACGTAAGGAAGACCCGCGCTACCCAAGCCAGGAGCTCTGCAGGGCGGGCAGATCTGCGACCACAGCCACCGCTCCGGCAGCACGAAGCTGGCCTTCGGTGTGCGTCCCCGTCGTCACACCCGCGAATCCGATTCCGGCATTGAGCGCGGCTTCGACATCAAAGGGCGAATCGCCGACGAGGACCGTCGTTTCCGCCTTCGCGTCGAGTTTGACCATCACATGGCGGGCAAATTCAACCTGCGGCTTCAACCACGCCGTATCTTGGGCACCGTACACACCGCGCAGCCACGGCATCACCCCCAGGTGCGCGCAGACTGCCCGGGCTGAACCGCCCAGTTTGTTGGTGAACACGGCACAGACAACGCCACGCGCCGTCAGGGCCTCTAGCAACTCGCGCGCTCCCGGCATGAGGCTCGCGCCCTCAAGCATGGTGACATCCCAATGTGCCCGGTAGATCTTCAGCGCTTCCGGCAACTGCGCTTCGGTCACAAACGTGCGCATCGCATTCTCCAAGCCACCGCCGATCGCCCGCTTCACCTGTTCGCGCGTCGGGGCCGCCAAACCGAGCTGAGGCAGGGTGTGCGAATAGCTGCGATGGATGGCGGGCAGGTGTTCGATGAGCGTGCCATCGAGGTCGAACAGGACGGTGCGGGTCGTCATTGGCGGCGCGACGTTTCCCCACTCGCCGCCACCTCGCAAGAAATTTGGCTTTGCGCGCCGGGGTGAGCCGTGGATTCTCGCGCGGATGTCCGCTCCGCCCACCGAGTCCTCCCCCACGGTCGCCCTGCGCACCGATGCGGATGCCTTGGTCCTTCTTCTGGGCGGGCGATGGCAGATCACTGCGGCGCGACCCTCGCCGTCTGAAGTCTTGCCCGACGAGAAGCCCGGACGCGTCCGCATCGACATGAGCGCGGTCGAGAGCTGGGACAGCTCACTCGTTCTCTACATCTACGAAACCAGCCAATGGTGCCGCGTGGCGGGGGTCGCCTTCGACGGCGAAGGCCTTCGGCCGGCGGTGCAAAAACTGCTCGTTCAACTGGAGGAGTCGCAGAAAACGAGCGTGCCCTTTGATCGCTCGCCCGGACTCCTGACCACGGTCGGATTGGCCGCGAACGACTTCTTCGCGAAAACGCGTGCCATCATTCACTTCGTCGGAGAGTGCACGATCAGTGCCATCCACCTGTTCAAGCATCCTCAAAAGTTCCGCTGGCGCGACTGTCTCTACGAGATGCAGCAGTGCGGCGCGATGGCGCTGCCCATCGTGAGCCTCATCGCCTTCCTGATCGGACTCACGCTCGCGTACACGGGTGCCGTCATCCTGCGGCAGTTCGGCGCCGACATCTGGGTCGCGGATCTGGTCGGCCTCACGATGGTTCGGGAAATGGGGGCGGTCATGACCGCGATCGTCCTCGCCGGCCGCACGGGCGCCTCCTACGCGGCCACGCTCGGCAACATGAAGGCCAACGAGGAAATTGACGCGCTCGAAACCCTCGGTATCCGCGCCGTGGATTTTCTCGTGATGCCGCGCATCTTCGCCCTGGGGCTGATGATGCCGCTGCTCGCCCTCTACGCCAACTGCCTCGGCATCCTCGGCGGCATGGCCGTGGCGCTGGCCATCCTCGACATCCCTCCCGCCGCCTACTGGGTCGAGACGCTCTCGATGATCGATCTTTCCGATGTGAGCACCGGCCTCATCAAGGCCTTCACCTTCGGCCTGATTGTCGGTCTCTCGGGCTGCCTGCGCGGCTTGCAGGCGCATCGGAGCGCCTCAGGCGTCGGCCTCGCGGCCACGTCAGCGGTGGTCACGGCCATCCTTCTCATCATCGTGGCGGACGCGATCTACGCGGTCGTCTTCAACATCCTGGGCTGGTGAGCATGCCGACCACCCCCTCCATCCACGTCTCCGGCCTGCGGTGCGGTTACGGCGACACTGTGATTCTGCAGGAGGTAAATTTTACCGTCGAGCGCGGTGAGATCTTTTTCATCATCGGGGCGTCCGGTTGCGGCAAGAGCACGCTGCTCAAAAACCTCATCGGCATCAACCGTCCCATTGCCGGGAGCGTGCGCTTTTTCGGCGAGTCCTTCCTCGACGCGGACGCATCGCGCCGCCGTCAGTTGCTCAAAACCTTTGGCGTGCTCTACCAAAGCGGCGCGCTCTGGTCGTCCCTCTCGTTGCGGGAAAACGTCATGCTTCCGCTCGAGGAATACACTCCGCTGAAGCGTCGCGAGCGCGAGGAACTTGCCTCGCTCAAGCTCGCCCAGGTCGGGCTGAGCGGCTTCGAGGACTACTACCCGGCGGAGATCAGCGGCGGCATGAAGAAACGCGCCGGACTGGCGCGGGCGCTCGCGCTCGATCCAGCGATCGTGTTCTTCGACGAGCCGTCGGCCGGGCTCGACCCGATTATGTCGCGCAGCCTCGACGAGCTCATCCTCGAAATTCGCGAAACCCTGGGCACGACGTGCGTGGTGGTCTCCCACGAACTCGCCTCGATCTTCGGCATCGCGGATCGCGTCATCATGCTCGACAAGGGGTCCAGGGGCATCGTCGCCGAGGGGCATCCCCGCGCCATGCTCGAATCGAGCCGGGATCCCCGGGTGCGCGAGTTTCTCAGCCGGGGCGAGCAGACCGCCTGAGCGTGCGCGCAAAACTTTCCAAACCCTTCATTGAGTCCGCACCGATAATCCCCTTCCCTTCCCCACCGTGAAAACGAAGGTCAGTCCCGCAGTCGTCGGTGTGTTCGTCCTGGGAGCGCTCGCTCTGGGGCTGATCGCGCTGTTTTCGTTCGGCGGGGTCAATTTTTTCTCCAAGCCACAGCGCTTCGTCGTGTATTTCGACGAAACCATCCACGGCCTCGACCAGGGTTCACCGGTCAAGTTGCGAGGCGTGCGCGTCGGGCGCGTGGCCAGTATCAACCTGCGCTACAACGCGACCGCCAACGAGTCCGTCGTCGCCGTCGTCTGCGAATTGAGCCGCAACATCCTCAGCGATGAGCGGGGGCTGCCCATCGATGTTTCGAATCGCGCGGAGTTGGAGCGTCTCATTGATCGCGGCCTGCGCGCGCAACTTGGCGTGATCGGGCTCGCGACGGGACTGCTCTACGTGGAGTTGGATTTCTTCGACACCGCAGAGTTTCCGATGCCCGACGGACCGCGAGACGACCGCTACGCGGTAATGCCGCCCGTCCCTTCGACCATTTCGCAATTTCAGGCGAGCTTCACCGAGATCCTCGCCAACATGAAGCAGATCGATTTCGGCCGCCTCGCGGGCGAACTCCAGGGTCTGCTCACCGACGCGCGTCGGCAGCTCAACGGCCTCGACAGCAAGGCGCTGGTGACCGAGTGGACCAAGGCCGGTGCCTCCCTCAACGCCCTCACGACCGACCCTCAGATCAAGTCGACACTCACCAACGTCAACGACGCCGTGACCGACCTGCGCGCCCTGCTCGCCAGGATCGGCGCCCAAGTGGAACCCACCGCCGAGGGTTTCAACACCACGCTCGCCGAGGTGCGCGGGTCGCTCGAATCGTTTGAGCGCGTGCTCAACTCCTTCGGAGCCTTCGTCAACGCCCAGCAGGGGCTCGGCGACGGCGCCAACCAGGCTTTCCACCAACTCGCCGAGGCCGCCGCGTCCATCCAGCGCCTCGCCGACTTCCTCGAACGCAACCCGGGCGCCCTCCTCACCGGTCGCCGCCCGCCGGATACGCCGCCATCCCGATGATCGCCGTCCCTCATCCCTCTCCCCGCCGCTTCCTGCTCCGTTCCCTGCTCGGGCTCGGCCTGTGGTTCACCGCTGGCTGTAGCATCATCCCCGAGCCCGCGCCCGACCCCACGCGCTTCTATGTGCTCACCGGTCCCGGCCTGCCGGGCGAAGTCTCCACGCCCCACGGCACGTTGCGCCTCGGACTGCACACGGTCGAACTCTCGTCTTACCTCAAAAGCCGCTCGTTGATTGTCCGCAATGGACGCAACGAGATTGTTTACCAGGATTACGCCCGGTGGGCGGAGCCGCTTGAGGCCGGGATCGCCCGCGTACTCCGCGCGCGCCTCAGCGTCGCGCCCGAGGTCAGCCGCGTCTATTCCCAACCGTTCCCCTTCGACCGCGACCGCGATTTTGACGTGAGCATCAACGTCATCCGCTGCGAAGGCGTGCGCGAAGGCGACAAATCGGTGGCACGCTTCGCCGCGGTCGTGGAGATCCTTCACGCGACGAGCGGCGACGTCGCATCTCGTCGCACCGTCGTCACCCCCGAGTTGCCATGGGATGGACAGGACTACAGCGCGCTCGCGGAAGCATTGAGCGAGGCGGTGGGGCAACTTGCCCACCAGCTGGTGGACCATTTGCCCGCTCCGTCGGCCGCAGCTCGGTAGCCCACCCCAGTGCTCACCGACAGAAGCGCAAGGGGATGCACGGCGGGTTTCGGGCTAAGTAATAATACCGGCGCTTTCCAGGGGATTCTCCTTACTTTTTCCCGAACCTTGAGCTAAGGTTTGGCCATGGAACCGCGAGACACACATTCTGCCACGGCCTACACGGTTTTGCAGTTTTCGCTGGAGCAGGATCCCCAGGGTAAAGCCAATCAAAAGGTCATCCCCTGCGGTCGTTTTGCCTCCGTCGAAGCCGCCTTCGCCGTCGCCCGACTCAATGCCGCCAAGGCCTTCGCCGAGCTCTCGGCCAAATCGATTCGCGAGACCGGCCGCCCCGGACGCGTCTCGATGACGGATACCGAATGGGGCTACGACGTGAAGGTCGAACACCTCACGGTGATGCGTTTCTGGGTGCACGACTCACAACCGGCCATGCTTCAGACGGTCTGACGGTCGGCACCCACGCCCTCATTTTGCCATAGCGGGCGCGCAGGTTTCCTGCGCGCCTTTTTTACGGCTGCACGTGACGGCGCGTATGGCGACCGGCGTCAGTGACGCGGTTGTCGCCGCGACCGTGCCGGTCGCGTGGATGGGGAGGCTCCTGCCTCAGTCGCTGCAGACCGGGTGCCAGGGGACTGGCCTCTACAACGGGCGGAACGCGGCCGACACGGCCGCAGCTACACCTTGCATTCGACCCGCCGCCCGGGTCGGTGCAGTCACCCGCGTCCTCATGGGCGCGGCTGCGAGACGGGCGGAGGGCAGGCTACTTCAAGGCAGACGCGATTCGCTCAAGCGCGGTCACCACGTTCTCGCGGCTGTTGAAGGCGCTGATGCGGACATGCCCTTCGCCGCACTTGCCGAAACCGGCGCCGGGCGTGCACACGACCTGGGCCTGGTTGAGCAGCCGATCGAAGAATTCCCAGGAGTCGCGACCGGTATTGATCCAGATGTAAGGCGCGTTGTCGCCGCCGACGCACGCGAAGCCCAGCTTGGTCACCGCGTCACGGATGAGGGCGGCGTTGCCGAGGTAGGCATCCGTCATGGCCTTCACCTGCGCCTTGCCGGCGTCAGTGTAGATCGCCGCGGCGGCCTTCTGGACGGGATAGGAGACACCGTTGAACTTCGTCGTGTGACGACGGTTCCACAGGGCATGCACCGGATGAGCGGCGCCGGCCGTATCGTACGCCATGAGCGACTTCGGCACCACCGTGTAGGCGCACCGCGTGCCGGTGAAGCCGGCGGTTTTCGAGAAGCTGCGAAACTCGATCGCGCACTCCCGCGCGCCTTCAATCTCGTAGATGCTGTGCGGAATCTTCGGATCGCGAATGTAGGCTTCGTAGGCGCTGTCGAAGAGAATGATTGCCTGGTTTGCACGCGCGTAGGCGACCCAGGCGGCGAGCTGTTCCTTCGTGGCCACGGCGCCCGTGGGGTTGTTGGGAAAACAGAGATAGATCAGATCGGTCGCCGCCGAAGGAATCGCCGGCACGTAACCGTTGGCCGGGGTCGACTCGAGGTAGGTGATGCCCGCATAACGGCCTTCGAGGTTGGGACCGGTGCGGCCCGCCATCACGTTGGTGTCGACATAAACCGGATACACCGGGTCGGGAATGGCGAGCTTCAAGCCTTCCGTGGCAAAGATCTCCTGAATATTGCCGCAGTCGCACTTGGAGCCGTCGGAGACGAAGATCTCGTCCGCGTCGATCTTGCAGCCGCGAGCCGCATAGTCGTGCTGTGCAATGGCCTCGCGCAGGAACGCATACCCCTGCTCCGGACCATAACCCTTGAAGGTCGCACGGTTTGCCATCTCGTCGGTCGCCGCATGAAGGGCCTCGATGCAAACCGCAGGCAGCGGCTCCGTGACATCGCCGATGCCGAGACGGATGATCGGTTTGGCAGGGTTTGCCTGGGTATAGGCGGAGACGCGCTTGGCGATATCCGAGAACAAGTAGGAAGCCTTGAGCTTCAGGTAGTTTTCGTTGATGCGGATCATGAGCGGAGGATTCGGCGAAAAACTTGAATAAGCGCCGGGGCGCCGCTTAGTTCAAGCCTCGCGTTGCCGCGTTCCCGAACTCATGCAGACTCTCACCTCGGTATTTGAAATGCAGACGCTGGCCGAAGACCTTCGGTCCAAAGGACAGATCATCGGTCTGGTGCCGACCATGGGCGCCCTGCATGAAGGCCATCTCAGCCTGATCCGCCTCGCCTCCGAACGCGCCGATACGGTGGTCGTGTCGATTTTCGTCAATCCCGCACAATTTGGGCCGAGCGAGGACTTCACCCGCTACCCACGCGAGCTTTCCAGCGACCTCGACAAATGCCGCGACGCCGGAACCAGTGTGGTCTTCACACCGCATGCCGACGAACTGTATCCGAAAGGCTACTCCACGTACGTGCTGGAGGAATACATCAGCAAACCATTGGAGGGCGTCTCGCGGCCAAATCACTTCCGCGGAGTCACCACAATCGTCGCCAAACTATTCAACATCGTCCGCCCGGACTTTGCGGTTTTCGGCCAAAAAGACGCCCAGCAGGTCGCCGTGATCAAGAAAATGGTCAACGACCTGCATTTCACGGTCGATGTTGTCACCGCTCCCACCCAGCGCGATGCCGACGGCCTCGCCCTGAGCTCGCGGAATCGAGGCCTCACCGCCTCGCAGCTCCAGGAGTCCCTCGCCTTGAACCGCGCTCTATTGAAGGCCAGGTCAATGGTCGAGTCGGGCGAATGCCGCTCCGACCGGCTGGTCGCGGAAGCCACCCACCTCTTGGGCGAACATCGTCGCATCCGTATCATCTACGCCTCGGTCGTCGACCGTTGCACGATGGAGCCCATCCGCGACGTCATTCCCGGCAAGGCCATCATGGCGATCGCCGCCTGGGTCGACGAGGTGCGACTGATCGACAACATCGTGCTATAAAAGAGCCGGCGCGCCTGTTCCAAGCCCTCTCCGCACCACCCTCCCTGAACACGCCCCCGCGAATCGACACCCCTATGTCCCGCAAGTATGACGTCATTGTGGTCGGCAGCGGCATCGCCGGGCTGAGTTTCGCCCTAAAGATTGCCCGGCAGGGCAAGTCGGTCGCCATCCTCACCAAGAAGAACAAGGCAGACTCCAACACCAACTGGGCCCAAGGCGGCATCGCCGTCGTCACCGACCGCAAGGACGACTTCGCCAAGCACGTTGACGACACCCTCGTCGCCGGCGACGGGCTCTGCAACCGGAAGGTCGTCGAACAAATCGTGCGCGAAGGCCCCGAGCGCGTGCAGGAACTCGTCGACCTCGGCCTCACGTTCTCCCGCAACAAGCGGGGCGCCTACGACCTCGGCCGCGAGGGCGGGCACAGCGAACGCCGCATCCTCCACGTGAAGGACATGACCGGAAAGGCCATCGAGGACGCCTTGCTCCGCGCCATTGCGCTGGAGCCGCAGATCGCCCTTTTCGAGCACTTTTTCGCCGTCGACATCATCACGCGCCGCAAGCCGGGACGCCATCGCGTGACCGGACCCGACCGCGTGCGCGGCCTGTATGCCCTCGATGTGCGCGACGGACGGGTGGTGGCATTTCACACGTCCGTCATCGTGCTCGCCTCCGGCGGCGCCGGTCAGGTGTATCTCTATACAACGAATCCCGACATCGCCACCGGAGACGGCATCGCGATGGCGTACCGGGCGGGGGTCGAGGTGCGGAACATGGAGTTCATCCAGTTCCATCCCACCACGCTGTATTCAACCAGTAACGACCGCTTCCTCGTCAGCGAGGCCGTGCGCGGCGAAGGCGCCATCCTGCGCAACCTTGCCGGGGAGGCCTTCATGCGGGCCTACCACCCGATGGCCGACCTCGCGCCCCGCGACATCGTCGCGCGCGCCATCGACACCGAGATGAAGAAGTCTGGTTCGCCGCACGTCTGGCTCGACATCACCCATCGCACCGAGCCCTTCCTCCGCGAACGATTTCCGCAGATCTACCAGACCTGCAAGAAATTCGGTTTCAACCTCGCGAAAGACTATCTGCCCGTCGTGCCCGCGGCGCACTACACCTGTGGCGGAGTCGCCACCAACCTTGCCGCCGAGACCGCCCTGCCTGGCCTCTACGCCTGCGGCGAAGTGGCGTGCACCGGTTTGCATGGAGCCAACCGTCTCGCCAGCAACTCCCTGCTCGAAGCCGTCGTGATGGCCCACCGCGGCGCGGCCTCCGTCGAGCGCTACCTTAAGCGCCTGAAGACCGGCGACAGCAGCCCGTTGCCCGAGTGGATGGACCTCGGCGGTCATGACTCCGACGAGCGCGTGGTCGTCAGCCACAACTGGACGGAACTGCGTCACGTCATGTGGGACTACGTCGGCATCATGCGCACGACCAAGCGGCTCGAGCGCGCACGCACCCGCATCGCCACGCTCTCGCGGGAGATCAAGGAGTACTATTGGAATTTTTCCGTCGACCCGCAGCTGCTCGAACTGCGCAATCTGTGCCAGGTCGCGGAACTCATCGTGGCCTGCGCCCTGCAGCGAAAGGAGAGCCGCGGCCTCCACGCCATCGCCGATTTCCCCCGCCAGCGCAAAGCGGCCCGCGATTCGAAGACGCGGCTCGAATAGCTCAGCTCGCTCTCCTCCGGGCCCAGCCGGGGGCGACGCACCGATGGAGGCAGATAAACACAGATCACTTTCTTGGAAAAATTCTCCAGTTCCCCCGCCCGATCAGCGCCGTCTTGCCCAAGCCTTCGTCACTACCTAGTCTGAACTCATGACAAAGCCCCTCTCCGTTGACCAGACGTGGGACCTCGCGGGTTATTTTACCGCGTTCAACGGCCCTGACTACGTCGCGTTCCGCTCCGCGCTTCAAACCGACCTTGCCAAACGTCTGAAGCACGCCGGGCTCATGGCGCCGCTGAACGCCGAGAATACCTCCGACTGGTGCGCCGAAATCACCGCGTACGAGGATCTTGCCACCCGACTCGGCCACCTCGGTTCGTACGTCGGCTGCCTTGCGGCCGGCGACACGGCTTCCGAAACCTACAAGGCCGAACGCGCCTTCATCGCCAAACTCGGCGCCGAGCTCACGAAACTGCGCAGCGAGCTTCAGCGTGCGCTGCAGCACATCACGGACGACGCCTTTTCCCGGCTGCTCGCCGAGCCCGCGCTGGCCGGCGCCGGCCATGCGTTGCGCCGCCTTCGTCACGAGGCCGGCCTCCGCCTCTCCACCGCCGAGGAGACCCTCGCCGCGGATCTCAACGTTGACGGCCTTCATGCCTGGAGCCGGCTCTACGACACGCTCACCGGGAAGATGACGTTCGAGATGCAGTGGCCCGACGGCCGGCGCGAAACCCTGCCGATGAGCCAGCGCCGCTCGTTGATGGCGAATCAAGACCGCCAGGTCCGTCGCGCCGCTTTCGAACAGGGAAATCTCGTCTGGGCCGCTCACGAGGACACGTTCGCCGCCGCCCTCAACGGCATCGCGGGCATCCGCCATACCCTCTACCGGCGGCGCGGCATGGCACACTTCCTCGACGAATCGCGTTTCGACGCCGCGGTCGACTCCCGCACGCTCGAGGCGCTCTTCGCCGCGATACACGCCCACATCGAACTGCCCCGCCGCATCGTCCGCCTCATGGGCCGCCTGCAGGGCACGCGCGGCATCGCGTGGTACGATCAGGAGGCGCCGATGCAGCTGCCCCCGCAGCCGCCCGTGCCGTGGGAGCAGGCCTGCGGCCTCGTGGCGAAGGCGTTCGCCGAGCAGTATCCACAACTTGGCGACTATTTCGAGGACATGGTCGTCCGTCGCTGGATCGAGTCCGGGAAACGCCCGAACAAACTTCCGGGCGCCTTTTGCACCGGTTCCGAGCACTCCCGGGAGCAACGGGTCTATATGACGCATGCCGACACCATGCACGACGTCATCACCCTCGCGCACGAGGTCGGCCACGCCTTCCACTCCCACGTCCTGCGCACGGAGCGACCGCTCGCCACCGATTATCCCATGACGCTCGCCGAGACGGCCTCGAATTTTGGCGAGATGCTGTTGATCCAAGGCCTGCTCCGCGAGCCGGGCCTCACCATGGCCCAGCGCGCCTTCCTGCTCGATTGCGAGGTCAACCGCGCTCCCGGCTACCTGCTCAACATCACGGCCCGGTACGAGTTTGAACGCGCCTTTTATGAGGAACGCGCCGCCGGTGAAGTGCCTGTCAGCCGCCTGCGCACCCTGATGGTCGAGTCGCAGCGCCGTGTCTTCGGCGACGCCCTCGCGGAAGGGGGCGAGGACCCGTATTTCTGGGCCTCCAAGCTTCACTTCTTCATCTCCGGAGTCTCGTTCTACAATTATCCCTACGTCTTCGGCTACCTCTTGAGCCACGCCCTCTTCGCGCGGTTCCGCCGCGAGGGCCCGGACTTCCTGCCCAAGTACGAGGCCTTCCTCCGTCGCACCGGCAGTGCCACCTGCGAAGAGGCCGTGCGCGAGACGCTGGGCGCCGACTTGGGGGACCCCTTCTTTTGGGCGGAGGCGATCCGAAACATCGAACACCCGCTGAAGGAACTCGAAGCCCTCGTGCCCAGCCTCACCTCGCACGCCTGATTTTCCTGCATGGACTCCCTCTATACCCTGTGCCGTTCGGTCGACAACCGTCACGCGCCGCCTTTCGACGAAGCCACGGTCGCCGAAATCGCCGCACACAAGAAAGCCCACTTCACCCAAGCGGCCGCCGAAAACCCGCTCGTGCGCGCCGTCCTGCAAGGAACCCCGCTTTCTTACGACGGCATCGAAGGCGACGACCAGCGCCGCTTCCTCGCCGGGCCGGCAACGTTCTTTCGGACCCATGAGATCCTGCGCCGCACCGCACGGCGCAACCTCGCCGTGCGCATCGGAAACGAAGAGTACCCGCACCATGCCGTGGCCGATCTCTTCGGCCTTTGTGTACCCAACGCGAAAGTACATCATCGGCCGTGGTTTTCGCCCGCACGCTACACCACCTCGCTCGCCCTCGTCTGGGGCGTGACTCTGCTGATCGCCCACTTCGTCGCCCGTGACCGTCCCGAAACCGGCCTGCTGGACGCGTTTGTTTGCTACCACCTCGGCCTCGGCGGCACCATCGCCGCTCTCGCCTACACCTCGCTCAAGCGCAATCGCGACGTCCGCCGGCCAGCTCCCTGGAACTCCGCAATCTACCTCGATCTGAACGCCGACCTCGCGCGTCGCGAACACCCCGCGCTCGCGGCCGCCCGCAAGGAACTCATTCCCCAGCAAACGCCTTACAAGACGCCCGAGTTTTACTACGCCCTCGCCCGGCGCGTGGAAGCGCACGGTTTCGACGAGGAACTCGCCCGCCACCTCGCTGCAAGCGTGCGTGGGCCCGACGTCGTTTCGTAGTCGACCGGGATTATCCGGGCCCGGGGAAAATGCGTCTCCCTGCCTCCGCAGCAATCCGTTTCAACCCCATCCATTGCGGTCGGCGCCCGCGGCTACAAGGGCTGCATCCGCGGGGACAAGCCCTGTAGCCGCGGGCGCTGACCGCAGTTCGGGAGCGAGAGCGCTTCTACCTGCGGCTCTCCTGTCCGAGCGGGCCGCTCTTCACCCGGCCGTTTTGGAAGAACGAAATGAAGGTATGGTTTGGACACAACCAGCCACGTCCGGACCGAGGGCGACGCCCTCGGCTACAGCAGCAGGTTGCTCACTACATTTGCTGGCGGAACATGCCCCAGAATCCAGCCCGAGCCTTTTCCACCCAGGATCGCGATGTCTGCCATTCCTCCAGCGTGATTTCGCGGGACAGCTCCCGATCCGCCGCAAGCGTCTGCTCCATCTGCGCGGCGAATCCAGCGTCGTAGACGTTGAGGTTGGCCTCGTCGTTCAGGCGAAACGCGCGATTGTCGAAATTCGTCGAGCCCACCGAGGACCAGAGCCCGTCCACCACCATGACCTTCGCGTGGAGGTTGGTGGGTTGATATTCAAAGATTCTTACCCCGGCTTCAAGCAACGGCTTCCAGCGCGAACGGCTCACCAGGCGCACCCGCGGCGTGTCCGTGTGCTCGCCGGGGGCAATCACCTCGACCCGCACGCCGCGTCGTGCCGCGGACGCCAGCATCTCGGTGATCAGATCGTCCGGAACAAAGTAGGACTGCTCCAGCAACAGCGTCCGCCGCGCCGCGGCGATGGAAAGCATGTACATGAGGCGAATGTTCTCGCTGCCTTCGTCGGGCGAACTGTGGAACATCTGCGCCATCTGGTCTCCCACCGGTTCGAGCGCGGGGAAGAAATCGACCGTGTGCTCCACCTTCGCACGCGCCTGGATCCAATTGACCATGAAGACGGTCTGCATCTGCGCCACCACCGGACCTTCGACCTTGAAATGCGTGTCTCGCCAATGCGCCGGGTCCTGCGCATCGCCCGTCCACTCGTCGCCAATGCCCACCCCGCCCGTAAATCCCACCTTGCCGTCGGCCACGAGCACCTTGCGATGCGTGCGATTGTTAAGCCGCGTGAGGTGATACCAGCGGGGAGCGTGATACCGCACCACCTCGCAGCCCGCCTCCTCCAACTGCGCAAAAAGTGCGCTGTCCATCCGGACCGAGCCCACCCAGTCGAGGAGAATCAAAACCCGTACGCCCGCCCGCGCCCGTTCCGAAAACGCGTCGGCAAATTCCGTCCCGATTTGACCGGACCAATAGATGAAGCTCTCAAACGTCAGCGTGCGCTCCGCTCCGCGAATCGCCGCGAGCATCGCCGGGAAGATCTCGTCCCCGTTAAGCAGCTCCGATACTTGGTTTCCCGGAAGCAACGGTGGACCGAGCAAGGCGCTCATCACGCGCGCAAACTGCGGATCTTCGACGCCGTAGGGTGCCTCGATTGCGTATTGGACCTTCTTCTCGCTGCGAACAAAATTCGCCGCAATCACCGCGACCAGGATCCCGACCACGATGCCGAAGATCACGAACCACTTCTTGCGGGAACCAAAGGATCGGACGAGGTGGGGCACAAGGGGTTGGACAACCGAATCCGCTCCCAGTTTCCACGTGAGTCGACGCTCTTCTCCGCGGGCAAAGGCATCCGTCCCCGAACCACATGCGGTAGGGTAAGTGCCTATAGCCCGCTTCTTCGAAATGCGTTAATGTTACGGCTAACCTTTATTTCCTATGAACACATCACCTGCATTATCTCGCCTGGCCACCTGCCTCGCACTCGCCGCCACCGTTGCCTTCGCTTCCCTCGCCGCCGGTTGCGCCTCCACCGCCACCCAGGAAAGCACGGGCGAGTATCTGGACAACAGCGTCATCACGACCAAGGTCAAAGCCGCCCTCGCCAGCAACGAGATCGTCAAATCCCTCGCGGTCAGTGTCGAATCCGTGAAAGGCGTCGTCCAACTGAGCGGCTTCGTCGACTCCGCCACGCAGAAGGCTGAAGCCGGACGGGTTGCAGCCAGCATCACCGGAGTCGAGAGCGTTCAAAATAATCTCATCATCAAGAGCGCGACACAGTAGGGTTGGGCACGGGGGATGAACCATCGGGTTCATCGTTTCGAACCGACGGAGCAGGCTCCTTACAACTTTTGGAAATTCCAGCGGGAAGCTTGCAGCCACGACGAACCCCCATCATGATGGATCCGATGAGAGCGGTTCGGTCCATTCCGGCGCACCGGCTCGCCGTGGCGGGCTTTCTTACCATGGCCCTGCTGACCATGGCCGGATGCTCCACTGCCAGCGCCCCGCGGCACACGGTGCGGATTACCTCCGCCGTCGACCCGTCCGCAAAAACTGGCTACGCCTACACCTTGGCTCAGGCTTCAGCGGGACGGACCCAGTCCGACGCCTTCCATACTGAAGTCACCCAACGGGTGCGCACCGCCCTCGCCCAGCGTGGGATGTATGAGGCCGTCAGCACCGCAAAGGCGGATATCGTGATCTCCTTCGATTACGGAGAATACCCGCCGCAGACCCAGGTGACCACGGTCACCGAGCCGGTCTTCGTCAACTCCGGCATGATGGGGGGCATGGGAGGCATCGGCGACCCCCTTGCCAGCGGTTCCAGCTCACTCCGAAGCCGAGGCGGACTGCCCTCAAGCCAGCCCTCGGTGGTGATGGTTGAAACGCTGCGCGTCACCCAAACGTCCGAAAAATACTTTCGTATTGAGGCTCGCGAGAATTCGACCGGCAAGACCCGCGCGTGGACGGTGGACGCAACCATTGAGGACGAAGGCACCCCGATCTCCGATTGCATTCCTGCCATGGTGGATGCCGTGATCGAGTACATCGGGTACAAAACCCCCCAGCCCGAGAAGATCGTCATCCGGCTCGGCCCGGACGGCCCCACCCGCTGACGCCACCCGGAAGGCGGGCATTCGCCCCTTCCGCCGTCCTCCTCCTCCACGCCGTAACCGTTTCTCGGATACGCGCAGGTCCGATCTCTCCGCCAAGGACAGTGCGATCGGCCCCGACCCAGGGGCAGGCATCGCACGGCTCAATCCCGGTGAGTCCGACCGGGCGGAGCGCGCGCCGCCTTCGCCCCCGAAGCGCCCCCAGTTTTCCAGCCGGAGGAAATACGGAGGCCGCTTGGTGAACCCCCTATGGCGGACGACCAAGAAAGCCCGATTACGCCGCGACCTCCTGTGTCATATAATGACGCTCACCTCATCGATCAGATCGGGCCGTGTTTAACTTATTAACTTTACACCCCCGCCTGACGCCTGGCCGGTCACGCCGCTTAACTTCTCGAACAAAAATCATGAACGACACCCATACAACCCCATCCTCCACCGATTCCGTTTCGGCAAAGGCTTCCGCCGCCGGACAGCAAGTGAAAGATGCAGCCCGTGAAGCGGGCGAACACATCAAGCAGACAGTCTCGTCGACCGCCTCGAAAATCAAAGAAAGCGCAGCCGACATCGCCGACCAACGTCGGACCCAGGCCGCGGATCAGGTGGGCCGGATTGGCCAAAATATCCACAGCACCGCCCGGTCCATGGAGAATGAAGACCCAAATATCGCGCACTACGCGCACCGCATCGCCGATCGTCTCGACAACGTCGCCGATTATGTGCGCAACCGCGATCTCGCCGCCCTGAAGGATGACGCTGCCGACCTTGCCCGCCGCCATCCCGTGGCGTTCCTCGGGGGGCTGTTTGTGGCCGGCTTGGTGATTGGCAATATCGTCAAGGCTGGCGCGGCTGCCACTCTTGGCTCCGCCAGCAACCCGGACCGTCAATCCCCGCCCCAGCCACAACCCTCTTTTCCAACCCCGACTGCCGTCTCCTCTCCCGCAGGCGTCTGAACACAACGGAACCATGCCGCCCATGAAGACCGACAGTCCCCCTCCTCCCCCCACCACCACCATCCCCGGGCTGCTGCACAGCCTGCGCGATGACACCACCGCTCTGCTCCGCCAACAGGTCGAACTGGCCAAGGCGGAGATCAAGGAAAGCACCATGGAATTGATCCAAGGTGTCATCGCCGTCGCGATCGGAGGCGCATTAGCCTTAGCGGGCCTGCTGCTCATCCTGATGGCGGTCGGCGACTTGGTGGCTGTGGCGCTGGTTAACCTGGGCGTTTCGGCCAACACGGCCCTGTGGCTTGGGCCGCTCCTGCTGGGAGCCGTCGTCGCCCTCATCGGCTGGGTGGTGTTTGCCAAAGCCAGAACAGCGCTTTCCGCAGTCAATCTCATCCCCACCGAGACCGTCGAATCACTCAAAGACAATAAACAATGGGCCAAGGAAAAAATCCAATCATCAAATGAATCATAACACTGACTCCAACACCGCCCCCGAAACCATCCGTTCGGAAATCGATCAAACGCGCGAACGCATGGATCACACCATCGACGCCCTCGCCGAACGGGTAAAAGGCCGTCATTTGTTCGACGAAATTCTGGGATTCTTTCGCTCATCAAACGGCTCCGACCGGGCGCGGGAAATAAAGGACAATGTCGTACACTCCACCCATTCGGCCCTCCAGTCCGTCGCCCATTCCATCAAGGCTAATCCGGCGCCTGTCCTTCTGATCGGCGCAGGCCTCACGTGGATGATCTATAAGAGCGTCAACCCGACGTCAGAAAGCCGCGACTACGGACAGGACCGTTCCCATGGCATGCGTGGCAACGGATTTTCCGCTCAAGACTACCCGGACTGGACCCCGCATTCGAAGGATGAAGGCGACCCCGCGCGCTTGGCCGGAGAGTATTACGGTGCCAACGAGGACGACGAGGCCGAGGCAAATGAAATGTCAGGCGAATCGCCCCAGCAAGGCGCGGCGGACACAATTAAGGCGAAGGTTGGCAAAGCCGTGTCCCGCGTCAGCGACCAAGCCGAGCATCTGCGGGAAAAGTCCCACGAATGGAGTGCGCGAGTGAAGGACCGATCCCGCGAGCTTTACGAGCAAAGCCAGAGGCAGGTGACGCAAACGGTCCACGAACATCCATTGAGCGTAGGCTTGGGGTGTCTGGCCACCGGCATCGTCGCCGGCCTGTTGATCCCCACACCCCGCCGCGCCAAGGAGGCAATCCGACCCCAGGCTCAACGCCTTCGCGAACATGTGCTCGACGTCGGACACGACTTGGCCGAGCGGGGCCGCCACGTGGCCGATGCGACGGTTGAGGCTTTCAAGGAGGAGGCGAAGCATCAGGGCCTGACGCCGGAAGCGCTGAAGGATAAGGCGCGGGCGGGCGGCACGTCCACCCCTGCGGGCACCGGGAACTCAGGAGCATCGCCGACAGGCGACCGCCAGTAGGCCCTGCGCATTTGAAAAGATGGCGGAGCAGCCGGAATTCCACGAATTGAATGGGCGAACCCCAGGCAACCCATGCGCCTCTGGCGCATCCGACGCTTGATTCGCCGCATCTCGTCTTCGTGGATTTCCCGCTCCGACCGTACACGGGCGCTACCGTCTCACGCGCGCGGGCGAGCCGCCCTTACCGCGTTGCATCCACCAAGCGGATACCCGCGGGCAGGATGACAATCTTGTGATCGCGATAGAGCGAACCGATCGCCTGCTTGAATGCCTTTTTGCTGATTCCGAGGGCGGCACGGATCTCTTCCGGCGTACTGCCGTCGCTCAGGGGAAGGTGGCCGCCTGAAGCCTTCATCGCCGTGAGGATCTGTTCGGTGACCGGCGCGATGCGGTGGAAGCCCGCACGATCAAGTGCCAGGTCGACCTTGCCATCGGGCCGCACCGTCCGCACGTAGCCTTCGAGTGACTGTCCCGTCGCCAGCGGCCCCGCCAGATCGGAGCGGTACAGCAGACCATGGTGCGCATGTTCAATGATCGCATTGTAGCCCAACGGTGACTCGCCGGTGACAATCAGGCGCACTCGCTGGCCTTCGGTGTAGGGCGGCGGCGTCTTGTTCAACCACCGGTTGAGACGCGCGCTGGCAATGATGCGGTCGCTCTTTTCGTCGAGTGCCACGCGCACCACCCGGCGATCACCGGGCTGGACGGGCGTCGCCAGTTCTCGCAGGGGCAGAAGGAGGTCCTTCTCGAGGCCCCAATCGAAAAACACTCCGACGCGTGGATTGACGCTCACCACCTTCAGGTAGGCGAATTCGCCCACCATCGCCAAAGGGGTCTCCGTGGTGGCGACGAGCCGGTCCTCGGAATCGCGGTAGATAAAGACATCAAGCGTCGCCCCGGGCCGCACGCCGCGCGGAATGTAGCGCCCGGGGAGGAGAATCTCCCCATGGCTGCCGCCATCGAGGTAGAAACCTGGAGGGGCCTCCCGGAGGATGGTGAGCTGATTACGCCGGCCGATGGATGCCATGCTCCTCGGTAACAGGGTGCGCGGCCGGCGCCAGAACGTTTCATTGGCGACCCGGCGCAGGACCGCCGGTGCGGGAGTCAACTATCCTCAAACTCAACGTTCTTCTTTCGAAGAAAAGGTTTTAACTCCTCCACGCCAAAGTCGGCGAGTACTGACCCATGCCAGTCGAGCACGGGCGCCTTGGTCTGTCGCGAAATCCTCTCCATCGCGGCGAACGCCAGTGGATCGTCGGAGACGTTCACCTCGCGATGACCGATGCCGTGCTCGGATAAAAAGCCGGACGCTTCGGCGCACCAGCCGCATCCGGTTTTGACGTAAAGAATGGGAAGTTCATCGGCCATGGCAGGTTTGACACCGCCGTCGCGGCGTGGTGCGCCTAAGACTCAAGTTTCTCGGTGCAACCGCTGCGTCGGTTTACGACAAGAATAGGGTTTAGTAATTGCTGTTTTGTGGCGTTAAATCCACTCACGTCTGACTCCATGGAGCGCTCTTCAACCCATCCCCCCGTTCGCCGTGTCCGAACGAAAGCCTGCGAAAGTCTCCCTGCACGAACGAGTCCATCAAGGATCTTTGGCAATGTCAGCATGCGGCCTCCTCTTCGCGGGGATATCCTACGCCCGCCGTGAGGATAAACGCGTCGCCGTCGCCGGGGGCTCGGTGGCGATGATCTCGCTCGCCTGGCAAGTGGCGATGATCGCCCTCGGAGTCATCGCGCTGATTCTTATCATCGGCCTTTTCGCAGGCATTTTCGAGGGAACCTCGTTGTAGAGACTCTGGGCTTTCGGTTGCGTGATGGGTCGAAGCATGACGCAACCCTATCCCAAAGCGGCGGCCCTTCTCCTGCTCGCCTTCGCGCTGCCCGTTTCCGCCCTCGCCGCCGATTCGCTCGCGGACGAAGCGCGCACCGCCCTCGCCCGGGCCACCGCGGCCATGCGTGCGATCGCAACCGAAGGCGGATACCTTTGGCGGTACTCGCCCCACTTGACCGAACGCGCCGGCGAGAATCCGGCCACCGCCACCCAAATCTGGGTGCAAACGCCCGGCACGCCCGCCATGGGCCTCGCCTTTCTCCGCGCCCACGGCACGACCGGCGATGCCCTCTCCCTCGAGGCCGCCAAAGACGCCGCCGACGCCCTCGTGGCCGGGCAGTTGGTCTCGGGCGGTTGAGATTACCTCATGGCGACCGCGACGGAAAGTTCTACGACGCCGTCGAGCAACTGTCCGCAGAGCGCCAGACAGGCTACGCAGGGAAAGGCGCTTTCGGCGTGCCCCAAGTGATCGCCTACTATGAAGGTCGCCAACGTAAACCTGCTGTGCTCCTATCTCGAGGCCGGGCCGGGCGCGCGCTGACGCCTTGCCTTCAGTTCACCCGATTCCAAACCGGCTCGCCCAGCACGGCGGCGCGGGCGAGGCGGGCCGACGTGCTGCGCATCTCCACCATGCCCTCAGGGCTGCAAAACGCCGCATGGCAGGTCACAATCAGATTTGGGGTCGCCGCCTCCTCCGCCGTCCGCAGCGGTTCCGACTCCACGACGTCCAGCCCGGCTCCGGCAAGGTGTCCCGCGCGCAGCGCCGCAAACACGGGCGCCTTCTGCACGATGTCACCGCGCGCCGTGTTCACGAGGAAGGCTCCGGGTTTCATTCGCGCGATCTCGCTCTCGCCAATCATGCCCCGGGTTTCCGCCGTCAGCGGACAGTGCACCGAAACCAAGTCAGACTCTGAAAGCAGTCCGTCCAGGGTAGTGACCCGTTCGATACCAATGGCCTTCTGCGTCCCGCCGGGAACATACGGATCGTAGAATACGACCCGGAAACCCAGGGCCTTCGCCCGCAACGCCGTCGCCGTGCCGATGCGTCCGAGTCCGAGCACGCCAAACGTCTGCGTGCGCAGGCGCCGCATCTTGGGCGCCACGGTGATTTTCCAACCCAGCTGCTTCGCCTCTGCATCGAGGGGAAAGAGCTGCCGGTACAGAGCCAGCGCGAGGGCGATGGCGTGGTCCGCCACCTCCTCCGTGCCGTAGTCCGGCACATTGCACACCGGTATGCCCGCCTTCGCGGCGGCGGTGATGTCCACCGTGTCAAAGCCAACGCCGTTGCGAATGATTGCCCGGCACGCGTGCAAGCGCGCGATGGCCTCCGCCGTCACGAGCGGCCCGTGCCAAAGGATCAAGGCCCGCGCCGCCAACGCTTCGTCCGGAAAGGGCTCATTCAAGCCCATCACGATCGTCTCGACCTTTGCCACCCCGTCGAGAAACGGGCGCTCCACCGAAGCTTCGCGATCCGTAAACTTAAACTCATGCGGGCAAAGGATGACGACGGTGGGAAGGGACATGCCGATCCAGAAATCGAATCAAGCCGGCGGACGCAACGTTTCAGCTGCTTAATAGGGCCAAAGGTCGGCCGTCGCCAACGCCGGTCACACCGAGTGTTCCCCTTCGACGTCACGCAGGAGGTTGTCCGTGAAGTCCAACGGCCGATGACCCGCTCCGGAGGCGGCGACCGCATCGAGTATCTTGGTGAGCAGGACGTCCACGAGATCCGCCCGCGATGGCTTCATCACATAGGCGTCGGCTCCATGGGACGCACAAAACGCCAAATCGCTCTGCTGGGTGGAGGACGTAAACATGACGACTTTGAGCGCAAGGAAAGCGGGCTGCGCACGAATCCACGCCAGGACTTCAAGACCGGAGCGCCCCGGCATTTTCACGTCAAGGAGCACGAAGCAAGGCAGGGGAAACGTCTCGCGAACACCAAACCGGCCGATGCCGGCAAGGTACTCCATCCCCTCTTCCCCGTCACGCGCGACACAAAGCGATTCGCTCAACCCGAGCTTGCGAAAAGCGCGTCGCATGAAGAACACGTCGTTTTCATCATCCTCGACATAGAGAATCGGCGAAGGGGGCATGGACTGCGTCATGTCCGGGGGGCCGCCTCGAGTTCAATCCAGAACGTGCTTCCTTTCCCAACCTTGGATTCAACGCCTACGTTGCCGCCCATTCGCTCAACCGCCTTGCGCACGACCGCCAAGCCGATCCCGGTGCCACCTCGACTCCGGTCGATCTGATAGAAGATGCCGAAGATCGCGTCCTTCCGATCAGGCGCGATGCCAATCCCGTTGTCCGCCACGTACAGGCGGACGCGTCCTCGCCCCACCGCCTCCGTCCAGAGGCGAATGTGCGGCCGGGTCGGGGCGGCAACGAACTTGATCCCGTTGCTCACGAGATTCGAAACGCATTGCGTCAGCGCCGCCGGATTGGCGAGCACGGAGGCCAGGGGTGGGACCGTCTCGATCCGTGCATGGTCGGCGCCGAAATGAGGGTAGGATTCCAAGATGCCCGCGAGGAATCCGCCGAGTTCCACTCGCTCCAAGTGTGTTTCGGCGCGGGCCACCCGGCTGTAAACCAAAACGTCCTGGATCAGCCGATCCATTCGCTCACCCGCCCGTACGATGCGGCGCAAGTACTCCCGCGCGGTGGAGTCCAGCCGATCGCCGTGCTCCTCCTCCAGCACACCGGCAAATCCCTGCATCGCCCGCAAAGGCGCCCTCAGGTCGTGCGAGATGCTGTAAGAGAATGTCTCAAGTTCGCTGATGGTCTCCTGGAGCTTGGCCGTCCGTTCTGCGACCCGCAGTTCCAAAGTCTCCCGCAGGGTGCGCTCCGTGCGCGCCCGCTCCACCATGGGCCAGACCCGGGCCATGACGTCGTCCATCAATCGCAACTCCTCCAGCGCCCACTCCCGTGGACTCGTCTCAGTGACTCCCAGCGACACCATCGGATACCCCTCACGACGAAACGCCCTCGTCGCATACGAGCGAATATCGATGTCGAGGTATCGCTTCGCGTGATCGACCGTCAAAGGGTCCGTCGTAACATCGGCGACGGCGAGATTCCCTCCGGAGTATTTCTCCCACCACGCGGCGCCGCCAAAGTCTGCCGGAACATACATGCCCTCCAGGTCCCTCGAATCCCCGCGAAGCCAGTTCCGGCTGACGTGCAGAAGATGCACGCTCTCATCGTGCTCGACGAAGTAGCAGCGATCGACGTTCAGGTGCGTGCCCACGGACGCCAACGCCACGCGGGCAATGTCAGCTTCATGGCTCACACTCCCGAGCGACTCCGACAACCGCGTGAGCAAGGCCGCGCGCTCCTCCCCTCGTTTGC
Organism: Opitutales bacterium; assembly: GCA_038212175.1. Lineage (GTDB taxonomy): Bacteria > Verrucomicrobiota > Verrucomicrobiia > Opitutales > Opitutaceae > CAMAXB01. Next base: position 26,413 of record JBBQUU010000025.1, on the reverse strand, counting down.
GCTCCGTGATGTCATTGAAAAGCACCGCGACGTTTCGGATGTCCGCACCCTCGCAACGAAAGGCATAGACGCTATACCAGCGCTTCAGCCCTGCCGCGTAATTCTCGCAACGGATGGATACACCCGTAGCAGCGACCTTTCCATAGACCTCGAACCAATGCTCATCAAGGTTGGGCACCAGGTCCCGAATGCGTTTCCCCACCACGTCGATCAGGCCCGAGTGGACCTCGAAGGCGGGATTGGCTTCCAGAAACAGATAATCCACCGGTCTGGCCTGGGGATTGAAGATCATTTCGATGACGCAGAACCCCTCATCGATTGAATTGATCAACGCCTTGTACCGGGCATCTCCCTTGGCGACTGAACCCGACGAAACCTCGCGGGTAACACGAGCAAAGGCAGGATCGGGCGTTTCTCCGGTCAACGACATCAGAATGCCGTTATCATCCGGGAGGGACGCATCAGCGCAAGTATCCTCCGCTCATTTGGATCCTCGTTCCCAAAAAAAAATTCAAACGAGCCAGGTTTCCGGCGACCCCGCTTCATTGTCGTCAACGACGAAGGGCCGTGAACGACACACCCGTAGCTTCACGGCGTCGGAGCCACGGACTCGATCAACGCTCGCGTCGCCCGCCAACTGAGACCTTCCGCGGTTGCTTCGGCTCGTTGCACGACGGTGATCAGGCCGTCGATGGTGTCGTCTTCGAGCCGCCCCAGGTACTGGGCTTTGCCGAGACTCGATTCCTCCACGGTGAATGAGACGGAGTCCCCACTCAAACGTACGGTAACAGAAATCGGGTCTTTCCCCGTTTCGGTATAGGTGGCGGTGTGCGTGCCATCCCCGGGCTCGACGAGCAGTGTAACCTCGACCGGCGTCACTCCCGACGGGGGAAGCGACCATTTCCATGTGCCGACGACATCGGCGGCCAAGACGATCATTGGCCCTACAAACGTGGCGAGGGCGAGAAGAAGGGTGCGTACAGCGTTCATGGAAAGGAGGGTGGGATGAGGGCGGTATAAATAGGTGTCCGCTGAAAACATCGAGGCCCGTCCAGTCCGTGGCGTTTCGACCCGGGTCTCGCTTATCTCCCTGAAGCCATGGATCCATTTGGGACGACTTCCGTGGGCACTGAACCTTGGACAGGCAAAGACTCGAAGAGATCCCTCCCCTGAGCCGACCGCACGCGGCGACTGCGAGTCCGGAGCGGGGGGCGTTCCCGCGCAACCCGTCTGGCAGCGCTAATCCGTCGGATACTCCCACCCAGGCCGATAGTCGCGACGCAGCAATCGATTTGCGGCGTCATCTCCCGGAACACGCTCCGCGACACCGTCCCAATCAATGCTGCGGCCGAGTTTCATCGAGACCATGCCGAGCAAAGCCATGTTACTCGCGAGATGAACCTCGCCGATGTCGCAGACCGGCTTGTCGCCGGTACGGATCGCGTGCAGGAAATCCGTCCAGAGTTCCTTGATGTTTTGTCCGTCGGGCTGATTCAGTTGCGCGGCTTCAGTGACTGGAGGAGCCTTGGCGTCGCTGGGATAAAATGTCCAACCCGAGCGCCAGCCCATGTGAAAGATGCCCTTCGTGCCGTAAAAATAACACCCGACGCTCTCGCCCTTGTCGGTGTCGTTGCCGCCAAAGCGACGGTGCTCCCACTGCACGTTGAATTTTTCGAATTCGTACGTCGCGAGTTGGTGGTCGGGAGCGTCCGAGGTTTGTTCGTTCGCGGTGAGCACCGGAGCGCCCGCAATCGCGCGACCGCCGCTGGAGAAAATGCGCTTCGGGTACCGCTCTCCCGTCACCCAGAGTACCTGATCGAGCCAATGGATCCCCCAGTCGCCGAGGGTGCCGTTGGCGTAATCGAGATAGTTGCGAAATCCCCGTGGGTGGATGCCGCGATTTCCCGAACCATTGAAAGGACGCAAGGGCGCCGGTCCGCACCAGAAATCCCAGTCGAGCTCCTTCGGCACCTCGACGGTGGGAAGAGGCTGCTCGGCGCCGCCACCTCCGTGAACGAAACAACGGACCATGCCGATCTCGCCGACCTGGCCGGACCGGATGAACTCACGCCCGCTGACGTTGTGCGGTGAGATGCGCCGATGCGTGCCGACCTGCACGACGCGTCCGGCCGCACGTGCGGCGTTCACCATCGCGCGGCCTTCCATGACGGTGTGTCCGATGGGCTTTTCGACGAAAACGTGAGCGCCAGCCTTCACCGCCGCGATCATGGGCAACGCGTGCCAATGGTCCGGCGTGGCGACGATCGCGATCTCGATCTTCGCTTCGGCGAGAAGCTCGCGATAGTCTTTATACAGCTTCGGCGTATCACCGGTGCCCGAGGCAATGTTGTTGAGCGTTGCCTCGAACTGCCGGGAGTCGACATCGCACAAAGCGACCACTTCACAGGACCCGCTCGCCATCGCCTCGCGCAGGATATTGTTGCCCCACCAACCACAGCCGATGAGCGCCGTGCGGAATTTTCTCGTCCCGGCCTTGTCCTGCGCACGAACGGAAAAGGGCCACGCAGCCATCGCCGACGCAGCCGCGGTGGAGTGGAGAAACGATCGGCGATTCATGGGTGGGAAAGGGTTGTCAAAAGACCCGAGGGTAGTGAAAGCAGCCGCGCTTTCGAGGATTGAAACGCCCTCTCAAAAAATATCGAGACAACCTGCAAGGCTCCAAGGGAGGTTTGCCTCGGCCGCCACGCAACGCTGTCCTCCTCGTTCATGCTGCGCTTACTCGTCGTCCTCTTTGCCGGTGCCCCGTTGTTCACCGCCGGCGCCGATCCAGTCTCCCCGCCTCAGCGTCTGCTGGTTTTTCTTTTGGCGGGTCAGTCCAACATGGCCGGACGCGCCCCGGTCGAAACGATCGATCAGACCCCGCATCCTCGCTTATTCGTGCTGCATGACGACGCTTGGTTTGCCGCCACGGAACCCCTGCATCGCGACAAGCCACGCGTCGCCGGGGTGGGCCCGGGACTCGCGTTCGCCCGCGCGCTCCTGCCGCACCTTCCACCCGATGTCGCCATCGGGTTCGTTCCCGCAGCCTTCGGCGGAACCCGCATCGCGTGGTGGGCGCGCGATTTTGACGGCGAAGGTCAACGGTGGCCCGACGGCTCCACCCTCTACGCGCACGCGGTTCGTCAAACGCGTCGCGCCCTTCGGGACGGAAGCCTCGCCGGCATCCTGTGGAACCAAGGCGAGTCCGACGTCGCCTCCGCTCGCGCAGACGGCGGTACCGCCTACCGCGGTGCACTCGTAAACCTCATTGCACACCTGCGGGAAGATCTCGGCGCCCCTGACATCCCCTTCGTCGTCTCCACGTTGGGACCCTGGCAGGAGGCCGATGCCACGGAGATCAACGCCGCCCTTCTTTCCTTGCCGTCGATCGTGCACCGCACCGCCATCGTCGACACGCTTGCACCCGCGCTCAAGGAAAGCTTTCGCGCCAAGATCGACGATCCCATCCACTACGACGCCCCCTCCTCGCGCCTGCTCGGGCAACATTACGCCGAAGCCCTGAGGCCGTTGCTCCAGCTCGAAACCAAGCAGTAGCCGTTTGCCCTGCTCGAGGCGTCCTGCATCAACGTCTGCCCGCTCAACCTGCGGCACACTAGCCGCGGGCGCCGACCGCGGTTCCAGTTTAACGGTTCGTTGTAGCCGCGGGCGCCGACCGCGGTTCCGTTGTAACGTTTCCGTTGTAGCCGCAGGCGCCGACCGCGGTTCCGCCAGCGCCCGCACCACGTCCTGCCCGGCTGGGCGGCAAACCGCCGCAGTCGGCGCCCGCGGCTACAAAACCTGCCCAGGCCCCTTCGCCGTTCGCAAATCCTCAAGCGCCCCCGCCTGGTCCGCCGCGCTGCACAAAACTGGAATCCGGCCTGTCGCGAAAGGCGCGCGCCCCGAACCGTGCTGTGCCGGTCTCACTTCCGTGCGAGACCGGCTGTATTACCCCACCCATTAAGAGGGCGATTCTCCGTGCCCGGGGCGGTTGCTAAGGGCGCACATGCAGGTTGCTTGTTTCATGACACCCTCTGAAGTTCGACCCTTGGATGGCCGCGTCGTCCTGATACGCCAAAGCAATCCTCCGTTCCCAGGCACACCGGTCACCATGCGCGGCCTCCTCCGTGTCGGCAGGGAACCCGAGACAGGCGAACCCATCGTAAGCATCGCATTGAGCTTTCCGTCGGTCTTTACCTCCCCACCCGAACAACTCGCGATCGCGTTGGACGACGACGAGGTTACCGCCCTTCTGGCCCAGCCGCGCATCGGCACATATGAACACACGGTCCCTGGTTCTCTCGATGACCTGCGCACCCGAACCCCCGTGGCGAAGATCCTTCCTGCCCGTTAAGCCTAGATTCACATCGGGCCCCGCTTGTTGGCGATAAATACAATACGGTTGATCTCAATGTGCACTCCTCACTCTCCGGAACAGGGAGGCAGACTCTCCTGGCCCGAATATCCACAGGAGCGCGCAGAGAACACAGAGCCAGCGATTCCCACCGCACGTTTTCTCGGCGCCCTCTGCGAGCTCCTGTTCGATTCCTTGGTGAACGGGTAGCTGCTATCTTAAAACCCCATGAATCCCCGTCTTCTTCTTCTCTTGGGCGGTGTACTGTTGAGCGTCGCAAACGTCTCCGCCAAAATTATCGCCAAGCCGGTCGCCTACGAACACGGCGGCGTGAAACTCGAAGGGTGGCTCGCCTATGACGACACCAAGGTCTCCGCCAACCCGAAGGCACCCGGCATCCTGGTGCTGCCCGAGTGGTGGGGCCTGACTGACTACCCGAAGAGCCGCGCCGAGCAACTGGCCGCGCTGGGCTACGTGGCGTTCGCCGCGGACATGTACGGAACGGGTGTCACCACCACCGATCCCAAACGGGCGGGCGAACTTGCGGGACAGTTCTACGGCAAGCCCCTGATGGCCGAACGCGCGCAGGCCGGCCTCGATCAATTGCTCGCCACCGGGATGGTTGAGAACGGAAAGACCGCCGCCATCGGCTACTGCTTCGGTGGCGCCATCGCTCAGTCCCTCGCCTACAGCGGGGCTCCGTTGGCCGGCATCGTCAGTTTTCACGGCAGCCTGATTCCCGCCTCAAAGGATGCCGCCGATCGCAACCAGGCCAAATTCCTCATCTGTCATGGCGCAGTCGATACCTTCATCTCGCCCGCGGAGATCGACGCGTTCACGAAGTCGATGGACGAGGGAAAATTCGACTATCAGTTCATCAGTTACGCCGGTGCCGTTCACGCGTTCACGAATCCCAAGGCCGACGAAATCGGGCGTGCCGCCGGTATCCCGATCGCGTACCATCCCGCCGCCGACCGGCGCTCATGGGCGCACATGAAGTCGTTCTTCACGGAGCTGTTCGACACGCCCATGAACTGACATTTTCCCGGGGCGGCCTTCGCGACCGCGCGCAAAATCCCGCGCGTTAAACCCGTAACATCGTCCGACAGCGCGGACCCGCGTGTTGACGGGAGGGGAGCGACGACCCTTCGCGCGTTCCTTTAGGGCTGCCGTGTACGCTCCAGCTCGCGCTGAATCTCCAGTCGCAAGTGCTCGAAGCCTGAAGGATGGGGCGCAGACTCGAGCCGCCCCCGTTGCTGTTCCAGTTCGCGAAGGCGCAGATTCAACTCAGCCCTGCGCGAGGCGTCGCCCACGGTCGCGGAGTCGATCTGGGCGGAGAGCCGCGACAAGTCCGTATTGATTCGCGCCACCTCCGTGCGTCGCCGGGAGGTCTCTTCCGCAATCTTTTCGGCCTGCGCTTGCTCCGCACGCCGCTTCGCTTCCAGCGCTTCAGCCTGGTAAGTCTCGACGGCGGATTTCGGCGCGTCGTCAATCGTGACCGTGCGACGCGCCCGACCTCCATCGGGATCCTTCGCCGCCGCCGCTTTTGCCGTCACTTTCACTTCGCGTTGCAGGTCTTCCATCAGCGCGGCATGACGCTCCTTCGAAAAATTCTTCTCAAGCTCCGTTCGCCGTTGGGTCAGGACGACCAACCGGGTTTTCATCGCCGCCTTGGTGACCGGAGACGACTCCTGCTCCATCCGCCGCTGAAACTCAGCCAGCGCTTCATCGACCTCCTTCAACGCCTCGATCACCACCGGCGGAACCGATGCCGGAGCAGGGGTGGGCGCCGGCTCGACTTTGGCTGGAGGCGTCTCAGCTTGAGCGTTTTCGACCCCGATCGGGACGACACAAATCAGGCCGATGAGTGCATACCGGCTCACGCAACGAAAAGACGGCTTCTGAGCGGTCATGGAGGCCATAATGATTAGACAAGGCATTCATGGAATGGATCCCTGCGTTTGTCCACGGGGCAGAAAGCACAACCGATGAAAGACTGCCTCGTAAATGATTGTGATCCATCGGCTTCAGTTTTCCGAGAATCCGCGCGGGGGCCGGGGATTGTTCGATCTTCCTTCCCCTGACGGCAGCCGGCCGGACACGTGATTCGGAGCCCGGCCCGATCCTCCGATTGCGGAAACGTGGATAACCTGCCGCATGAAAAACATCCCAACGCATCAGACAGGGAGAATTCTCCGGCACGGAAAACCAGTATCCGAGATCTCCGACGAGGCCATCGTCAACCGCGCCCGCGAACTGGCCCTGATCGACGGACGTTCGCCCGAGGCCGTGACCGACGAGGACCTCCAGCGCAGCCGCGTCGAACTCCGCGGCGAGCATCTGCCGGACTCCACCCTGGAAGACGCGGTGGCCACCGAAAGCCTCACGCGCGACCCCAGCGATCCCGTGGCCAACCGGGGAATCCATAAACCGGATACGACCGATCTCGATGATCAGGAGGTCACGGAGCGTCTCGTTCTTGAGGGGGTCGAAGAAGCCCAGCACGACCAGATGCTGGCCGCCCGCCGAAGCCGCTCCGGGCGCCAGCCCGGGTAGTACGTACTCAAATTCACAAAAGAGATCAGTTCGCTGTCGGAGCGTACTCGGCTGGGATCGACGTGATCGGACGGAAGGCGATCTTCCGATAGAAGAGTTCCGCCCCCTCCGATTGAAGAATGATGGGGCCGGAGGTGACCGGCTGCGGCTGCGGCGTATCGATCCTCCGTGGTCCGTGCAGGCGCATGACGACTTTGCCGTTCACGATGTGCAGCGCGTCCTCGCCAAGGCAGACGATCTCGACCGTGTTCCATTCGCCGGTCGGCTTCTCGTTGTCGGGTTGTTTCACGCAGCGACCAGGCATTCCGGGCACCTGTGCAAAAGGATACCACACCCCTTCCGGATCGTAATCGAAGAGGGGCGCCACCCCGCCCGTCCCCGTGCCCTTGCGGAGGCGTGAACGCACCTGGATGATCGCCCCGATGGCGTAAAGGTCGCCCACGTCGCGTTCCTGAATCTGCAGCTCGATTGACCGCGCCCACACCCGCCCTTCTGCGCCCGGTTCGGCATGCACATGGTACAGCAGGCCGCTATCGCGCGGCGTCTCCGGCTTGTCGCGTGGCGGCCATTTGCGGTCGCCCCACTTGAATTCAAGACGCAGGTGATAATTTCCCAGCGGCACCCGCGAACGCAGTTCCCCGAAGACCTCGCCCGAGATTCGAATCGCTGGCGCACCGTCTTCGCTGACCACGGTGAACACCCGAAGCGGATCGACGTTCGCCCCGATCGGATCGCGATAACGCCCGTCGGCATTGCGCACCATGCCGGGCACCTCCGACGATGGATCCGGTTGCCGCATCCAGGTCGTCCATTCGCTGAGGTCGCGGGCGTTCCACAGCGGGGTCCACTCGTCCGCGGCGACTCCGCGAGACGCGAACGTCCAAAGCACGAAAACCAAGATTGTCAGGCAGCGGGGCCGGGAGGAGTGCGTAGTCATAACGAGATACTGGGGTCCGGGTGGGGCATTATCCGTATTCCCAGCCGCTGCGTCAATCGTCGCGCAGCCGTCTGGGCCTGGATGCACAACTCGGCGGCCATGAAGGCGCGGGCTGGCGTCATGGCATTCTCCGGGCGGTTCAGACAGTCGAGAATGAAGTCACCGAAGAAGCGGAACCCAAACAGGTCGCCGGTCTTTGCGCCCTCTGCGCCTCCTGTTCAATCCGTTCCCGGATCGACCCCGAAGGGCTGACGACGAGACTCCGTGCGATTCATTGACCTCGAACGCCCTTCCCTACTCCGCGAATTCGTCGACCGGTTTGGACCGCAGCGGCACGATGGGCAGTCCCATCTCCTTGCGCATCTCGTTCAGCTCACGTTTTGCCGACATCAACTCGTCCTCCTGCTGCTCCAATTCCGCGAGCCGTTCGATCTGCTCCTGGCCCTTGCTCATGAGGCGCTGTTCGCTTTCGTCGATAAAGGCTGCGCGCGCGGTGTTTTCTTCGATCAGGGCCTCCAACCGCTTCTGCTCCGTGACAAACCGTTCCTCCACCTCGCGCAGCCGGCCGGCGACTTCCTCTTCCTGAACGGCCACCCGGGCGCGCGCCGCGTCAAGCTCCGCCTGCTCGCGCTGACGCTTCTCGTCAAAGGCCTGCTCGCCCTCCCGCAATGTGCGCTCCCGCCTTGTCAGATTCGCCTTTAACTTGGCGGCGCCTTCGAGCTCCAACTCAAGGGTGTCCTTGAGCATTTTCAATTCACCATCGTCCGACGCCGCAGACCCCGCCCGCGTCGTTTCCGGTGACGCCTGAGGGGGGCTGCGGACGATGGACTTGATCAGGTAGAGGTTGAAACGGGCCGAGAATTCGCCGTCCAGCAGGAGCGCCTCCGTCTCGGCAATCACCGCCACGGGCTGCCGTGAGGTCATTCCTTGGGCGGCGGCCGGCTTGAGCGCTTCCCACCGAGCCTCCAGATAACTGGCGTGCCCCGTCCCGGGCGAGAGCGCCGCACGCTCTTCGGCCACGGCCTGCTCGCGTTTAATTTCCTGGGCCACCGCGGGAAGAAAGCTCGCACCGAGCGTGATCAGTTCGCGCAGCGTTTCGAAGGCCGCCGCCGCCGATTGACGCCCGAGCAACTCGATCGTCTCACACCAACCGTATTCGGGATATTGCGTCGCCTCGTCTGAGCCAAGTCCTTGCCCGCGGGCCTGCTGAGCCATGACGTTGTTGAAATATTCGATGTCGATTTCCACCAGCCGGGCAACGGGCAGGAGCTTGCGGATCGCGTTTTCATGCTGCGTGGAGCGCGGCCCCGTCGCGTTCTCGCTGCGGTAAAGACCCTTCAGGTCTTGGAGATCCATCTGGAGTGACTTGACCAAAACCTCGAAGCGATAGCCCAACCGGCTCCAATCCTCTGGAAAATCGTGCCGCGCCAGACCCGCGGAGTATTCAGCCGAGAGGGTCTTCAGGCAGCAATCGAGCCAGCGACTGATCTCTTTGTTAAGCAAGGAGATCAAGCTCTCGATCTTCTCGATCTGGGCATCGTAGTAGGTCTTGTCGTCGAGCGCCGCCTTTATCCCCTCGGCCCGCTCACGCTTCACCCGGCCCGAAAGACCCGTCAGCAGGCCCGGTCTGGTCTCAAGCCTCGTCCTTTCTGCTACCACCTCATTTCTCGATTCTTCCAGCTTGGACCGCGCGTGCTTCAGCGCATGAACACGGGCAAGCAGATCCATGAGCTCCGGCGGGATGCCGCGCGTCGGGAGTGCATGAGGAGTGACTGAATGTGACAAGATTCGATGAGTTCTAGAAGCGGACTTCCCTTCCCCTCTCTCATTCATGAACTGGGCCGGATTTCATAAAGAATGCAACCAAATGGGCCTATCAACTCAAATTAGAGCAACAGGTAATCAGACCCATTCTTACCTAACACAACCCCTCCCCGTCCGCTATGCCTCCAGCAACGTCCAAAACAGCCGTAAGATGAAGAACGCGAGCGCCGCGACGGCGACGAGAAACAAAAATACGGCCACGACGAACGGCACGAGAATACCGCGCAAGGAACGCAGCTCACGTCTCGGGTCATAATGGCGTTCCACGAGTCGAAGATTTCGGTAGTTTGCCTGCCACGCGGCATCGAAGAGATCCCCCAGCAACGGAACCGCGCCGAGCGTGGCCTCGATCGCGATGTTGGCCCCCATGCGACCGAGAACGGAAAGCGGAAGTCCAAGCCGGATCGCTTGATAAACCAACCAGAGCGAAATCAAGGCGCCCAACCAGTCGCCGACGCCCGGAATGAGCCCCAGAATGGGATCCAACCCAATCCTTCGCCCCCCTCCGATGGGAATCGACCGATCGAGCAACCACGCCACCCGCCTTATCCCTTCCAATCGTTTGGCCGCTTCGAGCGAGTGCGGCACGGCAACGGCACGTGGAGGTCGGGTTGGCATCAGGAAACAATGAAAGGGGCTGGAAGAATGTGCGACCTCGGACGCCGGAGAGTCGTCGGCTGCCGAGGTTAATAGTGACACCCTCCGCGGATCTTCAACTCCCGCGTGAACGAAATTGTCCGCCTCACGTCTCCGGCGACGACCCGAGGGGCGACTGGTAAAATCGCGGCAACGGGACAACGTGTCCAATGGTTCCTGTCTCCGTTCTCGATTTGGCACCCGTTCCTTTGGGGTCCGACGTGGCCCAGTCCCTCCGGCACAGCCTGACCTTGGCACAACACGCCGAGCGCTGGGGCTATCGTCGCTACTGGGTGGCCGAGCATCACAACATGCCGGGCATCGCAAGCGCCGCGACTTCCGTGGTGATCGGGTTTCTCGCCGCGGGAACCACGTCCCTTCGCCTGGGTTCGGGGGGAATCATGCTGCCGAATCACGCTCCCTTGGTGATCGCGGAACAGTTCGGGACGCTGGAGGCCCTTTACCCCGGCAGAATCGATCTCGGGCTCGGCCGGGCACCGGGCACCGATCAGCGGACCATGCGCGCCCTGCGGCGCGATCGTCACGATACGGTGGATACGTTTCCGCAGGACGTGCTCGAATTGCAGGCCTACTTTGCCGGGGAAGGCGATCCGCGAATCAAGGCCGTGCCGGGCGACGGCGCCAAGATTCCGATCTGGCTGCTGGGCTCGAGTCTTTACAGCGCCCAACTCGCAGCGGCCCTGGGCCTGCCCTTCGCCTTCGCCGCGCACTTTGCACCGGACCTGCTCGCGACTGCGCTGGATCTTTACCGGCGGGAGTTCCAACCGTCCGCCACCCTGCCAGAATCCTACGCCATGGCGGCGATCCCGGTTTACGCCGCGGATTCGGACGAGGAGGCCAGACACCTGTTCACATCGCTTCAGCAGGCGTTCCTAAACCTGCATCGCGGCGTGCCCGGCAAACTGCCCGCCCCCGCAGACGAAATGGACGCTCTGTGGAGTTCCGCCGAGGCCGCAGGAGTGCGGCAGGCATTCAAAGAAGCCGTCGTCGGTTCACCCACGACTGTGCGCCGTGGCATCAACGCCTTCGTCGAGCGGACCCGGGTGGATGAACTGATGATCTCCGCAATGATTCACGCTCCCGCCGCGCGGCTCCGCTCGTTCGAAATCGTGGCAGAGGCCATGGGACTGGAACGCCTCCGTTCAGAGGACGACATGGGAATGTGATTGTCCGGCCCTCTTCTCGTCGTCACCGCAGGCGGATCTCCAGCCAGACGGCCCAAGAGTTCCAACCGGGATCCATGGGGCCAGTCCGTGGCAGAAACGCTTCGTCGGCGGAGTTCCGCCGCGACGGGACCCAGGTCTAGATCTTGTGGTCAAAGCCGTTGCCTCATGACCACGACCTCCCGCGCACTCGTCGCCAAGAACAGCCGGTTTTATGACGCGTTGTGGTCAAAAACCTACCTCACCCGGCCCGAACGCTTTAACACGTGGCCCCTGATTTCCACCTTGCTGCCCGGCATCCCTCGACGCTTGGAGGTGGGCCCTGGACTTCGCCCCCGCCTGCCGGTCGCAGGCACGCACTTTCTCGACCTCTGCCCGCAGGTGGTCGTACGGCTCAACGACGAGGGCGGCTTCGCCAGCATGGGCGAAATCACCGCCCTGCCTTTCGACGATCACAGCTTCGACCTCGTGACCGCCTTCGACGTGATCGAACACGTGGAGGATGACGGTCAGGTGTTTCGCGAACTCACCCGCGTGCTGAAACCGGAGGGACGCCTGCTGTTCTCCGTCCCGCTCCATCCGGTCTTCTGGACCGCCTTCGATGACTATGTGGGACACGCCCGACGCTACGAGCCGGCGGGGCTGCAGGCGATGCTCACGCTGAATCGGCTCGTCGTCGAGCAAAGCACCGTCTTCGGCATGCAATCCAACAATCCGCGCCTGCTCCGCTTTGCGGTCCACGGGCTCACCCGCCACCCCGTCGCCGCCCTCCGTTGCTACAACTGGCTGTTCTTCCCACTCGGTCTGGTGTTCCAGAAACCGTTGAAATGGACGAACGGATTGATGGACCTTTCGCTCATTCCCGAAGTGCTTTTACTTTGTCGCCGGTCGGCTTGATCGGGAGCCGGGCGACGCAAACCCGCCTCGACAAAACGGGCAAGTGGAGTTGTCCTCCTCCCATGCCGCTCACCCGGCCGGATCACCTCGATGAGGCCTGCCCGCCCGAGTTGCGGAACGCGGAGCTCACTGCCGTTCGCGAGCGGCGTACGAAGAACCAGCTCGACCCCGACGCACCGCTCGTGGGCGTCGCTCTTTCTGGCGGCGGTATTCGCAGCGCCACCTTTGCCTCGGTCTCTTCCAAGCGCTCGCCCGGCAAAAGCTGATTCGCCGTATTGACTATCTCTCGACGGTTTCCGGCGGCGGGTATTTCGGCAGCTTCGTCGGGACGGCTTTCACGCGTAAGAACACGACCGCGGATTCCGTCGAGGGCGAGCTCTCCGACAATCACTCATGGCCGGTCAGCTGGCTGCGGGAAACGGCCCGCTTCCTTTCGCCCAACGGCTCCGGCGACAACTGGATGACCGTTGCCGTCGCCCTGCGAAACTGGACGCCGCTGCACCTGGTGCTGCTGACCTTCCTCTTTCTCATTCTGACCGTGGGCATGCTGATTCGCGCCGACCTCACGAGCATGGCGCTCACGCAAGATGCGTGGCGCTCCATCGAGCTGTTTGGATTCGACACATCCTACGAGCCCGACAACGTAGGCCACGCTTGGCTGGCGTATCGTGCATCAGCCGGCGTCGGTCAACATCGTCTTCCTCGGGACGAGTCCAACCCAACCCTCCGTTACCATGAATATTTCATTTCTGCGCCTGCTCTTGAGTGCTGCTTTCTGTTTGTCCCTGCCGGCACGGGTTGCCAGCGCACGGGACGAGCCGCTTCGTCGGATCCCCGTCGGACCCAATCCTGAAAGCGTGGTGCAGGGTTTCGGTGGCCGGCTGCATGTCACGCTCATGGGTGCGAGCCGTCAGCAAGGCGATGGTGACGGAAGCATCGTCAGCATCGGGAACGACGGCCAGGTGGTGGTGCTGGCCGCCGGCTTCGACGACCCCAAGGGTCTGGTTTTCACCGGCGACCGGCTGGTCACGGCGGACTTCGACCGGGTTTGGGCCGTGGACGTGTCTGGTCACAAGCACCTCATCGCCGGACCCGAAGCCTTTCCGATTCCGCCGCTGTACTTGAACGACGTCGTGCTCGAGCCCGGTGGACAAAGTGTGCTGGTCACCGACATGGGCGCGCGTGATCGGATGATGTCTGCACCGGGAAAGTTCTGGCCGCTCGATAGCGAACAAGCGCGACAGATCCCTGTAAGCGGGCGGGTCTACCGGGTCACGCTGGACGGCAAAGTGTCGGTGGTGATCGACCACGACGCGCGCATGCCGATTCCGAACGGGATTGATCGGCTGCCGGATGGCACACTCCGCATCGCGGAGTTTTTCCTCGGCACCATCCTGGAATGGCGTTCGGGTACCTGGCGCCAGATCGGCGACGACTACCGCAGCATTGATGGTCTCGCGCATGACGGCGCCAACCGCCTTTTCGCCACGGAGGTGTTTACCGGACGCGTCTGGGAGGTGAGTGCCTCCGACGGCAAGCGCACCTTGCTGGCCACCCTGCAATCGGCCGCGGACTTGATCTTCGACGAAAAGGAAAAACACCTGATTGTCCCCGATTCGAAAGCCGGCGAGATCGTGTTCATCCCCGTGCCTCGTTGACGAGCGCCGGGATCTGCGTTTCTGCCCGCACGGCGGCGGCTGAGAAAGCAAGGCCTACGGAGCCAGCGGCTTGCCGGCCACGAATGCCGCTTCGAGATTTTTCTTGCGCTCGTTCGCCTCGTCCCGGGGTCGACCCAGTTCGCTGATCACAAGGTGCGGGGCCACCGCCGTGCGCGCCTCCTCAAGCAAGTTGGCCATTCGCCGATGCATGCCCGCATCCGCCCGATGCCAGGCCGCGGCGAAGGACAACCGGCATTCGTCCAACATGGCAGCGAGGGCGTTCTTCGCCTTCGCGCGGTCACTGAATTCGGCCGCGTGAACGGCGGCCGTGGCCGCGGCGGGAAACCGTTCGTACGCGCGGGCGGCCTGCTCCTGGGCCGAGGCAACTCGCTCGCAGGCTTCCTGGAGCTGGCGCATCTGCTCGAGGCTCAGCTGGTCGCTCTCAATCATCACCTTCTTGAGGAGGGCTGCCAGCGCCTCCACCTTTTCGATCACAGCGTTCTCAGCTTTCTCCAGTGACGAGAACGACCCCAGGATCGCATTCCCGTAGACGGTTCGATCCTGGTCGGAGGATTCGTCTGAGCGCATGAATGCAACGACGCTCTCGGTGATCTCCACGGTGCCCGGCGGCTGCCAGGGGTGTTCTACCGCGACAGCCCATGACGTAAGGGCGACCACCCACCCCAAGGCGATGAGACGGGAGAATCGAAGCTGAGTAGAGAAGCGCATGTGATGCCAGGTAGGACGCGAAACGGCGAGATGCCGATCAACCGTCATGGACGAGAATAGCCGAATAGCCGAAATTGTCAGATGAAATTCGAGTTGCGAAGGATGACGAGCGCGTCGTCTTCAATGGCTTGAGCGAGGAGGAGAAGGATGGCGACACTCATGGTGCCAAACAGCTGAAGGCCCGGTCTGCGCCATTCCCCGAAGTTCAGATCAGAGGGAAGAGATCCAAATATAACGGCCCGATATCCGGAACCAGCGCACGGAGGATCTAGTCAATGCTCACGAGCCCATGCCCTAAGGTAAACATGAGATATAACCTGGCCCAAACCCTATTCTGGATCGCCTCCTTCACCGTTCTGGCGCTGTTGCCGGTCACGGTCGCGTTGCTGGGACCACTGCCAACACCCCGGGACTATTGGGTGGAATTTGGTGCGTTGCTGGGATTCCTCGGACTGGCGGTGCTTAATTTGCAGTGCGTGACCACAGGACGTTTTCGTTGGTTCGCCGCCGGCTTCGGTTTCGACAACCTGCTGGAGTTTCACAAGCAGATGGGGGTCTTCGCGCTGGTCCTGATTTTGGCGCACCCCGGCATCCTTTTCATGGCCGACCCGGAGTTCCTCGCGTACTTCGATCCCCGGGAAAACCTCCCGCGTGCCGCAGCATTGAGCTTCGTCACCGTGGCCTCGATCGGTCTGATCGCAAGTTCGCTCTGGCGGCTGACGTTTGGGCTCACGTACGAGCGATGGCGGCTCCTGCACGGCGTGCTTTCCTTGGGAATCATCTTCATGGGTCTCGGGCACGTCGTGATGGTAGACCATTATGGGGAGCCATTGTGGAAAAAGGGCGCATGGGTGTTGATGAGCGGCTCCGCGATGTACCTCATCGTTCACTCACGGCTCGTCCGTCCATGGCTGATGAAGCGGCGGCCTTATCGTATCGTGCAGGTGCGCCCCCAGCGCAACGACTCATGGACGCTGGTCATCGAGCCGGAAGGCCCTCACCGCTTCGTCTACCATGCCGGTCAGTTCGTGTGGATCACCGTGGGCCCGTCGCCTTTTTCAATGCAGCAGCACCCGTTCTCCCTCGCCTCAAGCCCGCATCAGCCGCAGATCGAACTCACGATCAAGCAGCTCGGCGACTTCACCGAATCGGTGCAAAAGATCGAACCAGGCGCCCGGGCTTGGTTGGAAGGCCCCTACGGTCGCTTCTATCATAAGCCCGAAGAGTATAAGGGCGCGGTGTTCATTGCGGGCGGTGTGGGGGTGACGCCGATCATGAGTCTGCTGCGGGATATCCGCGACCGGGGAGATCGCACCCCTTGCCTGCTCTTCGATGGGAACACGGGCTGGGATGACGTGACGTTCCGCGAGGAAATCGACGAGATGTCAGAGGTGATGCGATTGAAGGTGGTGCACGTGCTGACCGAGCCTCCGGACGATTGGAAGGGCGAGACCGGCTATGTGGATGAAGACATGTTGAGACGCCACCTGCCCAAGGATTACAAAGACTACGCGTTCTTCATTTGCGGCCCCGCCGAGCTGTTGGATTCAGGTGAGCGAACCTTGGTCAAACTAGGAGTGCCGCCCCGCTCGATTTTTACCGAGCGTTTTGATATGGTTTAGCGACCACCCCCACGACCATGCGATTACAGAACTACACCTTTATCATCTCCACCGGGCTGTGTTTGCTGCTGATAGTCATCTTCGCGTTGATCGCAGCTTGGCGGACGTCAGGCTAACGTCGACCTCGCCAGGCAAACCACAATGAAGACTCAATCCGGCGCCCTTGTCGGACCGTTTCCCCTCCCTGCAACTTGCTGCTGTAGGATCGCCGCGATTCTGGCGACAACGAAGAAACCTGGCATTCACCGGGGGATCCTGTGGCGAGCGAGTTGGTCCTGCTGCACCCGGACGGCCCGTTTCGCGAATTCGTCGTAGGGCATGCCTGACATCTCGGCAACGATTCCCCGCAGCATCTCCATGCCGGCGACTTTCTGACGCGTGTTCTTCTGGGCTAGCAGCTGCGTCCGGATCTGATCGACCATTGTGTCACCAAAACGTAGATACGCTTCGATCAGGACGTAGCGCAACCCTCGCAGGCCACCGGTGCCCAGGTGCATCACGGACTCCGCCTCATCCTTGGCCTGGCGTTTCTCGCCTGGATTCCAATTGAGCAGGTCAAGTTTGACGCCCAGCCAGCGGGGAGATTCACCCAGCCGCTTTTGCAGCATCTGCAGGGAATAGATTTCCCCGGCGCCTTGGGTCTTGATCGTCACGACGTCGGAAAGGAACTGCGCCAGGACCGCGTCGAAGTCCTTCCGGTCGTTCACGCGGAGATTCTGCCCCTCGATGTGCTCCCTGACCTCGCGCAGGAAACCGCCCCGAAACCGGGTGTCCCTGCGCGCCACCCAGCTGAAGGGATCGTAGATGAAATAGAGATCGGCAACGAGCTTCTCCTGCAGGCTCCGAAGCGCCTCCTCGCCCACCTCCGCCTCGTTGAAGAAGATGGGGTAGGTCAGCTTCACGTCCTGGAAGGCATGGGGCGGCACATCGGCCGGCAACCCTACTTCGATGAAGTGAAACCCCGCGAGGGTGTCGAGATTGAGCCCCTGCTGCTTGCTTGTCTGGAACACCCCGTTGATTCGGTTGGGATTGCGAACAAAGGTAACCGCCCAATCGGTCAGGATCCGCCGTTCCCACGCCTTGCTCTCGCCGTTGTACCGGATGTCCGCGGCGTATTTGTTCCGGGGTTTACCCGGCGCCATCGGGTTGAGCTTGTCGAGGTTCCAGACGACAAGGGCGTCGATGCGGAAAAACGGCTCCTTGATCAACCGATTCACGATCGCCCGCTCGCGTGACAGCCAGGTCGACCGATCCAATTCGAATCTGCGAAACTCGAACGCGCCACACAGCGCATTCATCTCGTTCTCGAAACGGCTTCCCAACTCGAGGCGGTATTTCATGTGCTTGACCTCGTCGAAGACGAGCCGCTTGTGAAAACCGATCAGCAGCTGGTTGAACGACTGCGCAAAATCGAAAACCAGCGTGTTGTCGCCGCGGTACTCTTTGCCGGTGAAACCATCGATAATCCTGATCTGACCGCCATACGCGGTCACATTGAACGCCTCCATCGTCACCACGCCATCACCCGCAGACTCCCCCGCTTGAGCCCAAAGGCTCGCCGATCCGGATGACAGCAGACAACCAAGGATCAGGCCGGCTGCGACGAGGCGGAGGCGCGTCATGGAATATGGGTCAGGTCACGGGTGCGGAGCAACGACGCAAACCACGGTGTTCGACGGGAGGCACCCGGAAGTCTTCGGTTTTGATATTGGTTTTCATGCTTTGGTGGGTTGTTCGGGAATTGATAAAACCGGCTCTGTTTTGAGTGCTTCGCGCACTTGCTCCAAGCGGTGCTCAAAGCAAGTCCGGTCGTGCGGTGACTCGAGCGTGCGTTTGCCCAATTCGGCAATGCATTCCACGTGTTCATGGAGTGCCTGCCGCCGACTCGAATCGGCCGTCAGACTGGCAATGGTTGCCAGCGAGCCCAGCATCCGCAGCATGATGCCGAGATTGCCCTTGGCGCTCTCCCGGATTTGATCGAAGGCATCGGACAGCAGGCTTTGAAAGCTCGGTCCTTTGGCAATCACTCGCAGTGCTCCATCTTCGTAGCGGTGCGAAGCGGGAATATGTTGGGGTGCCAGCCGTGCAAGAATCATCGCCAGGTAATCCACACACGTCACAGCCGTCGTGGTGTCGTTGATGCCGGGCGAGAGTGCTTTCAACGCTACATCCACAATCTGCCGGATGCCAAAGGCCGCATCTTGTTCCACCGTGCGGAAGCGACTAAGGCTGAATGCTTCCTGCAGTTCAACCATCGTCTCTGAATCTGGCGGGGCATCCAGTGTCAGCGATACCAGCGGAGTGTTCTCAACCACGAATTCGCCGACACCGCGCTCCATCCGCACAACGGTCTTAAGCTGTCTCGCCAACCGCAACAGCGCGGCATTGTCCACGCCCTGGATGTAACCGCTCTCATCAGCCGGCACGAGGTGCCATTTCTGATCTTGCAACGGAGGCGGCGATTGACCTTCCCCGGCTTCAGCCAGACCGTGTCCGAGTCGTTGGGGGAAAAGCCGGTCAATAACGTGGACGGTTTCCTCAGCCGCGGAGGAGATAATGCTGGAAGCCTGAATCGACGAGGCAACGTGGTGGATGAAGAAAATGAGCACACCCACCCCGCCGACCGCCAACACGAACCCGAAAAAGACTGCCAGGCTAGAACCATAGGCACCGTCGTCGCCACCACGAATGGTGCGCAACACGATCAGGCAATACGTAAAAATGCCGGCGAAGACTCCGAGCACGGCCTGCGTGACACGGCTGCCCATGAAGTTCCGCAGGACGCGTGAGGTGTATTGGCTCGAAGCCATCGCCAGCGCCACCAGGGTCATGGAGAACGTAACTCCCACGACCGACATCATCGAACCGGCAATCGTGGACAGCATCCCGCGCGCGCCTTCCGCCCCGGCCCCGAACAGGCGTGGCCATCGGGCCAGCGCTTGGTCGCTCCAAATCGAGTCAGCTTCGATCAATGCGATTGCGAGCAGCACGCTCCCGCCGATGATCAGCGAAGGCACGAACCAAAGGCTCGAACGAAGGTTGCTCCAAAGCAGTTTGAGTTTGTTCATGGTTCAATTTTCCCGAGGCCGCAGGGAGCCCATGGCATTCATGATTCGCTCCCGTCCGACCGGGTATTCTTTTGTTTGCAGCCTGCCTGCCACGGCAACACATATTCGGAGCGGCCGAAAAAGGGGTCATGCCGGATTTTCACTTTTTAACTCCAAATGGCACGGCGAATAAATTAACATGTAGCAACGTGACCTCTTCCAGATTTCCTTTCCAGTCATGATCCGTTTCCTAACCGCCCTTTCCGTTTCGCTGGCGTCAATCGCGCTTGCGGAGCCCGTGTCGCAGCCGTGGATCGGCGAGGTGCGGATCGATCCCGTGTATCCGCATCACTTCGTCCGGCCGGACGGGACGCACCTGTTTCTTTTTAACAAAACCGCGTGGCATTATTTTTCCGCGCACCGACCGGAGGTGACGCTCGGGCGCTGCCGGGCACTCGGAGCCAATGTGATCCGGGTGGCGCTCGAGAGTAAGCTCTATTTCAAGGACCTGGGTATCGACGCCTGGCCGTGGGGAGGTAGCCGCATGGAACCGGATTTCGCGACATTCAACGAACCTTACTGGCACGAGGTGGACCGCCGGATCGAACTTGCGGCGGCGGCGGGGGTCGGAATCAACCTGACACTGTTCACCTCATTGCATCTGCCCGACACCCCAGAGTCGTTCGAGGCGATGAAACCTTACCTCGAACGGGTCGTGAGCCGGCTGTCGCGGCATCCGAACATCTTCTGCTGGGAGGTTCATAACGAACACGTGGCGAATCCGCGGTTTCAGGAAGCCGTCGGAACCTACCTCAAGACCAACGATCCCCATGGACGGCCGGTGATCTCGTCGAACGGGACGACCGACTATCCCCTCTGGCCTCACGCGCCCTGGATGGATCTTGCGCTGGTTCACCATTGTACGGGCAACCAGCCGCAGTACGACCTGAGGGACTGGTACCTCGCCATCGCCCGCAACCTGCGGGTTTTTGGCAAACCCGCCTTCAACAACGAGACCGGACGAGAGATCCGCCACCGGAACGACGATCCCGTGCACCGTCGGAAACAACTTTGGTTGTCCGCTGCGGCCGGGGGTTATACAACTTGGCATTCGTGGGATGGCTGCGAGGGAATCGACGATGGAAGCTACGCCGCCCCGGGAGAGGAGTTCGTCGGCCCCTTCACGCGCTGGTGGTCCGGGCAGACATTCTGGAGGCTGGATCCCGATTTCACGACGGTTCAACTCGCCGGGAACAATCCACACCGGGACGAACTGGTGCCAGTAACGCTGGCCGCAGCCAGTCGCGAGCTCCTGCTCGTCTACCTTTTCACCCGCGGTGAGGGCAGGCGTTTGGACGACGCTCAGGTCCTCCTGCGTCTGCCCAGCGGGGACTACCAGGTGGAGTACTTCGACCCCGCGACCGGCGTGCCGTTGGGCGGGCCAGTCGTGCACGTTGCGCGGCACCTGAGGGATCAGGATCCCCTCCATTTGCCGGCGTTCACGGACGACCTTGCGTTGCGTATTGTTCGCACGGTGACACGCGACCAGACCGCGATTCCGGGCACGCAATGAGTCTTTCGCGAAAAAATGCCCTCGCAAGACTCCTTCCGTATCGAACACCTCGACCCGGCCACACCGCATGTTCATCCCCATGCAGACGGTCCTCGCCCAGCTCACCAAAGGCAACGCGCTCTGAAGCTCCACTCAGCCGAGATCGCTTTTAACTCGCGCCCTGGTCAGACGCATAGCCTCGATCATCCTCTTGGTTGGCCCGCCGCCCGAGAAATCCCCATCACCATCTGCTGGTCCACCAACGTTCAGCCACGATCAAACACGCGAACGAGGCCTGCATCCATCTCCTGAACCGAGCTTTCGTCCTCCGCACCTTCTCCGAATTGCAGAGTTCCGAGATCTACGGAAACGATGGTGAGCGTCTGGGTCGCTTCGTGGATACATGGCTCAGCCTGGACCGAAACCGAGCGCCCTATTTGGAGATCTCTCCACCGCCTCAGTTCGAAGTGTTGCCGCGAACCCGCTACGCCATTCCAATGAACAAACTCCAGCGGAACGACGACGACTCCTGGCACTATCGCGTCGCGGTCACGGCTGACGAGCTCGCGAAGGCCAAACCCGTCAGTGAGACCGATGGCGTGAAAATGCTACAGTCCGGCGAAATTGGGGAGACGATCCTTCGCGTGCGCGTTGCCGCCCGGTAACCCGCACTGATATTCGCCGGAATCGGCCCCCCTCCCGGCCCAGCCCGCGAATAACAAATCGTCCGCATATGCCGCTCCCCGCCTTTGAGTCGGGGGCCAACAGCCGACACCGCGGGGTGCCGGCTGTTTCTACCGGCGTTACCCCTTCTACGCCCTTCACCCGCAACGCGCGGCCTTGATCGTGGCGATGTCGATTTTCCCCATCTTCATCATCGTCATAAGTTTGATTGCAAAGCCGGTGGGAGTATCGGCGCTGGAGCTTTTCACCCGAGGTACTGGGCGGAAGCGACACCGGGAGCGGAGGCCACCACCTTCCCCAAGTCCGCGAGTCCCTGCTCGAAAGGGGGGCCGCACATTTTCTCGCTGTCCATGAAGACGCTCACGACTTTACCGAGAAAATTGTTCTGACCAACGCTCCTCGCCGGTGACGCGACTGCCAGATGGCGCACTCGTCCTCCTCACAACGACGAACGCTATTCCTCCTCCTCGATCTCGGGTGGTTTGATGGGCCTGAGCAGACGGTCGAGTTCCGCTTGGGTGGGGTTGCCAATGGCGAGCACCGTCAGCATCGATTCGCCAGCGGGAAGCGTGACCTGTGTCTGCGCTCCGGCCGCTAGGCCAAGCACGGCCGTGGCCAGTGGAGAATGATGCGGCAGGCATTCAATCCCTGACTCAGGATCGCTCGCCGTTTCGCCGTACGTCGTCACGAGAAAGGTGAACCGGTGCGTTCGCTTCGTCGCCACGTCCTGTTTCTTGATCGTGGTCACATGGCCGAGCTGGAGCGTGGCAGTCGGTTTGGTGAGCCAGGTGCCCGGATCGACCTCGATGAAGGTGTTGCGCGCCACGAAGCGATCGAGCGCGGTCATCTTGCGGTCGACGGCGCGAATCGCGTCCTTGGCCGCCTTGAAGCCGAAGTTCTCGCGCAGATCGCCCTGGCTGTGGGCCTCGACCTTGTCCTTTACCAAATCGACCCGCTTGGCTTTCAATGCCTCAAATTCCTCGGCCAAAACGCGGTTGTAGCCCGCCCGCACGTAGATCGTGGTGGGCGCCGGAGGCGGTGAGCGGAAGATCTGTTTTCGCCGAATCGGCATGGGATGGGTCCAGCAAGCGGTCAAAGAACCGAAACGCAACGCGGTCCCGCCATCGGTTGTTGATTTGCGGACCGGGTATTTTTTGTTCGAAGGTACTTTGCTCCCCGGAACCCGCCACCGCCCATTGCTTCGAGGCCCTGACGAAATTCGCCGACCGCTGTCAGGCGGTGAACCGTTTTCGATTCTGCTCCCAAGCTCGCGGCCAGCGGTCGGAGCCTGATCGCCAAATCTTCCTTGGTGGCCAGAATCTTCGTTGGTCTGGCCCCGAGCCGTTCCACCGCTTGGATGATCATCGCCGCTGCTCGAACCGCAGCATCGTCCTCGGGCTTGAGAAGTTCCATCCCAAAGCAGTAACCCGCGTTCTCGCGAAAAACCGCCAGGCAACGTGCATAGAACGGTCGTCCATCTTCGACGACCGCCTCGGACATGTAAAACCAGTCCACTTCGATGGTCTCATCCGCCTGGGCCAGAGCAGCGGCTCGCCAGAAAGCCGGCACATCGACATCGACTGGAATTGATGGCCCAATTTCCGGCCGCGGCGGATTCAACCACGTACGCCACTCCAGTCGCTCAAGCGTTGCGGGCGATCCGGCGGCGGGCACCGATGGAAGATCCCATTCCCCGTGTCCATCATAACAATCGGGGTGGCGGCGGTAGATCCCTGCGAAAATTAGAATTCCCGGCAGCGCATCCCGGACCACACGCATTTCGCTCTCCTCGGGATACCAAGGGAAGAAACCGGGCCGATGGCTGCGGACATCCGGCCAACCGAGCCGGTCGCCCCGCTTTGGCACAAAGCCGAGATTCTGATAGAGTTTCCGCTGCTCGCGGTCCAAATCCGTTTTCGATCCGAACCAGACCGTAACAGCATCATGTTCATGCTGGTGCTCGGCGGGATCGAATGCTTCTCCGAGTTCCTGCACCGTCCGGTGGAACCTGAGTCCGGCAGCTCATAATCCAACCGAGCCCATGCCGTCATGACCGCCGACCTCCGTCTCCCACGATAATCGTCGATCCGTTATAGGGTTAAACTTGACCGAGCAGGATGCCTTCGAAATGAGTTTGGCGGAGGCAGCGCAGTGGCATGGCGGTGCATGCGTGGGAAGCAGCGGCGGCCGGGCAAATGACAACCGAAACCGACGCGAGTAACCGTTGGTTCATCCAGCGCCTGATGATGTCCACCCCCACCTATGTAGCAAGATTGGGGGTCTTGCTCGAAAGGAAAAAGGTAAGTAATGACCCCTTACCTTAGGTTCCCCTTACCTCAGGTTGCGGACAACGACCGCGGTCAGGGCAGCAGGAACTGCCTGATGAACTGCACCGTGGAGTAAAACTGGTAGTCGGCGTTGGCCTTCTTGCGAAAGCCGTGCCCCTCATCCAGCGCTTCGAGGTACCAGACAGGCGATCCGTTCCGCCTCACGGTTTCGACCATTTGCACGGACTCGGTGCGCGGCACGCGCGGATCGTTCGCGCCTTGCACGAGAAAAAGCGGCTTGGAAATTTCCGGCGCACGCGTGGTTGGCGAAATGCGCAGGAGGTGCTCGCGCATTGCCGGCTCGCGCTCGTCGCCGTACTCGACCCGGCGGAGATCGCGCCGGTAGTCCTCGGTGTTGGTGAGGAACGTCACGAAATTGCTGATACCGACGACGGACAGCGAACAGCGGATGCGCGCGTTGTAGTGGATGGCTGAGGCCAGAGCCATATAGCCGCCGTAGCTCCCGCCGGTGACCATCACCCGGCTGGCGTCGAGGCCGGGCTGGCGTGCGATCCAGTCCAGAAGCGCCCCGATGTCGCGCACGGAATCCTCCCGTTTAAATCCGTTGTCGAGGGTCACAAACGTCTTTCCAAACCCGGTGGAGCCGCGGACGTTGGGCGCGATGATCGCCACACCAAGTTCATTGAGGTAGTAGTTGTTTCGCCCTTGGAAGCCGGGCCGTACCTGCGACTCCGGACCGCCGTGAATGCTAACGATGACCGGACGCGGACCGGCAAAACGTGCGGTCGGCCGGTAGTAAAAGCCTGTGATCTCGAGGCCATCAAAGCTCGGCCAGCGAATCAATTCCGGCTCGCTCAATTGGTTGGCGACGAGCCCGCCGAGTTCGCTCTCGGTCCAGCGCACGACCTCGCCGGTGGCAATATCCGCCACAAACACGTCTGACGAAGAACGCGCCGAGTTCACGGTGACCGCGAGGTGCCGGCTGTCGCGGTGCCAGGAAAGACTGCCGACCACGCCCTGCGGAAGTCCGGTTAGCGGTCGGTAGCCATGATCCGAAAGATCCATCAGGTAGGGTCGGGAGAGACCTGCTTCGGAGGTGACGAAGACCAGCCGGCGGCCGTTCTCCGAGAGGGTGAATCCTTCCACATCACCCACGACTGCGACGTCGAGGTACCGCGTCGACCGCGTCGCGAGGTCGAGGTAGGCGAGACGCTTGAATTCGGAATCCTCATCCGTCGTTAGGTAGACGCCCTTGCCGTCTTTCGAGAAGGCGGCGTCTCCGTAGGCCACGCCGTCTTTGGTACGAGGCGTGAGCGCGTCCATCCCACCGGTGGAGGTGTCGACCAGCCAGAGATGGCTTTCGTTGACCGAATTGTATTCAAGAAGCAGCACGGCGCGGTCGTCGTGCGACCAGTCCAGGGGAAACCAGCGCCCTCCCTTAAGCTCGACCAGGCGGCGGTCGGACGCAGGGTCGCGAGGGTTCATCACATAGAGATCGCGATCCGCGCCATTGCGGCGGGTTGAGGCGTAGACGATGCGATCGCCGGCCGTGCTCCACACCATGCTGCTGTTCTGACTGCGTCCGCCGTCGGTGAGCAGAGTGATCGTACCCGTCGCGAAGTCGTAGCGATGGAGCTGGGCAAACTCCGAGCCCCCGGCATCGCGCGCGAAGAGGAAAAAGGCGCCGTCCACCGGATCGTAGGTAGTCGACCCGACGGGCTCGTCGAAGTAGGTCAACTGGCGGCGCATGCCGAGCGGGGCGCCCACGTGATGGACTTGCACGGTGTTGCCAAAACGGGTGCCCACCAGCATCTCGAGCCGGCGGGGCTGCCAGCCCCCGAAGCCGGCGAAACGAGCCTCGGTGTAGCGTTTGACGTCTTCGACGAGGTTCAACGGCACGGGGGGAATACCTTCGATCACCAGATTCGCGCCCGGGCGCAGGACGAGTTCGGCCTGCACTCCGGCGGACATGCACATCGCGGCGGCCAGCCAGCGGAATAAGCGTTGCATGCACTTGATCGTGCAATGGCCGCCGCCGCCGCGCAAGTTGATAGGGACCACGCGGATGGGTCGGGTGTCAGGCCGGAGAGTAACTTTTTTGGATCAAGCGGCGGATTTCCCGGGCAAATAACCTGATTGCAGGACGAGGTCCCCGCACAGGTCCCCTTGGTTGCTCATGAGGATACAGCGCAGGTCCAACACGCTCTGCGCGCCGGCTTCCGACCAAAACATACCTGACTGCTTCAGCCTTTGCTCCAAGGCGTGGAACAGGTCGAGGATCTGCACAGCGGTGGGAAAGTTGACCCAGGCCACTTCCCAGATCCAAGCCGCGCCGTCGCCGATGAAGGCCACCCGCACGGCCCGGCCAAGCCCGCGCCGGAACGCCTCGGCGCGGATCATGCCACCGAACTGGGCGCTGGTTTGAAAGCTGCCGACATAGGTCGTCGA
>JBBQUU010000024.1:0-62704 GCA_038212175.1 Opitutales bacterium | reverse complement strand
CTTTCCCCGCAAGGGCCGATTACTTTCTTCCGTCAATCCCCCGTTGTCGTTGGCGAAGACCACCAATGTATTCCGAGTCAAATTCCTATCTTCGAGAGCGGCAAGAATGCGTCCCACGCCTTCGTCCATGATCTTAAGTGTAGCCCCGAACACACCGAACTCCTTTACGTATCGGGGTGCGTGATCCAATGGGCCATGCACTGCATTATATGCCACGTAGAGGAAAAAGGGGCGGTCGAGATTCTGGGCCGCGATGATACGCTCTGCCTCAGCCGTGATCAGATCCGTTACGTAACCAGGTTCCTGCAGCGGCTCTTCGTTACGATGCCAGTCGTAGACCGAAAAATGCGCCGGGGTATGGTGCAAGATCATTTTGGTCGAATAGTTGATGCCCCACGCGTAGTGTCCGTACTGATGGTCGAAACCACGCTGCAAAGGCAGGTGTTCTTTTTTCCATTCGCCAAGATGCCACTTCCCGGCGATGGCGGTGTAGTAGCCCGCTTCCCGTAACGCGGTAGCCAAAGTTCGCTCTTTCGGATCAAGCCCATGGATGCGGCGTGTGTCCACTCCGTCCGCGGTTTTCGGCAGCGTCAGGCCCAATCGATCAAGAAATTCCGATTTGCCAAAGTCTTCGGAGCGCCAGTCCATCCAGGTTCTGAACGGATAGCGCCCGGTCATGAATGCCGTCCGGGTAGGCGAGCAAACCGATTGCACGTAAAATTGTTTCAGCAGAAGCCCATCTTTGACAAGTCGGTCCAAGTTCGGCGTGAGCCGCGGATCACCTCCATTGAAACCCGGATGCGACCAACCCATGTCGTCGGATAAGATGAAAACAATGTTCGGTTTGGTGAACGGATCTCTCTTTTGATTCGGCTCGGCTGCCGGCAGGCAAACAGGATATACGATCAGACAGAGAAAGAGCGTGAGAAAGGTCTTGGGCTGGGGGAATTTCATGGAAGCAACTCGCGGGTGGGTATGACACCGAAATGCAGGGGAATTCCTGCCGGAAAACCAGAATATCACTTGGCGCCGCGGGAGGTATTGTTGATTTTGGCCAATCAATATCACATATAAGACAACTCGAGTATCTTCCCCGGCCCGATCTGCTGGTACGAATGACCTTAATCTTTCCCGAAATGGCGGCACGAAACAAGAATTCTCCTCCTCCTTTGGAAGTCGGCCAGGTGGCCCATGACCGACTTCTGCTCTTTGCCCACATCAGCGATATCTGCTACTTTGTTAAAGACAAGGAGCGGCGATTTGTCGCGGCCAACGAAGCGCTTCTTCAATTGCTCTCGCTGCGAAGCACAACCGCGCTCCTCGGAAAAACCGATCATGAACTGATCCCGGCCTATTTGGCCGACGCCTATGAGAAAGACGACGTTAAGGTCATTAGCCACGGTGTTTCCATCACCAACAAGATTGAGTTGGTCACCCACAACGATTTGTCGGTCTACTGGTACACGACTACCAAGGTTCCGCTCAGGGATCCGTCGGGAGCCATTATCGGTCTGGAGGGAATAACCCGCGAATTTAGTCCGGCCAGCAGCGCAATGGGGCCCTACCCTGAACTGTTCAAACTGATCGATTTAATCGACCAAAGGTACGCGGAAAAGCTGACCGTTTCGCAGATGGCAAAAATCAGTGGGATGAGCGTCCGAACCTTCGAACGCCGCTTTAAAGAACGTTTCCATACGAGCCCCTTTGCCTATCTGAAGAAAGTCCGGATCAATGCGGCCTGCCGTGAACTCATCCAAACTAATCACCCCTTAGCTGACATTTCCCTGACCTGTGGCTTTTGTGATCAGAGCTACATGACAAAAGAGTTTGCTCGGATAATGAAGACGACCCCACAAGCTTACAGATTGGCCCATATAGGCGTCCCCGCGCAAACGGCGATCATTCAATGATCGGCTCCACTCAACGAGACTCAACCAAGGGAAGTGGCGGCAATGAAGGATAAGGGTAATTTGGAGGGCTGGGTCTGACTTGGTGCGCGCTTGCCCAACGCTCCCATTCCCCGGCAAGCTCCCTGACCAAACTGGGGTTCTGCTCCGCAAGGTTGTTCAACTCAACACGATCATTACCCATATTATATAGCTCCCATTCCCGCCCGTATTCGGCTACCAACTTCCACTCGTCGGCGCGCACCGCCCGGTTCCCTTCGTGCTCGAAATACAATCTGCGTGACGGTAGCGTCTTCCCTTCAAATACGGGAACAAGACTTATCCCCGGAAGCGTGGGCACCGCACTCTCCCTGCGATGTCGCGGATAAGTCGCCCCCGATATCTCGATAAATGTTGGCATCAGGTCGATCAAATGGGTTGGCGTCGCATCGCGATCGCCTTTCCGCGACAATCCTGCAGGCCAATGGATCAAAAACGGAACACTAATACCGCCTTCATGCACGTAGTGTTTGAATAGTCGCCAAGGAGTGTTTGACAACGACGCCCACCCCGATCCCACGCTATGGTAGGTGCCTGGACCACCCATGGACGCCAACGCGTCACCTTCATGGAGAATCCCTACGGGACCCGAACGTATGTCAAAACCGTACGGCCCCCACTCCGCGCAGGCTCCATTGTCAGAGGTAAAAACGATGAGGGTATTTTCGAGTTCCCCTTTCTGCCGCAATCGGTCAACCAAGCGTCCGACATTAAAATCAAGCCGGTGCACCATCGCGGCGTAGATCGCCATTCGGCGCGCCAGATCTGCCTGCCTGGCGCGATCAAAGGTGCTCCAAGCCGGCGTGGGGTGAAACGATTCGTTGGCATAGGTGGCGTAATCTGACAAAGGCGGCAAGGTGGTGTCAGAGCGGATTAATCCAAGGCGTTTTAACTGCTCCAAGCGTTCCAAGCGCAACGAATCCCATCCGCGAGAGTAGGTGTCGGAAAACTTTTCAATGTCCTCAACCGGCGCCTGCAAGGGAAAATGGGGAGCATTGAACGCAACATACAGGAACCATGGAACCTCCGGCGTCGCGGCGGCGGAATCGAGGAACTCCAACGCGTGGTCAGCCAGTGCATCCGTGCCATAGAACTTGCCTGGCTCATACTGACGCGACAACCGACCGGTGGGCAAACGCAGGTAATGTCCCGGATCCCAAAACGTGTGGGCGCTGGCCAAGGTTCCATAAAACTCCTCAAAACCGCGGGCCGTGGGATCAGGCGTTCCCAAGTGCCACTTGCCGGAAAGGAACGTGCGGTAGCCTGCCGCCCCCAGCACCTCCCCCAGTGTCACGGCTTCTTCGGCCACGCGATCACGATACCCCGGCAAACCCAGATCTCGTATCATATGCCCAAGGCCGGCACGGTGAGCATAGAGCCCGGTCAACAGACTTGCACGCGAAGGCACACACCTCCCATTGGTATAAAATTGCGTCAGCGCCAATCCATTCACAGCAAGGCCATCAAGCTGCGGAGTAGGGATCTCCCCACCAAAACACCCGAGGTCACTATAACCCAAGTCATCCGCAACGATGAGCAAAATATTGGGAGGTTTCGCCCAGACGAACGATGCGAAGCCCAACGCGAACGAGAGCAAGGTTGCGAAAAATCTCACGCCGCCACGCATTTCACGACAGATGTGATCACCGACCAGAGTCATCGAGGCCCGGCGTTTGAATCGCTCACTCTCGACACAATCAAAAGGTGGCGAAATTTTCGGAATGAAGTGAGCGTTTGCCCAAGAAGCCCAGCTCGTAAACCTCGTATTCATCTTTATTCAAAGCAGCAACCGACCTAAACCACTTAGATCCGGTCGCTCCGGTAGTAAGTATGACAGAGCACCTTCCCTGAGTCTGTCAACAATAGGCCAATCACTGGTGGTATATCGCCAATTGAACGCCGGTCCGATCCGGCGAGATACGTCACAGATATCGATGACCCAGTGGAGGCGAAGTGGAACGCCGACCGTGAATTGCTCTGAGGATCGATAAAAAACCCGTCACGCAGTCCGCGTGACGGGTCGAAAATCCAACGGTGGCGGACGACAGTCCTCAGTTCGAAATATCGAACGTCGTGCTCGCCTCGCGCACGGGCAGGTAGACTTCGTACCATTTCTTCTGCGCGGCGCTGTTGGTGTAATCCTTGAGCGCCTGCTCGTCCTTGAACTCCATGACGAACGCGGCCTGGCGGTTGCCTTGGGCCTTGATCGTCTTCACCCAGACGCGGGTGATTCCTGGATAGCCAGCCGGCAGGGCCTTCACGCCATCGAGCGCAGCTTGGATCTGCGCCGGAGTGGCGTCGGCCTTCCACGAGACGGTGACCACATGGATCACGGATTTTGGCGCGGTGTCGGCCGCCGAAGCGGAGGTGACGCCCAGCGCGAGCACGCAGGCAATGAGGACGGAGGAAACAATCTTCTTCATGGATGAGGTGGTTATGGGTTGGCGGCCCGACACGAACATGGCGGGCCAAGCGAATGGGACCCTAACCAGGTTTTTTCGTCTGTCCAATGGCTTTCAGCAATGCCCCGCCAAAACCCCGTGCTGCCGCGCCGTTGAAACAATGGGCTTCGCACGCCGCGCAATTCGGCTCCTACTCGAAACCCTCAATGTCCCGACTGAACTTCACCCTGGAAGCCACCGCGCCCGGATCAAAGGCCCGCGCCGGCCGTTTCCAAACGCTCCACGGCGAAGTGCAAACGCCCGTCTTCATGCCGGTGGGCACCCAGGCAACCGTGAAGGCGCAGACGGTCGAAAGTCTCAAGGAAAACGGCACGCGCGTCCTGCTCGCCAACACCTACCACCTCTTGCTGCGCCCGGGCCGGGAAGTATTCGAGAAATTCGGCGGCATTCACCGCTTCATGAACTGGGACGGACCGGTGCTGACCGACTCCGGCGGGTTTCAGATCTTTTCGTTGCCGCACTCCCGGGCCCTGCGCGAGGACGGCGCACGTTTCCAAAGCTACGTCGACGGACAAACCCATCTGCTCTCGCCGGAAAGCAGCATCGCCATGCAGCGCGCCATCGGCAGCGACATCATGATGGTGCTCGATCAATGCATCCCGTCGACCGCACCGCACGCGCAGGCCGAAGCCGCGATGCTGCTGACCCACCGCTGGGCGGAACGCTCGCTGCGCGCCCGCGGCGATTCTCCGCAAGCCCTCTTCGGCATCGTCCAAGGCGCCTGCCATGCCGACCTGCGCATCCGCAGTGCGGAGTTCTTGCGCAGCCTCCCCTTCGATGGCCTTGCGATCGGCGGCCTTGCCGTGGGCGAGACGCAGGACGAGCGCACGACCTTCACCGACCTCGCGACGAATCACCTGCCGACCCACCTTCCGCGCTACCTCATGGGGGTGGGCACGCCGCTCGACTTGCTCGAAGCCGTACACCGCGGGGTCGACATGTTCGACTGCATCATTCCCTCGCAATTCGCCCAACGCGGAACCGCCTTCACCTCCCGGGGCAAACGTCAGCTCCGCCGCTCGGTCTACAAGTTCTCCGAAGAACCGCTCGACGCCGCCTGCGACTGCGACACGTGCCGGCGCTATTCACGCGCCTACCTGCACCACCTGGTGAAGGCCGATGAGAACCTCGGCTGGCATCTGCTCTGCACGCACAACCTCACCTTTTATCACCGCCTCATGCGCGAAATGCGCGCACGCATCGTCGCGGGTGACTTCGTGGCCTACTACGAAGCGAAACGCCCGGACCTCGCGCGGAGTGATGAAGATAATCCTGTTCGGCCTCCCAAACCCGCGCGACCGCGTTCCGTCCTGCGCCGGGGCGATTATGAAATCCACCCGTCGCCCCAAGGATTCTCCAGCATCCGGCAGCTGAGTTCCGGCGAGATCATGCACTCGGTAAACCGTCCCGACGACGAAGCCGAACGCCTCTACGTGTCCCAGTCCGATCTCCTCTCCCGCCTGCAAGCCACGGGCACAGGCGACCCGCGCGACTTGGTTCTTTGGGACGTCGGCCTCGGCGCCGCCACCAATGCCATGGCCATCGTCCGTGCGTACGAGCGAGCCTTGGCTGCGCTCGCGCCCGAAGCAAAACTTCGTCCGCTTCGCCTGATCAGTTTCGAGGTCGACCTCGACCCTCTTGCCCTCGCCGCGCATTACGTCTCTCATTTTCCGCATTTGCGTCATGCCGCACCGCATATCCTGCTCGCCGATGGTGCCTGGACGCATGCCGGAGGCGGCCTGCATTGGCAACTCATGCACGGGGACTTCCGCGAACATCTGCTCCGGGCCCCGCAACCCGATCTGATCTTCTTCGATCCGTTCTCGCCAAAGGTCGACACGTTGCTCTGGACCCCCGGGCTCTTCGCCGCGCTTGCCGCCCATTGCTCCGGTCGATCCGCCGAACTCTACACCTACTCCAACGCCACCGCCGTGCGCGCCGCGTTGCTCAGCGCCGGATTCCGGGTCGCATCCGGCATCGGCACCGGACCGAAGGCCGATACCACGCTGGCGTTCACCACCGCCGCCGGCGCCGTCGATCATCCGGGACACCCACGCTTGCTCGACGCCACCTGGCTCGCGCGCTGGCGGCGCAGCACCGCGCGTTGTCCGGAGGAATACTCCGAAGAGCAACGCCAAGCCTTCATCGCACGCATCGAGGCCCATCCGCAGTTTGCGTAGAATCGGTCCGGAACCGCGGTCGACGCCTGCGGCTACAATGCCGGATGAAGTCGCTGCCCTTGTGGCTCAAAACAGCTCACCCTGATTGAGCGCGTCGCGCTTGCCCGGATCGAGCGTGCTCATGGTCAGCAGCCAGGCGATGGACTGGGCGGTCACCGAAGGCTCCTGCGTCAATCGCGTGAGCAGCAACGCCCCCGCGAGCGCATCGTAGAGCGCGGCGTGATAGCCGCGACGTCCCGCCGGACACCACCGCGTCGCGGTTTCATCGAGCATCGTTTGCAGGCCAAAGGTGACGACGAGGCTTTCCAGCTTTGCCGTCGTGAGCGTCGGATAGAGTTGCGGATACAACCGTCCCGTATCGGCCCACGGTCCCCACTCGGTGATCGAGCCTCCCGGTCGCGCAAAATCGGGAGACGTTCGCGGGTACGGCCAGACGGACTTGAGCAAGGTGTTCTCCACGCTGGCAAAATGCGCGGCGAGCGGACCCGTCGCGCGCAGTCCGACGAAGTGCTCAAATTCCTCGGAAAAGGGCGCGCAACCGGACACCGCGGCGGCATCGAGTCCGTGCACCGCCACGTCTTCGTCCCGAATTCGCCCCGTCGCCCGACAAAGCCGGGTGGTCGCATGGATCACCTCGGCGCCGCGCAGAGTTACCACCCCATATTCGAGGATGCCGGACGCGAGGCTGCCCTCGAAGTCGATGAAATGGATGAGATGATCGGTCCAGCGGTCGCTCACGGCCCCCACGCAAGCCCCCGCCGGCCCGCGCTGCAACCGCAACTCGCAGGGGTGTCGGCACGCCGGTGTTTTTCCATTTATCCGCGCCGCATCTCCCGCAACACTGCGCCGCGTGGACCTCTCGCGTTACCGGACATTCCTGCACGAACTCGCCTCCGCCAGCGGCGATTTTATCCGTCCGCTTTTCGCGGATCCGTCCCTCGCGGTCGAGATCAAGGACGACGCCTCGCCCGTGACGGCGGCCGACCGCGGCGCGGAGGCGTTGCTCCGCACGATGATCACCCGGCATTTCCCCGGCCACGGCATCATCGGCGAGGAACTCGGCAGCGAGAATCCGGACGCCGAGTGGGTGTGGGTGCTCGATCCGATCGACGGCACAAAGTCATTCATCACCGGCGTCCCGCTCTGGGGCACGCTCATTGCACTCCTTCATCAGGGTCAACCCGTCTTGGGAGCCATCCACCAACCGATCCTCGGCCAGCTCATGATCGGCGATGGCCAGACCACCACCCTTAACGACCGGCCGGTGCACGTGAGGGCGTGCGCGCGCGTAGAGGACGCCACCGTGTTGACGAGCGATCCGTTCAATCCTGCCCGTTATCAAAACGGAGCGGCCTACGACCGTCTCGTGGGTCGGGCGCGTTTGGTGCGCACGTGGGGCGATTGTTATGGCTACCTGCTCGTGGCCGCCGGCCGCGCCGACGTGTGCCTGGACCCGATCATGAACCCTTGGGACGTCGCCGCGCTCGTACCCATCATCCGCGGCGCCGGCGGCGTGATCACCGACTGGCAAGGCGGTCCGGCCTACCCGGCGTCGTCAACGGTCGCCGCCCACCCGGGGCTGCACGCCGAGATCATACAAACGCTCAATCCGCGGGACTAAGCCTCGGGGCGGCAGACCCTCACTTGGGTGGCGGCGGCGCGACCGGCGCAGGCGCCTTGGCAGAAATCTCCGCCTGAAACTCTTGCGTCATTTTCTGCATGCGCGGTCCGAGTTCGTTCATCCGCCCCATCATGATCTGCATCATCTTTTGCTGAATCGCGGGCTGCTTATCGATCATCGATTGGCCGGCCGGTGTGCCATAAAACGTGCTTATTGCCGTCAGCTCTTCCTTGCTGAAAACCTCGCTATAGAGATCGACGATCGCCGTGCGCATCTCGGGTCCCGCCATGGTCGCGAACGTCTCGTCGAGAATCTTGGTCTGCAATTCGGCATACCGGGCGCGGTGTTCCTCGGGGACGCGAGAACGGGCGACGGACTGCTGGATCATCGGCTTCAACGCGTCCTTCTGCTGCGCAAGTATCTTGGCCATCATCTCATCGAAGCGCATCGCTTGAAGCACATCCTCCGCATCCGTGAGCGTCGCCTTCGTCGAAGCCGCCAACTCGCCGATCGCGGCATTCACCAACGTCACCTTCCGAATCACGCCGGCATGCTCCAGGTCGAGCGTGTTCGCCTTCGCATCGAACGACTTCACGACATGTCCATCGAAGGCCTCGCCCAATTCGAGCCAGCGGCTGCTTTCGCCCGACGCATTGGTCAGGACAAAGCGATGCTGGCCGTTCATCGTGAGCACGGCATTAAAGAGCGGCACGGAATCAGCGGCTGAGGCCGCAGCAGCGAGGGTAATCGCAATCAACGCAAGGAGGGATCGCATAAGATAAGGGTTTCACCCGAACGCTCGCCATCCGAAACGGAAAGTCGATTGCGAACATAACGGCAGGCGGACAGTCCAGCATCAGCCCCGCCCACGACATTTCTTGCCTTATTGTAGCCGCGGGCGCCGACCGCAGTGTGTGGGCTCCTCCCCAAGGAAATCGCCCATGGCGAAGAAGCGAAAGCCGGAACGCCGCACGCGCAGAATCAGCCCGTCCTCCGCCGCCGTGGCCGTCGGCGCCTCAACGCCGTCTCGGTTTCTTTGCGGCCGCCCATTCCGCCGTCACCACCGACGTGAACCCGCCTCGCGCCTTCCAATTCGCCATGATCGTCAGGCTGCGCGGTTTCAAGGCCGCACCCAGGTCGTCGCAGATCTTGTTCGTCACCGCCTCGAAGAAAATGCCCTCGTTGCGAAACGCGTGAAAATACACCTTCAGCGACTTGAGTTCGACGCAGGCCTTGTCCGCCACGTAGCGCACCGTGATGTGGGCGAAATCCGGATGACCGGTCATCGGACACAGCGAGGTGAATTCGTGATGCGTGTGCTCAATCACGTAATCCCGGTGCGGCGCCGGATTCGGAAACGTCTCGATGAGCTTCGGATCAGACATGGCACAAAGTAGCGGGTGGCGGGCAGCCGGTAGCGAGGAGAAAATCCACGATCCCCGCTCGTCCATCCCCCATTTCTTCACGTTCGCGGTCGTCATGACCCAAACCGCGTCAAACTCGATCAGCCGCCTGTTGATGCACCGCGGATCGCACGTGTCCTGACGAGGCATAGAGCAGGCGACCCGCCGCGGTCCAGAACGGGAAGAATCCCTTCGTCGCCAACGGATGAAGGACGGTATCCCACTCACGCTGGCGCCAGACGACCCGTACGCCAGCCTCAGCCAAAGCCGCGGCCACGGTCAGCCCCGTGTCAAGCCAAGGGCCGACCGGCGGACGCATCGCCACCACGGAACGCAATCCATGGGTGCTGGCCCAAGACACGGCCTCATTCGCCAGATCGTTCGAGCGCACCGCGTGAACCGTCGCGCCAAAAGCCTGTACCATTCGCGCTGCGCCGTCGGCCAGCGCCGCTTGATTAAAGGAGGTTACGCGCTCCATCCACCCGTGCTCCTCGGCCAGCGATTGCGGCCATGCGGCCAGCACCGTGGTCGGCTGCAACTCGCCGAGATCCAGCGACTCAACCGCCAAGTCCTCCGGATGCAGCCACCAGCCCACGGGCCCTTCCCAATCCAGCTGGCCTTCCGGGGACCAGAGAGCCTGGGCTTTCGGCAACGCCTGCTCCGTCACGGCGACCGCAGACTTTGCCAGGCAATCGCCTGGATCGAAACGGCCCTCCGTGTGAAACCGAATGTTGTCCGCCTGCGCGAGATAGAGTTTGCCGGGCGTTTGCAGTCCGGCCACCCAGCGCCAAGACAAGGTATTCG
This sequence comes from Opitutales bacterium, assembly GCA_038212175.1. GTDB lineage: Bacteria > Verrucomicrobiota > Verrucomicrobiia > Opitutales > Opitutaceae > CAMAXB01. The sequence continues at coordinate 52,288 of JBBQUU010000024.1, read as the reverse complement.
ACGCCGGATCGCCATCGAGCAGGTGGCGCAGGAAGAAATCGGCCCCCAGCTCCCACGGCAGGCGCAAGGTAAAAACCCAGATGCTCGCGAACCACATGCGGACGTGGTTGTGCAACCACCCCGACGAGGACAGTTCCTTTGCCCAGTCATCGAATCCGGGCACGCCGGTTTCGCCTGCAACAGCGGCGGCATAACGCTCTGGAGGAGCCGCCAGACCGCGTTGCACGGCCTCGCGATAGCGCGTCCAGACGGCGGGATTCTGCTCCAGCCAGCCCTTCCAATAGGTGCGCCAGCAGACCTCCTGCAGAAACGTTTCCGCCTTTGGCCACGGGTGCTCCGCAAGCGTGGCGGCCACCACCTCCTCCTCCGTGAGCAGCCTCCGTTGCAGCCAGGGGCTGAGTTGCGAGGTGGACGGCCGATGGGGGCGGTCGAAGTCGCGTTCCTCCGCGTACCGCGGGATCCGCGGCAGGAACGCCTCCAGGCGGGACAGCCCGGCGGCACGGGTGGGAACGAAAACGGGCATGAAAGAGTTTAACGATAACCCGGGTGGACGCAACCGGGTCGGCGACTTGCGAAACCCGCGCAATGTGACACGCTGGGAGGACTTATGAAGCGCTTGACCCTGCTCTCCGGCCTCCTCCTCACCATGTTCTCCTTCCTCCACGCCGCACCACTCGAAGTGGGCGCCAACGCCCCCGCCGTCTCCGCCCTCGCCGACAACGGCCAGGAACTCAGCCTGGCTGATGTGTATTCCAAAAACGACTACACACTCGTCTACTTTTACCCGAAAGCCGGAACCTCCGGCTGCACCAAGCAAGGCTGCGCCCTCCGGGATGCCTACGCGGACCTGACCAGGAAAGGTGTCGCCGTGGTGGGCGTGAGCACCGACAGCGTCGAGGCTCAGCGCAAGTTCCGCGAAGAACAAAATTTCCCCTTCCCTCTGCTCGCCGACACGGAAAAAAAAGTGGTCAAGGCCTTCGGCCAGTCAGGCCTGGCCTTCGCCAGCCGGCAGGCCTACCTCATCCACAAGGGCAAGATCGTCTACGCCGATCATAAAGGCTCCACCACCGAGCAGGCGAACGACATCTTGAAGTATCTCGAGTCGAAGGGCTGAGAGGACAGCGGTTGCTCCGCCGGGCTTGCCAGCCGGCCCGCGTCGCGCACGATGTGCGCCGCGCATGATTCATTCGTTCGTACTCAGCGAAGGACGGCTTGTTGGACGCGACCTTGAAATCGAGGCGCTGAGGCTCGTGCGCGCCGACAAGGGTCTGGTGCTGTGGGTCGACCTCGAAAACCCGACCGACGAGGAGGTGAAGACGGTTCTTGAAGGCGTTTTTCAGTTTCACCCGCTCGCGATCGAGGACTGTCTCACCCCGAGTTCGCTGCCCAAGGTGGAAGACTACGAGGACTACCTTTTCATGGTCATGCACGCGGTCGACTTCACGCGTACGGAGAAATTCAATACTGCCGAGGTCAATCTTTTCCTGGGCAAGGACTACCTTGTCACGTTCCATCGCACTCCCCTCAAATCCGTCGCGACCCTGGTCGACCGTTGCGTGAAGGCCACCGGCACCGTGGCGCGCGGACCCGACCGGCTTGCCCATCACCTGCTCGATGCGCTCGTCGATCTCTACAAACCCGTCATGCAGGAACTGCGCGGCGAACTCGAGGAAATCGAAGTGTCCGTGTTGGAACGCAACAGCCCGGACCTGACGACGGACCTCATCGCCGTCCGTTCCGAAATCAATCACCTGCGCCAGATCGTGCGCCCGCAGAGGGACGTGATCAACAAGCTCGCCCACGGTGAGTCGAAGCTGATCCGCACCATCATGCTGCCGTATTTTCGCGATCTGCGCGACGATCTCGTGCGCATCGACGAAACCGCCGCGAGCTATGCCGACCAACTTCTGATCTCGTTCGATCTCTATCTGAGCCGGTCCGGCTTCGAGGCCAACGAAGGCATCAAAGTCCTCACCGCCCTCACGGCGCTTTCCCTTCCCGCCATGCTGATCGGCACGTGGTATGGCATGAACTTCGAGCATATGCCGGAATTGAACTCAACCTTCGGCTATCCTGTCGTCATCGGCGTCACGGTCATCGCCACCTCGCTCATCTTCTGGTGGTGCAAACGACGGAGGTGGATCTAACCGCGCCTCCGGCGCGAAAAATCCTAAATCCTAAGAACTAAATCCTAAACAACGCCCCTTCCCCTTCGCCCATCCCCGGTGCGCTGATCCCCTTTAGGATTTAGCCGCTTGTGATTTAGGATTTACGGCGCAGCCGTCACGATGCTAACCATCCTCGTTTACCGCGACAACAAGTTCGCCGCCGTCAATCCCCCGCCGGAGACGTTGGCGGCGTTGCGGCTGGAACCGGGTGTCATGGTGTGGGTGGATCTTGACGCGCCGACGCCCGAAGAAATCAAGCTCGTGCTTGAAGATGGGTTCGCGGTTCACCCGCTCGTCATCGAGGACTGCGTCAGCGACTCGCCTCTGCCGAAATTGGAGGATTACGACGACTACCTCTACTTCGTCATGCACGCAGTCGACTATTCGAAGCTCGATAAGTTCTCCACCACCGAGCTCGATTTCGTGTTGGGGAAAAACTTCCTGATCACGTTCCATCGGCAACCGCTCCGGCCCGTGCAGTTGGTGCTTGAACGTTCACAGCGCACGCCCGGTGTTCCCGTCCGGGGGCCGGACCGCTTTGCCCATACGTTGCTTGATTTCATGGTCGAGGCCTACCAGCCCGCCCTGCACGAACTCCGCCACGAACTTGAGTCAATCGAAGACGCCGTGCTGCACCACGAGCCGGCGAAAACCTTGTTTCCCCGCGTGGTGGGGTTGCGCAAGGAAATCATCCAGCTCCGTCAGATCGTCCGCCCGCAGCGTGACGTCGCCACGGCTCTCGCGTCCGGGAAGAACCGCTTCATCCGTCCGGTGATCGTGCCCTACCTGCGCGACTTGAGCGAAGACCTCAACCGAATCGAACATCAGGCGAGTTCGTGGGCGGATCAGCTGATTCTCTCGTTCCGGGTTTACCTCAACAAATCCAGCTACGAAGCGAGCGAGGGCATCCGGGTGATCACCGCCCTGACCGCCTTGACCATTCCGCCTCTGCTGATCGGCGGTTGGTTCGGCATGAACTTCAGCCGGATGATCGAGCTGGAACCCGTCTTCGCCTATCCGTTGGCAATGCTGCTCACCCTGTCCTGCACGCTCGGGATGTTCCTCATGATGAGGAAAAAACGCTGGCTCTAGCTTTCTGCGGCGGGTGGCGGCGCAAGGGTTTTGGCAACCGAAATCCCAATTGGCCTCGTTTGCCTGGGTCCCGCAGAAAGCTGAGGCATCGCGCAGCGATGCCGGGGTCCCGCGGATGACCCGCCGTCCACCCATCGACACTTTTCATACCACCCAGACCTCGGAGTTTGGGCACGATTCGCGCTGGAGCAGAGGCGTGAAGGACTTGCTCCAGGACAACCGTGTCCGTCGGCTGCTGCTCGCCAACGTCACCGGTTCGGTGGGGTCAGGCGTGACGCTGATCGCGGTCCCGTGGCTGCTGATTCAGCAACCCGAGGGTTCGCGCTTCTACGGTTTTGCCACCCTTGGCACCACCGTGGCGCTGTTTCTTTTCATGCCCTACTATGGGGCGTGGCTGGATCGTCATGCCCGTAAGTCGATGCTGCTCGCGGGCGAGGCCTTTGGTTTTGTCGCCATGGTCGCCATGGCCGTCTGGGCCTTCGCTGCGGACGGGTTGTCCACCGGACAACTGATGACGACATATTTTTGCGGAATGCTCTACTCCACCCTGCACTACCCGGCAAAGTTCGCGTTCATCCAGGAGACGTTTCATCCCCGTCACTACCAGGCGCTCACCGGCCTGATGGAGATCCAAGGGCAGACTGCCTCGATGCTCGCCGGTGGGCTGGCAAGTCTGCTCATCGGTCAGGTGGCCCTGCCCCTCCTTCTGCTCGCCGATGCGGCCACCTATCTCTTCAGCTTTCTCGTGCAACGCGGTCTCCCGGAGCACACCCGACGCACTCCGAAGAAAACGCATCGTAACGCGTGGCACGCCATGGCCGAAGGAGGACGGTGGCTGCGCGAGCGACCCCGGCTTTGCCTTTTCCTTCTCTGCACCTACGTGCCTTTCGTTGTCGTCATGGCAGGAAATTACCTCTTCCCCATCTACGTCGATCGAATCCTCTTCGCCTCGTCCGCTGTTTTTGGTCGCGGCGAGGTTGTCTTTGCCTTCGGCGCCCTTCTCGCCGGAATGTTGATCCCGCGGCTCGTGCCGCGCCATGGGCCCGACCGGACGATGGTGGCGACGATGGGAATTTTTTTCGCGGGCCTGGCCCTGCTCGCCCTGCTCCACTCCACGGTGCTCTACTACGCCGCGCTGCTCCTCCTCGGGCTCGGCAGCGCCGGATCTCGCGTCGCCCGCGGCGCGATTGTGCTGACGCTCGTACCCACCGGGGTGCTCGGCCGCGTACAGATGTTCTTCTCCGCCTTCGACCGCATGCTCCGCACCACCCTGATCTTCGGAGCCACCGTGGTTGTCGCTCACCATAACGCGGCGACGGGCTTTGCGGGCTTGGGCGCGGTCGTCGCCTTGGCCTTCGTTGGCATGCTGCTCAGCCGCACCTCCGTGCGGACGGCGTCCGACCGGGAGCCTGCCGTTGCATAGACGACCTCGCGCATCGTAGCGCCCAACGAGGACTCCTTATTCCAAACCGGAAAACGTTTCTGCCCCGAATTTTTCGGCAGAGAACGCAGAGAAATCCGCAACCGCTAACCCCACCGCGACCCCGTTGTCATCTATTAAATGACAACGGGGTCGCGGCGGTGAGCAGTTTCGCCGGGTCGCTTCAAGGAGCGGCGGCACTCTTGCCGCCGGTTTGGATGCCGGTCCGACCTACGCAAGGCCTCCGGCGGCAAGAGTGCCGCCGCTCCTTCAACCCCGCCAGCAAAGCCAGCCAAGGAAACCTCTCGGCGTTGCCTCTCTCTCTGCGGCCTCCGCGTGCTCCCGTTAACTGTCTTTGTGAAGAGGCGCTGCGCGACCTGCAACCTTGGCATTTCCCGGCGTGACTGCCACGCCTGCCGTCGCCTTGCTGGATGCCTCGCATGATTCAGGCTCTTGTCTTCGACTTCGACGGATTGATTGTGGATACGGAAACGCCGCTGGTGGATGCCTGGGCGGAAGTCCACGCTCGGCATAATGTCGCCTGCGATCGGTCTCTGCTTTTCGGGGTCGTGGGACACGTGGGCATCGACTTCGACCCGTGGACAGCCTTTGGCCCCGCCGTCGACCGGACGATTCTGGAAGGCGATTACCGGCAACGCGCCCGCTTCCTGACGCGACAGCAACCCGTCCTACCCGGCGTCGAATCTCTGATCGCGGCCGCCCGCGCCCGCGGGATTGCTCTCGGGGTTGCCTCCAACTCCGACCACGCTCACGTCGAGAGCCACCTCGCACGCCTCGGTCTGCTCGATGCCTTCGATGCCATTCGTTGCATCGACGACGTGACCGCCGGCAAACCCGCCCCTGATGTTTACCTCGCCGCCCTGTCCGCCCTCGGCGCCGAAGCCGCGCGTTCCGTTGCTCTCGAAGACTCGGTGCCGGGACACCTCGCGGCAAAACGTGCGGGCCTCCACTGTGTGGTCGTGCCCAATCCTTCCACGGCCCACTTCGAGTTTCCCCATGCCGACTGGAGGTTGCCGTCGCTCGCGCACACCACGTTCGACGACCTGCTTGCCCGGTTCTCTCCTCCACGCGAATGATCCCCCCTCCGCGCTCCAACGTCCTCGGTGTCGGCGTACACGCGCTCGACCTTGACTTGGCGCGCGACCTCATCCTCGACCGCGCCGGATCCGGGCCGGCGGGCTATGTCTGCTGTTGCGACGTCAACAGCGTGAGCTGCGCGCACCGCGATCCCCGGCATCGCACGATTCTCAACCAGTCCTTCTTAACCACCCCCGACGGAATGCCGGTGGTGTGGCTGGCCCGTCGCGGCGACCGCGAGGGCATCAACCGCGTTTACGGTCCCGACCTGCTGCTGTCGTTGTGCGCCGCAACGGTCCACACCGGGCTCCGTCACTTTTTCTACGGGGGCGCTCCGGGAACCGCAGAGCAACTGGCGCAATCGCTCGTCACGCGCTTTCCGGGCCTCTCCGTCGCCGGCACGCGCACACCTCCCTACGGGGCAGCGCCTCCGGAGGAACTCGATGCCGTCGCCTCACAACTTCGGTCAGCCTGCGCCTCGCTTATCTGGGTGGGCCTGAGCACACCCAAACAGGAGGCGTTGATGGCAAAACTTGTTGCACGGCTCGATCACGGCGTGCTGCTCGGCGTGGGTGCGGCCTTCGATCTGCATTCGGGACGCATCCGCCAGGCGCCGCGTTGGATGCAACGGAGCAGTCTTGAGTGGCTCTGGCGGCTCGCACGCGAGCCACGCCGTCTCGGTCCAAGGTACCTGCGCAACAATCCGCTTTTTCTCCTTCGCGCCTTCGCGCAGATCAGCGGAATCAAGGAGTACCCGCTGAACGACGCACCCCCGTCACCCTAAGCCAGCGAAGCCGGAAATCCCAAATCACAAATGCCCAAATCCCAAACAAACGTGCGCCGCAGGCGATCTCGCTTGTTTGGCGTTTGGACCTTTGGCGTTTGGAATTTCCCGTCCATTATCGTCTCAAACCTTATCGTTGTTCACGAGTGAGGGCCTAATAGCACTCGTGCCCGTGCGCCGGCGCGGGTCGCGATGGAATGAAGCGGATCCTCGGGATCCGTCAGGCACGAGGTCATCAGCACGCCATGCCGCGAACCTTGACGGGCCGTCGCCGCCACCCCCAGACCGGAGGCAAGCTGGAGCCGTCCTGCGAGACCGGAGGCTGCCCCGGCCGCGGCAGGTTCATGTTGATGACGGACGGCCAGACACACCCGCTCGGACAGGCCCCACGCCTCCAACGCCCGTGCGCCAAAGTCGCAACTGCGCGCACCCAGCAGTGCCCTCTCCGCCGGGCCGGCATCCGGCAGGGCGTTGGCGTCGAGCACCGGCGATCCTTCGTGTGGGTACAGCTTGGATACAAGAAAAACGCCGGCAAGGTGGAGCAATCCGGCCAGGTAAGCCTCGTCCTTTTCAAGGGGTTCGGAAGTCAGCTCCTCCATGGCAACGGCGGTGTAGACCGAGCGATGCCAGAGCACATCGGCCGTTTCAGTGTAGAGGCTGGTCGACGCATCGAACACCTGCCGGAACGCCGTGGCGCAGACGATTCGGTTGAGTTCGGCGTAACCGAGCCTCACGACCGCCGCTTCGATCGAAGCCACCACCTGCCCCCGTTGATTCACCGCCGAGTTGCACGACGCAAGCACCTGGGCGCAAAGCGAGGCGTCCGTCTTGAGCGAATCCAAAATGTCACGCAGATGCGCGTCTTGGTCGGCCATCAGCCGGACAAGACGCATGACCACAACCGGAGGAGACGGCAGACGGGCGGGATCGAAGACGAAGGCGGACGAGGCTTCCATAAAAGGCGCTAAGTTGTTCAACACCGAACTAGGTCGAACGCCTGTCCGCATGCGACCTCGACAGACGAACCGACCGCGCTTTGACGCGATTTTAGTGAGCCAGATGACAATTTCCGGCGGAAGACAGCCGGGCGATCACCCTTAAAGCAGGTTCATCCGACTCCGACCTCAAAACAACGTGCGTTTCCACGCGGGGTCGAAACGAAGCATCATCCGGACGTCATTGCGCCCCCGCATTCCACTGCGCAGGTAGCGATCGTGGGCGACTGCGAGGCGGGACCGGTCGAGTTCGACGCCGAGCCCGGGACCGGAGGGCACCGTCATGCACCCTTCCTTGATCTCGAGATTGGGACCGACAATGATGTCGGAGCCCTCCGGCAGCCAGACGTAGTGGGTGTCGCTCGCATACGTGAGCTGCGGCACCACCGCCCCCAGGTGAATCATGGCCGCCATGGTCAGACCCGCGTGGTTGTTGCTATGCTGGCTCAGCGCCCAACCGACCGTGTCCGCAAAAGCGCCCAGCGCCTGGCACGCCGCCATGCCCCCGAAACTATGGTGATCGGCCAGCACGATATCCACCGGCTCATTCTTCACGGCCTCCGGCAAATGCTCGAAGCGCGTCACGCACATGTTGGTGCTCATCTTGAGCCCGGACTTCCGCCGCACCTCGGCCATGGCCTCCTGGCCGCTGACCGGATCTTCATAGTAATCCAACGGCAGGGCCTTCAATTCCTCCCCAATGCGCAAGGCGGTGGGAATCGTCCACCGACCGTTCGGATCGATGCGCAACGCCTCCTTCCCGCCGAAACGGGCGTTGATCGCATGCAGGGTCTCCAGTTCGAGCTCGGGCGAAAGAACCCCGGCCTTCAGCTTGTGATAGCGGAAACCCCACTTTTCCCGGAAGCGCCAGGCCATCTCGGCCATGCTCTCCGGCGTCAGCACCTCGCCCCACGGATCGAGCGCACGGTCGCCCCGCCCCCGGTCGTCGACGAGCTGCGGATCTTCAAACACCACGGGGTGATCGGCCGCGTAACGATAAAACAAATACGAGCAAAACTCGACGCGCTCGCGCACCGGCCCGCCCAGCAATTCGCAGAGCCGCAGTCCCGTCGCCCTGCCCATGAGGTCCAGGCAGGCGAGTTCAAGTCCGGCGTAGACTGCCGGTGAAACGCCCTTGAGCGCGGTCTGAAACTTGCGGTAGGCGAACGGACTCTCACCGATCATCGCTGGCACCGCCGCCTCCAAGGCTTCGGTCAACCCCTCGCCTCCCCGCGTCTCACCCACCCCCGAAAGGCCGGCGTTCGTCTCGATCTCGATGACGTTTCGGAGGAAATACGGACCATGCGCGCCCGAAGCGGCCAGGATCGGCGGATCGGGCAAGGCGACCGGAGTGATCCGGACGGCGCTGATCTTCAGGTCGCGGAACGTCCGATCTCCGGCAAGCGCGCCGACGGGCGAGGCGGCCCCGAACGCGCGGTGGGTCAGAACTCCGGCCGCACCGGTCGATGCCGCGGCGAGCCATTGCCTACGATTGATTTTCATGGGGTTGGAGGGGGGGCTAAAGAAGAAACCGACATGATGATGCAGGCCCGACTCATTCGGAGCAAAACGAAATCGCTGTTGCTGCTGAACGCCGCCGACCATTTCAGGCAGCTACGCCCGGTCTGGAAACGTGTAAGGCGGCTCGCGCCCGGGCGGCGGCGGAACATCGAAGCAGACAAATTTGGATCGTTTTCCCTCGACGTTCTTTACGTTGACCGCCGTGCCCCGTGGAACGAGCAACGCGTCATCGAGCTACCCAGTCCCTCAATCCGCGGGCCGCCCGGGGTCAGACAGGACGGCCGCCGTATGACGAATACGCCGCGAACCACGCGCATCCTCCGTGATGGTCACAGGAACATTGACCACCAACGCTGCCTTTCGGCCCAACGGCGTGGCCGAGACGCGAAACCTGTCCACACCCGGCTGAAGGCCCGTCACCTGGAGCTCGAGCGGCGCGCCGCCCGTATCCGTCGTACCCAGCGGCGGACTCACGGCCGCACGCCCCCCGGATCCCCGCTGAACGATGAACGTGCCGGATGCGGGTTTCCAACGCAGGCCGATGCGCCTCTTGGCTTCCAGCGCGACCGCTACGGTCGTGTGGTCATAATGAGCGACGGTCACCGGCATCGGCGTGACGCGAAGCCGATACGCAGGTCGCGTCAGCAACCACGCCAGCAACCCGCCGCCCAGTACGCCGCAACCCGCCACAGTGATGATGAAAGATTCGTCCATACGATTTGGTGTGGAATCAAACGTGCCTGACCACTCTGCGCATGGACCCTCGGCGCGCGAGCGCGGAGCCATCGACCCATCAGGCTCATAAGTTTTTGACGGATATCAGGTCCCTACCCGGCGGAGCCGGAAATCCCAAACGGCCAAATCTCAAAAAAACGTGCGCCGCAGGCGCTCTCGCTCGTTTGGCGTTTGGACCTTTGGCGTTTGGAATTTCCCGTCCCTTATCGTCTTAACCTTTATCGTTGTTCACGAGTGAGGGACTAAATCGGCCCCAACTCCCTGAAAATAACCCGTGGACGCATCGCCGTCCAACGGTCTGATTGACCGCATGTCGCTTGGTGTCGCCGGACAACGTTGTTTAAGTGAACGCGAACCCGAACTCGGGCTCGGTGTGGTTTCGCACGTCGAAGCGTCACGGATCGAGGTCAAGTTTCCCGCCACCAGAGAGACCCGCCTCTATGCCCGGGGAACGCCCGTGCTCAAACGCGTGCTTTTCCGGGTCGGCGAGCCGGTCGCCACCCGCGACGGCCGCGCCTTCACCATCGAAGCAGTCGAGGATGACGGCGGCCTGTTGTTTTATGTCGGCGGCGGAAAACGAGTGCGCGAGGATGCAGTGTCCGATCTCGCCGGCGTGAGCCTTCCTCAGGAACGCCTGCTCGCCGGGCATGCGGATCCCAGCGCGGTGTTCGCCTTGCGCCTTCGCGCGCTCGAAGCCCAGACCCGGTTCCGTCAATCGGAGGTCCGGGGCTTTCTCGGCGGACGCATCGACCTCATTCCGCATCAGTTCTATATTCTCCACGAAGTCGCGACGCGGCAGCTGCCGCGCGTGTTGCTCGCGGACGAAGTGGGACTCGGCAAGACCATCGAAGCCTGCCTCATCCTCCAACGCCTGCTGGCCGTCAGCAAAGTCAAACGCGCCCTGGTCCTCGTGCCCGAGTCGCTCATCCACCAGTGGTTCGTCGAGCTGCTGCGCCGCTTTAATCTTTGGTTCAGCATCTTCGATGAAGAGCGCTGCATCGCCTGCGAGGAGAGCGAACCCGGGAAGAATCCGTTCCTCAGCGGGCAACTCGCCTTGTGCAGCGTGGACTTTCTTGCGGGCAACCCGGCCCGCGGCGATCAGGCGGTCGAGGCGGGCTGGGACATGGTCATCGTGGATGAGGCCCATCACCTCGCGTGGGCGCCCGATGCGCCGAGTCCGGGTTACGCCTTGGTCGAGCGCCTCGCCCGGCAGGCGCCGGGTCTCCTGCTCCTCACCGCCACGCCCACGCAACTCGGGCTGCCCGGCCACTTCGCACGGTTGCGACTGCTCGACCCCGCGCGCTACGACGACCTTGAGGCGTTCATTGCGGCAAGCAGCCGCTTCGGATTGGTGGCCAGCGTCGCCGACAAGATCGTCGAACAGCGCCCGCTCACAACGAAGGACCACACCACGCTGAAGCAGATCTTCACCAAGGACCCGGAGCGCCTCGGCGAGCTGCTGGCGGCATTGGAGGCGAAGAAGACGGGCGCACACGAAACGCTGTTGCGCACGCTGCTTGATCAACACGGCACCGGGCGCGTGGTCTTTCGCAACACGCGGGCCGCGATGACGGGGTTTCCCAAACGTATCTATCGACCGGTGACGCTGGCGTCGGAAAACCCCGCCCTGCCCGCGCGCATCGCCCGCGAACTGGAGGCCGAGGAAGCGGGCGCCACGGAAGCGATCCGGTATTCGTTCAAAGACGATCCGCGGATCGACTGGCTTGTCGGGTTTCTCAACCAGCACCGCCCGGCGAAAGTCCTGCTCATCTGCACCTCGCCGCGCAAGGTGGCGGCGATCGAGGTCGCATTGAAGGAGAAGACCAACGTGAGCGTGGGGCTCTTTCACGAAGGACTGCCGCTCGTGCAACGCGATCGCCAGGCCGCCTGGTTCGCCGAACCGGAAGGGGCCCAGCTGTTGCTCTGCTCGGAGATCGGCAGCGAAGGGCGGAATTTCCAATTCGCACATCACCTCGTGCTGTTCGACCTGCCGCTCAATCCCGGCCTGCTTGAACAACGCATCGGACGACTGGACCGCATCGGCCAATCGCATCCGATCGAGATCCATGTTCCCTGTGTCGCCGGCTCAAGCCTCGAGGCGCTCGCGGCATGGTACCATCGCGGCCTCGACGCATTCGAGACGCCGCTCCACGGCGGCAACGATTACCAGGAGGCCTTCAAGACGCGCGTGCTCGAGCTCGCGTTGTCCACCACGGGACAAAAGCGCGAGGCCGCGGGAACGCTGCTCGACGCGCTGATCGCCGAAACCATCAGCTTTCGCAAGGCTCTCCAGGCAAAAATGCAGAAGGGTCGGGATCGTTTGCTGGAGCTCAATTCCTTCAATCCGGTCGTGGCCGAAGACATCATCGGGCAGGTGCGCGCGGCCGATGCCGACCCGCTTCCCCGGCGCTTCCTGCTCTCGCTTCTCGATCATTTCGGCGTGCGCGTGAAGGAGCACGAAGACGGCGACCTGTTCCTCGATCCCGGGCACGCCTACGTCGAGGCGTTTCCGTCGATTCCGCATGATGGCATGCTTGCGACCTTCGATCGCAAGCGCGCCATCGCCCGGGAGGACATTCGCTTCCTTTCTCCCGATCATTCCCTGATGCAGGACGCGATCGATCTGCTCATCGACTCGCCCTCCGGAAGCACGGCCTTCGTGCACGCGCGGTCCGACCAGCCGAACCTTCTGCTGGAAACGGTCTTCGTCCTCGAAACCGTCGCGGACAACCGCTGGCACGTGGATCAGTTTCTCGCCCCGACACCCGTGCGCGTTCTGGTCGATATCCGCGGACGCGACCTCAGCATTGAACGATCTTCCGAGGAAATCACCGCCGAGGCTGCCGACACCGACCTGCACCGTTTTCTCGAACGACCGGGGTTCAACGCCGCCGTGCTGAAGGCGATGCTCGATGGCGCGCAGGAACTCGCGGAGTCGCGATCCGCCTCGCTGCGAACCGCCGCCGAGACCGCCGCCGCACGAGCGCTTGGCGCCGAGATTCAGCGGCTGCGCGACCTGGGCAAACTGAACGATCATGTGCGACCGGAGGAGATTGCCCTCGCTGAACAACAGCTCGCCCACATCAGCCAAGCCATTGCGAAAGCCCGCCTGCGATTGGATGCCCTGCGGCTGATCATCGAAGGACCGTAACAGACAGCGCGCACCTGGCAGTCGCTTTGACCGTTTTCCCAGAACCGACTGACGAGCACATTAAACCCGCTATCGCGTGGGTGAGCAGGTTCGCCAGGTCGCTTCAAGGAGCGGCGGGATGAGCTTCGACCCACGCGTGGAGGGACCCACGCGTCCACCTCACCACCGCGGGAAAACGAAATCACGGCTCCCTCAGCTCGTTTTTCACGCCGGCGCATCGGGATTTTGTCCCGCGCATAAGGTTTCCCGCCCAGATCCTCCCAGTATGTCTGCAAAGGAAGCAGGGGAAAGCTCTCGGTGTTGCCTCTCTCTACGGTCTCCGCGTACTCCTGTTAAATGTCTTCGTGAAGAGGCGGTGCGCTCTTTGGTGTTTTGACCTTTGGCGTTTGCGATTTCCTTTCCCCTGATCATCTCAAATCTTGTCGTTGTTCACGCGTTGAGGCCTCATCTCTCCATCATGCCTCTCCGCGTTACCCCGTTCCTTCTTGTCGCGCTCATGACCTTTGCCTTCAACGCCGACGGCCAGCCGGCCGGTTTCAATTACGACGAATCCAACGTTGCCCCGTTCACGCTGCCTGACGCTTTGACGCTCAACGACGGAACGCCGGTGCGCGACGCCGCCACATGGACGGCAAAGCGCCGTTCCGAACTGCTGGACGTGTTCGCGCGCGAAGTGTACGGACGCACCCCCGCGGGCCGGCCGGCCGGAATGCACTGGGAAGTCATGTCCGTGGATCGCGCCGCGCTCGGCGGCAAGGCCGTGCGCAAGGAAGTCAGAATCTGGTTTAGCGCGCGCAAGGACGGACCGAAGATGGACCTGCTCATCTACCAACCGGCCAACGCAACAGGACCAGTACCGGCGTTTCTCGGGCTGAGTTTCTTTGGCAATCACTCCGTGCATGCCGATCCCGCGATCGCGCTCTCCACGGCATGGATGCGCTCAAGCGACGATCACGGAGTCGTGAACCATCGCGCCACCGAAGCCTCGCGCGGCACCCACGCGACCCGCTGGCAGGTCGAGGACCTCATCGCGCGCGGATACGCCACGGCAACGATCTATTGCGGCGACCTGAGCGAGGATCGACCCGAGGGGCTGACCCGAGATGTCGCTGCCCTCTTCGCCACCGGCGCCGTCGAAGAACGCGCCCCGGACGCGTGGGGAGCCACGGGCATTTGGGCGTGGGGACTGAGCCGGGCGTTGGACTACCTTGAGAGCGACCGCGACATCGATGCGAAGCGCGTGGCGGTCCATGGCCATTCGCGTCTGGGCAAAGCCGCCCTCTGGGCAGGTGCCCAGGACGAGCGTTTCGCACTGGTCATCTCGAACGACTCGGGTTGCGGCGGCGCCGCCCTCAGCCGTCGCAAGTTCGGTGAGACCGTGAAGCGCATCAACTCTTCGTTTCCCCACTGGTTCGCCCGTAACTTCCGCGCGTACAACGACCGTGAGGAAGCCCTGCCCATCGATCAGCATCAGCTCATCAGCCTCATCGCCCCGCGTCCGGTGCATGTCGCGAGTGCCGTCGACGACAAGTGGGCCGATCCTAGAGGGGAATTCCTCGGAGCCAAACACGCCGAGCCGGTCTATGCGTTGTTCGGAAAGAAGGGCCTCGGCGTGAACGACCAGCCGCCCGTCAACCAACCGGTGCTGGGCGACGGCATGGCCTATCACATCCGCAGCGGTGGCCACGACATCACCGCGTATGACTGGGCGCGCTACATGGATTTCGCCGATCGCGTGCTGAAGTAACGGACACCACCTTCGCCTACAATGTGATCCAACGTGGCGTATCCTTTTATTGGTGACATCGACGTCACGCTGTCCCGCCCCCTGGCGCCGGCGGAGGTGGGGCCGAAATCGTAGCGGAGACGCGCCGGGGTTTTCGCCGCCGCGGCATCGGGCGAAAACGCAGCCACCACAACGTCAATAAGGTCCCCGGATGTGCGCCGCGACGTGCTGTTCGTAGAAGGTCGCGAGTTGCGCGTGCAAGGCCGGGCTGAGCGGGGGCAGATCGCTCGCACGAAGGTTGGCCCGCACCTGCTCGGGATTCCGCGCTCCGGGAATGATCACCCCCACCGCCTCGAAATCGAGGCACCAGCGCAGTGCAAAATCGGCGAGCGTCCACCCGTCCGGCACGAGCGGCTTCAAACGCTCCGCGAGGTCGACCCCGAGTTCAAAGGGCAGGCCGGAGAACGTTTCGCCCACGTTGAATTTTTGGCCGTCGCGGTTGAAATTTCGATGATCGTCGGGCGCAAAGGTGCTCGCCTTGGTCATTTTCCCTCCCAGCAGTCCGCTCGCGAGAGGCAGCCGGACGATGACTCCCACGCGCTGCGCGCGCGCTTCGGCAAACAACGTGTGAATCGGCTTCTGACGAAGCACGTTGAAGATGATCTGCACCGCGGTCACCCCGCCGCGCCGCACGCAAAACAGCGCTTCGTCCATCGACTCGACGCTGACCCCACAGCCCCTGATCTTGCCCTCGCGCTGGAGCTCCGCGAGCGCCTCCAACATTTCGCCGCGCCTCAGGACTTCCTCAGGCACACAGTGCAGTTGGGTAAGATCGAGCGCCTCGATCCCGAGACGCTGCAGGGAGGCCTCGGTGTGAGCGCGCACGGTCGCTCTCGTAAAATTCTCCGGCCAACCGGGCGGGCTGAACCGCCCCAGTTTCGTCGCGAGGTACACCTGCTCGCGTGCGCCGGGGGTTTCTTTGAGGAAACGTGCGATGAGGCGCTCGCTTCGTCCCATGCCGTAAACGTCGGCCGTGTCGAAGAACGTGACCCCGTTTTCGTAGGCCGCGCGCAAGGTCGCCAACGCGGTTTGCTCAGAAACGTCTCCCCAGCTGGAGCCCAGTTGCCAGGTTCCCAGACCCACTTCTCCCACGTTGCGCCCGGTGGGGCCGAATTTGCGTGTATGCATGAGACGCTACCCTCACGGGCCGCGGCATGAAAGGCAACCCGGTGCCCGGGGCGAACGGCAATTAAAGAAGGGAAGAAGCCGGGGGCGTTGCACCTCCTATGGATAAGTCTATCCTCCCACCATGTCCGTCCGCCGCCTCTTTTCCTGTCTTCTCTGGCTCACCTGCCTCGCTCCTGCGGCCTTGGCCCAAGTAAAAGTGGAGCTGGTTGCCACCGAGACCTCGGTCCAGCCCGGACGTCCGATCACCGTCGCGTTGCGCCTCGACCACGAGCCCGAATGGCACAGCTACTGGATCAATCCGGGAACAGGGTACCCCACCTCGTTGGTGTGGGAGTTGCCCGAGGGCTGGACCGCAGGCGAAATCCAGTGGCCGACGCCGCATGTGGTGAAGGACCGGAAGGGTAACATCACGGGGAACGGGTACGAAGGCGTCACTTACCTGCCGGTCGTTCTGATACCACCGGCGAACGCGAAGCCGGGCGAGATCGTCACGATTCGCGCGCTGGCAGAGTGGCTGATGTGCGCTGACGTTTGTATTCCCGGGGAAGCAAAGGTGGCGCTCGATCTACCCATCGCGGGCGACGCGCCACAGCCTGCCGCTGGCCGGGGCGCCGAGGCAGCGGCAGCCGTCGCCTCCCTCCCGCGCAAGGTGCCCGGCTGGGATCTCCAGGCGAACCGAAGCGGCCAGACGATCACCCTTCAACTCAAGGCCGGGGCTGATGCACCTCGCTCCGATCCCACCGAACTTTGGTTCTTCGCCGAAGATGGCTTCATTCAATACGACCGTCCGCAAGCAACACGCCGCGTCGCTTCGGGTGAGTACGTGATTGAGATGCCGGTGTCGCTCGCCACCAGTCAAACCACCGAACGGCTCGTTGGAGTGCTTGCGAGCAAGAGCGGATGGCTGGCCAGCGGCGACCTGCCGGGCATGATGATCGACCTGCCCATTGGCACGGTGAGCACGGACCTCGCGGGCGCGACCTCCGGTACGACGACCAGCCTCTTGGGCACACTCGCACTCGCCGCCCTGGGTGGACTGATTCTGAACCTGATGCCCTGCGTGTTCCCTGTGCTCGGCATCAAGATCCTCGGTTTCGTCAACCAAGCGGGCAGTGACCGGAAGCGCGTCGTGATGCACGGACTCGTCTTCACCTTGGGTGTGCTGCTCTCGTTCTGGGCGCTGGCCGGAGCGCTGGCGGTTCTCCGGGCCGGCGGCGATCAACTCGGTTGGGGCTTTCAACTCCAGTCGCCCGGATTCGTCTATGCGCTCGCGATCGTTCTCCTGGTCTTCGCGCTCAACATGAGCGGCGTCTTCGAGTTCGGACTCCGGGCCACCGGCGTGGGTTCCAGCCTGCAGATGAAGTCGGGCTACAGCGGCTCGTTCTTCACCGGCGTGCTGGCCACGGTGGTGGCCACGCCGTGTTCCGCGCCGTTCCTTGCCCCCGCGCTGGGTGCCGCGCTGGCTCTGCCGGTGGCGGAATCGTTCGCAATCTTCACGGCCATCGCCCTCGGTCTTGCGGCGCCGTACCTCCTTCTCTCGATTTTCCCGCAGGCGATCCGCATCTTGCCCCGGCCAGGCGCGTGGATGGAAACGTTCAAACAGTTCATGGCGTTTCCCCTGTACGCCACCGTGGCCGCATTGGTCTGGGTGCTCGCGGGACAACTCAGCGAAGGCGGCATGCTCATGGCGTTGCTGGGTTTGGTCGTGATCGCAATGGGTGTGTGGCTTTACGGACGATGGAACGCGCCCGGCGCCAAGCCAGGCCGCGTTCGTTTTGGATTGATTGGCGGAGCCCTCCTCGTGTTCGCGGGACTTTGGACCGGCTGGCCGAAAGCCGCGGCGCCCGGGGACCTCGTGTGGGAACCTTGGAGCGTGGAGGCGGTGGCGCGGCTGCGGGCCGAAGGGCGTCCGATCTACGTGGATTTTACCGCGCGGTGGTGCGCGACCTGCCAGACCAACAAAAAGCTCGTCTTCGGGTCGGACGAGGTACGACAGGTCTTCGCCGACCGCAAAATCGTCGCATTAAAGGCCGATTGGACGAACAAGGACTCGGCCATCACCGAAGAGTTGGCGAAGTGGAACCGCAGCGCCGTGCCGTTTAACCTCGTCTATTTGCCCGGCGAAACCGAGCCCCAGGTGCTGCCCGAGCTGCTGACGCCGTCGATTGTGCTCGCCGCGTTCGAAAAGTGAACTCCCGGGGAACGAAAACCTCCGCGCGGCGACACACCTCCTTGCAACGAGACCATGCGGCCGGGTCGCGCGTGTGATAGCGCCGTAAAACTTCAGTTTCCTGCCCCGACGCACTTTCCCTGACGCGGAAAATGCCTTTGAATTACATTCGCGCCTCCCAGCCACCTCAGCCCACCTCATGGGCCGACTTTTACGACCACCCTCACTCTCCATGGCACGCCTTCCTTCCCGACGATCAGCGTCGTTTCTAATCTTAAGTCTCCTGGCGGGCAGTGCCGCTTTCTGGGTTGATCGCGAACCCACCCAAACCCGACGGGAGCAAGCTTCCGCCTTCACGGGCGGGCGCGCCGCGGGCCCGCATGTTTTTCCGTCGGCCGACGTGACTGTCGCCCAACCGGCGGTCCCCGGCCCCGCTCCGGCGGCCGATTGGCTCCGCGCGGTCCTGCCGGAGGTGGATCACCATATCGCGGACTGGCGCGACTTCCGCCCCGAGCGCATCGTCCTCCGCCTCGACGACGAGCTGCAGGTCGCGTTTCGCGTTGAACACATCGAAGCCGCCTCCGGGCGGACCGTGTTGACCGCACGCCTTGAAGGTGACCCCTCGGACACTCACCTCGCAGGATCCTTTCTCGTCAGCACCTCGAACGCGTCCGACCGTTGGGATGCCCTCGCCGTGTTCCCCGGCATCGAGTACCGGGTCACGCTGCGCTCCGGCTCGGCGCAGGTGGAAGAAAGCCCCTCCCTCGCCTACCCATGCGCCACCGACGGAACTCCCACCGGCACTGCTTCCGTCGGCGACGAGACGCCCGTGAGCGCCGGCGACAACCATACCCCGCTTTCGGTCGACGTGCTGTTTCTCTACAACCAGCGCGCGCTTTCAGAGCGAAATCAAGACACGTTGAGGATCGATGCCGATAGCTCGAACTACATCGCGGCCTCCAACGCCGTGCTGGCCAACTCGCGGATCGAGGCCTTTCGCTGGCGTTACCTCGGCGCCGTGGCGGCCCCGGCGTATCAGGATAATGATGACACCTCCGTCGACCTTCGGGCCATGCGGGACGCCGGTGAGATCGCCGGCTTCGTTCGCACCACGCAACGCTCTTACGGCGCCGATCAGGCCGTGCTGCTCGTCGGCGGCCTGAAGAACGATGCGGTCGGCCGCGCCTGGCTCGGCGGAGCACTGGGTCACAGCGTCGTCAATTATCCGTGGCCCACGTTTAACAACGGTACGCGCGCGACCACCACGACCTCCTACACCACGACCTGCCACGAGCTCGGTCACAATTTCGGGTGTCAGCATCAGCGGAACGACTCCAGCACCAACGCCACCGATGGCGACGGACGCTTCAATCACGGCTTCGTCTTTCCCCGCTCCCCGGGCGAAACCGGCACGATCATGACGGTCTACGTGGCGCCGACAGTGCTGTCGCGCATTCCTTATTTCTCGCATCCAGAAATCAACTACGAAGGAAACGCGATCGGCGTGGCGGCAGGCCAGCCCCGGGCGGCTTACAACGCCCGCGTCATGACGGAAAACGCCAGCCGGATGTCGGCGCTCGAGACCACCGTCACCGCGCCTGCGATCACCGAACAGCCACAGTCGCTTGCCGCTGCCGTTGGCGCTCGCGTGACATTCTCGGTCACGGCCACCGGCGGGGAGCTTACCTACGCCTGGACCAAGGACGGCGTTGCGATCTCCCCCCAGACCTCCAGCTTCGACATCGCCAGTGCCACCGCAGCGAGCGCAGGCACCTATGTCGTCACCGTCTCCAATCGGTTGGGGTCGGTCACCAGCAATCCGGCTGTGCTCACGGTGAGTTCGTCCGCGACGGTCGTGCCGCCTGCCTCAGGATCTGGAGCGTCAGGCGGCGGCGGCGGCTCTGGCGGGGGCGCCCACGAACTTTGGGTCGTGGCAGGCCTTCTCGCCCTCAGCCTCGTCCGTCGCTCGCGGCGCTAAGAAGTCCCAACACGCCGTCGGCAACGCAACGAGCCACCAGCGACCGGACTCGTCCGGAACCTGAACTCAGCTCATGGCCGCCAGCATGCCGCGAACGTAGCCGATCGACTCGGCCAAACCGGTTACGGGATTGGCCACGGCCTTCTCGTACTCGAAGCCGACGACATGGCTGTACTTGATCTCGCGGAGAGCGGCGAGCATGCCGCGGATGTCGAGCTGCCCGCGACCGATCTCCACCGGAATATCACGTCGTGCGCCGGGCACGGCGAGGGAGTCCTTGAGGTGGATGTCGTAGAGACGGGCCGCGCAGGAACGGATGGTTTCCGCCGCGGAAACACCGGCGCGCGCGGTATGGCCCACGTCAATACAGAGTCCGATGCGCGCATCGTAGGGCTGAATGGCCTTCCAGGCATCGAAGGGGCTCGGGTAAACCGTGTCCTCAGGGCCGTGATTGTGAATCGCGAGTTTGAGATCGTACTCCTTCACGAGCCGGTCGAGCAGCGGGAAGGCATCCAGCGAGGGCTTGCATGTCATAACCGGCAGGCCCGCGGCCTTCGCATTCTCAAAGGCCTTCCGGACAACGGCCTCCTCGTTGGGCAGGTTGATCACGCCCGAAGCCACGATGGCGATGCCCTTGTCGGTGAACTTGCGGGCGACCTCGCGGCATTCGTCGGGGGTGCCGTCCCAAGGGAGATGGGCGCGATGCAGGGCGACGTGCTTGATGTCGAGGGCCTCGAGCGCAGCGATGGTGGCGTCGACCGGGAGCTGGCGCAGCGTGTAAGAGGCAACACCCAGCGTGAGCGGGTGCGCCGCCGTCGCAGCCACGGGCGTTTTCTGGGCATTCGTGCGGGAGCCGGTGAAGGCAAGTCCGGCGGCCGCAGTGGCGGCGAGTTTCAGGGCATCACGGCGGGAGAGGGCGGAGGGAGTCATGGGGTACGTCCGCAGCGTGGGAGGCAAATGTGCCGGAGAAAAGCGGAAACCTTTCGTCGTACGATGGAAACCTCTGCTTACGATTGGTCATGTCGTTAATCGTCTAATCTGACGTTTAAATTGTTTTTATTGGTTTTAATCACCTTTTTTGGCGATTTAACTACATGTTGTAATTCGTCTATTATGCCATTTAACTTGAATTATGAGCGATTTTTCTTCATCTTTGACGAATAGTGAAAATCTCCACCCAACTATCGGATGATTTGGTTCTTAAGGAGCTCGGCGCGCGACTGGCCCGGATACGTCTTGATCGAAATCTGACCCAAGCCGACCTCTCGGACCGCGCCGGGGTATCGAAGCGCACCTTGGAACGCCTTGAGGCAGGCGAGGTCGGCACGCAGCTGTCGGGCTTCATCCGCATTTGCCGTGCCCTCGAGATGCTGGAGCGTTTGGAGGTTTTGATCCCCGCGCCCCTCCCCAGCCCGATTGCCCAGCTCAAACTGCGGGGCAAGCAGCGGCGTCGCGCCTCCGGAGGAAAGACCTCAGCCGTCTCCGAGAAGCCTTGGACGTGGGGTGAAACGACATGAGCACCCTGGCCGAAGTCCGCCTCTGGGGCAGAACGATCGGGGCGGTGTCTTTGGCGGCGGGTCAGGAGCATGCCGTTTTTCAATACGATCCCACCTTCGTCGGCAGCGGCATCGAAGTCGCGCCGCTCTCCATGCCGCTGAGCGACCGGGTCTACACTTTTCCCGCACTTCCCCTGCGCTCGTTTCACGGACTGCCCGGCCTGCTGGCCGATTCGCTGCCGGACAAGTTCGGCAATGCCCTGATCGACGCCTGGCTGGCGACCCAGGGACGGGCACCCGAGCGAATGCCGTCTGCTCGAGGAGAACGGACGACGCCACTTCATGACCCGGCGCTTCGATCGCCTCGATGGCGGCGGAAAGCTGCACATGCAGTCGCTCGGGGCCCTCGCCCATCTCGATTTCAACCAGGCGGGCGCCCACGCTTACGAACAGGCCCTGCTCACGGTGCGGCGGCTGGACCTCTCCGTCGAGTCCGTCGAACAGATGTTTCGCCGCATGGCCTTCAACCTCGTCGCGCGCAATCAGGACGACCACGTGAAGAATATCGCCTTCCTGATGGACCCGACCGGCCGCTGGTCCCTCGCCCCCGCCTTCGACGTCACCTACAGCTACAATCCCGCCGGCGACTGGACGGCCCGTCATCAGATGACGCTGAACGGCAAACGCGACGGCTTCACCCGCGAGGATCTGAGAACCTGCGCCCGTGCCGTATCCATGAAACGGGGACGCGCCGACACCCTGCTCGACGAGGTGCGCGCCGCCGTGGGCAAATGGCCGGACTTCGCGGCCCGCGCGGGCGTCGCGGACCCGGTGCGCGACGAGATCGAGCGCAATCTCCGGCTGGACTTTCCGGACACTTGAACCGGGCGGCCGGCCGCCGGCGTCAGGCGCGCCGCGCCGCTTCGACGTCGCGCACAAACTCCTCCGGCACCGCCGGGGAGACCACCACCGTGCGATCCGCGTAACGAAGCACGACCGCCTTTGCAGGATGGGTGACGTAAGCGCGAAACCGGCCGAGGCGCTCGTTGTGAAATCGTCCGGCAATGGCGAAGAAGCCGCCGTTGCCGAAGACCCGGAGGCTGCCTTCCATCGCCCGCGGATCCGCCTCGATCGCATTCAGCCCCGCCAAAGGCAGCCGCGTCGACCAAAACAGGCGCCGCACCCGGATCTCGTCACCGACAATCAAATACCCGCGGACCGTGAACAGCAGCGCCCCGCCGACCAGCCAGACCATGAGCCACGCGCCCAGGCGGCCCGCCGGCCCTTCGCGCATGGCGAGCACAAAGCCCACTCCCACGCAGATGCCGGTGGCGAGGATGGAAATCCCCTTCAGACCGGAGGACCACGGAGCGGAGTGATACTTCATGGCGATCGCAACCGGCACCTTAATTGCGCAAGGCCCGCCAGCCGCCCTCGGACCCCGGCGTGCCGTCAGGCTCGATGACGAAACCGTCGACGTTACCCGCATATGACCGCCCCTCGAGCGTGAAGGTCAGCCGCACTCCGCGAAGCACCGGGTTCTCCAACGGAACCGTACGTCCGCCGATCATCGCCGTCCCCTCGACCTTCTGGAAGGTCTGGTTGAGAGCGAGGGTGAACGGCCGCTCCCCCTCGAAGCGCCAGCGTCCGTCGACCTTGGCCGGGATAATCCACAGAAAGATGTCACTGTCTTCGATCTCCTCGAAATGATCGGCCTCCCACTCGCCGAGCCGGAAGGCGTGCGACACCACCCGCGCACCCGGCTTGAGTTCGTAGAGCAAACGCGGCCGCAGCTTCAGGTTGACCACCGGCAACAGGTACATCGTGAGCACAGACGCCTCTGAAATGGCCGTGTCGAACAAGTCCTGCTGACGAAACTCGATCCGGCCGGCGACACCCGCCTGGCGCGCATTCTCGTTTGCTTCGCGAATCCGTTCGGGGTCCAGATCGACCCCGAGCGCCTTTATTTCGTGGCGCTGCGTGGCGGTGATCGGGATGCGCCCGTCGCCGGAGCCCAGATCGATGAGATAGTCTCCCGGCTTGATCTCCGCCAATTCCAGCATGCGGTCCACGACGGCCTGCGGCGTCGGCACGTAGGGCACGTCGAGTTGAACCGCCTCGACCGCGAGGACCGCCGGCCGGAGAAAGGCAACGCATGCCACGAGTGCCCAGCAGACGACACGTAAAGGAACACGGGGAATCAAGCGGTGCATGAAGTAAATAAGCAGAGAGATCGGGGCGCGGAAAACACGACAAACATGTGCAGTCATGCCACGCTCGCAACCCGGAAGCGCTGAGCGCTTCCGCCGGGCAGCGCCAAGGTGGACTACGAGGGCGAGCTGGCGGTGGTGCTCGGCCGCCCGGCCCGGAACGTCAGCGTGGCGGATGCACTGTCGTATGTACTTGGATACACGGTGGCGAACGATGTATCCGCCCGCGACTGGCAGTTCGAGCTTGGCGGAGGTCAGTTCAACCACGGCAAGAGCTTCGACACCTTCTGCCCGCTCGGCCCGGTGCTGGTCACTCCGGACGCGCTTCCGGATCCGCAGTCCCTTCGGATCGAAAACATCGGCACACTGACGAATCCCGTGGCGGGTCGTAACGGCACCGGGCGGCCCGCGGCCATCGGAGGTTGACCGCGCTGCTGCGCGTCCGCATCGTCCAATCCATCCCCTCCGTGATGTCTGCGAAAATGAGTCTGCGCATTCTGCTCGCACTCGGTCTTGCGTCGACCGTTGGTCTCTTCGCGGGGCTTGGGAGCTACACGTTTTACTTTGCGCACGGGCTTTCGTATTTCTCCAACGATCCCAAGGCGTGCGTGAACTGCCACATCATGCGCGATCAGTACGACGGCTGGCTCAAGTCTCCGCATCACGCGGTCGCGACCTGTAATGATTGCCACACCCCCGACTCCTTTTTCGCCAAATACCTCAGCAAGGCGGAGAATGGTTTCTGGCACTCGAAGGGATTCACGCTGCAGGATTTTCATGAGCCGATCATGATCCGCCCGGTCAATTCGGCCGTGCTCCAGAACAACTGCGTCAAATGCCATCAGGGCATCGTCTCCGCCATCGATACGCATGCCGGCGACGCGCAGCGCAT
Organism: Opitutales bacterium; assembly: GCA_038212175.1. Taxonomy (GTDB): domain Bacteria; phylum Verrucomicrobiota; class Verrucomicrobiia; order Opitutales; family Opitutaceae; genus CAMAXB01. The sequence continues at coordinate 27,664 of JBBQUU010000024.1, read as the reverse complement.
GCTCGATTGTGTCCATTGCCACCTCGAGGTCGGGCACGGCCCGATTCGTTAACCCCCTCACCTCCCACTCCCATGATTGACTCACATCCCTTCCCGTCCGGCCGCACCCGCGGCATCGCCACCTGGGTTTATGTCGCCCTGATCGCCGCAGTCGGGATCGCGACCGTGCTCGTGCTTCTGCTTTATGAGAACATCGTGACGCGCAAGGCCGAGGCCACCCAGCACGTCTTTCGCGTGGTCGAAGTGGATGAAAACACCGTGGACCCCGTCCTGTGGGGGAAAAACTACCCGCGGCAATACGACAGCTACCGACGCACCGTGGACATCGAGCGCACGACGCACGGCGGCAGCGAGGCGTTCCAGAAGCTCGAATCTGACCCGGTGTACCGCCACATCTTCGCGGGCTATGCGTTCGCCGTGGATTATCGCGAAGAGCGCGGTCATGCCTACATGCTGGACGATCAGGACCAAACAAAACGCGTCACACAGTTCAAACAGCCAGGATCCTGTCTCCACTGCCATGCGTCCACCCTGCCGGCATACATCGAAGCCGGACTTAAAGCAGGCGTGGCGCCAGGAAAGGAAAACCGCGAGGCCCAGATTCAGAAGGGTTTCGAGGAACTGTGCGCCATGTCGTACGACGAAGCCCGGGAACACGTTTCGCACCCGGTCTCATGCATCGATTGCCACGACGCCGATACGATGGCCCTGCGCGTCAGCCGCCCCGCCTTCCTCAACGGCATTCGCGACCTCGCCAAGTCCGACTACCCCACGCCCCACCTGCCCAGCATCGAACGCTGGCGCAAGGAAGGGCACAAAGACGAGTACCAGCCAAACATCGACGCCACGCGCCAGGAAATGCGCTCCCTCGTCTGCGCGCAGTGTCACGTCGAGTATTACTTTAAGGGCGAAGGAAAACTCGTCACCTATCCATGGAGCCAGGGACTGAAGGTCGAGCAGTTGGAGGAACACTACAACAAGGAGGGCTTCAGCGATTGGACCCATGCCGAGTCCGGCGCAAAGGTGCTAAAGGCCCAGCACCCTGAATTCGAGCTTTGGAGTCAGGGCATCCATGCCCGCAGTGGTGTCTCCTGCGCCGACTGCCACATGCCCTACGTGCGCGACGGTGCCATCAAGGTCAGCAACCACCATGTCCGCAGCCCCCTGCTCAATGTTGCCCAGGCGTGCCAGGGCTGCCACCGTGTGCCCGAAAAGGAAATCACCGCCCGCGCCCTCCTGGCGCAGGACCGCAACAAGGCCCTGCTCACGCGCAGCGAAGAAGCCTTGGTCGCTTTGATCATCGAGTTAAGCGCCGCCCGTGGAAACGGCGCCACCGATGCACAGTTGCAGGCCGCCCGGGACCTTCAGCGCAAGGCCCAGTGGCGCGTCGACTTCATCGCCGCCGAAAACTCGATGGGTTTCCACGCACCTCAGGAAGCCGCCCGCATCCTTGGCGAGGCGATCGACTACGCCCGACAGGGCCAGATCGAGTTGCTCAAGGCCACGCAGTGATCCGCTGGCAACACCCGCTCTGCCCGGCGACAGTCGCTACCGCGTCTCCAGCAAGGTAAAGATCCCGTCTCCCTGCGGGGCGAGCGACAAGGGCCGTGCGACGTCGAGCGCCAGCAGTGAGCAGAGCGCCAGCCCCACCGCGCCGCCTCCGGGCCGCGGTGCCAGCGAGCGCAGCTCGCCCACTTTGCGTTCCCCCTGGAAGAGCGCGGCGGGCAGCGCCGGCGAAGGCGTACCCGTCGCAGACACTCTCAACAAGCGGCGGCGCACCCGCCCCATGGATTTCAACCGCGCCATGACCTCCTGACCGAGATAACACCCCTTCGTGTAGGAAATCGCATCGGCATCGAGTCCCGCTTCGTTGGGCAAATCGCCGGGACCGACATCTCGGGGCACGGCGGGAATGCCCGCGGCAATCCGCAGGTACTCAACGTTCTCCTCAGACAGCGCCACCAACCCACTTGGTCGCACCGGCAGCGGCTCCGGAGAAAGCCATTCCCACGCTTCGTCCACCCCACGCCTTCCGCGAAAGACGAAATCCTCCCCGACGCGCACCCATTCACCGGCCGGCGGCAGCGGACCATCGATCCTCTCCCGCAACCACTCTCCCGCCTCGGGTCCAAAGTGGGCTCTCCCGCTCCATCGATCCGTGACATCCTCAATCGTCACATCGTCTGCGATCACGTAGGACTCCAGCCGCTCGCGAAGGACCGCAGCGGGTGACCCGAGGCTGATCAGCCAGACCTCATGCTCGCTGACCCGAAGCGCGAAGCTATCGGCCAACACCCGCCCCTTTTGATTGAGCCAAAGGCCATAGCTCACCGGCGGCGCGCGATCCGGTCGTAGCTCCTGTGTAAACTGCCCCTGCAGAAAGCTTAGGGCATCGTCGCCGGTGACCCGCAGACACGCAGCCGGCGAATAATCAAAAAACCCCTCTGTCATTTCAGAAATCTTCACTTTCTTATTATCCTTAAAATAAATGGGTTATCAACCCATATGGGAGATTTTGGTAACTTTGTGTTGACGGGGATCCCGCGTCGGCTTTCAGTAGCAGCATCAGATTTTTCACTTCTCCCGCCTAGCGGGAGTTTTGGGGTAACTAAGAAAGCAAATGCCCGGTCGCTTAGGGGTAGGCGACCGGGCAACTTCTTTTCCGGATCTGGCGATGGCAAGCGTGGACTGCGCGGAGGCTTGCCCGACACGCGTCGTTTCCTTCACGGTGTCCGATTCATGCAACGCACGTCCGACATCAACGTCGTCGAAACCCGCACCCTGCCCTCGCCTGCCGCCTTGCTTGAGGCTTTGCCCAAGACCGAAGCCCAGGCCGCCTTCGTCGCCCGCGCCCGCGAGGAGATTCGTCGCCTCATCTTCACCGACGACCGGCGTTTTCTCCTCATCGTCGGTCCGTGCTCGATTCACGACACCGTCGCCGGACGCGACTATGCCGAATGCCTCGCCCGCCTCGCCGCCGAGGTGAAGGAGCGGGTCATGATCGTCATGCGGGTTTACTTTGAGAAACCTCGCACGACCGTCGGATGGAAAGGGCTCGTCATGGATCCGCACCTGGACGGAACTCACGACATCGCCGCCGGCCTGCATCTCGGCCGCGCCTTCCTGCGCGATATAATTGATCTCGGTCTGCCCACTGCGACGGAGTTCCTGGATCCGATTACGCCGCAATACGTCGCCGATCTCGTCTGCTGGGGCGCCATTGGCGCCCGCACGACCGAATCGCAAACCCACCGCCAGATGGCCTCCGGTCTCTCGATGCCGCTGGGGTTCAAAAACAGCACCGACGGCTCCATCCAGACGGCGACCAACGCGATCAAGGCCGCCTCCCAGCCGCAGACTTTTCTGGGCATCAACCGCGAGGGCGCCGCCTCTGCGGTCGTCACCAGCGGCAATCCCAACTGCCACGTCGTCCTCCGCGGCGGCGCGGCCGGGCCCAACTATTCGCCCGAACACATCGCGCAAACCGAGTCCATCCTCGCCAAGGCCGGGCTGCCGCAATCGATCCTGGTCGACGCCTCCCACGACAATTCTTCCAAACAGCCCCAGCGGCAGCCCGAAGTCATGCGCGCCCTGATTGCGCAGATCGCCGCCGGCAACCGTTCCATCATGGGAGCCATGATCGAAAGCAACCTCGAGGCCGGCAATCAGCCTTTCCCCCAACCCAGGGACCAGCTGCGCTACGGCGTCAGCATCACCGACGGCTGCATCGACTGGCCCACCACCGAGGCGATGGTGCGCGAATTGCACGCCGCGCTCGCTCCGCGCTTCGCCGGGGTTTGAAGGCCGGGGATTACGCCTGCGGACGGCGCGCGTCTCGCGAGAACTCTCCGCCGAAGCAGGGGAGATCATGGGAAGGATATCCAAGGTTGGACGTTCGGGAATAGTTTCGCCCGGCAATGGCTCTGATGCTGTTGATCCCCTGCGGGATCCGTTGTCATCTCTTCCGGCCCCCCGTTGAGTCCTCCCTCTCTCCCATGAAACTGTCCAAAGCCCTGTTCGCCTTCGCCGCCGTCGCCCTGCTCGGCACGCTCTCCCTCCAAGCCCAGCCCGCCCGCGTCAGCGGTTCCGAGATCACCAGCGTCAACATTGACGGCAACCGCGTCACCCTCGCCTACGGCCGTCCCTTCTCAAAGGACCCCAAGACGGGCGCAATGCGCAAGATCTGGGGCGGCCTTGTGCCCTTCGGCCAAGTCTGGCGCACGGGCGCCAACGAGGCCACGCTCCTTATCACCCAGCATCCCATCGAACTCGGAGGCCTTCTCGTCCCCGCCGGCGCCTACTCCCTTTTCAGCCTGCCGCTCGAAGGCGGGTCATCCAAGCTCATCATTAACAAGCAAATCGGACACTGGGGCACCCAGTACGACGAACGGCAGGACTTCGGACGCGTCAATCTTGTCCGCGAATCCCTGCCCCAGGCAGTCGACCAGTTCACGATGCGTGTCGAACGCGCTCCCGCCGGCAGCACCGGCGGCGTCATCAAGATGATGTGGGAGAACGTCCAATACTCCGTGCCGTTCACCGTGAAGAAGTAAGCCGGGACGAACGTCGTTTTGTCCGCGCCCCCCAGAACGCAGGATTCCCGAGAATGCCCGGCCATTCCGGCTTCCTGCGTTTTTCGCGTCCTCCTCTGCGCGTCGTGCCAGCCAACCCGGTTGCCGGCCTTGCGATCTTGCGCCCGGTTTAGCTTTTCCGGACTTTCTGTGCCTCTTTTGGCCCTCTCGTGACGTCACTACGCTCACCCATGCCTCCCTCCAGCCCGAACCTCTTGCGAATCCCACCCTCCTGCCACTCCGCCCTGTTCGTCGGCGCCTGCCTGGTCGGTGGGCTGATTTCTCCAGGCTCCGCGGCCGAAACGCCGTCCGGTGCGGCCATTCTGAAGAGTCTGCGCGAATTCCGGGAAATGGGCCGCGTCCTCCACGTCGCCGCCCACCCTGACGACGAGTTCACCCAACAGATCACCTACCTCTCCCGCGGTCGCCATTATCAAGCCGCTTACCTCTCGATCACGCGCGGCGACGGCGGCCAGAACGAAATCGGACGCGAATTCGACGCCGAGCTGGGACTCGCCCGCACCCAGGAATTGCTCGAAGCGCGCAAGGTCGACGGCGGTCGTCAGTTCTTCACCCGCGCCCTCGATTTCGGCTTCTCCAAAGACTACCTCGAAACGCTGCAGGTCTGGGATCGCGAACAAATCCTGGGCGATGTCGTGCGGGTCATCCGGATGTTCCGGCCCGACGTCATCACCACCGCCTTCTCCCCCGTGCCCGGCACGACCCACGGTCACCACACCGCTTCCGCCGTGCTTGCCCTTGAGGCCTTCAAACTCGCCGGCGACGCCCAGGCCTACCCGGAACACTTCGTCGACGGGCTCACGCCGTGGAAACCCACGCGCATCTTCACCGGGGCCGGCCGCGGCGGCGGAACCGCCGATCCCTCGCGCGGGTTGCTGCGCCTCTACCTCGACGGCACCGACGAGGTGTCCGGCGAGTCGTTCTCCGCCATCGCCTCCCGCAGCCGCGGACGGCACATCACGCAATTCGGCTTTCCCTCGGGTCTGGGTGGCGGCGGCGGTCGGGGTGGCGGCGCAGTTGCGATGCTCCAGTTCGCGGACGGCGAACCAGCCAGTCGCGACGTGATGGAGGGCGTCGATACGTCGTGGGCCCGCGTGAGCGGCGGCGCCGAGATCGGGCGCCTCGCGGAGTCCGTCATCGCCGATTTCAACCCCGCCACACCCGCCGCCAGCATACCGGCCGTGCTCGCGTTGCGCGCCCGCCTCGCAGCCCTGCCCGCCGGCCTGATCGTCGACGAAAAGCGCGCGGCCCTCGACCGCATCCTCCAAGCCTGCCTCGGGCTCACCGTGCAGGCCCGCGTCGTCCACGCCGGGGTCGTGCCGGGCGAGCCCTTCGGTATCAGTTTATTGGCGACAGCGCAGGCCGATGCCGGCGCACGCTGGGTCGCCACGCGGTACCCCACCGCAGAACGCTCCATGCCCATCGGCCTCCCTCTCGCCTCGGGAGCGGAGGCGGAACGAGCCGACACCGTGGCTGTCCCCCCCGGCACGCCGGTAAGCCAGCCGTACTGGCTGCGCGAGCAACCCGGCCCGGGCATGTTTCGCGTCGCCGACTCCCGCTTGATCGGATTGCCCGAGAACCCACCGGCGTTTCCGGTCGAGTTTATCTTCGAGGTGGGCGGACAGACCCTCGTGGTTCCGACGGAACCCGTGCAGATGATCGAACGGCCCGACCGGCCGGACAAGCTGCGGCGCCTCGACGTGGTCGCGCCGGTCACGCTGCGCTTTCCTTCGCTCGTGAGCGTCTTCCAGCCGGGCACCCGGCGCGAGGTCTCCATCGAGATCGAAGCCAATCGCGCCAACAGCGCCGGCTCCCTGCTCCTTGATGTGCCCGCAGGCTGGAGCCTCTCGCCGGCCTCGCTGCCCTTCCGTCTCGCGGCCGTCGGTGCACGCCAGACCTTCACGTTTCAAGTCACCCCGCCGGCGTCAATCGGCCGGGCCGACCTGAGCGCCCATGTCGACATCGACGGGCAGCGTTATCACACCACGCGCGCCGCCATCGACTACGACCATCTGCCCTACCAGATTCTCCAACCGCCCGCCCAGGTGCGCGCCGTCAACGTCGACCTCGCGGTGCGCGGGCGGCGCATCGGCTACCTGCCAGGCGCCGGCGACGATGTCGCGGCTTGCATCGAGCAGATGGGGTACACCGTGACCACGCTGAGCGGCGCGGATCTCTCTCCCGGGAAACTCAAGGACTTCGACGCCGTCGTCATCGGCGTGCGAGCGTTCAACGAGCGCCGCGATCTCTCCGCCCACCTCCCGGGGCTCTTCGCCTGGGTCGAGGCCGGCGGCACCGTCATTGCGCAGTACAACCGCCCCAACGGCCTCGCGACGCCGCAGCTGGGCCCGTATACGCTGAGCATCGCCGGACCCACGCCAGCCTTCCGGGTGACCGACGAAACCGCACCCGTCACCCTGCTCCATCCCGATCACGCCTCCCTCACCACCCCCAACCGCATCGGTCCGTCCGACTGGCAGGGGTGGGTGCAGGAACGCGGCGCCTATTTCGCGAGTTCGTGGGACACCGACCGGTACGTCGCGCCACTCGCCATGAGCGATCCCGGCGAGAACCCCCTCAGCGGCTCTCTGCTCATCGCGCAGCACGGGCGCGGTCACTACGTCTACACCAGCCTGGCCTTCTTCCGCCAGCTGCCCAAAGGGGTGCCCGGCGCCTATCGCCTCTTCGCCAACCTCATTGCCTTGGGACAGGAATGACCCTCCGTCCCGCCCATGCTGAACCGCTGGCGATTCCGTGTAGCCGCGGAGCCGGGATCCTGCTGTCGCGGCCGCGGGATTGTGCGCCCGGATCCTCTTTCCCAAACGACCGCGGTCGGCGCCCGCGGCTACAAACGATGCAGCCCTGGACATTTGACCGCTAATCCTGCCTTCCTTCATGACAAAACTGCCAACCCCTCCGCCGACTCCCCCTGAAAACGAGGATCCCGACGTGCCGGGACTGCGCACGTGGAGCGGCGTCTATCGTTTTGTGCTGGGCAGCTTCGTCGCCTACGTGCTTCTGCTCGCGCTCTTCACCTACTGGTTCGCGCGATGAGTACGATCGATTACGTCGTCCTCATCGGTACCATGCTCGGTATCGCGCTCTACGGTTACTGGAAGACCCGCGGACCCCGCGATCTTTCGTCCTACCTGCGCGGTCGCGGCGGCATCGGCTGGGGCACCATCGGACTCTCGGTCATGGCGACGCAGGCCAGCGCGATCACCTTCCTCTCGACGCCGGGCCAGGCCTACGAGAGCGGCATGGCCTTCGTGCAAAATTATTTCGGCATGCCGCTCGCGCTGATCATCATCTGCGCCGTCTTCCTTCCGATCTACCGCCGGCTCAACGTGTATACGGCCTATGAATACCTGGGCCACCGCTTCGATCCCAAGACCCGCCTTCTCGGCGCCAGTCTTTTTCTCCTGCAACGCGGCCTCGCCGCGGGCATCACCATCTACGCCCCGGCCATCATCCTTTCGACCGTGCTCGGCTGGCGGCTCGACCTCACGATCCTCGTCACCGGCCTGCTCGTGATCGCCTACACCGTCTCCGGCGGCAGCGAGGCGGTCAGCGTCACGCAGAAGCTCCAGATGTTCGTCATCTTCGCGGGCATGGTGACCGCCTTCGTCGTGCTGGTGGCAAAGATGCCCGCCGGCATCGGTCTCGTCGAGGCGACGACCGTCGCGGGCGGGTTCGGCAAGCTCGAGGCCATCGACTTCTCCCTCAATCCCAACACGCGCTACACGGTGTGGTCGGGCATCCTCGGCGGCGTCTTTCTCTCGCTCTCCTATTTCGGCACCGACCAGTCCCAGGTCCAGCGCTACCTCACCGGCGCCTCGCTGCGCGAGAGCCGGCTCGGGCTGATGTTCAACGCTGTATTCAAGATTCCGATGCAGTTCTTCATTCTGCTGCTCGGAGCCCTCGTCTTCGTGTTTTACCAGTTCGAGCGCCCGCCCGTTTTCTTCAACCAGACGCTCTGGAACACCCACGCCCAGGCCGAATCCGGCGCCACGCTGCGGTCGCTCGAATCCAGCTACGCCGCCCTGCACGAACACAAGGAGGCGAGCATCCACGCCTGGCTGGAGGCACGCCGGGGCGCCGACCCCGCCGCCGAAGCCGCCGCCAAGGCCGCCCTGCTCGAGGCCCATGCCGCGAGCGAGACCGTGCGCTCGGAGGCCAAGGCCGCGCTCGTCGCGGCCGACCCGCGCGCGAAGATCAAGGATTCCGACTTCGTCTTCATCACCTTCGTGCTGACCCAGCTGCCGCATGGAGTCATCGGCCTGCTGATCGCCGTGATTTTTGCCGCCGCCCTCTCCTCGGTCGCCTCCGAGCTCAACGCCCTCGGTTCGACCACGACGATCGATCTCTACCGGCACGTGATCCAGCGCGACGGGTCCGACACCCACTACGTCAAGGCATCGAAGCTCTTCACCATGCTCTGGGGCGGCATCGCCATCTCCTTCGCCCTCTTCGCCAACATGGTCGAAAACCTCATCGAGGCCGTGAACATCATCGGATCGATCTTCTACGGCGTCGTGCTGGGCCTCTTCATCGTGGCTTTCTTCATCAAGCGCATCGGAGGGACGGCGGTGTTCCTCGCGGCGGTTGCCGCCCAGACGCTCGTCATCGCGCTCTTCTTCACGAGCAACATCGGCTACCTCTGGTTCAACCTCATCGGTTGCGGAGCCTGCGTCGGCTTCAGCCTCATCCTTCAACCCCTGCTCCCCGGTTCCGGCAACCGGCGCGCCGCCGCATGACCATCAACCCTCCCACCGCCCAAGCCTCAAAGGCCGCACCAACTCGCAGGCAGAGCCGCGCCGTGTTCGATGCTGGATGTTCGATATTCGATGTTGGATGTTGGGTGTTGGATGTTCGATGTTCGACGTTGGGTGTTGGATGGTCGCGGCGCATTCCTCGCGCGCCGTCAAACGCTTCACCCGCGCGCACCCCGCGCCGCGCCCCAGCCGGCCATTGAACATGAGCGCCGCGCCCGTCATTTGCTTCGGCCAGCAGCCCTGCGGCCTTTTTCCGCGTCGGTTCCTGCAAGCCAAGTTTGAGACCGCCCGTCGTCTTCAGCGCGAGATCGGCGGGCGCATCGTCTTCTTTTATCACGACAGCGACCACGACCCGCGCGAAACCCGGACCACCCTGCGCCACCACACGACGGGCGAGCCGCTCACGTTCAACTTCGCCTTCGAGAACAAGCTCCAGCGCAAGTACGCACCGCTCTACCTGAAACGAATTCCCGCCGGCTGGCAGGAAAACACCGCGCGACAACTGCCCGCCTACGCGCCGCCCTGCTGGGTCGAGGCGTTCCGCACCGTGCGCTCGTCCACGGTGGCCGACTTCTGTCTCGATATGTACCGGAGCATGGGCCTGCTCGAGGGCATGGACATTGTCCGCTCCAGCGATCCCGCCGTGCGCCGCGCGGCCTGCGAGGTGGACGATTTTTTTGTCGACCTCCCCTATCAGGGCGAGGTCGTCCGCGCTCGCAAGGCGGGCGGCGAACTGCACCTGCACCCGGGCGGCGACGCTGTCATCGCCCTGCCGGCCACCCCCTGCGCCAAGGAGCAGATCAGCCCCACGCGCGACACGCGGCTGCGCTGGATGCAATCCGTCATTCACTGCACCCACTACGTGACAGGCGCGGGCGAAAAGGCTTATTTGCGTAAAGACGACGCTCCCGATATCGTCTATGTCACCCGTGATACCATTGACCGCTCCGATGAAGCCTACACCGACGCCCCCGCCTGACGGTCTTCCCCTGCTCGCCTTTGGCGCCCACCCCGACGACATCGAATTCGGCTGCGGAGGCCTGATCGCCCGCGAAACCCGGGAGGGCCGCGCCGCGCACATCATTGTCTGCTCGCGCGGTGAAGCGGCCAGCCACGGCACACCGGAACAGCGCACGGAGGAAGCCGAAAAAGGCGCCGCCCTCCTCGGTGCGTCGGTCAGCTTCATCGAACTCGATGGCGACGGCCGCCTCGACGCCCGCCCGTCCCGCACGCTCCGCCTCGCCGGCCTGATCCGCCAGTGGTGTCCGCGCATCGTGCTCGCCCCCACGCCCGTCGAGGACCAGCACCCCGACCATGCCGCGCTGGGCAAACTCGTGCGCGATGCCGCGCGCCTCGCGCGTTACGGCGGATTGACGGAACTCAAGGCGCAGCCGGCCCACGCCGTCGGTCACGTTCTCTACTACGCCGTCACGCCCAGCGCCGAGCCCGCAGGCGTCACGCCGGTTCTCTTCGACATCTCCGAACCCAAGGTCCTCGAAGCCTGGCTCGCGGCCATGAAGGCGCACGACTCGCAACTCCAGACGCGCAACTATCCCGCCCTTCAGCTGGCCCGCGCCAATGTGTTCGGCGCCCGCTGCGGCGTGTCCGCCGCCCTCGCCCTCTATCCCAACGACCCGCTTGTCTTCGGCTCGTTGGCCGGTCTCGACCGCGCCGCGCGCCACTTTTGATCCGATGCAGGGACGTCCGCTCAAGATCGGCATCACCTGCTACCCATCGGTCGGCGGGAGCGGCATTCTCGCGACCGAACTGGGCGAGGACCTCGCCCGCCGGGGCCACGAGGTGCATTTCATCAGTTACGAGCCGCCCTTCCGGTTGCCCACCGACGCGCCGCGAATCCACTTTCACCCGGTGCAGGTCAACGCTTACGGCCTCTTCAAGTACCCCGACTACACCCTGCCGCTGTCGGTCAAGATGGCCGAGGTCACCCGCGACCACGGCCTCGATCTCCTGCACGTGCACTACGCCGTGCCCCACGCCACGGCCGCCCTGCTCGCCCGCGACATGGTCACGCCGGAGCAGCGCCCGCGCATCATCACCACGCTCCACGGCACCGACACCACGCTGCTCGGACGCGATCCCGGCTACGGCCCGGCGATCCGCCACGCCCTCGAGCAGTCCGACGCCGTCACGGCCGTATCCGAATTTCTGAGGCAAGCGACGCACCGCGTGATCGGCGTGGACCGGCCCATCGAGGTCATCCATAATTTCTTCGAGCCGCACGCCGCCGGCCGTCCGCGCGCGGCGGTGCGGGCGGAACTGGGCGTCAACGGCGAGGTGATGATCCTGCATCTGTCCAACCTGCGTCCGGTGAAACGCATTCCCCTTCTGCTCGCGTCGGTCGCTCGCATCGAGCCCCGCGATGCGTTCAAGCTCGTGATTCTCGCCGGCGGCGACTTCAGCCCATTCGAAGACGAAGTCCGCCGCCTCGGCCTCGTGGACCGCGTGATCGTCCGCCAGAACGTCACGGAGATCGAGGACTACCTGCAGGCGGCCGACCTCGGCTTCTTCACCTCGGAGAGCGAGAGCTTCTGCCTGAGCATCCTTGAGGCGATGGCCTTTGGCTGCCCCAGCGTGTCGACGCGTGTGGGCGGCATTCCCGAGGTGGTGGACGATGGCGTCAGCGGTCTGCTGGTGTCCGAGCCGACCCCCGAAGCGCTCGGCGCCGCGCTCAACGAACTGGTGCACGCCCCCGCCCGCCGCGCCTTCCTTGGCGAAGCCGCCCGGACCAAGGCCCGCACTGCCTTCTCCGCCGCCGCCATCGTCCCCCGCTACGAGGCGCTTTACCGCCGGGTGTGCGGTCTCTGAGTCCCGCTCTTTCCCTCAATTCTTTGGGGTGATGCTGGTTCACTCGGAACTCTTTTTCTCTACCGCCGCGACGGCTGAATCCCCGGACCGCGGTCGGCGACCGCGGCTACAATAGGGCCGATCCGCGAACACTTTCACATGAGGACGCGGAAAGCGCGGAGTTGACGAGGACAGGAGAGAGGCCTCAGCTCGATCCTCTCTGTTACCTCTGCGAGCTCCTGCAAAAACCTGCCTGATCAAACCGATCAAGCACCCGACCACGATCCGGGTTCACAGGAGATAACGGAGGTAACAGAGAGGGTTGGCGGACAGAGTGCCACCATCCACCAGGCCACTTTCCACCTTCTACTTTCCGCTGCTGCCGGGGCTCGGCGTTCCCTGCCGACCGCGGCCAAAGCGGGGGCCGGAGGAGAAAGATCAAGAATCACGAGAAAGAGCCGGAGGCCGCCGCCCGCCATCAATGATTCGCCAGCTCGTCCACGCGCCGTCGTAACCGATCAACGGATACAAGATGCAGCAGCGTCGCCGGTGACAGTCCCTGCGGTTCCAGCGAGCCGGCCCGGCTCACCACATCGATGAATTTTTCGAGCACCGCGCGGAACTGCCGGACTCCGAGGCGGCGACCATCTCCACCCTTGCCTCGCTCACAAATTCGTCGTCGGACGAATCCGGTCCGTGCTTTGCCACCCAGGCGGCGAAGTCGGCGACCACCGCCAGCGTCGTGGGAATGTCGACCACCACCGCCGTCTTGGTTTCGCTGCTCAGCGCCACCTTCGTGCTCAGCGGCCGGGGACGTCCCTCGATCGCGATCTCAATCTGACGGAGCACAAACGGCTTGCCAGGGCCTGAGGTGAGAGGCGCCAGCAGCGCATCGTGCCGTGTGACCTCAAAATCGGCGGCCGCCTGCGGAATTCCGACGACCGCGCCCGCCACCCGATAACCTCCCCACGTGAGCAGCTCCGCGTGAGCCGGGTGATTCGGATCGCTCAAGCCTCCGACCAAGGGTCGTACGTACCGTAGTGCTCCCGACTTGCGTCGACCAAGCCTTTTTTCCGGTCGGGAACCCGGCCGGCGCGTCTCGCCACTTAAGCAGTCCCCACGCTGCGATTTCATGCTGAACTTTGACCAAAGGTATCGGTCTATTCTTACCCAGCGCCGTCCTTGAGCACCGGTGGCGACACCCTCGGTTGCGGAGCCTCCTCCACATCGGGATGCAGCCCCCGGCGCCACCGACACCGCACGGTCTTTTTCCACCTTCATGTCCATCACGTTCCGCCACGCCTTTGCCCTTCTCGTGCTCCCCGCCCTGCCCGTTGCGGCCCAGGACGGAGCCAATCCGCCCACCCCGGCCGATGTGCAGGTCGGGCAGGCCCGCGAAGCCGGCGTCTTCACCATTTACTTCGAGAACGACTCTTTCGCCAAAACCGACCAGCACTACACCAACGGGACAAAGCTGTCGTGGCTGACGGATGACCTTTCTGACTGGGGGCAGCGCGGCTGGCGCAAGCGCTTTCTCAACGTCCTGCCCTTCCTGAACCGGCCGGATACCCAGAAGAACTTCGGTTTTTCGCTCGGGCAGAACATCTACACGCCGCGAGATACGAGCGCAGCCATCCCCGACCCGACAGACCGGCCTTACGCCGGCTGGAGTTACCTGGAATTTTCCTTCGTCAGCAAAAACCACTCCCGGGTCGACATCTTCTCGCTCCAAGCCGGCATGGTGGGCCCGTCGTCGTTTGCGGAAGAGACGCAGCGCCGCGTGCACGAATGGATCAACAGTAACGATCCCCAAGGCTGGGACTATCAACTGCGCGACGAGTTGGGCGTGAACCTGATCTACGAACGCCGCTACCGCACGTATGGGCGCGCCTTGGCCGACACCCTCGGCGTCGACTTCATCCCCCACGGGGGCTTCTCACTCGGCAACGTCCAGACCTACGCCAACCTCGGTGCCACGCTTCGTTTCGGATTCAACCTTCCGAGCGACTTCGGCGTGCAACTCTCGCGCGGCGGCGCCATCGGCGCCTCGCCGGCGGACGACCTCGACCCTCGTGTGTCGCTCACCCGCAACTTCAGCCTCTTCGTCTTCGCGGGCGCCGACGGCCGCGCGGTCGCGCAGGATATCTTCCTCGACGGCAACACGTGGAAGGACGGTGGTCCCTCGGTTGAGAAGGAGCGCTTCGTCGCCGACCTTATGGGCGGAGTTGGCCTTGTCGCCGGACGCTGGCAGCTCACCGGCACCCTCGTGCACCGCACGCAGGAATTCACCACCCAATCCGAGACCCGGAGCCGCTTCGGATCCGTGACGGTCTCGATGGCCTTTTAGCCGAACCCCTCTGCTCGCCATGAACATTCGCTTCGGTTTCGATCTCGTGCTGGATTTTCCGGCACGCACTCCGCTCGTCCTGCTCCTCCACACCAGGCCCGAAGTCGCATCGTACGTGCATAAATCCCAGGAAATTCAGACCGATCCGGCCGTGGCACTGGCTCCGTTCATCGACAGTTATGGCAATTTTGCCACGCGGGCGGTCGCCCCCGCCGGTCGGTTGCGGCTCTCGCTCGAGTCCGTGTGCGGCGTCTCCGGTGAACCCGATCCCATTCAACCCGACGCCCGCCAGCACACCGTCGACACGCTGCCACCGGATGCCCTTCGTTTTCTCGCCTCCAGCCGCTTCTGCGAGTCGGAGCGACTGCTCGATCTTGCCTGGTCGCGGTTCGGTCAAACCCGCCCTGGGTGGGATCGTGTCCAAGCGGTATGCGACTATGTGTACCACCACCTTCGCTTCGACTACAGCCAGGCCCGTCCCACCCGCACTGCGTTCGAGGCGTGGGATGAAGGCGTGGGCGTGTGCCGCGACTTCGCCCATCTCGCCATCGCCCTTTGCCGCTGCCTCAACCTGCCCGCCCGCTACGCCACCGGCTACCTGGGCGACATCGGCGTGCCCCCCGATCCGCAGCCCATGGATTTCAGCGCGTGGTTCGAAGTCTACCTGGGTGGACAATGGCACGTGTTCGACGCCTGTCACAACGCCCGTCGCATCGGGCGCATCGTCATGGCCCGCGGCCGCGATGCCGTCGATTGCGCATTCCTGACGAGTTTCGGCCCTCATTTCCTGCGCAAGTTCAACGTCATCACCGAAGCCGTCGCACCCGTTGAGGACCATCGCAAGGCGGTCGCCGCCACGGCCTGAGCGGCCCCGCCTCAGCGCGGCCGGAGATCGCACCTCTGCTTTGGGAGGGCTTGCCCGCCTCAGGCGGGGCACCGGGCCTGCTGCCTGACGTACTGTAGGGCGCGTGCCCCACGCGGACACCCTGCTCGCGCCCAAGGTGGGCGGGCGCGTCCCTGCGCCCGCTTCGCCAACGGACGGCACGCCTGCGCCGGGAGCCGGGATGCGTTCCAACCCACGCGCGGAGGGACCCGCGCGTCCACCGCGGACACCCTGCTCGTGCCCAAGGTGGGCGGGCGCGTCCCTGCGCCCGCTACGCCGACGGACGGCACGCCTGCGCCGCCAGGCGGGATGCGCTCCAACCCACGCGCGGAGGGACCCGCGCGTCCACCGCGGACACCCTGCTCGTGCGCCCAAGGTGGGCGGGCGCGTCCCTGCGCCCGCCACGCCAACGGACGGCACGCCTGCGCCGCCGGGCGGGATGCGCTCCAATCCACGCGCGGAGGGACCCGCGCGTCCACCGCGGACACCCTGCTCGCGCCCAAGGTGGGCGGGCGCGTCCCTGCGCCCGCCACGCCGACGGACGGCACGCCTGCGCCGCCAGGCGGGATGCGCTCCAACCCACGCGCGGAGGGACCCGCGCGTCCACCGCGGGCAAGCGTGACCGCGGATCGAACCCTACACCGAAAACTCCGCCGCGATTCCCACGCCAAACGGCGCCGCCAGGATTGACTGCAAATTCAGTTGTCCGTCGCGCACGTCAAGCGTCACAAATCCGCGTTCGTGACGCCGGAAGAGGTCGGGATGCGCCGCAAGCACCTGCGCCTGCAAAGGCTCCGGCAGGAACGAGAGTCCTCGGAAGTAATGGTGTCCGTTGCGCTCCACGCTCGCGATGCCCAGCGTCGCCTGCACCGCCAGGTCCTGCGGCAACGCCACGGGCCCGATGTTCGAGAGGTCCTCGCCCGTTTGCAGAAGGAACGTCTCCGGACTCTGCCGGCGGCGGGCCGCGAGCAGGCACCCATTGGCCACGCCCCGAAACACGCCTTTGCAATTTTTGTGGCTCGTCCCCACGTAGCCGCCCGCGAGCGCGCGCCGCAGGCTGTCGCACTCCGCATCCGATTCGTCGATGATGAGGGGCGGCCTCCCTTCCCACGCCCGCAACGCCGATGTGGTCTCGTCGCTGAGCGCGACGTCGCGATGAAAAGGTTGCTCCACGCACCACAGGGCCTCTCTCACCGCCGTCCACGCCGGCAGCGCCTCGATGGAGGCCCACATGGCGCGAAACGCCTCCACCGACGGAAAACTTTCGTTGCCGTCGAGTGTCAGGCACAGCGGTCCCTTCGCCGCCGAGGCGATGGTCGCAAAGACGCGCTCGAGCCGCGCCAGATCGGACGGCCCGGTGAACTTCACCTTGAAGTGACTCAGCCCGTAGGCCGCGATGTTCTCGGCCAGCGTCTCAGGCAGCCCATCGTCGATCCGCACGCGTTCGTCCGACGCATCGATCGGATCCGCCAGACCGACGGTATGGCGAACCGAGACTTCCTTCAACGGCGTCGGCGGCAACAGGTCACCCAGGCACTGCCCGGCCAGCTCCGGATGTATCTCCTCGAGTCGCAACCCCAGCGCCCCCTCGCGCAACGCCGTCGAAAACGTCGTGGCGTTCACCCGGCAGTACGCATCGATCGCCGCGCGTTCGACGAGCGAGGGACCGAAATGGGCGAGCAAGGCAGGCCATCCGAGTTCGCGGCGAGCCACCTCAATGCGATGATCGATCGCCAGCCAGAGATCGAACACCGAGGCGACCTTCAGTCCGCGCGCAAACTCCGCGGCCTTCGCGACCACCGCCTCAAGTTCGGCGATCTCCTCATCCACCGGCCGCGCGGCATTCTTGGTAAACCATTTCGGCGGCAGATGATCGGCCGCCACGCCCCACGACTCGCGCCCGTCCACCCGCAGCTTGACGCGCACGAACGCGTGCGGTGTTTCCGTCAACGTCGCCACGCCGTACTTGAACGGCAGACGCGTGCGCAGGTCGGTGCGAAGAATCTCAACGTGGTCGACTTCGATCATGAGGTGGAGAATCCGTTGGGAAGATGGCCCACAGCGCAACGCTTATCCCGCCCGACAAACCTTGGAGCATGGTATCTTTCCTGTAGCCGCGGGCGCCGACCGCGGTCCGCTGCCGTATCCAAGACGAACCCAACACAAAGACCATCCCCGGAATTTTTTCACAGGAGGCAGGAAACAGAGGTTAATTCAGAGATCACAGCCAACGAGTCGGCACCCGTAAGATCTCGCCCGGGACGCCGTCGGTTCCAAACCCTTTTAACCACGGATTTCACAGATACGATCCGGATACCAGGCATCGACCACCGAGCCTCGGTGTATTCAATCCAGTATTCATCCGTGCCATCCGTGGTTAAAAATGCCGGGTTCAGCGGGAACGTCACGGATGTGGTTTGAGCATTCCTCCTCTGCGGCCTCCTGTAAAATTCATCCACCCGCTCAGCTTTGGCTTCCGCCGCCGCCCCGTTGTAGCCGCGGGCCCTGCCACAATGGCCCGACCTTCGATGTGAGGCGTTCGCCGTTCGCAGCCAAGTTATTGGAGGCTGGACGTTGAAGGTAGGGCGTTGGATGTTCGTGGCCAGGACGGGACATCAGCCGCGCCGCCAGTCCTCGCGTGGCGCACGCGCACGCAGGGCGTTGGCCGCGTCATCATCGAGAAAAGCTTCGCGTTCCGGGTCCCACCGCACAGCGCGGCCGAGCTCCATCGCAATCAAACCGAGATGAAGCGTCGTGCTCAAACGGTGCAACGCCTCGGCGGTGTACATCGGCGCTTTCCCGTGGTGAATGCAGTCGAGAAAATCGCGCTGCTCGCGCGCAGGCCGGGCCCACATCGCATTCGTCGCGGGATCGTACTTTCGTCGAAACACCTCCACATCGCTGCCCTCGAGGCGCCCCAGCCAACCTTGGTTACCCACCCAGCCGTCCGTGCCCTCGAAGCGGATCGCCACGCCGGTTGAGGCGACGTTCATGGTGACACCGTTCGCATAACGGTACGCCAGTTGATACGTGGCCGGAACCGAGTTCACCGAAGCAGAAGGGATTTCCCCGCAGCCTTCGACCGCCACCGGACTGCTGTTCTCCGCAAAGTTGGCGACCTGCGCTGTATCCACCAAATGGGCACCCCAGTCCGTCAGCGAACCGCCGGAAAAATCGCGGATCTGCCTCCACACCTGCGCATCGGTCAGCGTGGGCGTGTACGGACGAAACGGCGCCGGGCCGAGCCAGAGCTCATAGTTGAGATCGGAGGGCACAGGCGCGGTCGCCTCGACGGGGAACACGGGCTTCTCCGGCAGCCCGACTTCGATGTGCTTGAGCTGACCGATGGCGCCATTGCGCACCGCCTCGGCCAGCAGGTGATACTGAATGACCGCCCGGTCCTCGAGCCCCGTGGCAAAAAGCAGCCCGCTGCGTTTGACCGCGTCCGACAAGCGGCGGCCTTCCTCGATCATGAGCGTCGGCTTCTCGCAAAAGACGCGCTTGCCCGCCTCGAGCGCCATCAGCGACATCGTCACATGCCAGTGATCGGGCGTGGAAATGACCACCGCATCGAGATCGGGGCGCGCCAGCACGTCGCGAAAATCCGCCACGACCAGGCAATCGCGGTTTCCATAATGCGCATCGATCGTCTCCTTCGCCCGAAGCGCGCGGGAGCCGAAGACGTCGCACACCACGCGCGCCACGCAATCCTCCTGTTGCAGGAAGGACCGCAGGTTGACGTCATGACCGTGCGACCCCACCCCGATGAAGCCGAGGCTGACGCGCTTCGAGGGAGCATTCTGACCCCACACGCGCGAGGAAACGATCTGCGGGGCCACCGCCGCCGCGATGACGGCGGACAAGCCCGATTTGAGAAAGTGGCGACGAGGAAGTGTCATGCGAGAGGTGGCAGAGCCTTAATTCGTGGTGCGGGCAGCGGGGAGTGGGTAGCGAGTAGCATTCTTCGTGACGAGAAACTCCCCTTGGAAAGCAATCTGTGTGTAGCTATGTTCATCGGTGGTTAACTCCCCCTTCGCTCGTCCGCCTCATGGCTGGGCAAAGGGTGCGACGAGCCCCCGCCACGCGCGCATCGTTGCTTCGAGATTCTGCCGTGAGTCGCCTTTGACACCATAAAATTGAATCCCGACGGGACCGGTGTAGCGGATCTCGCGCAACGTGCGCAGCAGAAGTGCCACGTCGTACTCTCCGTCGCCCAGCAGTTGGATGTAATTGTCCCATGCCGGGCCCGGCCGGTTGGTCGCGCCGTTGAGCGTGACAAGTTCCAGCAATGGCGCCACGCGGCGAAGAATGCCAGGCAGGCGCGCGCCATTGCCCGCGGCGAGTTCGTGGGCGAGGTTGACGGTGAGCCCGACGTTCGTGCGTTGCACGCGTTCAACCAACGACAACGCCTGCTCCGCCGTCGCGGGATAGGAATCCTTGTGCGGATAGAGCGCCACCCGCAGTCCCGCCGTTGCGGCAAGATCGGCGACCTCGCGGATCACCGCGACCGTCGCGTCCTCGTAATCGCCGGGCGTGGCAGGATTTGGCATCACGAGCCACAAGACCGCTCCGGATCCGCGCAACGTCTCGACCGCTTCAGTCAGGCCCGCCGGCAGCGTTCGGGCGCCTTCCAATCGCACCGGGAAATAGAGCCCGTAGAACGCAAGGCCGCGCGCCGCGAGTTCGCGCCGCCACACCGTGGCATCGGCCGGTGAGGTGTAATTGTAGCTGATGCCATCGAAACCGACTTCCTTGATCACCATGGTCTGGTGCTCCGCCGTCCAGGTCCCGCGGCCCACGCCGTTGTCCATCGCGAACACCTTCCAGACCTCGGCGCGCGCCTCGCCGCCGACCGACAGCGTCATCGAACCAAGAAGCAAACAGGCGAGCAAGGAACGCACGGGCGTCATCGTCAGGGTGGCTTATTCGGGCAAGGGCCGCCCCTTCGTCTCGGGCGCAAACCATACCACCACCAAACCGAGGGCATAGACGAGCGTAATGACCGCCCCCGCGCGCGCATAGCTGCCGTCGAAGGTCTGCATGAGCGCACCCATCTGCAGCGCTCCCGCCGCCGCGAAGAGGCGGCCGGCGTTGAAGGCGAGCCCCTGCCCCGTGGCTCGAATCCGCGTGGGAAAGAGCTCGGGCAGGTAGAGCGGAAACCAACCGTAGAAGGTCGTCGTGATCATGCCCGCCGCAAACGTCAGCAGGAGGAAGTGCGAGCCGTACGACGACACACCGTTGAAGATCGCCGCGCAGATCGCGAGCGAACCGAGACAGAGAAAAAAATACGTCCAGCGCCGCGGGAAGAATCCTCCCACCCAGCCGCCGAGCACGCAGCCGAGGATGGATCCGAAGGCGGAGATCAGCGCGGTGTACGCCTTCGCGGTCGGCGCGGTTCCGCCGGTCATTTGATCCGCCCACAAGGGGAGCCATTGCAGCGAGCCCCACGTGCCGATGAGCGCGATGGCGCAAAACGCCGTGGCCAGCAGGGTTCGGCGCCGGTAGGTCGGCGACAACACTTCGCGCAGCGGCTTTCGATCGGGATGCGCCGCCGCAGCCTCTTGCCAACGCTCGGACTCCGGCACGAACAGTCGGATGAAGAACGTGAGCAGCGCGGGGAGCGCACCGATCAGCAGAACGAAGCGCCAGCTCTCCTGTGTCACGTGAAAGCCGATGCCGACGAGTGCAATGAGCGCGAAGCCCACGTTGGCCGCCGCACCGATCACACCCGCGAGCAGCGGACGATGTTTCTCCGGCCACACTTCCATCACGAGCGCCACGCCGAGCGCCCACTCGCCGCCCATGCCCAACGCGGCCAGGAATCGCAGCCCACCGAGATGCCACGGCTCCTGCGCGAAGTACGCCAGCCCCGTGAACAGCGAGTAACACAGAATGCTCAAGCTCATCGCCCGCACCCGCCCCACCCGGTCGCCCAGCCAGCCGAAGGCCACTCCGCCCAGCGCCGCGCCGACGAGGAACAGCGCCGTGATGATACCCATCCACTGCCCCACAAACGCATCCGACACGACCCCGCCGGCCGTCGCCTGCATCTGCTGCAGGGCCGGTCGGGCCACGAGCGGAAAAATGCCCATCTCCAACCCGTCGAACATCCAGCCGAGAAACGCCGCGAGCAACACGAGACCCCGCTTCGGCGCGCGTTTGCCTTTCCCGGCGGACGTCGACGACACAACCGGGCCGGGGCCGGGCAGGGGTAATTCGGGCATGGATTTATCCGGCGTCTCGCGCCGGCAACGAAAGGGACGGTGGGAAGGGGCGGGATGCCACGTGCCCAGAATATGGATACGCAACCCGGCCAACGTAGCAGAACCCACACCGATTGTCTTGTCCTATTGGGAGAGCCACGACTGCGTTTCGGGCAATGGCCCCCGCAAGTCGCATGCGGCTGGCGCCCCGCAAAGATCGCGGGGTCTCGTGTAGCCGCGGGCGCTGACCGCGGGGATCAGTGTAGCCGCGGGCGTCGACCGCGGGGCTCAGTGTAGCCGCGGGCGTCGACCGCGGGGATCGGGCGATTGGCCGCTCGAAATCCCAATCCCCGCGGTCAACGCCCGCGGCTACAATCAATCAACGCCCACATGGCCAGCGAAGGGCCAGTCGCCGGCGGCAGCGCACAGTCCCGCCCGCACGGGATTTGTCACGGAGGTAGACCCAATTCTTCCCAAGGCGACTCGTCGTGCTTGAAGTGAAGCAGCTCTGCGCTCTCTGCGACCTCCTGTAAAAAATCCGGGGAATGGGTCGCGTGGAGTTTAGGAAACTCTATTCCTACGGCTCCGTTGCATAACGTTCGTTAGCAATACCACGACCCGGTTTCCGGACATTCTCACAGGAGGTCGCAGAGAGCGCAGAGAACGAGTGCTCAATCCCGAAGGTATTCAATCCGGTTTTCATCTGTAATCCGTGGTTAAAAAATCCGCTTCAGTTCAGCCCATTGGAGGTTGGGCGTTGGACGTTCGATGTTGGATGTTCACGGATTCCTCCGCGCCCTTGGCGGTTGCGTCACGTCACCCGTCCTCCTCAGTCTGGCCGCCTCCCTCTCCGCGCATCTTCGACCGCCATCCCCTGCCAACCCTCGCATGAAACCCATTCCCGTTTCGACGTGCGCGGTGGAGGTGTTTCCGCCCGATTGGCATTTTCCTGCGGGCCCGTCGTGGATCGCCGGGTGGATCAAGCCCGCCGCCCCCCACACCATCACCGACGTGCGCGCGCGCCTGCATCATCGGGTGATCCTCGGGTTGAGCGGCCTGCCTCACCCGGCCTTCGCACCGGAGCCGGGAAAGCCATCGTCCAGCCAGGGTGCCGGCTTTTCGTTTCTGTTCAGTCCGCAACGCGGGGCGACGCTGCTGCGCTTGGAAGCACGCGACACCACCGGTCGTTGGGTGGAGTTTTTTCGCACCGCCGTGACCGCCGCCCCGGACGGGGTCGCCCCCTCACCTCCCCCGAGCCTGAACGCCGCGCTCAGCCGTCTCATCACGGCCTTGATCAAACATCGCCTGCGCGCACCGGAGCGTTCGTGGAACGCACTGGCCGACGAATCGCTCGCCGCCTTCGTCGCGGAGCCCCTCAACGCCCACCCCCCTCCTCCATTCCGGGGCGCACTCGAGGAACCTGGCCCAACCGGGCGTTTGCGTTACGGACGCATCCCGGTGACCGGCTGGCTCGCCCACCCGTCCGCCGCCATCACCAGCCTCGTCGCAATCATCGATCCGCTTCCGCCTGCCTACCTCACCCTCGACCTCGCGCGCGGCGATCTCGCCACTGTCTTGAATTCAAGCGAAGGCCAGGGCGCCGTGACCTTCGCTGGCGACCTTTCGCTGCCGCCCGATCTCGCCGCCCCGGTCCTGCTCAAACTCTTCGTCGAACTCGCAGACGGAATCCGGCACCTCGTGTTCGCGCAGCGCTTTTCGCCCGAACGCCACGGGGACACCGGCGCGATGCCACCCTTGGTCAAGAGGCTCACGTACGCCCGCGCCGGGTGGGCGTTGTTTCGCGCCGCCGGTCGACTTTCATTGCCCCGGCGCGGCCTGCTGCGCGCGGCGTGGGCCGCTTATGAATCCGCCCCCGCCTACCGCCCGACGCACAACCGGCCGCGTCAGACCCACTCGCCCTTCCCCGCCGAAGACCACACGCTCCCGCGCGAACCCTCCTGCACACTCATCGTGCCCACCGACGAGATGTGCATGGTCGACGCGGAGCAGTACTCTCGCGTCGGTCGTGACGCTCTGCGCCTGGTGCAGCAGGCCGCAACGCTCACGGGCAACGGCCCGATTCGCGCCATCCTCGACCTTCCGTCCGGACACGGCCGCGTGGCGCGCTGGTTCCGCACCGCGTATCCTGCGGCGCAGCTGACCACCTGCGACACCCTCGCCCCGGGCGTCGCGTTTTGCGTCGAACACCTCGGCGCGATCGGCGTGGTGGCCGAGGTGAACGGTGGCCACTGGGCCGCCCTCCCCGGACCCTACGACGTCATCTGGTGCGGCTCGCTCCTCACCCATTTCGACCGCGATCAATGGAAAGAACACCTGCGACAGTTCGCTGCCCGACTCAGTCCGCAGGGCGTGCTCATCTTCACGTCGCACGGACTGCCCGCGCTCGAACTGCTCCAGAGCGGCGTAAAGGACTACGGCCTTCCGACCGCGGGGGTCACGCACCTGCAACGCACGGCCGTCACACACGGCTTCGCCTACGCCGCGTACCCGGACACCCCCGCCTACGGCATCTCCATCGCCCAACCCGGGTGGGTGGAGGATTTCATCGCCCAAGAAACCGACCTTCGCCTGCTCGACTACCACCCGGCTGCCTGGGACGAACATCAGGATGTCGTCGTTTGCCCCACCGCGCGCGAAGCCGCAGCAAGGGCGGCGCGCTGAGATCTTTCTCTTAATCGTTCTCCTGCTTGGGTCGGACGCCGAATGGAAGTCGGATGATTGCAAGCAAGGGGCCATCAAGGGATGGGGACGGCATCCGAAACCTCTTCAGGCGCCCCGTGTCTTAACCTTCGCTGCCGCACTCCCACCCTTATTTCTTGCGTCGCCATGAAGCTGCTCCGGTTTGTCCTCCTCCCTGTCTTGGTGCTCGCAGCTTCGCTGGCGGTTTCCGTTGACGCTCGGGCCCGCGGACCACGCGCCGCCACCGCGACGCCTCCACCTCTCACTACCCAGCTTTTTTATGGCGCCTTGGTCGTGTCGGACCAATCGAAACAGCGTTTCTCGCTTCCAGCGAACGAAGACAACGCGATTCTGCCGGCGTCGTTTCTCGATCTTCTTGTCCCCTTGGAGGAGGACACGTGGCCGCACCTTTTCCTGCGCCAGCCACGTACCCCGGCACCTACCAAGCAATCGGCGGACCCCAAGCCTGCTCCCTCCCCGCCCCCGACTTCGCAACTTAAACGCGATTCCATCCCGAACATCGAAAAGCTGTAGGAGAGGCACCCCGGCAATGCCGGAAATCCTGCCACCGCCGCGCTCCGACGCGCAGCCTCACCTTCAACCTAAACATCCGACTTTACCTCCGCGCGCAGCGCGGGGGCGGGAACGGATCGCCTTCCAACGGGTCAATCCTGAGGCGAATGCAACGTTGGCAAGCCGCGAAGGCCTGGCGTAAGCGCGCCCTGTCTCCAGCGTGTCCTCTCTCGCCCCCGAACAATCCCCGCAGGATTCCATCCAGCGCTTCCTCGCTCTCGCAAGCGTGGCGCTCGTGGTTGCCATCCTTTGGGTGGGTCAGTCCGTGGTTGTTCCCCTGGTGTTTGCGTCGCTGCTCGCCTTCCTGCTTTCGCCCGCCGTGGGCCGGTTGATGCGCTGGGGCCTCAACAAGATCATCGCGATCACCCTCATCGTCCTGGCCGGCTTTGCGATCATGGGCGCACTGGGATGGTTGGTGACCGTCCAGACGTTCAACCTCGCGCAGGAGCTGCCTGCCTATGAGCGCAACATGCGCGAGAAGATCGTGGCCCTCAAGATGCCCAAGACCCCCGTGTCGCTGGAGCGCACGTCGGAGATGATCAAGAATCTTCAACGGGAGGCCACCGAACGCGAACCCAAGGCCAATGGGTCCCCGTCCACGAGCGACGAACCCGCACCCGTGCGGGTCAGCGTCGCGAAAGAGGAGCGCACATCCTTCCAACTCCTGCGCAATTATTCCGGTTCCGTCCTCCGGCCTCTGGCCTTCGGCGGCATCGTCATCGTGCTGTTCGTGGCCATGCTCATCGGGCGCGAGGACCTGCGGGATCGCTTCATCAAAGTGGTGAGCGCCGGCCAGATCAACCTCGCGACCCAGGCCTTGGACGACGCCGCGCGCCGCGTTACCCGCTATCTCCTGATGCAGCTGGTCGTGAACGCGACCTATGGCATTCCCGTCGGTCTGGGACTGTACTTCATCGGCATTCCCAACGCTCCCCTCTGGGGTCTGCTCGCAACGCTGTTGCGCTTCATTCCCTTTCTCGGCCCCTGGATCGCGGCCGTATTTCCCTTGGCCCTCGCGGTGGCCGTCGATCCGGGCTGGACCATGGTGTTGTCCACGCTCGCCTTGTTCGTGGTGATGGAGCTGGTCAGCAACAACATCGTCGAAGTGTGGCTCTACGGCGCCACTACGGGCATCTCCAACCTCGCGTTGCTGGTCGCCGCGGTGTTCTGGACCTCGTTGTGGGGCCCCATCGGCCTCATCCTGTCGACCCCGCTCACGGTCTGTCTGCTTGTATTGGGAAAATACGTACCAGGGGCGCGGTTCTTGAGCACCTTGCTCGGCAGCGAGCCTGTTCTCGATCCGCCGTCACAGATGTATCAGCGCATGCTGGCCCGGGACTCGGATGAGATGTTGGACCTCGCGATCGATTTCATCCATCAACGCTCGCTCGCGACGTTCTACGACGAAATGTTACTTCCGGCGCTGCTCATGGCGGAGCAGGACCGGCACCGGGGCGTACTGGCGGAGGTGCGTCAGCTGTTCATCTTTCGAGCCGGGCGCGAACTGATCGAGGAACTTGAACGTCGGGGCGAAGGCGAAACCAAACCCACGCCGAAAGCCACGACGCTCCCCGCCGATGAAAATGCCCCGCTCATCTGGGGCGTGCCGGCCTCCGATGACGCGGATGAGCTGGTCGGCCTGATGGTACGCCACCTGCTCCGCGAGCGAGGACTCCGCACCGTGGTGAGTCCCGTGGCTGCCTCCCCGGCGGAACAGGCGGAGGCCCTGCATCAGGAAGTGGCGGCCGCGGCCTTTGTTTCCGCCCTGCCCCCGTCGGCATTGAGCGCGGCGGGCCGCGCCTGCCGGCGCATCAAGGCGAGCTCGGCACGCCTGCCGGTCGTCGTGGGCGTATGGACCCGTCAGGCCTCCAGCGAGGATTTGATGGACCGGCTGCGTCACGCAAATCCCGACGCCGTCGTGACCAAGCTCAATGAAGCCGTGGTGGAGATCGAACGCGTCGCCCGCGGGGCACTGGCGCCTGTCGATGGCTCCCGCACGGACGCTCCGGCGCAAGCAGACCAGCCGGCCTTGCCCACCGCGGACGTGTCCCTGGGGCTGGAGGATTCGGAACCGGAAGCATGGATCGAACGCGTTACGCGGGCCCTCGCCCAACTCTTCGACGTACCCGTTTCGCTCGTCACGTTCATGGCCACCGACGAAGCCTTCTGGCCTTCACGCCTTGGCCTGAAGTCGGGCGAGGAATCGGAACGGGAACCCCAGCTTCGCGCGTTTCTCGACGACGCGGCGACCGAAGAGAATCCGTTGGTGGTCGACGACGTCAGAAAAGACCGCCGGCTCTCACACGTCGCCCTTGTGCGCGAACGAGGCGTGCGTCTGCTCGTCAACCTCGCCCTGCGCACCGAGGCGGGTCGCGTTGTGGGCCACCTCTGCCTGGTCGACACGAACCCTCACGAAACCACCGACGACCAACGCGAACGCATCCGCGTTTACGGACAAGAACTCGTAGCCGCCGTCGAAGCCCTCAACGCTTCCGGCGACGCCCCGAGCAGCGGCACGGAGTTGAAAGTGGACGTGTAGCCGCGGACCCAAGATACGCTGTAGCTGCGGGCGTCCACCGCAGGATTCGCTGTAGCTGCGGGCGTCGACCGCAGGGATTGGGCGCAGGGTTCGCTGTAGCCGCGGGCGCCGACCGCGCGGATCGCCGATCCCGAAACGCTGAACCGCCAATCCCCGCGGGGGCGGGCCCGCCGCGCCGGAACACAAACAAGACCAAAACCGCCGCAGGCGGGGGGGGCGGCGGCGCGGCCCCGACCCCCCCCCCCCG
>JBBQUU010000023.1:0-62931 GCA_038212175.1 Opitutales bacterium | reverse complement strand
GAGGCGTCTTCCCATCCGGATTGGTAACCAGCCTCGGCGACGGATACCCTTCCCATCTCAAGCAGGCCGCACGCGCGCTTCAGCCTGATCTCCTGAAGCGTCTTCTTCGGCGAGCAGCCAAGATGACGGCGGAAAAGGCTGCGCAGGTGCGCGGCACTCAGTCCGATCTCGCGCGCCATCTCATCGAGCCGGAGCGGATGATGGGCGTGCTGATGCAACCAGACCAGCGCGTCCACCAACCGCGTGTCCATGCTCGCCGACGGGCGGCGTTCTCCGAAGGCGCGGGCGAACCAAAGTTCCATCCACCGGTTCGCACACACTCTGCCCACCGGCGTCTCCTCCTTCCATGAATTGATCGCCTGCCCGAAGCTTTCCTCAAGTCCCTCCGGAAACGATGGCGCAATCTCCAACTCGGGAAAGAACAACTTCAGCGCGTCCAGGTTCTCCCCGGTTGAGATTTTCACATGAACCACCGCCAGCGTGAGTCCTTCGCCTTTGATAGAATGTGGCAATTGGGAGGGCAGCACCACCCACGCCGGCGCCTTCACCTCGCAACGCTGCTTCCCACTCGCGAAGACCCCATGTCCAGCCTCAACCCGAATGATGTCGTGGTACGGCAAGGTCCTCGGCGAGAGCGACCAGCCCTTCGGCATGGTTTGACGCCCAGCGAGCGCCACCTGGCACACAATCCGATCCAGAAGGAGCGCCAACGATTCCGCAGTCTGCTTCACTGTCAGGAAACAGTTGCGGCAGCGCGGTCGACTGCAAGCGATTCAGCGAAACACTTCAGGCCACTTGGGGCGCTCCCGCCTCGCCCGGTTGGGCGCCCGCATGATAAGTGATCGTCAACACAGTGGCCCGCCAGTTCTCGGCGTCCGCCTTCACCTGATCGGGACTGCGGGGATCCTCCATCGCCTTGATCAAGGTCGGAAGCCACTTCTGACCGTAGCGTACATGCTGCGTCTCGTCCGCGATGTCGTAGCTCCACGTCATCGCACCCACAGCATCATTATTTTCCAAAGCAGCCTTCAGCCCCTGGTGCTTACCCGGAAAGGCATCCGCCTCCTGGGTCGTGAGCGCGGCATAGCGATCATGCGGAGCAATCGTCTGGCGCAACCGATAGGCCGTCGAGGATAACGCCACCTCGTTCACCGGAATGCCCAACGAGGCCAGCTTCACTTGACCAAACATCGAGTGACGGGACTCGTCCCACATGTGACGGGCGGCGTCGAAATAGAAATCCCATGGCATGTCGGGTGCCTCGAAGAGAATTGATGCGCAGGAATCGGACGCCTGCACTTCCTGGAGAAAGTTCATGGCGAAATAGCGTTCGCGGTCCGAATAAGGACTGTCCTCCGTTGGCACGGGAGGAATCGTCGCCCGCGCCGCAAAACCGCGTGGCGTGGCACCGTTCAACAAGGGAAGGCGTCCCATCCCGCGACCACGCCGCACCCGTTCCGCCCGCCGGCGTTCCGGATTCGACAATGCGTCGCTCAATCCGGCTAAAGCTAGATTCACTTTCGTCAGGTAATCCTGGTTGACCCCGCCCAACGCCGCTCGCCCCTTCTCCGCCCACGCGATTTGCTTCTGCAGCAGTTCGACGTTCGCCTCGAGCAGGGGCGTGCTCGGGAGGTCATAGACGCCAAGAGCGGACTGCATGCCCTCCTTGATCCATGTCACCAGGCGCGCTTTGGTGAGAGCGTAAATCGCCTCGAGGGCGTCCGCCGACGTCGGCGCTTCGCAAAGCAGTTCGAGAATTTCCCGCGCTGGCACCGCCTGGCTAAGGTGGATCTCGCCGGGAGCAACGCCCAATTCCTTATGGCGCACTCGCAAGTCCTGCACCATGCGGAGGTCGGAAAATACGTGCAATGGCAGTTCGTTGCGCACAGCCCAGTCCTCCATGCCCGGTACGAACCCGGCCGCGACCCGGGCGAGTTCGGTTTGAAAATCAGCGAGGTTCTTCAAGCTCACCCCGCGCTCGCGGGGCATCGGAATCTGAGGCGGCAAGGTAGCCTGCGTTTGGGTGGAATTCATGACAAAAGACTTGGATGGGTTTGCGAAGGGCCAGGGGATGAAGCCGGGGAACACCTCCTTTTATAACAGACGCCTCGCCCGCCCAAGTAGGAATAATCGCGGATTCACTTGGAAAAACCGAGGACGTCCGGGGCGTTGGAGAAGAACTCGAAGACGCGGTATCAAGCATAACCTCAGCCCGGCCTTGGAACGAAAAACGCGATCGCATCCGCATGATCCCGATAAGTTAACACCCTCGGATCCGGACGGGGAAATCCATCGCCCAATTCGGGAATCCACACGACGGTCATACCCGCGTCGAGAGCCGCACGGGTTCCCGCGGAGGAATCTTCGAATGCGACGCAATGTGCGGGCGGCACGCCGATTCGGGAGGCCGCAGACAGGTAAATTTCCGGATGCGGTTTCCCCCGCTCGACCTCGTCACCTGCCACGACCGCGGCAAAAAAGGCACTTAACCCGGTCTCGTCCAGCGTCTCAAATGCCAGCTCGCGGCTGGACGACGTCGCCACCGCCATCGGCATTTCCTTTGAAGCCAGGAACTGCAAGAGCGTCCTCACCCCCGGGCGCAGCCGGTGCCCTTCCTGGCGCACCAAACGTTCATATTGAGTCTGGGACAGGTCCACAAACCGCTCCGCCAGGCGAGAGGATGCCCAGATTTCGCCAAGACAGGAGAGGGTATCCACCCGATTAAGGCCGATGAACTGCGCATAGAGGGCATCCGTCAGCTCCACGCCCAGGTCACGCGCCGCCGCCTGCCATGCACGCAAGTAAGTCGTTTCGGAAGCAATCAGCGTTCCATCCATGTCGAAGATGACACCGGTGTTGTTCATCGCCTTCAGGACACGTGCGGCACGAATTCACGCGACGGCCTCACCATGTTCTCCACCGCCGTGTCGATATCCGGCCAGAGACCCGCAGCCGTCGCGGCGAAAATCGCCGCGCCCAAGCAAGCCCGTTCCGGCGAGTCCACTGCGATCACGGGCACGCCAAGAGTGTTGGCAGTGAGTTGAAGCCAGTAGGGGCTGCGCGCCCCCCCCCCGGTCGCCGTCACCTTGCGCACCTTGTGCGTGGTTGCGACCTGTTTGAGCAGACGACGGTGGGACAGGGCGATGCTTCGCAGAATATCGTTCACACCGGCAGCCAGTTCGTTTGAACCGGAGTCCGGCTCTAATCCGGCTCGCTCGGCTTGGCGCAACAGATCTTCGATGGCCATATTGGGGGCACGATGGCGCTGGAACTCCTCCAGTTGACCCGCACCGTTCGGATCGAATGTGAGCCGATAAAAACTCCGCTCTGCGAAGTGCGGGCCGTGGATGCATCCCGGTTCGGGAGTCACGCGATCGGTGAGCACCAAGGCCGCGAGCACCGTGCCGGTGGACAGGCTGGCATCGGCAAGTTGCCCGATGCCAGCGCCCAAGGCGGCGGCGTGATGATCGAGCGCCCCGACGGCAAACGGCACGCCTATCGGCAAACCGAGCAACTCCGCCGCCCGCCCGGAAGTAAGGCCGCATGGCGTGCCCGGAAACATCGGCGTGGAGAGTTGATTCTCGTCGATGCCAAATCGCGCGAGGGCCGCGGGCCACCACGATCGCAATCGCAGGTCGTATACGCCGGTGAGCACTGCGGTGCTCGCATCGCCCACCCGCCGACCCGTAAGCCCAAAGCCAAGATAATCGGAAATGGTCATCACCCGGCGCGCACGCGACCAGATCGCGGGCTGGTTTCGGGCGAACCATAGGCACTTGGCCGGGGTACTCTGCGGTGAGAGGCCCGGCATGCCGGTCGTAAGGGCGAATTCTGATGTCTCGCCGAACGCAACCAACTCGGGATCCATCGGTCGCGCGCGTTGATCAGTCCATAGTACCAACGACGTCAGCTCCCGATCTGCACCGTCGAGCAGAAGAAACGTGTTCGCCTGGGAAGAATACGAGATGCCGACGATTTCGTCGGCGTCGGCCGCCGCCTGCTTCAAAGCCTCCGCAAGCCCGCGTCTCAGCCGCTGCCAGAATACCGGTGCCGGCAATTCCACTCTTCCATCACCCCACGTGTGAGCGCCTACGGCCACCCGCCCAAGCCCCTTGAGCGCACCAGTCCCGTCAAAGAGCCCGACCTTGAAGTAGGACGTGCCAAGATCAATGCCAAGAAGCAGGCTCATTCGAGAGAAGGTTTCTATTTGAACGTGGCGAGGAGTTCCAGCGTACGGTCGACAAAACGCTCGCCATTCCCGGCGGCGAAGATCGCGTTCGTCGCCTCATAAAGACCGGCCGCAACCGCCGCTGGTGTCGCAATGTAGCCTTGCAGCTCGCCATTGGCGAGCGTGACGAGGCACGTGCCCGCCGGCGCCTTGGCTTTCAGGGCCAGCCCGTACTCAACGAAGAACTCGCCCGGCCAGCCCACGAAGCGCCAAGGACCGATACGAATCACCTGGATCTCCGCTGGAGAGGCGCACCGAATCGCTTCCTCCAAACCACCGTTCGCCTTCGCTTGGGCAAACAGAACGGTCTTCTCCGCGCCAAAGACGTCGCACTCCGCCGTGCGCACGTCCTGCTTCGACGAATTGACGGTTTTCAACTGCTCATAACGGGCGCGGGTCTGGCGGAGCACCTCAACCGCGTGTTCGACGGGGGGAAAGTGCCGCGGCTCGACGTCTATCATGACCCGACGGGCCTCGACCGCGTCAACCGGGCGAAATGACGTTACCGCTCTAAGGGCAGCCTCAATGCGGCGCGCCAGATTCGTCCCGATCCGCTCCGCTTCTTCAAACGTGTTGGCGCGCGTCATATGACGCGGGCTCTGGTTGCCTGCCGCGCCGAGATGATAGATCACCGGACACGATTCGGTCAGCACGCGGGCGCGAAGCCATCGACGCACGTAACCCGGAAAATCCGCGCTGATCAACCGGGAGTCCTCGTGCATCACCGTCGGATGCATGCCGTAGACGGTCATGCACCCGATCGGTCGCAGGGTTGCCACCGAGCGGGCGAGCAATACCGGAACGTCGGGATCAGTGAGCCCGGAAGGATCATGCCGATTGCCTCCCACACCTTTCGCTCGCGCGACCGTCAGCGCCAGCTCCGCCGGGACCGCCGCCGTCACCGCCGAGGTGGCCGCCTCCACCATCCGATCCGCCACCCAAGCCAAATAGGCAGGATCCGCCTTTGGCACGACGGAATCCGCAGCGTTGCTCAGGCTGTCAATCATCACCGGGCCCGAATGAGTGTGAGTCGCGGTCAGCATGATTGCCTCGACCGGAACCCCGGTCGCCCGCGCGATCCGTCGACGCACCTCCCCGGCAAAGTCGCGCGTCAAAAAGATCAGGTCATTCGCAATGAAGAGCGCTCCGCCCCCAGCTGCCTGCACGTAAAGCACCGCGCATTCCAAGGGGTCATGAACCCCGGTACTCATGCGCTCCACGTGCGGATAGCCGAAGAGGAACACGCTCCCCGGGGGGGTGAGGTCAACGACGGAGGCCCCCGCCAGGGTCTCCGCCGAAGCAGAGGATGCATTGGATGCATTCATCGCGTGCATGGGCGGAGCATCCCGATTCCCCGGTACGTGTAAATGTTATTTTATGTTCGTTTCTATCATTACTTGACATTTTCTACCATCGTTCCGAGCGTGAGAAGCATCGTGAAGAAACTCGCCTCCGCTGCCCGCCACGCACGCATCCGCGAGCGCCTTTCCGCGCAATCGGGTGTGTCGATCACGGAGCTGGCGCGAGACTTCGGGGTAAGCGAGATGACCATCCGCCGCGACCTCGCCACCTTGGAACAAAAGGCGCACGTCCAACGCACCCATGGCGGGGCGATTCTCACCGAGCGGATGATCCTGGAGTTCGACTATCGAGAGCGCCGCGAACTCAACCGCGATGCCAAGCGGGCCATCGCCGCCGAGGCGCGCAAGCTGGTCAAGCCCGGTGACCGCGTCATCCTCGACACCGGTACGACGACCCTCGAACTCGCCTCCCTGCTCCGCGACGGAGAGAATCTCACGGTAATCACCCCCAGTCTCGCCGTCGCCTCGGAACTGCAGCACGCCGCCGGGGTCGAGGTCGTCCTGCTCGGAGGGGTCCTCCGCCGCGGCAGCCCCGATCTCACCGGGCCCGTGACAGAACATTGCCTCGAGTTGTTCTCCGCCGACATCGCCTTCCAGGGCACCGAGGGCATCGGTCTCGACGGCTCGCTTTACAACACCGACCTGCGTCTCGCCCGGGTCGACCGGTTGATGCGAAAACTGGCCAGCCGATCCTGTATTCTAGCTGACACGACAAAGGTCGGCCGGACCGCCCTCGCCCGGTCAGGGTCGCTCTCCGAAGTGGATTTCCTCATCATCAACGCGGGCGCCCCGCCCGACGTGCTGCGCCGCTACTCCAAACTGGGCCCGACCATCACCACCGTACACTCCTGACTGTCCTTATTCCATGAATACCGAAATCCTCGGATCTTTTTCCACCCTCGAATGGGGCCGCACCGACCTGCAGCGTGTCCCGCACCTGCCGGTGCCTCCGCCCGGTCCACAATCGAAGCACTGGCACGACCGGTGCACCAAGTATTTCAAGGGACTCAGCGGACAGGTGAAGCTGTTCCCCGTGACGTTCGAGTCGGGCCAGGGCTGCGTCCTGCGCGATGTCGATGGCAACGAGTACATCGATTTTTCCTCGGGCATCTACGTGACCACGCTGGGACACTGTCACCCCAAGATCAGCGAAGGCATCGCCAAAGCCGCGTCCCAGCTGATGAACGCCCACGATTTCACCACGCCAATCAAAACCGAGCTGATGGAGAAGCTGGCGTCAGTGTTGCCTGGCGACCTCAACGGTTTCCAACTGTACGACTCCGGCACGACCGCAGTGGAAGCGGGCATCCGCGTCATGCGCGCAGCGAGCGGCAAGCACGAGACGGTCAGCTGCTTTTACGACTACCACGGCAAGACCTACGGCGCCGTTTCGCTCGGACACATTCGCTCGCACGTGTACGGCGCAACCCGGGCTCCCGGCGCGCACATGGTGCCGCGGCCCGATGTCTACCGGCCCGTGTGGACCAAGCCCGACGGTACCATCGATACCGACAAGTACATCGAGTTCTATGGCGAATACCTCGACAAGGCGACCGTCGGCTCCGTCGCAGGCTTCGTCCTCGAACCGATTCAGGGCTGGGGCGGCTCCGTCATGCCGCCCGACGATTTCTTCCCGAAGATCCGCAAGTTTTGCGATGACCGGAAAATCCTCCTGATGGTGGACGAAGTGCTCACCAGCTGGGGTCGCACCGGCAAATGGCTGTGCATGGAACATTGGGGCGTCGTCCCGGACATCGTCACCATGGGCAAAGGATTCGGCAACGGCTTCCCCGTGACTTGCGTCGCAGTCCGCGAGCCTTTCAAGGAAAGCTTCGAGAGCATCTCGGCGTCCAGCAGCTATGGCGGCAACCCGATGGCCTGCGCCGCGGCGCTCATCTCCACCCAGGTCATCGAGGAGGAGAACCTGCTGGATCACGCCTCCCACCTGGGCGAAGTCGCCTTGAAGCGCATGCGCCGCATGAAGGAGGAGCACAGGATCGTCGGCGACGTCCGCGCCAAGGGCTGCCTTATGGGCATCGAGCTCGTCAAGGACCGCAAAACCAAGGAGCCCTTCGACCAGGCCGGCACGCTCGTCTATCAAAAAGCCTTCCGCAAGGGTCTCGCTTGGATCCCGGCTGGACACATCCTGCGAATGAGCCCGCCGATCGTGATGGATGAAGATACTTTGCTCAAGGGACTCGACATCATCGACGAGGCCATCGGCGAAACCGCCCGGGAACTCGGCTATTCCTGATCCCGTCCTGAGCCCAAAGTGCGCTCTGTAACACAATGTCTGGGAATCTTATTTTCCTCCGAGCAATCCAGGAACCCCCGGAACTGGAATTTACAGGAGGCCGCAGAGAGCGCGGAGGCCAAGCCCTGCAATTCCACATCTCTGCGGTCTCCGCGCCCTCCTGTGAAAGGGGTTGGAGATCGGGTTCGGTTGCAGCTTCGCCGTCCTAGGACGGGCGCGCCTATGTGCTCAAGATCCATTCTGCCGATTCTCTCACCAGCCCACTTTCCTCCCCCAACCTTCGCTGCTTATCACTCGCTACTTCAACTATGACCACCTATCGCCTCAACCGTCTCTTTCATCCCGTTTCCCGCCGCTGCTTCGACGTGGCGATCGACCATGGGTTCTTCAACGAGTACGGATTCCTCGCCGGCATCGAGAACATTGCCGAGGCCGTCTCGGTCGTCGTGAAGGCCGCCCCGGACGCCATCCAGCTGACCGTCGGTCAGGCCCGGCACCTTCAACAAATGCCGGGACGCTTCAAGCCGTCCCTCGTGCTCCGGACCGACGTGGCCAACGTCTACGGCAAAAAACTGCCGCGCAAGCTCTACAGCCGCATGATCGAGGACACGGTCGAACAGGCCCTGCGCCTCGACGCCGCCTGCATGTGCGTGAACCTCTTCCAGATTCCGGGAGAGCCCGAGGTGGGCGAAGAATGCGTGCAAAACATCCTCCGCCTAAAGCCGGTCGCCCAACGCTACGGCATGCCGATGATGGTCGAGCCGTTGGTGTTTCAATCCAACGAGAAAGCCGGCGGGTACATGGTGGATGGCGACGAGAAGAAAATCATTCCGCTCGTCCGGCAGGCGGTGGAGATGGGCGCCGACATCATCAAGGCCGATCCCACCGATGACGTGAGTCTTTACCACCAGGTCATCAAGGTGGCCGGAGGCATTCCGGTCCTCGTCCGCGGCGGCGGCAAGGTCAGCGACCGCGAGATTCTGGAGCGCACCGTCGCGCTCCTTGAACAAGGCGCCTCCGGGATCGTTTACGGTCGCAACATCATCCAACACGCCAAACCCGCCGCGATCACCAAGGCCCTCATGGGTGTCGTACACGACGGCCTGAGCGTGGACGCCGCGCTGGCTTTGCTCACGTAACAGAGAGAAAATAGAGAATAGATGACCTCTTTTCTGATCCGCAATGCCCGTCTGGTGGAGCCCGGACGGCAGATCCGGCCCGGCGACGTCCTCGTGACCGACGGATGCATTGCCGCGACCGGCACGATTTCGGAGGCCGAAGCCGGACGGGCCAAGGTCCTCGACGCCCAGGGCCGGTTGCTGACGCCCGGACTGATCGATCTCCACACGCACGGCGTTCGGCACAGCCTCTATGAACACGGGGCTGACGCCCTGCGATCCGCCGCCCGCGACCTCGGTCGCTTCGGAGTAACGACCGTCCTCCCCACCATTGTCCCCCAGATCAGGGAAGGATGGCTCGAACGGCTTGCGGAGATCGCCGCGGCGATTCCCACGGTGACAGAAGTCAACATTCCGGGACTCCACCTCGAGGGCCCCTTCATGGCGGTCGGCGGCGCGGCCTGCCCCACCCTTCCCGGCGATGTTGGATTGCTCGAGAGGATTCTCTTCTCCTGCGCCGGGCGCGTCGCCGTCATGTCCCTGAGCCCTGACGCGCCGAACATCCTTCCCGTCATCGAGCACCTGTCCTCGCGGCGTATCCTTTCTTTCATTACACACACGCGGGCCACGGTGGAGCAGACGGAGGCGGCGCTAAACGCCGGGGCGCAGCACGCCACGCATTTCTACGACGTCTTTTATCCCCCGCCCGAAACCGACCCCGGAGTTCGTCCGGTCGGCGCGGTCGAGGCCATCCTCGCCGACCCGCGGGCGACCGTCGACTTCATCGCGGACGGCGTTCACGTCCACCCGACCGCCATCCGTGCCGCGGTGGCGGCGAAGGGCTGGCTGGGCGTCATCCTCATCACGGACTCCAACATCGGTGCCGGTCTCCCTCCAGGCACCTATGACACGCCTTGGGGCTACCCGGTCCGGGTCTCGCCCGAAACCGCGGCCCGACATGCCACCGAGGGCTTCCTCGCCGGCAGCGCCCTCACCATGGACCGGGGCATGGCCAACCTGCTCCGCTGGCTTTCGCTGCCCCCCGAACAGGTCTGGGCCATGGGCACCCTCAATCCCGCCCGCCTGCTCGGCCTTGATCAAAAAGGCCGGCTCGACGCCGGCGCCGATGCCGACCTCGTGCTGTGGGAGGACGATCTTCGTCCCGCGTACACGTGGGTCGGTGGCCGCCGCACCTACGAACGAACCGTCGCCCCCCATGAGCAAGCGTAAGCCCCACCCCGCCCGAACGGCCTCCCGACCCAAACCGAGAAAGCGCGCAACGTGTGCGCCCATGCCCGGCAAATCCGCCCGTCCTCATCATCCCATCGCCTCCGATTTTCTCGAAGCCCACTATGAAAAAGACCTCCGGTAAGTTCACCTTCGCGCCTGCGGCCTTCATTCCGTTCCGCGACACGAAAGTCATTGACCGCGTTCGTCGACTCAAGCGCGCCGACATCGCAAAACACCGCAACCCGGACTTCCGCATCACCGTAATCCCCGACGCCGAGATCGAGTTTCTCTGGATCACGGACATGTTCTTCCGAATCAAGACGGCGATGGACGCGGGGCGGCCATTCGTCGCCATCATGCCGAATCCATGGCCCGGATACGCCAGGCTTGCCCGCATGCTGAATCGCGCCAAGGTCGACTGCCGGAAGCTGCATACGTTCAACATGGACGAGTATGCGGACGAGAACGGCCGGATTGCGCCGGAGTCCTGGGAGTTCGGGTTCGGGCATGCCTTCAAGAAGTACTTCTGGTCCCAACTGGAGCCCAAGCTGCGCCCCGTGGAGAAGCAGGTGCGCGTTTTTACGGATCGCAACCTGAAGGACTACGGGCGCATGCTCGCCGACCTTGGCGGCGCGGACATCTGTTACAGTGGCCCGGGCTGGACCGGCCACCTCGCGTTCATCGAACCCGACGCGCCTGAATTCGCAGGGGATCTTGCGGAATGGAAGGCAATGGGACCGCGCATCTGCACGCTAAGCCCGTTTACGATCGCTCAGAACTCCCTTCACGGCTGTTTCGGCAGCAGCGGCGACCTCTGCGCCGTGCCGCCCAAAGCGGCAACGATAGGACCGGCCGAAGTCATCGCCGCCAAGCACCGCATCGACATGCATGCCATCACCGTCGACGGATCCTTCGCGTCCTGGCAGCGGCTGACCACACGCCTCGTCCTGCACGGCCCGGTGACGCCCCTCGTTCCCGAGTCCATCCTCCAAACCCTTCGCACCGACGTCTGGGTTTCCGAATCCATCGCCGCCGACATCAGGCCGCGCTGGGACAAGGGCTATTGACGGCCTCGACTTGCGTCCCAAACCCGGACCCCGATGATCTCTTTGCCGCCATTAATTGCCGCGACCTCCCCTCCAATTCGAGGGTTCCAAACCCTCGACTGGCTGGTCGTCACAGCCTATATGCTGCTGCTCATCGGGGTGGGATACTATTATTCCCGCCGACAACGCAGTTCCGAAGAGTACTTTGTGGGAAGTCGAAGCGTGGCGCCATTTCTCGCGGGCATATCGCTTTACGCGACCATGTTCAGCACCCTGAGTTACATCGGATTTCCTGGCGAACTGATCCAGAACGGACCCATCCTGCTTTGCGTCAATCTCGCGGCGTTCCCCTTGGTCTACGTGATCGTTGGATACGGCATCATACCGATGGTGATGAAATTGCCTGTGACCAGCGCTTACGAACTGCTCGAGACGCGCCTGGGGCGACCCGTCCGTACGCTAGGATCGCTGATCTTCATCCTCACCCGGTTGGTCTGGATGTCGGTGATGCTTTACACGACTTCCTTCGTTATCGTGACGGTGATGGGATGGGACGGGGGCTGGGCGACACCCATCAGCATTCTGGCTGGCGTGATCACGACATGCTACACGTTGAGCGGCGGCATCCGTGCGGTGTTGGTGGGCGATGTCGTTCAGTTTTTTGTGTTATTGGCGGGCGCCGTCTTCACGTTGATCTACATCACGTTTTGGATGGGAGGCCCCGAGGCATGGTGGCCTGACCGGTGGGCGTCACACTGGGCGCCACAGCCGGTCTTCAGCCTTGATCCCTCCGTGCGCGTGACGGTCGTCGGCTCATTGGTTGGCGCTTTGATCTGGTGGGTATGCACCTCGGCCTCCGATCAGATGGCCATCCAGCGCTATCTCAGCACGCGCGATGTACAGGCGGCACGCCGCGCCTTCCTTCACAACGTCATCGGAGGAACGGTGGTGACGACAATCCTCATTCTTGTCGGCCTTGCGCTGCTCGGCTTCTATCAGGCAAACCCCGCCCTCTTCCCCTCCGACCTTTCGCTGAGGACGCAAGGAGACACCCTGTTCCCCTATTTCGTAAGCCACTTCCTGCCGGCCGGCCTGCCCGGTCTCGTCCTTGCCGGGCTGCTCGCCGCCGCGATGTCCAGCCTGAGCTCCGGTATCAATTCCACCATTACGGTCATTTCGAAGGACTTCATCGACACCTTCATTCCGAACCTGCAGCGATCCGATCGGGATCGGATTCTGACCGCCCGCCTCCTCGCCGCCGCGATCGGCACGCTTGCGATCCTGGGGAGCCAGCTGGCCGGCATGATTCCCGGCAATCTCATCGAGGTGGCCGGCAAGACCATCAACCTGCTCCTTAGCCCGCTGTTCGGCCTTTTCTTCCTCGCCCTGTTTGTTCCATTCGCAACGACCTTCGGAGCCGTCATGGGCGCCGTCTACAGCGTGACGGCGGCCGCGTTGGTGGCCTACTGGGATCTGATCACCGGACAACCTCCGGTGAGTTTTCAATGGATCGCGCCAGCAGCGCTCTGCACGACTCTGGTCTTCAGTTGTCTCTTCAGCTTGCTGCCGACCCGCGGTAAACCCCGGGGGGTGCTTGCGCTGTATGCCGCGACGGCGACGCTTCCGCTCGTGCTGCTGGTGGCCGCAGTGAGGTAAAAGCCCTGGCCTGTGTCACGAGAAGCTCGTCGA
The DNA here is from genome assembly GCA_038212175.1 of Opitutales bacterium. Lineage (GTDB taxonomy): Bacteria > Verrucomicrobiota > Verrucomicrobiia > Opitutales > Opitutaceae > CAMAXB01. The sequence goes on along the minus strand of JBBQUU010000023.1, from coordinate 50,005 downwards.
CCCTCTGCCAGACTTCTGGAGGATACGCACCAACTATGCCTTTCTCCAATCCTCGCGTTCGCTCCTCCGGCAGCGCCGATCGGCTTCGCTGTCGCCGATGAAGCGTTCGTTCTCCGGGTCCCCACGGAGCGGCCTGCCCAGATCCATCGCAATCAATCCCATGTGCAGGGTCGTGCTCAGGCGGTGCAACGTTTCCGCCGGATAAGTCGTCTCCGCGCCCGAGCGGATACAATCGAGGAAATTGCGATGCTCGCCCGGCGGCAGAGGCCAGTGCTTCGATGTCTCCGGTGCATACCTCATGCGGAGGATATCCGGATCGCTCGCCTCAAACCGCCCCCGCCAGCCTATGTTTGCAACCCAACCCTTGGAGCCAAGCAGGCGGATGCTGGCCTTATCCCCCAGCTTGGTTTCCTCAACGGCGTTGACCACCTTCATTGTCACGCCGTTGGCGTACCGATAGTGCAAGCGGGCTGGATTCTCGGCCGATCAGACGCTCATCGGAAACACGCGTAGTCTCGCTGGAGGGCGCCCCAACGCTCGCGCAAGGCCGACAAACGCCCATGTCGGGCAACCAGCGAACAGGCCGATTCGTCCGACTGCGCCAGATCGAAGAATTCGTAGACATCGAATCCAGCGAAGCGCCCGTCGCGGACGACATGCTCCAGGTCGTCGAGGTACTCCGACAGGCCGGCGGCCCGCCCGATGTAGCGGTTAAGCACCACCGGCACGCGAACCCGGGCCGACACGGCAAGCATCTCCATCACGACCGGATCCTGCAAAACCGTCCCGAGACGGCTGCGCGCCGTCAATCCGCCAAGAGGATCCTCTGCCGCTTCAAACCAACTCGTGCGCAAATAGGCCGAGTCCACCCAGCCGGATTCCAACCAGCGACGCCATTGAAACTCGATGTTGGCCGGCACCCCGTTCTGCTGGCCAAAGACCGGCTGCTCGCGAAAGGCCTCGGCATGCAGATGCACTTGCAGTTTCTTTCCGCGGGCCCGCACCAATCCGGACGCATCTCGAACAAACTCCGAGTAGAATTCGCCGCGAACCGCCGCGAGTTTCCGCAGTTCGACCGGCTCCGCACCGTGGCGTTCGGCATACGCCTTCAGGATGGGCGGGTTCCAACCGTAGGCTTCCGGTTCGTCCGTCAGGCAACCATGCGCCGAAACCCGGAGATCCACGCCGTCGACCCCGGCATCGAGCATTGCCTTCACCCAATCCAGCCAAAGCGTCCGCACGCTTGGAAATGCCTCGCAAGGAGCAGCCGCGAGAAACGCGTTGCGCCCGGGCGCCAGCCCGAGGAATCCCCCGGAAGCACCGTTGCCCAGCAAAGCCTGGCCGGCAAACTCATCCTCGCCCGAGAAAGGAATCCAAGGATCCTTCTCCGCCCCGCACCAAGGGGCGTCGAGGGTGGTGGGCAGGTGTCCGTAGCCCTGGTCGAACTCCAATCCGTAGGTGCGAAAATCCCGCGGCTGCACCCACGCCGCCGCATGCGTGGCCACCACGCAGTCCACCCTGTCTCCGTGATCATCGCGCGCCTCGATCATCGCAACCGGGGTGTTCCGAAAATCCCCGTCTCCTTCGGAAAAGACCGTGGTCACGACGATGAAGGGTTCACGCAGGTCGAGCCCGACCAGCCGCACCACGCGCACCGGGTCGCCGGCGCGCGTCAGGACGTTGCCATGATAATCATGCACCGTGCGCGGGGCCGGTTCCACTCCGATCACGCCACGGGGCACAATGGAAAGCGGTCGGTAGCGGTAGTTGTCATGACTCACCCAAAGCCGCAAATGCTCAGGGCGCAGGCGTGTGGTCTCCGCATCCGCCTTTCTGAGGATCAGTTCCGAGATCGGCCTGGCAGCAACCGCCGGCCCAAGGCGGCGCTGCAGGCGCATTTCGGGATTCTCTTCCAAGAGGGGTATGACCTGCTGGAGCGTTCCGCCGATACGTCTAAGACAAGACGTGGAACCCGCCTCGCGCGAACCCAGGGGATAACTGCCGGAAAGTCCTCCGTTGTAGGGCTTGAGCACGCCGTAAATCTCCAGTCCGTGCCGTTTTGCCACCGGGACGGCCGCGTGCAGCGGTTCACCCAAGGCGGCGATGGTTCGTGGTCCGTGGATGGCCCAGTGCGCGTCAAAGATGTTCCCCCGTCGCGGATCATCAGGGGCAACCTCGCCATAATAAATCCAGTGCACGCGCTTCGCCCCCATTGCGGCAATCGTGGCCATCATCTGATCCAGGCGGTCCGGATCATACGGGCCTTTGCAGACATCATCGGGGAAGTCCACTGTGACTGAAAGGAGCATGGCGTCGGGTTAAGATTTCCTCTTCAGGCAAGATCAATCCGGGCTTTGACGGCGCGGCTCCCTTCGCCCCCATTCCGAGGCGCGAGCACGTAGCTGCGGCGAGGATGGTCGATCGTGGCGGGGTCCGGCACCCAGTTGTCACCGGTATCTGCCACGTAGATACAACCATCGGACCCGGCCGCGACGGCATGCGGATAAGTGAACAACCCCGGCTCCACCCAGACATCACGAACGGCGCCGGTTCGATCAAGGCGAATGAGCGCGTGATCAACGCCGACCGAACCGTAGAGAAAACCGTCCTTGGCCGCGTACAGGCCATCGACGCTGTGCAGGCCGGGCCAAACCGCCAGCAGCTCACCCTGCCGGTCAAAGACCTGAACCCGATCATTCTCCCGATCCGAGACATAGAGCCGGGACTCTGCATCCGCCGTGATCACATGCGGAGTGTGGAACTGCCCCGGCGCCACCCCGGCGGCCCCCCACTCCTGCATCCGTTCGGCTCGCGCGTTGAATCTGATCACCCGTGCGTTGCCGTAGCCATCCGTGACGAAGAATTCGCCGGATGGAAGGACAACGACATGCGTCGGCTGATTAAAGCGCTCTGCGTCATTCCCCGACTCGCCGTCCCTTCCAAGCGTGAGCAACAGCGCGCCCTGCGGGTCGAACTTGAATATCAGGTGACGGCTCACATCGGTCACCCAGACATTGTCCCATGGATCGATATGAAGACCATGCAACCATGTGCGCTCCGGCATCGGAATCGGCACCGGTCCCCGCAAATCGTATGCCACGCTGCGACGCAGCACGCCGACGCCCACCTCGCGCAGCAAACGGCCGTCGGGGTGCAGACAGAGCAGCGGGTGCTCCCCGCGATGCGCGAGGTAAACGAAACCGCGCGAATCGACGTCAATGCCCACCACACGATCCAGCCCGATGGACATCGGCAGCCGCGGCCAGCCGGCGATTGGCGTCAACGTTGATCGTGATCGGGGTGTAAACGAGCGAGCTCTTACGGGGTTCATTACGGACAAGCATCTTGCATGTAAACTACCGGCCGCAGTCCGGGTCACCGCTCTTTCGGGGCGAAAAAGGCTATCAAGAGAGTGGGTATGCAAAATCTAAAGAGCGCACTCATTGGTCAAGAGTCTACTGCAACAGGCGAACTCCCCGCGATAGCCAAACTCAACAAAATGGCTTCGCATGCAAAGTAGCATGTCGCCCAAAACCCGGCATAACGAACCAGCCGCAATTCGCACATTCCCTTGAAATCCTGGAAGCTGATGGTTCGCACCCGGGGCCCCTTGGCAAGGAAGGATATCGACCAACCCCTCCTGCTGCAGTTGCCGTGGCGCCTCCCGCACCGGCGTGCGACTGACGCCCGACTCCGACGCCAAATCGATGCCGTTTGACAGATCATTCTAATGTTTTCACGCATTCCTCTGTCCCAACAGCCGCCACACGACTACGACTCAATGGCGGCTGCGGACATCCGTAAACCCTCCAAATCGAGCCCCTGCGACGGGGCTCATCGACGCTTTAAGACTCCCATGCCCCTCGTTGCCAATCCAGATCAAATCCGTCTCGCCATGCTCGGCTGCACCCCGGGCAATGGACATCCGTATTCCTGGTCGGCCATCTTCAATGGCTACGATCGGGAGCGCATGTCGAAGGAGTGCCCCTTTCCCGGAATTCCCGCCTACCTGAACAAGGAGCCACCGGAAACGCTCACCCTACCCGGTGCGTCCGTCACCCATGTTTGCTGCACCGGCGACGGCGGTTTCACCGCCGAACACGTAGCCCAATGCTCGCTGATACCGCACGTTGTGACCGAGCCAACCGACGTGATCGGTCAGGTCGATGCCGTGATTATTGCCACCGACATTGGTGGAGAACATGTCCGGAGGGCCCGCCCCTTCGTCGAGGCCGGACTTCCCGTCTTCATCGACAAGCCCCTTGCCGATAATGCGGCTGACCTGAAAACCTTCGCCGACTGGGTCGCCGCCGGGAAGCCGATCATGTCCTCGAGCTGCATGCGGTACGCCAAGGAGTACCTGCCTTTTCGGGCATCGACTCACAACCTCGGCGCGCTCCGCTTCGCTTCCCTCACCACATCGAAGAGCTGGGAGACCTACGGGATCCACGCGTTGGAAGGCCTCTATCCCATTCTCGGCCCGGGTTTCCTGACGGCCCGCAATGTCGGCTCGTCCGAGCGCAATGTCGTACACCTCACTCATCGCGACGGCATTGATGCGATCATTGTCGCAAACGCGGATATGTATGGAGGGTTCGGCTGCCTGCAGCTCTGCGGCACCGCCGGGCAGGCCCACGCGGTCTTCGCCGACAGCTTTCATGCCTTCAAGGCGCAACTGGCGGACTTCATCGCCTTCCTGCGAACGGGCAGGCGCCCCTTCCCCTTCGATGAGACCATCGAGCTCATGAAGCTGGTGGTCGCCGGCGTGCGCAGTCGCGAGGAAGGCGGCCGCATCGTTTCACTGCAGGAGATCCTGCCAAACCAATCCTGACGATTTCAGACCCTATGAAACCCACACCCAGCCGGGTCCTTTCAATGCTTCGCGCCGGAAAGGTGACCACGGTGCTCAAGATCACTCTCTCGGATCCCTGCGGCATCGAGATTGCCGGCCTCGCCGGAGCCGACGCCGTCTGGCTTTGCACCGAACACCGGATCAGAAAGAGCGGCCAGACGGGAGCCCTTAAAGTCGTGGCCGCCCGCAAGCGCATCGGCGCCGCCGCTCGCAAGCATGGGAAGTTTGCGATGGTCCCGGGTCCCATGGCACCTCTGCGCGAATTGCTCGCCGAGGGCTGCGGCATGGTCGGCTGCGCCTCCGATGTTTTTGGCCTCGGCACCTACTTCCCGGAAAGAATCGCCGCCATGCGCCGGCAGGCCGACGAAAACGCCGCCGAACAATACCCGGGCCGTTCGCTCTACGCTTGAGCACCCACCCCTTCCCCGTGCGCACCTTGGGACGCAGCTCCTTGCCCGTCAGCCGGCTGGGACTGGGTTGCGCGAACTTTGGTCGCGAGATCACCGAAGCCGAGGCGTTCGCATTGATGGACCACGCCGTTGCGCGGGGCATCACGCTGTTCGACACCGCCGAGGCCTACGGCGCCGCCGAGGCGCAGGAGTATCGACGCAATCGCTACGGCACGTTGGACAAGCGCGAGGTCTCAGATGAGTCGCATTCGTCCGAAAAGATCATCGGGCGCTGGCTGCAAGCGCGCGGAACCCGCGACGCGATCACTCTGATCACCAAGATCAAGGGCAATTACACGGTGGCCCACATCCAGACGGCGATCACCGCCAGTTTGGAGCGGCTGAGATCGGATCATGTGGACGTCTATCTTTACCATGCGCACGACGCCAGTGTCCCGGCGGAGGAGGCCATGGCGGCCGCAGACCTTGTAATCAAGCGCCACTGGGCGACCACCGTGGGATGCAGCAACTTCAGCGCCGCGCAAGTCCAGGCCCATCTCGAGTGCAGCCGACGCATGGGCACCCACCGCTTCGAGGTCGTCGAATCCGCGTACAACCTGCTCACGCGCGAAATCGAACAGGACGTTCTTCCCCTTGCCCGCGAACAGCAGCTGGGCGTTCTGGGATATAGCCCGCTGGCGGGAGGATTTCTTACCGGCAAGTATCAGCGCGGGCGCGAATCCGTCCAGGCCGGCTCGCGTTTCGACGTGATGCCCGGCTATGCCGATCTCTACTTTACTCCCGCCGCCTTTGCGAAGATCGCGACCCTGCACGCCTTCGCTGCGCGCGCCCGCGTGCGCATAGAGCAACTCGCGGTGGCGTGGACGCTTCGGCATCCGGACGTCACCACGGTGCTGGTCGGCGCACGCTCCACGGCCCACCTCGACAACGCGATTGAAGCCCTGTCGCTGGCCCAAGACGACGAGTTGTTTGCTGCCATGGATACATGAGCAGCGCTTGATCTGGCCATGCCGTCCACGCTCATCCAGTTGCCGGCTTTCGATTCCGAGGTCGTCCACGCCCAAGCGGCCTGGCCTCCCGCGACGTGGCGAAACGTGCCTTCCCTTGAGATGAGCCAGGCGTGGTTGCCCACACCAGAGTCCGGGCTCCTGCCGGCCCGTGTGTGGCTGGCCGTGACCGGAAGCCACTTCGTCATACTCGCTGATCTGGAAGACCGCGACATCACGACGACCGCTCGACAGCACAACGATCCTTTATGGGAGATGGGCGACGTGTTCGAGATCTTCGCACGGCATGCCGGCCGCCCCGAGTACCACGAGTTTCACACCGCGCCCAACGGTGTCACCCTTGATCTGCGCTATCCCCGTCTCCACGCACCCCGCACCGAAGGCGTGGAGCGCTACATGGTCGAGCCTCATTTCAGCGCGCGCGTTCATTGCGAACCCGCGCAGAATCGATGGCGGGTGGCCGTCGAGATTCCCGCCGCCCGCCTGGTGCCCCGCGAGTGGCTGACGGCGCCCAGCGAGTGGAGGTTCTCATTTTGTCGCTACGACTGCGGTCCTGACCGCGCGCCGGTTGTGGCCTCGACCTCCCCGCACACCAAGGCGGATTTCCACCGGGGGGAAGACTGGCTCCCGTTCACGGTTCCCGCTTTCTCGGTCGCCTGATCGGTTCTCCGCTCCGCCCCTCATCCCGCCGTCGATCCCACCCATTCGCAGATGAAGGAACCGTCACTGTCCGGCCAACTGGTACGCCGTCAGTTGGTTGAGCAAGGACTGGCCGCGCTCGAACCTTTCCAGGTTGAGGGTAAAGATCTCCCACAGGCGCGGGATGAACTTGGGGCTCAGGCTGGAACCGGCGATGTGAGGCGTGAAGATCACGTTGGGGAAACGCCACAGTGGATGATCCTGCGGCATCGGATAATGGTAATGCGTGTCGAGCGCGGCCCCCGCGATCCATCCTTCCTTCAACGCCAGGATCAAGGCGTCCTCCTTGATGATCGGACCGCGGGCCGGGTTCAAAACATACGCATGCCGGGGCAACGCCTGCAGCTCACGCCGGCCGATCAGTCCCTCGGTCATTCTCGTCAACGGTAACGCCACGATCAGGAAGTCCAGTCCACCGAGGAACCCGGGTTCCTCCCCGGCCTGAAACACCTTGTCAGGAATAATGCCCTCGGGATCACCCGTGCCCGGAACGGCATATACTTCGCCACGCGGGCTCAACCCGGCGCGCGTCTGCACGTGCACCCGAAGCCCGAGCTGCCGGCAGAGCCGCGCCGTTTCCCGGCCGATGCCGCCATAGCCCCAGATGCCCACGGTCAAGCCGCGAATCTCCCGCTGAAAGGACGCCGCGCGATCCCAACGCGTCGCATCCTGATTGCGCAGCATCTGTCGGAGATCGCGGGCAAGGTTGACCATCATGGCGACATTCCACTCCGCAATCGGCACATCAAAACATCCGCGGCCGTTGGTGGCCCGGATGCCTCTGGTCACCAGATCGAGCCCGAAAAGTTGCGAGTAACCCGTCGACGCGAGTTGCACCCACTTCAAATGTTTCAGGTCGTCGAAGTTCGTCGGCGGCAGGCTGCAAAAAAGAACGTCCACGTCGGAAAGCCGCCCGGCATCAAGCGCCCGCGCAACTTCGGCAGGCGGTGTGATGACGTCCAGCGAATGCCGTCCGGAAGCCTCGAGCGCTGCAAGCGCAGATGGATCCGGAGGCACGTCGATCAAGATTTTCATGGGATCAGGAGCTCAGGACTTTTCCCGGCACGCTGTTGAACTCTCCGGAGCCGGGTTGAAAGGGATAACGCCGCTTGGTGTCGTCCGTCAGAACGACCCCGAGACCCGGCCGATCTGGCGGCAGCACATAGCCGTCCTTGATGACAAGACCTCCGTCGATCACCTCGGAGTGCAGCCCCGCGTAGTCGGGCGGGATCTCCAGAATGCAGGTGTTGGCCGCCGCAAAGCCGCAATGTACATTCTGCATCAAAGAGGCCCCCGCACCCCAGGCATGAGTGGCAACCGTGCGTCCGCGATCCGCCATCATCTGCGCCACCGCCATGAATTCGCCCAACCCACCGGTGAACGAGGCGTCCGGCTGGCCGATGTCGAAGCTGTCCTGCTGCGCAAAGACTTTCCATTCGTAGGTCGCGGTCAGGCACTCGCCCCCGGCGATCGGAACGGTGGTCGTGCGGCAGAGTTCTGCGTATCCCCACGGATCCGTGTAGTGCAGCGGCTCTTCAAGGAAGAACAGGTCAAACGGCTCCAGCGCCCTGGCCACGGCGACGGCGACATCAAGAGTCCAGGTCGCCCCCGGACTGTTGCCCATGTGGGCATCCATCATCAGCCAGGCCGAAGCGCCGGCGTGGCGCCGCATGAACGCCACTTTTTCCGCCTCAAAGTCGGCCGCCTCCACCGGACTCTGCGGCATGTACCAGCCCTCACCCGCCGTATAGCTGCCCGCGCCGACTTTCAGCCCGCGAAAGCCGAGGGAAAAATAGTGATCCATCTTCTGTGCGAGCTTCTCCCGCGGATAGTTGCTCGGACCGCCGGTCGCGTAGCAGGGGAGGCGTTCGAACGTCGCCCCGCCCAGCAAGGCGTGCACCGGCTGGCCCAGCACTTTGCCTTTCAGGTCCCACAGCGCCGCCTCGATTCCGTTGAGCACGATCGCGCCGAGCCCGACACGACCCCAGAAATTGCCGCAATGATACATCCGTCGCCAAAGCTCGGGAATGTCCTCAACCCCTTGACCGACGAGGATCGGCTTGAAGAATTCCACGATTGCCGGAACGGCCTCGGGGCAAAAATACCCTGCGTAGGTTTCGCCAAGGCCGACATGTTTTCCGTCGGTCACGACTTCGATGAAGGCCGCGCTGCGTAGTTTTCGTGCTTCACGCAGATAGGGATCGTTGGTGCAGGGACCGGTCAACAAAATGGTTCGTACATCGGTGATCTTCATGGATTGAAATCGGAAAAGTCGGTCGAACTCCGACCGGGGTTATGGACGGATTGCGCGCCCGCGCCCGGCGGCTTCATGCCATTGTCGACGAAGATCGCGCGCCACGGCCTGTGCATCGCGCCACGTGTCGCCAAAGCAGCTGAGCCCGTAGGCAGGATTGGCGTTGCCCAGCTCCGGAACCGCCAGGACAGGCTCCGTGCGCGGCTGCGCTTTCAAGTAGGTGAGCAGCGACGCGCTGTACGAAAGCCAATCCCGATACTCTGGCGTGCGACGCCCCGCGGCATTCAACACGGGCACCTGGCAGTGATGGCCGTTGAAGGGACGCAAATGAAACTGCGTGGCCGCCTCCAGCAATTCCTCGGGCTCCCGAAGGCGCTCCCAGAACGCCGCCGGGGCCAGGTGGCGGACCACCGCAAAATGTGAGTGATCGAGGCAGAGCGGAAGAGGGGCACCGGTTTCCCGTCGGTATTCTTGGGCAAGGGAAAGCGTCGCCTCAGGCGTCTCCGTGAACGTGTCGCGATGCGTTTCGATCGCGAAAGGAAGCTCGAGGTCACGGGCCACGTCCCGGATGCGCACCGCGAGCTTTGCCATTTCCGTCAGTTTTGAATCGTAGTCCCCCAGCTGAATATCGACCCCAACCGCCCCAAGCGCCTTCACGGCCCGAAGCGAGGCCTCCACCTTCTCCGACGCGTCCAGGCTGGCGACACCGAGATAGCTCAGATTCCCACGCTCGCCCAGAACGGGCATCGGCGGCGAGAAGACACCGTCGAAACCAGCGTCGCGGATCGCCGCAAACTTCCGTGTCCACGACCATTCCTTCGTCTTGGATGGATACTGCCGGAGCGACCACAGCGTCGCGAACAGACACAGATCGCGCTCCGCGTCCTTGCCGGAATGCGGCGGCTCCCGCCGTGGCGAACGTGGGACAGACACCACTCGCTTCATTCCACCCTCACCTTGACGACTACTTTGAGCACCTCGGTCGGCTCGCCCCACGCGCAGGAAGGAATGTGCCCGTCCTCCGGAAAGAAGACGGCAAACTGACCGGACTGAACGGGAATGGGCGCGCCGCCCGGCGCAAGACCGAAAAGCATCGCGTCCTTTTCGGCGTCAAACGGCATGGTGACATGGGTCAGCATCGGCAACGGAGCCCAGTGCATGATCTCCCGTCCTCGCACCATGTATTGGATGTCGATGTAACGCCGGTGGGCTTCGTACTGGCGCGTCTCCACCGGAGCGGTCATGTGCCGCTGGACAAAAGCGAACACGTCTTCCCCCTCGATCTCGCAACGCCCGACCGCAGGGTGCCCGGGCAGCCTCTCAAGAAACGAGAACGCCACGGGAAACCCGGGCGAGAGGGCGGCGTAGTGGCGCCAGTATTTCAGAATATCGAGGATCATAATGACAATGAAGGCAGACGCGTGAGGGGTGGGTTCCAAGAGCAGGGCAGACCGAAAACCGGACGATGGTTCATCTCAATACCCGGCCTGCCGGCTCACTTCGTTCATAAGAGGACGGCCGTCCCTGAAGCGGCGCGTGTTCTCTGCCAGAAGGCCAAACATCACCGACCAGTATTCAAGGAAGATGCCCGAAACGTGCGGGGTCATGATCAGATTCGGAACGTCGAAGAACACGTGGTCCGACGACAGTGGCTCGCGGACAAAGCAGTCAACCGCCGCGCCGGCGAGGTGATTGCTTCGCAACGACGCCGCAAGCGCCTCTTCGTCAACAATCCCACCCCTAGAGATAATGATCAGGCGCGCTCCTTTCTTCATCAACGCAAGCTCCCTCGCCGCGATCATTTCTTCCGTCTCCCTGGTCTTGGGTACAGTCACCACCACAACATCGCAGAGCGGCAACATCTCCGCGACTTGATCGGGGCCAAACCACGCGGCGGGAATCGTTCCGTCGGCATCCCCCGTCCCCGGCCAGGGATTGTTCCCGCGATGGGGCCGATCATCGGGATTCCGCTTGAGGCAGAGAATCGTCATGCCCAACGCACCCAGTTGCCGGGCGCACTCACGTCCGATGCCACCATAACCGATCACGCCGGCGGTCATGCCTCGCACAACCGGGGCGGCCAGGGCTTCACGATCGGGCCACACCCTCGTTTGCTTAAACTCGAACAGTTTCGGCATGCGATGGACCATCATGAGCCACGTCATTGTTACGTATTGCGCGATGGGGACACCGTGTGAGCCGCTGGCATTTGTGACCACGATGGGAGTCTTCCAAATCGGGTGATCGCGAAGGTGGTTTGATCCGGCGGAAAACAGCTGGACCCACCGAAGCCGGGGCCACTTCTCAAGCCGCCGCGGGACCAGCTCGGTCACCAACACGTCAACGTCGGTTCCTTCCAACGCTTCCGGGTCGCCTTCGTTTTGAATGACCGTCTCGATGCCTGGGAGAATTCCCGACAGCGTCGCACGCTGGTCCGCAGAAAGACGGTACGCCATGTTGAGCAGTATTTTCATAGGAGGGTCAGGTGCGCTCGCCGGAGCTGGGTACAAACCGATACTTCTCGATCAGCCCGGCAGGGAGAGCGACGCCGAGGCCTGGGGCTGAGGGCAGTCCCACCTTGCCGTCGCGAACCTTGAACGTATCCAGCAGGATATCGTTCTGAATCGAACTCGCCGCCTGCACGTGCTCCAGCCAGTCGACGGAATGGACCGCGGCCGCAAGGTGCCACGAAGCTGCCAGTGAGGGCCCCATGGACGCACCCGTGTGAATCGCCGTGCCGAGATTTGAGGCCTCCGCGTGATGGATGACCCGGAGTGTTTCGTGCAGCCCCCCGAGAAACCCGATGTCCGGTTGAACGACATCCACGCATCCTCCCGAGATGAGCGCGTGAAATTGATCGAGCCCACAGAGACTCTCCCCTCCCGCGATGGGAATCTTCGACCGTGCGCGCAACTCACGGTAGCCGTCGATGTTGGTGTAGGCGAGAGGCTCCTCGTAAAAGCGCAGGCGGAATGGCGCAAGCGCATCGGCAATCGCCACCGCCTCGCTCACGGGAATCGGGTTGGGCACGCCCCCTTGGTGACCGTCCACTGCCAGGTCCATCGAATGCCCAAACTCGGCACGAAGCCGCTCGAAGCCTTCGACGAGGACTTCCAGCCTTTGCGCATAAGGAAAGGCCACCGGATCGATGCGGCCCTGGTGCTGCAGGCCCGCGGGTATCTGAAAATAGCCGGTGGAGAGCTTGGTCGCACGGTAGCCGATCCGCGCGTAATGCTCGACCTTGCGCACCAGGTCGTCCAACGGCCACAGCGAAGGTCCACCCGAGGCGTAAACGGGTATGGTGTCGCGCACGCAACCACCCAGCAACTGGTAGACCGGCACCCCGAGGACCTTGCCCTTTAGATCCCAAAGGGCCAGTTCGAGGCCGCTGACGACACTGCGCCCCGCGCCCGATCGAGCCCACCACACGGAATCATCCATCATGGCGCGCGTCACACGTGTCAGGTCGAAGGGATCCCGGCCAATCAATACAGGACGAAAATAGTCGACCATCGCCGGCACCGCGTCCGGCGCGAAATAGCCCCAAGTCGACTCGCCCAGACCGTCGATCCCCGCATCGGTCTCGATGCGGATGACCGCGGTCGAATGCAAGGCCTGCGGGTACGAGGGATCGTCGGTCCATCGCGAAGTGAGCAGGTGCGTGACAACATTGGTAATCTTCATGGCAGGCTGTAGGTGAGCGGAGTGTCAGGGTGAAAGAGGGGTTTGCGGGGACGAATCGGATCGCGACGAGGGCCACGCCAGCACCGCCGGGCTGCGAACGGAGGCCCGGACCTCCCCGCTCAGCACGACCACATGGTCTCGGAACATGACGCTCGTTGCCCCTATCATGGGCGAAGGGCCGGGATCTCCCGGCGAATCCCGATCTGGAACATTCGAAACGGGAAGCAACGGCCCCTGTTCCCACCGGCTGCTCGCGTCATCATAGAGATAGGTTTGCGTACTGAAGCCGGGATGATCCCGCATCGCTCCAGGAAAAACTTCCTTGTAGCCTCCAATCACAAAGATCCGCCCATCGGGCAACGGATGACCGGGACCCGTCGCACCTACGCGTGGCTCGGGCAGATCGGGCAGGCGGACCCACCGGCCTGCGGCCGTGTCGAAGCGATAGGCTTCGTGCGAGGGTCGGTATTTCTGCTCCGCGTCAAATGCCATGCCACCAAAAACATAAACGTCCCGCCCATCCGAGGAGGCCATGTGAACAAACACGCCCGTCCCCGGAAGGTCCGCTTCCTGCCGCCATCCTTCCGACGGCACAGTGGGGGCAATGGGCAGCGACCAGACTTCGCTGAGGGCCGATCGAGCCGCCGGATCTCCCACCCCGCCGATCACATACAACCGGCCGCGCGCAATCGCCGCGGCACCATAGCCGATGGGGCGTGGCAGTTCGGGAAGCGAACGGAAAGTGAACCCCTCAGCGGCGGCCCGAAGCTCCCACACGGTGTGCATGCACCCGTCGGCGGAAATTCCACCCGCAAGGTAGATCGCGTCTTCCGTGGAAGCCGTGGCAAAATGTCCGCTTTGCACCGGGAGCTTCACGCCATGCTCCTTCCAAACACCTTCGAGCGTCTCCAAGACAAAGATCCGATCACTGAACACCTTGGTGCCCTCGCGCCAGATGGGCTTGTCCCACTGCGTGCCTCCACCCGCCACCAATCGTCCGTCGAGCACGCCCGCAAACATGCCGCCGTAACCGGTTGGGTCAGGCAAGGGTGCCAACAGGCGCCAACCGTGCAAATCGCCCACCGTGTCCTCAACGCCGGCGCACGATAGAGCGCAGGCGGCGAGCGTTGCGGACAACATGCGGATGGCGCTGCCGGCCAAGGCCGGAGGTTTTGCCAAATCAGGCGCCGAAAGAGTCGATGAGCGTGGCATGGGATTTCAGGGTAAAGATAGGCCATGGGTGCGGGCGTACCAATAGCCAAACGAGTAAAACGCCAACGCGTCCCCCTGCATGACATTGAGCATCCAGTGGAGCGGCGCAGGCATGACCTCTTCGGGGTCGGAGAACCATTTCAGGTCCGCCTTGTCGAGTTCGGTGTAGATGCGTTGGAAACGTGCGGCGGCGGGAACGGCGAGGGCGGGAACGTGCCGGGCCACGATGGCGCTGGAGATGGCCTGGCGCTCCTGGGTGCCGAGCCAGCAGATGGGGAGCACGGCGTTGTGCAGCATGAAGGACGAGCGCCAGAGGGCGCGCGGCTTGATGGCGGCGGGTAGTTTTTCCCAATCGCCGGTGAGCGTGTCGATGCGGATAAAATAGTAGCTCGCGAGGTCGTCGCGTTGGCCGATGAGTGAGTAGCGCCACCAGGCCTCCATGCCGCGCAGCCAGCGGGCGCGATCGGCGGGCTCCAGCTCGAGCAGCAGTTCGCCGCCGATGACCATCTGCACGTGGAAGGAGCGGTCCTCGGTGCTGGTGTAGGCGGGATGGCCGAGGCCCCACTCGGTTTCGAGCGGGGTGGGCATATTGGCGTAGAGGGCGCGGAGGCGTTGGAATTCGTCGAGGCTCTCCGGCTCGCCCGTGAGTTCGTAGGCGAGACGGTGCATCACCATCCAAAGAAACATGTGCCGTTGGGCGCGGGGGTAGGATTTCTCCATGTCCCACGCCTCGCCGAAATAGTGGATTACGTAGCCCGCCCGCCAGCGTCGTGAAACTTCACGGAAGATTTGTTCGATGCGTTGCCGGGTCGGGGCGTCGGCGAGCGGCCAGTAGCGATAGAGGCCGAGCAAGGGGGCAAAGTGTTGCTCGGTGCTGGTGTTGTCGGTGGCCTGACCGTAGTAGGGTTTGCAGAAGAAGCCGGTCTCGCTGGCGCGGGCGGTGGACTGGCCGATGAAGCCGGCGCGTTGTTCGGGTCCCTCGGCGGCGCGGTTGCGTTGCTCGGTGAGGCGGTAGTTCGTGTCGAGGGAGCGGAAGGCGCGGGCGGCGAGATCGAGCGCGGCGGGATCGTGGGTCGCCTGGAAGCGGTAGCATTGGGCGGTGAGCAGCAGGCCGGAGACGAAGGCGCTGTTTTCGTAGCTCATCCATTGCCAGGGTTCGGGGCCGGGCATGACGGAATCGGCGGGGGTGAAGTCGGCCGGGGTGAAGGGGCGTTCTTCGCGCCAGTTCAGGTGCGAATACATCAGGCCTTGCGGGTCGAAATAGCGCTCGCCGAGAAAGCGTTCGATCAAGGCGACGCGGTCGGCGACCGGCACGGAGGGGTGCAGGTTTTCGAGCGAGAGCTCCTTGGGTGCTCCTGCGGCGAAGGCGGGCGGCAGGGCGCCACAGATCGCGAGAAGGAGGAGGCAGCGGAGGGTCGGCATGGCGGCGACGGGCATGGCGGGTGGGTCAGGCCCAGAGGTTGAGGCGGCGGCCTTCCCAGTAGGAGGCGATCATGCATTCCGGCACTTCGCTGCTGAGAAAGTGGGTGAAGTAATTGAGCGAGGGGGGAATCTGGTGGCCGTCGGGATCGGAGATCCACAGGAGGTGGCGAGGTTGCAGAAATCGCAGCGTGTTGCTGGCGAAACGCACGGCTTCCACGCGTTTCTCCGGGCAATGGCGGGCCACGACCATGGCGGTCCACTGGAAGCGGGCGAGGCAATCGCCATAGACCCATTTCGAGGCGAAGGAGAGCATCGGATGGCCGCCCATCCAGAGCTCGCGGGGCAGGCGCGGGGTCATCTCCACGGCCCGCCAGCTGCGGTCCTCCGTCGATACGATGAACCAGTAGAGGTAGTTCCAATTGACCGGATCGAACCCCACGGGATAGTCCGCCCACCAGAGGGCCAGCACGCGACTGAGGTCCTCGCGGGAGAACAGTTCCGGCACGCTCTCGTGGATGATCACGGCGGAGATCGCGGTGAACTGGCAGTGTTGAATCTGTTCCCAGTGCGCGAACTCACCGTGTTCGACCTGGGCGCCCGCGATCTTGTCCCAGAGCTTTGGCTCGTAGGTGCCGTTTTGAAACTGTTCGATGATGTAATCGATGCGGCGATGGGTCTGCCACTTGCCGGTCTGCATCACGAATTCGCAGGCGTCGCGGTATTTCTGATCGCCGGTCATCTTGTAGGCGGCGGCGACGATGGCGGCCATGATCGCGTTGTAGTCGGTGGGATCGAGGCGGTTGTTCCAACTGCCGCCGGTGCGGTTGAAAATCGTGTAGTCGACCTTCATTTGGTAGTCGGCCATGGCGATGAGCATGGCGCGGACCTCGGCCTGTTCCTCGGGCGAGGCGATCGGGTGGAAGCTCCACAGGCCCCACAGCGTGTGCAGATATTGGTCGCCGGTGGTGTGGGCGGAATACTCGAAGTGAAACGGCTTGCCCATGAAGCCGGGCACGCCCGCTTCGACGCCGAACTGGAAGACGGTGCGCAATGAGCGGTAGGCGACGCGCGCGGCGGCAAGGGCGCCGGGATCTTCGGTAGCCTTGAAACGGATACTCTGGGCCGCGAGGTGGCTGCCGGAGGTGGTGATGGAGTTCTCGTTGGAAAAGAAGTCGGTGACGGATTTGAAGCGGTGGCCGAAGTTGTCGGAAAACTTATCCTGACCCTCGAAATCCGATGGGCGCACCTGGCGCAGGCCGTCGGGCGCGACGTAGGGCATGCAGACCATGATGCCGCTGGGATGGCGGCGGGCAGCCGAGGTGAGTTTTTCGATGTCGCGGATTTTTTGCTCCGGGGACAGACGGTCGAAGTCGGGCAGCAGACTGTTCAGCGCATCCGAGGCTCCCGGGACGGCGGGGGATCCGGTCGCGGCATCCGGGGCGGCGAACCCCCCGAGGGGCAGGGCGAGGCTGCCGGCGAACATTGTCTTGAGGAAGTTACGGCGGGGGAGGGGCGTGGGGTCGGAAGGAGGAGTCATGATGGGAGTGATCAGGGGTGCAATTGAGTGAGAATCCACGCGGCGGCCTGGGCGGGGGCACCGGCTGGCGTGGTGTGGCCTTTAGGTTCGGGCAGCACGTGAAGTTCCGCCTTGGCATCGAGACCGCGGGCGAGCGCGGCGGTGGTGAGTGAGCGCACGAAGGCAATGGCGGCGTCGGTGCCGACGCGTTCGTCGCGATCGCCGATGACCACCCAGACGGGGCGCGCGGCCAACGCGTCGTTCTGGTTGATCAGGGAAAGGGACTGCACGAGCGGATTGTTCTCGGCGCCGTTGAACTCGCGCAGCGCGGCGAGGTCGGTGACGGGCGCAAATGCGGCCACGCACCTCACCCGCGGTTCGGCGGCGGCAAACTGCAGGGCGAGGAATCCGCCCCGCGAGGTGCCGCAGGCGGCGATGCGCCGGGGATCGGCGGTGCCGTCGGCGATGAGATGGTCGAGCACGGCGCGCAGCCGTTGGTTCGACGTGGCGACGACGTTCTCGTGGCGGTCGGCGCGATCGCGCCAGCCATCGAGGCCCGCGCGTTCGTCGGAGCGATGCTGCTCGCCGTGACAAGGGAGGTCGACGGAGACGCAGAGGAAGCCCCGTTCCGCCAGTGCGTTGCCGGCCTGGCGAAAGTAGGGCGTGCCCAGGGTTTCCTCGATGGTGCTCGCGAGAATGAAAAGCACGGGCGCGGGTTCTGTCGTCTTCAGTTTCCAGATGCCGAAGCGCACGCCAGTCGCCGTTTCGTGGTATTCGATGGGTGGGTACACGGGAGGTGCCGGAGCGGCCGGTGACCGCAGGGCGGGGCCGAGGAGAAGACAACCGGCAGCGACTGATTTAGCGAGCAGGGCCATGAAAGCAGGGGCGGAGCGGTCGGTTGCAATCAATCGCCGGCGGGGTGGGTGAGATTCAGGGCGAAGAGTTGCGGATCGGGTGCGGCACCGCGGTCAAAGGACACCCGCAGTCGGATGGTCCGGCCGGCGAGTTCGGCGAGATTGTGACCGGACCAAATGATGGCGGCATCGAATTGATCGTCGCGGGATGCGTCAGCCCGGCCGTGTTCGAATCCCGCGATGGGTTGAAAACGTTCGTCGGCCACCAGGAAGGTGAGACCGTTCAGCCCCGAGGCATTGGCCGTGAGCTGAGCCGCGGTGGGCAGGGTGATGGGCGTGGTCCACACCCCGCCGAGATTGTCCTCGGCGGAAAGAGCCAGGGCTCCCCATCGATCGCGAGGGAGGCGGGCTAATCCGACGCCACCCCAGTAGCCTTTGGCAATGTACCCCGGGTACTGCAGTCGCTGGAAGTCAACGTTTCGCCAACGACCATGGTAGATCCACGTTTCGTCCCCGACATTGAGTATGCTGTTGGTCTGGCAAAGAATGGTCGGGTAATTCCGCCCCGGTACCGGATCAGCCGGGGATTCGTCGCTCCGAATGAAGGCCCGGCCCTTGACCACTTCATCGAAGTGCAACCCGTCATGGCTGATCACAAGGCCGAGGTCGCAATTGATGCCGTTCTCACCCCAGTTCGGCTGACGCTGATACCACATTCCATACAGGCCGACCGCCACATTGCCGAGGGAGGCGGCCCCGACTCCGAGATGAACTTGAAGATAGTCCTCACCTGATTGGCCATGGGTACCCCATCCCGAGCCGTCCTTGGGCTCGGCCGTTTTGAAGGAGGGCGCCGATTGCGGCAGCCAGTTGACGAAATCCGGCGACACCCACGCATACCCCTGCCGACCTTCCTGGCGATCGCCCTCCCCGCGACTGCGAATATGGGAGTTCACGATATAGAGCCCATCGTGTTTGTAGAGTGATGCCAGTTCGGCGAACTTGTCGCCCGACACGAGTCCGGGCAGTTCCGTCCATTTGAGGCCGTCGGAACTGGTCGCGGTCCGCACCACCCAGTTGAGAAACTCGCCTTGAGGTCCGCGGCGCTTCTTGCCGTAAACCATCTTGTAGCGCCGGCTTGCATCCGGATCCTCGTCGTCGCGAATGACGGATACGCCCGAGCATGCCTCCTTGGGATCCGGCCCAAGCGCGAGGAGATTGTTGGCCGTGCTGCCGAGCCACTCGACCTGACCGAGCGAAGGCCGGACCCACGCCATCCCGTCCTCGCTTTCGGCATAGCAAACCGGGCTGAGGTCGATCCCGCCCTCGCCGTCGGTGGCATGGACCGCGTAATACCACATTCTGAATTTGCCGGAATCGTTCAGCACGGTGCCGTAGAAGTGAGTCGCCGCATTATCCGGCGCCTGGGCGTCGGATGACGGCGACAGCACGGGCTCCTTGCGGATGTCCGGAGCCGTCAGAAACAGGGCGAGATTCTCGCGCATCGGAAAGGCCCGCTCATCCACCGCAAGCAGGAGCACGTCCTGCGTGGCGGGCGCGCCGGTCCGGGGCAGATTAAACTGACCGCCTTGCGCAGCCATGGGGCATTGGACGAGAAACGCCGTCCCGAGCGAAAGAATCTTGAGCGCAGTTCGCGCTGTCGGCTGTTGGAGGATCGTAATCATTGGCTGCAAGTTTCCTGGGTTAATTGGCGGCCTCGACGCGCAGTGCGAAAAGGTCCGAATCCTTCATGACAAAGCGAAGCTGCACCGCCTGTCCGCGCAGCCCGCTTACGTCAGGGGCCGTCACCCATTTGACCCGGCGCTCGATCGAATCGCCAACCAGAAGGTGGCATTCTTCGAGCGTATATCCCGGAATGGGCAAACCATCCACTCCCTGCACCTCGACCCGAATCCCGCCGGCCGCCGAGGTCGCGCAGTTAAGGACCAGATGATCCCCGTCGACCACGAAGGGCTTGGTGACCATCTCGCCTCCCTCATAATCGGCGTGCACAGAGGCAAATCCGTCCAGGCGCATCGTGTAACGGGCCAGATGGGCGGTTGGCTGCACGTAGTTTTGGCCAACGTAGATCGACATCTCCGCCGGCCCGGTCTGCACGATACCGGTGGCCGGCACGCCGTTCCGCGAGACCCAGTTGCCTTTGTCCAACCCGGGACGGATGAACGATTGCATGAAGGTTCGATCGTAGCGCGCTCCGCCCCGGCTGGTCATCAGGACCGTGTCGGACAACTCGTTCGGGATATTGTGGGTCGAGCCGCTAATGCTCAGGAATCCCTTGCCGACCTTTTGCTCCGCGAATTCCTCATCGGTCAGGAAACGTCGGCCCGGAACGAAGCGCATGGGAGTAGCGATATAAAGATGCGGCGCACGGAAATAAGGATGGGTATGGTTGGTGTAGAGGTGCTCCAGCGGCGTATTCCCAAAGGACATACGCTCCGGCTTGCTCCAATTTATCAGGTCCGGCGACGTCGTGCGGGCGATAGATCGAAAGCCAGACAACTGCCAACTCGACTGGGAGTAATCCGTCCATCCGGTGAAAACACGAAAGTAGAGGACGTACTGCCGCTCGTGCCCGGACCAGAATGCCACATTCAGGGAGTCGAACGCGCCGTCTTTGAACACGGGCTCGTCACGCCACTTCCGCCAACGAATGCCGTCAGGAGAAACGAGCACGTACAACCCTTGCGGCCATTGGCCCCCTATCGCCTTGTAGCGCTCGTCAGCCGGGACCCCCGGGCGTGTATCGATGAAGGGACTCAAGCTCTGGGTGTAGGGGTCGTCCTTGGGCGCCGGCGATAGCAGGATATTGTTCTCCTTGGAGCCTTCGAACTCAACCAGGCCAAGGTTCGGCTTTACCCAATTGATCCCATCCCGGCTCTCGGCGTAGCAGAAGAACGACGTGGATCCTTCCGCGCGTCCCGCCGACGAGTCCGCCGGGCCCCCGCGGTAGTACAGCCGATACAGGCCATTGTCGTGAATCACCGTGGGGTAACCGGAGGCATCCCGGTCCCACGCGTTGTCGAATCTCACCGCCACGCCCGAGTTCCGTGGCGCGTGGAGGCGCAGCGCCACTCCCTCCATCTTCTCGATCAGGAAGTGATCAACGAAGGGCTCCCAACGATTGCCCAAGGTGAGTGGATCCGCGGCCAGGGCGGCAGCTGCGCTGGCTCCAGACAATAACAGACAGACTAGTTTTTTCATGATGTAGATTTTGAGTATGGCTGATGAATCCGGCGCCCAAATGTCCAAGGCACCAAAAAGGACGTCGCGAATCCCAAGGGCGAAACCCACAGGCCGCTTGCGGGTGACAGCACCACCAAGACGCCGATACCCACGCCGCCCGCCAGGCCTGCAAGCATGGCCCCCGGTCGAATGGAGGTTTTCACCATGGCCAGCACCATGCAGGCGAGCATCGGGCCAAGGAAGAGCCCAAGGATGACTTGGGAACCCTGCAAAAGCGTCCCCATCCGATCAACGAAGCCGGCCGTTAGGGTGGACAGCACCCCGATGACGAGGCTCGCAAGGCGTCCGATCTTGAACAACTCGACCGGTGTTCGCTCCCGGCCGAGACGAGCAACCCAGTCATTGGTAACCGTGCCAGCGAGGCCGTTGATGCCACTGGTCATGCTGCTCATGGTCGCGGCCAGGATGGCCGCAATCAGAATTCCGGACACTCCCATCGGCAGTTCCTTCGCGATGAAATAGGAAACGATACGGTCCGGCTGAGTCGGCACGCCCGGGTCCGGATGATGCCGATACCAAAGCCAAAGCAGCAGCCCGATCACGATCAGGGTCATGACGATGACGATCGCGCTGATGATATTGATCGTGAAGGATCGAATGGCAGCCCGCGGGGATTCGGAGGCAAGATACCGCTGCAGCGCCATCTGATCCGCCAAATACGAGCCGATATTACTTACGCCCAGTCCGAAGATGACGGCCCAGAACGTGAAGGTAACAGTTGGATCGAGGGAAAAATTGAGCCACTCCAGCCGTCCGGCCGATTCAAGCTCGCGCCACATGAGAACAGGCTCCAGATCCAGTTTGATGAAAAGGAAGATGCTGATGAACATCATGCCTCCCGCGATCACGAGAAACTGGATGGCATCCGTGACAATAACTCCACGAATCCCGCCCACAACGGTGTAGGCAGTCGAGGACAGCCCGATTACAAGCACGATGGGCCACATCCATCCCGGTCCCAAATTGGCCGTGCCCATGATGACGAGTGCAGGCGCATACACCAAAATGCCCATCCAACCGACACGCATGAGCCCGAACATCGCGGAAAGTGTCAGTCTGACCGGACGGCCGAATTTGTGCTCAATGATGTCATAAGGATGGCGCCATTGTCCGCTGAGGTATCGGGGCAGAAACCAGTAGTACAAGACCGCCCATGCAACCGGCATCGAGAGCATGCCGGCCCCAATCTGGATGCCATTGGTATAGGCCGAACTGATGTAGACCACCAGGCTGATCCCGCTGAAGAACGTGGCGGCAATACTGAGTCCAACGAGCAGGGTTCCCAATGGGCCGCGGAACAAGCCATGAGCCGTGAAGTATTCATCCACCGATTCACGCCTGCCTCGAAACGCGATGCCTACGGCGACCACGGCCGCCAGGTAGATCATGACTACGGCTATATCTATCGTACGCACGTGGCTGGTTGGACGACAGGTTGGTCCATCACGGGTCAGGCGAGATGGGGCGGCAGCAGCCCAGGCGTGTTCTTCCGGCACCAGGCGATCACTCGTTTGACATCGGCTTCCGTCCCGCTCCGGTAGGGTGATTGGCATCGCAGGCCCACCACCCCGCCGCCGGCGACGCGTTGAATGCGGTCAATCGCCGAATCCCAGAGGCCGGGCTTCTTCACCATGGGGACCAAGGCTTCATGGAGGTAGCGGTGCATCGCGTCCGCCAGGGGCTTCGCCTCGCTCAGGCGACCGGCGGCACACAGGTTGTAGAGTTCAAC
Organism: Opitutales bacterium; assembly: GCA_038212175.1. Lineage (GTDB taxonomy): Bacteria > Verrucomicrobiota > Verrucomicrobiia > Opitutales > Opitutaceae > CAMAXB01. Next base: position 27,102 of record JBBQUU010000023.1, on the reverse strand, counting down.
GACTTTGACCGCGTTGAATCCGGTGATCGAGCAGTAGCCGCCCTTCCCTCCCGCCGGAACCTTGGTGTAAAAATCCTCGCCGCCGAAGACTGCCAGGTCCGGGGCGGCACGCAGCACCTTTTTCAACGCAGCCACGTCCAGCGTCGTGTCCTTCGTGCCAATGAGTGCCGGCACTTCACGAACCAACCGCCCCAACAGGGCCGGGGTTATCTTTCGCTTTGAGCGCCCGGTGACATACAGGACGATCGGAGTCCGCCCGGCGGCTGCGGCGATCTCATGCACGAATCGCCTCACTTCATCATCCTTCAGCTCGAGCCAGAAGGGCAGCGCCACCTGGAACGCGTCTGCTCCGCATTTCCGCGCAACGTTGATCCTCTCAAGCACCGTCCTCGTGCTGAGGGCGGTCACGCCAATCTGCACCGGCAGGCCGACCGAATGCGCCTCGCAACAGGCGACTTCTGCGACCCGTGCGTAGGTGGCGTCGTCCTGCGCGTAAAACTCACCCGTGGTGCCGCCCGTATAGACCCCGTTGACACCAGTCCCTCCATAGGCGCGGATCTCCCGCACGAAACGCCGGACATCCAGGCGGTCGTGGTCGGTCCAGGGCAGAATGAGCGCGCTCCAGACCCCGCGCAGCGTCTGGCGGGTCAGGGATGAACGTGTCGATTCAGGCATGTTTGCTTTCCGCGGCACCGCCGGTCGGCAGCCGCAATTCGAGGTTAAAAAACACGAGGGCGTTGCGAAAAAGAATCTGTTCCTTGTCGGCGACCGGGATTTCGGCGCATTCGATCCGATGGCGCTGGAGAGCCACATGATAGAGTGGCGTATCGCTGCCGAAGAGCAGGCGCTCAGCCCCGCATTCACGCACCGCCCATTCGATCAATTTCGGCAACATGCTCCTCGCACTTGAGGTATCGATCCAGATATTACGATGCCTTGCAGACTGCGCGGCGCGCACCTGCAGGTCGACCCGTTGACCATCACCCGAGCCATTGCCAAGATGGGCGAGCAGAAGCCGCACGCCCGGGTGGTCGTTCGCGAATGGGACATAGGCCTCGGGCAGGCTGTTCGGACAACCGCTATGGGCCATCGCCGGAGCGCCCACTTCCTCAAGAAACGCAAAGAGCGCCCGCCCATGATCGGCAATCCGGTAACCATGCTCCTCGGGATGCAATTTGATCCCTACACACCAAGGCGCCAGCAACATTTCCCGCGCTTGCTCATAGGTGCGCGGCTGCAGGGGGTTCACAATGACATACTGCCGAAGTTGCGGCAGGTTCGCCACCGTTTGAAAGGCGGCCGCGTTTGCCGCCGGCACGTCAGCCCGTCCTCTGGGCACGAGTCCGGAAAGGGGAGAGACAATCGTGCAAATCACTCCGCACGCCGCTGCACGCGCCACCACTTCTTCCGCTGTGGCGGACATGAAACCTTCGCTCAGGGGATCAGCGCCTTCGCGCACGTACGCACCAAAGTGCCCGTGAGCGTCAATGGCGGCGATGGCTGGCGAATCCATGACAAATCCGTCAGCGCGCGAAACGAAGCGAGTAAAGATCCGCGTCTGTCATCGCGAAACGCAACCGAACCGGTTTTCCCACGAAGGCCCCCACCGCACTCCGCCCGCGCCACGTCACGATGCCAGCCACGCGATCGCCAATCAAAGGATCGCAGTCATCCAAGCCGAACCCCGCCATGGACCGGCCATCGGCATCCTGAATCTCGACGCGGATTTCACCGGCCCCGCTGGTGGCGAAATTCAAAAGGAGATGATCACCGGAATAAGTCAGTGGATTCGTCAGCATTTCTCCTCCCGCATAGGGCGCTTTCACCGAGACGAATCCGTCGGTCCTCAAAGAAATGCGCTGAATGTGATTCGTCGGCTGCAGGTGATGGCGGGTGACATAGAACGAAAGCTCCGCCGGGCCGGTGGGAATCACGCCGCCACTCAGACTCGGATAATTGCAGCGCGACGACCAGTTCCCCCTATCGCTTCCCGGCCGCATGAAGGCTTCCATGAAAGGCCGATGATACTCGGACGATCCGGGCTTCGCGAACATCAGCACCAGATCGTTGGCATCGCTCGCAAACGCATATAGGGGCATGTTGGCATTGCCGGAAAATGTGCTGATATCCAGCGCACGCTCCTCTTCCAGGCTGAGCGCGCGGCGACCGGGATTGAACCGGTTCGCCAGCACGATATAAGTGCTCGGGTTCCTAAAGTAGGGAATCGTGGGCGATTCATAAATATGTTCGCGAGGGGTGCCTCCAAAACCCATCGGTTCAGGTTCCGACCAGCTTCTCAGATCTCGCGAAGTGGATCGAAAAACCGAGCGTACTCCGGGACGGCCAATCATCCAGTCATGCAACGTGCGTTCGTGCCGTGGAGCAGCCTCATCCCACCAGCGAAAGTATCCGACAAACTGCTGTTCGGCCTCAGACCAGAAGACGCTGCCGCCATCGAAGGCATTGGGCCAGTCGCTGCGAAGATCGGCCCCGAGTTCCAGCTCGCGCCATACACGCCCATCGGCCGACCCAAGGATTTGCGCCCGCAATCCCCTACCTTGCCCACCGGCACGCCGATCGCCGTCCCGCATGAAGATCGCCTTCACGCGTTCGTCGGATGGCGTCTCCGGCCGGGGATCGTAGAATGTAAAGCAAAACGTCAGCGGCGTACCATTCTCGAATCCCACAATGTTATTCGGCCGGCCGCCGGCGAACTTCACAACGCCGATTTCTGGTTTCTCCCAGCTGATGCCATCCCTGCTGGTTGCGAGACATAGATAATAGTCCCTGGCCGACTCACCTCCGCTCGCCGTATTATGGCCTCGATACAGCATATGGTGCACGCCTTCGTGCTGATACGTCGAACTTATGTAGAGCGCCCGTCCCTCCCAAGGCCGGTCGGAACGAAGAATGACCTCCCGCTCCACAGGCACACCCAGCCGCAATTCAGCACCCGACAATTCGCCGATCAATTCAGGATCGGCCATAAGATGCAGCCGATCACCAGCCGGGAAGACTTTGGCAGATGCCGCCGCCCAAATGGAAGGCAGCATCGACGAAGCGAACGCCAGCAGAAGACGAACGAGGAGTTTGGATTTTCTCATGGCCGGAGAATTTCTGTGCTGAGGTCGGAGGCCGCGGGCAGTTGCATGCTCGGGCCCGACACGCCCAGGGGCATGGTCGCATTGCTCGGCGAGAATTGGGACGGTCCGAAAGAAATCAGACCGGGCGAAAACGACTCGCCCGGCCTTCTTCACTTGCGAGAGCGTTACCAGCTGTACCCGACGCTGGCGCGAATGCGTCGGGGATCGGTGGATTGCACGAGGCCGTTGGCCGCCAGACGCTCCACGCGTCGTTCATCCGTGAGGTTGCCAACGCTGAGCCCAAAACGCCAGTCCTTCAGGCCATAGTTCATGAACAGCTCGTAGGTTTCGACCGGCTCGATCATAAAGGCGGGATTGGCCGAAGCCTGCTTGTCGCCTTCGTCATATCGTCCGAGGCCCACCGCAAAGCCGTTGAGCGCGCCTTCGTTGAATTCGTACTTGAGAAGTACGGAGGTTACGCGGTCAGGCGCAAACGGAGGCCGGCCACCGGAATTCGTACGTGCCTCGGCATCATAATGGGTGAGGATGACATCGAGCTGTCCTGGCCCCGCCTCGACGCGGTAGCCCAAGTCGATCTCAAAGCCCTTGGAGGTGTCCCCGGTCGTGGTCGTGATGATGTTGAACCCGGTCTGCGGATCAATGTCCGGCAAAATCACGCGCGTGTTCGTCTTGGCCATGTCAAAATAGGCGACGGAGCCAAAGATCGATCCGCCCAGCGCCTTTACATCAAAGAATTTGAAGCCGATTTCCTCAAGTTCTCCGAACGTATCGGGCAGTGGCTCGCCTCGCTGGTTGTTGCCTTGGCCGGAAGGAACCGTCTCCGCCTTGGTGACGTAAACCGAGACATTCTTCCACGGTTTATACATCAGGCTGTAGCGCGGAGCGCTTTCAACCGGAGCTTGGGTCCGGGTCGTGGTGCTCGTGATGCGATTCACGCTATAGCGGATCGAATCCACCCAGCGAAGCCCTCCGCTAAGGACCAGCTTGCCGTTGAACATCGAGATGTAGTCCTGGATATAATATGAGAGCGTCTCGGACTCGTTGCCGGCGTCCGTCGTGAACGGCGGAGTCTGGGCGCCAAAAAGGAGGCTGCTATCGCTCGCGAAGTTCGGATTGCGCGTGTCCAGTGGGGTGATGCCCGGCACGACAACCAAGGCCTGACGGTCGTTGCCACGGGAGAAATCGACCCCGAAGGACAGGTCGTGCTTCATCTTCGCGAGCTCCACCTGGTAGAGCACGTCGGTCTGGATGGTGTGAAGCCGATTGTCGATCGCGAAGGGAATATCCTGGCGGTTCAGGGTGAAATTGTCCGCCTGAACTGTAATTCCACGAAGGATACGGCGGCGGTCTTCAAGGTCACGATACCGGTAGAATGCGCGGAAGGAGAGATTGTCCTTGAGCTGGGTCACTATCTGAGCGGTCAGATAGTTCTCCGTGTTGTCGTAAAAGACGTCGTCACCGCGGGCGGACGAAAACTCCTTTGTGGAAAGCGGATTCAGCCGCAGGTACCCATCCGGGACGCCGTTCACAAAGCCGGAGATGTCGAGGAAATCGTTGAAGTAGCGATAGGCATCCGTCTCATACCGGTACGCATAGAGGGAAACCGTGGAGCGCCCGAGATCGGCATCGAGCGCGCCTCCAAAGAAGATGTTGTTGTCACGCTCAATTTCTTTCCAGCGGTCGTCGTTCTGCGCACCCGCAGTTACGCGGTAACGAACATCCTTGGCCGCGGTCAGAGGCCCCGACAGGTTAACCGTACCTCGGACGAAATTCTTCTCGCCAAACTGCACGTCCACATCCCGCACCGGCACGGCCGTGGGCTTGCGGGAGACCATGTTGACCGCGCCCCCTAGAATGGAGCCATTGCCAAAGGACAAGGCGACTGGACCTTTCAGCACCTCGATACGATCAATGTCATAGGTCTGGGTAGGAAAGAATGCCGTGGAGCTGACGCCATCCCGGAAATTTCCGATCTCACGAAACCCGCGGATGGAGAAGTCCTCCTGATTGTTGTCGAGCGAGGTCACACCGCTCACACCGTAGTTCACGGCCTTCGTAACCTCGACGACCATGAGGTCATCCATGAGCTCTTTGTTGATGACCGAAGTCGAGCCAGGGATGTCGACCAGCGCCAGTCGTGTACGCGTGCCCGCCGTCGTTTCGGCGGTGAAGTAGCCGACGTCACGTTCATTGCTCACCGTAAAGGGCGACAGTTTTACGACGCCTTCCTCATCTTCACTCTTCGTTTGGGCGGCTTGAGCGAAGCCGACGGAAGTGACCGCAAGGAGTGCGGCGCACGCAGCGGATAATGACCGCGTTATGGCAATACATTGATATGTGTTCATGGGTAGTTTGGGGTTGAGTCATTCAAGGGTACACGCTGGCGGAACATGGAAAGAGGAAGTGACCATCCGACGGCCGCCATCACGGCGCAGCTCGGTGCGGTTCCCGGAGAGGAGGCCACGTCCGGTGTCGGAAGGAAGAACGCCCGATGCCCTCAAGAGAAGGTTCGTCCATCGACGTGAGAGACAAAGTGCGACTCACGGCGGCATGCCTCATCCGGATGCGATATGGCCACATCATTGTGTCCGTGTGTATACACCCGAATTCGCCGCGCAAGAAAATTCGATGTCCAAGGTCTTTTTCCATACGCTCACTGATGGACGCGCGCGCTTTAAAAGCGGCGGAAGAACGCCGGCGCCACCCTTCTTTCAACCAATTCTCTTGCTCAAGCCCTGCGCTTGTTATGGCCGGTCAATCTAGGGCACTCCCTCCTCGAGCTTGGAACTACAACCGATAGGCCTGTTCTTCGGGTGTTAACTCGCGAGCGCCCGCTCGGTTTTGTGATAAGGCGATCTTCGACAACCGGGAGTCGATGATGCTCTGAAGATGCCGCTCCATCGCCTGTTTGGCGGCAGTCACTTTTGCCCCGGTGATCGCAGCGAAAATGACTTCGTGCTCTTCGATCACCTCGCTCCGATGTTTGTCGCGGTCGGCTCGACTCCCCGGCTCGAGATCCAATCCATCCACACCCACCGGCCCCAGCACCACTCTGTTAATCAAGTGCAGTCGAAGGATTTCCCGCTTAAGCAGATCGTTCTTCGACGCATTCATCACGGCCACGTGAAACCGGACGTCTTCACGCACCAATTCGTCGATGAGGTCACTTTCACCGCTCGACTGGTTGATCATGAGCGTAAGTCGGCGCATCGCATCGAGGGCAAACTTTAGTTCGACCAGATCCGCGTCGCCTCGATTTGCCGAAGCAAGCCCGGCGGCATGGCTTTCCAGGGCCAGGCGGAAATCGCACATCTCGCGAAATTCTTTTAGATCCATCTGCTTAACCTCGGCCCCCAGATGCGGCTGGATGCTTACCAGCCCGTCGGACTCCAACTTCCGCAGCGCGTCCCGCACCGGCGTGCGACTCACGCCGATCTCCTCCGCCAGCACCTCCGTCATCAATGCGCTGCCAGGCGGATAGTGGCCATCCAGAATGCGTTTCCGGATGTAGTCGTAGGCAAGGTCGGAATTGACACGCTTCACGGAAGGACCGATACAAATGTATACATCAAAGACAAGAGGCTTTTGCCGCGAGCCCATGATTCGGCTGCACCCTCGCACAACTCCTACTGCCCCGTTTTCATGCATTCAATCCTCATTCTTGGCTGCGGCAGCATTGGCGAACGCCATTTGCGCTGCTTTCAGAAGACAGCACGCGCCCAGGTTGCCGCCTGCGATACGAACCCGGATCTGCTCCGGGCCATTGAGGAGCGTTACAAAGCCCCCACCTTCAGCGATTATGCGGCGGCCTTGAATGAAGCTTTCACCGCCGTGGTGATTTGCACACCGGCCCAACTTCACGTCCCCCTCGCTCGCCTGGCGCTGGAGGCCGGCAAACATGTCCTGATCGAGAAGCCACTCTCGCAGTCGCTCGCCGGAGTCGACGGGTTGATGCAGGCGCACGCGTCCTCCGGACGGCAGGTGTCCGTAGCCTACATCTATCGGGTGATCCCTGTCCTGGTTGCGGCGAGCGCGTTCCTCAGGGAAGGCAGCCTCGGTCCCGTGCTCCAGGTTACCCTCAACAGCGGCCAGCATTTTCCCGCGATGAGGCCGGCCCATACTGCGCCCTACCATCAAACCTATTATCGTGAACGCCGCACCGGCGGCGGCGCCATCCAGGACGCCCTCACTCATCTTGCCAACTGGGTGGAAAGCGTAGTCGGCCCGACCGACAGTGTGATCTGCGACTGCGCCCACCTTGCCCTGCCCCATGTGGAGGTCGAGGACACCGTGCACATCGCCGCGAGGCACATCGGCACCTTGGTCAGCTATACCCTCAACCAGTTTCAGGCACCCAATGAGAGCACGCTTCAGTTCAATACCGCGCTCGGCAGCGTTAAGATCGAACTGCACCGTCAGCGCTGGGGGGTGATGAACGTGGGCGAGCAGGAATGGGTCTGGCAGGACTGTCCGATCCCTGATCGCGACACGAATTTCATCGAGCAGGCCAATGCCTTTCTCGACCAGATCGAGGGGCGGCCGTCCCGCCTTTGCTCGCTGGCCGATGCCGTGCAGACTCTCCGCTTCAACCTGGCCGCGCTTGCTTCCGCCGACGCCGGCGGCGCCCGTGTGCACTGTTCGTCTCTCCAGGCCTAAGCGCCTCTCAACCCGCCTCCTCTTTCATGAAACTCCCCGCCAGCCGTATCCTTCGCTTGCTGCGTGAAGGCCGCTTTCCCGCAGTCCTAAAATTAAATCTGGCCGACCCGAGGGTCGTCGAGATTGCCGGCGCATCGGGAATCGATGCCCTCTGGCTCTGCCAGGAACATGTGCCCAACGACTGGCTCAACCTGGAGAACATGCTCCGCGCCGCGCGTCTTTATCAGGTGGATACACTGGTCCGCGTCGCCAAAGGCGCCTACAGCGACTACATCCGCCCGCTTGAGGCGGGGGCCACCGGGATCATCGTGCCTCACATCGCGAATGCGGACGAGGCGCGCAAGGTCGTCGAGTGGATCCGCTTTTATCCGATGGGTAAACGGGCGCTGGACGGTGGCAACGTCGACGGCGGCTTTGCCATGATTCCGCAGGATGAGTATCTGCGCCACGGCAACACCGAGCGTCTGCTCGTGCTGCAAATCGAGTCCCCCGAGGCGCTGGACGAGGTCGAGGCGATCGCCGCCGTGCCCGGGTTCAATGGCTTCCTTTTCGGTCCGGGTGATTACAGTCACCGCATCGGCAAAGCCGGCAGGATCACGGATCCAGAGGTCGTCGCCGCTCGCCGCCGGGTCGCTGCCGCCGCCCGCGCGAATGGCAAGTTTGCCATGGCGGCCGGACTCTTTGCACCGATGAGCGAACTGGTCGCGGAAGGACACTCCCTCTTCAGTGTCGGCGCCGACGTCATCGGTATCAGCAGCTACATCACCCGCCAGTTGGAGACGATGCGCGCTCAGGCGAAGGATCTCCCACCCTCTGCGAAGGCGGGTTCCCTTTATGGCTAATCCGCTTCCCATCGATCTGAACCGCAAGGTAATCATCCAGTTCGGCGGCACCGGCCATCTGGGCCGCGCCTTGGTGCAGGCCATCGCCGGCGCAGACGCCACATTGGTCGTGGCCTCGCGCAATCGTGACGCACTCGCGGCCTTGGCAGACACAGAGCGCGCCGCCGGCCGCGCGGTCACGGTCGACGAGGTCGACATCACCGCCGAGGATTCCGTCGTCGCCCTGCGCGACCGGGTGCTCGCCCGCCATGGCCGGATCGACGGACTGGTCTTCAACGCCGTGAGCCGCCCCATGCGCAGCGAAAGCGACAGCGTCGCTGCATGGAACGAGTCCATGCGCGTCAATGCCACCGGGCTGTTCGTTACGCTTCGCACGTTCGCAGACGTCATGGCCGGCCAGCAGAAGGGCGGCAGCATCGTCAACATCGCCTCCATCCAAGGGATGGTGGGCGCTAACCCATTTCTGTACGAAGGCACCGCCATGGGCACCGTGCCGGATTACTTCTTTCACAAAGGCGGCATGATCAACCTCTCCCGCCACTACGCGTCCCTTTACGGCCCTCGCAAAGTTCGCGTGAACGTGGTTTCTCCCGGCGGCATCTTCAATCCGGACAAACCCCAGCCCGAACCCTTCCTTGGGCGCTACGGCCAGATGACCATGCTCGGACGCATGGCGGAGGCGCGCGAAGTCGGTGGCGCCGTCGTCTTTCTTCTCAGTGACGCCGCCAGCTACATCACCGGCGTCAATCTGCCGGTCGATGGCGGCTACACCGCCAAATGAGCGCCTGGCATTCCCTTCAAACCAAAACGGTGTGGGTGACCGGAGGTGCCGGTTATCTTGGCTCGGCGATCACGCGTGAACTCGACGCCCAATGCGCCAAGGTGCTCTGCCTCGACCTGCCCAACCGGGCGGGGGCTTTGGTGCAGGAGCAAATGTTGAAGCGCACCGTACCACTTACCGTGGACGTCAATGATGCCGCGGCTCTACCCGCCGCCCTCGATGCCTTGATCGCGGAGCATGGATTACCCGATGGCGTCGCCCATCTGGCGTTTGCTTCCTCGAGCGGGTATCGGCTGGAGAACCTGCCCGCAGACGAATTTCAGAAGACGTTCGATCGTTCTCTCACCTCCACGTTTGTTCTCTGTCGGGAACTCGGAGAACGCATGAAGACGCGGGGGTCCGGCAGCATCGTACTCTTCTCCAGCATGTACGGGATGGTCTCTCCTGATCCGCGGAACTACCGCGAACCTCTCACGCCCAATCCGGTTGACTACGGCGCGAGCAAAGCCGCGCTCCTTCAAATGTCACGCTACCTGGCCGTCCACTACGGACCGTACGGGGTCCGTTTCAATTGCGTCGTGCCCGGACCTTTTCCCAACCCAAATGTCCAGTCGGCGCATCCGGAATTGATCGCTAATCTCTCCAAGAGGACGGCGCTTCGCCGTATCGGAGTTAATGCTGAAATCGTTGGCCCCACTCTTTTTCTGCTCACTGACAGCGCCTCCTTCGTCACTGGCCACAGCCTGATCGTGGATGGCGGCTGGACCGCATTCTGAGCAAAGACCTCATCTCGCTACTCGCCCGGCCAGCGGGCGATGAAGGCGAGCTGGGCCTCGCGGTCGGGTACGTCCTTGTAGTCGGCGCGCAGGAGAAACCGCATCGGGTAAGCCGCCTTCAGTGCGTGGACGGTCACCGTTTCGCCTTCGACCGCAAACACGGCGCGCCAGGCACCGCAGCCGATCTCGAAGTCGGTCGTATTGATCCGCCGGATGCGCCGGGTCCGATGCGGTGCGGGATCGCGCGCGAGCAATTCATTGAGGCGGGGCGCGAAATCGATCTGCCAATTGTCGCGCAGCCAGCGCCCTTGCTCCTCGGCGGTGGCCGCGTGGCGGACCGTGTAGCGCGGCGGCTCGCGCAGCCCCGCCTCCATGTCGTCGATCCAGCCTGCGCGCGCGCCGGGAAACGCATCGTACGCCGGGATGTAGGGCTTGAGGTCGAAGACCGGCGTTCCGTCGACGAGGTCGCACGGTCCGAGCAGCAAACGCCGGCCTTCGATCCCGAGCAACGGGACCGCCGTCAACCCAAGGGGGTTGGGCCGGTGGGGCGAGCGGGTCGCAAACACTCCGCGCCGTCGCGCCGGCCCGCGCGGCGGCAGCACAAGGGGCCGCCACCCTTCGTTGCGATGAAACCAAGAGAGCAACCAGACGCGGTCGAAACCCGCGAGGTCCTGCAACGCCTGTTCATAGCGGCAACCAGGCAACAGCTCGAGTTCGTTGCGCATCGCCATCGCGGCTCCCGGCTGATGCCCGGCCTGAAACTTCACCTGCTGGCGGGTGCGAAACGTGCCGATGGGTTGAAGCGTGAGCGACGGAGGCAAGGGCTTCATCCAGCCGGTTTGAAGCGCCAACGTCTAGACGGAAGTCCGGACGACGAAGGGCCCCCCTGCGTTCACTCCCGGATCCACGCCTCGTCGAAAACCGCAGACAAGAAGGGTAAGGGGAAAAAGAATGCGGCGTAACATGGCGCCCGGTATTTTTTTGGGATTTGGCAGTTTGGGATTTGGGATTTCCGCGGCCCGGCCGCGGCATTACCACTTGGTCGGGTTTACCTTGAGATCAGGGTGGGAGACCCAGAGATGCCAGATCACGGCTTGGAAGGCTTCCGTGTGGGGAGTCACATGGGCCGGGTTGACCGTGGGAACGATCACGCAGGCGTCAGCCTGGGTCGCGGTATAACCGCCATCGCGGCCAACGATGCCCAGCACGCGGGCACCGACCTCCTTGGCGAGTTGAATGGCGGAGATGAAACCGGGTGAGACGTTCTTCTCGAGATTCCCCCCCCCGACGGAGAGGATGAGCAAGGCGTCCTTGCTGTTGAGACGGGAGCCGCGCAGCCATTCGACAAAGACGGAGGTCCAGCCCTCGTCGTTGGTGCGGGCCGTAAGCTCCGAAACGTTGTCGGTCGGAGCGTAGCATTCGAGTCCGGCGAGTTTGCGGAAATCGTTCACCGCATGCGACGCGTTCGCCGCGCTGCCGCCCACGCCAAGAATGAACAAGCGGCCGCCGCGGGTCCGCACGGCGACGAGTTCCTGAACACACCGTTCGCTGTCCTCGGGGTTCAGTCGGGCAAGAACCTCGGCGGTTTCCTTCAGATGCTGGGCGGAGTAGGACATGGGAAAGGAACGAGAGGCTTTGGCGTGGCCGCGAAGTACTGGAAGAATTTGCGGCTAAATCTTCCTCTGAGCGAGGGCGTGAGTGAGCTCGGCGAGGCCCTTGAGGGAGCCGATTTCGTAGAAGCGTTCATGCACTTCGTGGCCGGCAAGCTGGCCACGTTCAGCGAGCTGGGTTTGAAGCGTGGCGAGGTCGAGGGGCGTGTCGCGCGGCCAGTCGGCGAAGGCGGAGGCCTGAAACACGCTCAAGCCATAGTCGATGTGCCGCATCCCGGGATGCCGGTCGGTCTTGGAGTAGAGGCGGATGCGGCCGTCCTCGAACCAGACGTTGCTGGTGTCGTAGGCGTCGCGGTTCTCGAACACGGTCATAAGGCCGGGCTGGCCGGAGTCGAGGAAAGCGCGCCCGGCAGATCGGTAGTCGATCGGCAAATACGAATCGCCGTAGAGCACATAGAACGCGTCGCCGAGCCTGGGCAGGGCGCGCACGAGTGCGCCGCCGGTGCCGAGCAGCGCCCGGCCGTCTAAGGAATAGTCGATGCTCACGCCCCAGGCTGAACCGTCGCCATACCGTTCGACGATCGCCTCGCCGAGATGGCCGACGCAGAGGACGATGCGCGTGAGACCATTGTGTTTCAGCAACCGCAGCTGATGATTGAAAAACGGTTCGCCGGCGACCTCGACCAGCAGCTTCGGAACCGTTTCCGTGAGCGGCCTTAGCCGCGTGGCAAGTCCGCCGGCAAGAATCGCGACAGAAAGTTCGGCTCGGGTGGCGGGCATCGTAAGGAGGCGGAACAGGACAAATCGCGCGACGTTCGCTTCGCTGTGATTTCAATTTTGCACGAGGACCTTCGTGCCCTCGAAGTCGAAGCGGAAGCGGACTTCCTGAAGACCCTTTTCGCGCATCGCACGCCGGAGGGTGGGTTTGTCATGGGCGTAGAACATCAGAAACCCTCCCCCACCCGCGCCAATCAATTTACCGCCCAGCGCGCCATTGGCGATGCCGTGATCGTACCACTCGTTGATCCACGCATTGCTCATGCCCGTGCTGCGGCTCTTCTTTCGCTGCCAATGGACATCCATCAAGCGGGCGAAGTCCTCGAGGTTGCCATTTTCCAGGCATTCCAGCGACTTGTAGCCGAGTTCCTTCGTGAAATGCAGATTATCGAGCATGGCCTGGTCGTGCTGCTGCGAACGCACGTTCTGGTCCTGCAGGATCGATGAGGCGGAGCGGGAGTATCCGGTGAAAAAGAGGACGAGGTTATCCTCCAGATTGTAACGCGTTTCTTCGGCGATCCGACACGGGCGATACTCAACGCGACCATCGGGATGGAAGGTGAAGGCGGTGATGCCGCCGACTGCCGCGATGTACTGGTCCTGTTTGCCCACAGGCTCGCCCAGTCGCTCGATCTCGATCTCACAGGCCTGCTCCGCGAGTTCGGCCGGCGAGATCAGACTCCGGTTCGATGCATGCAAAACCTTGAGCAGCGCCGTGGTGAAACTGCCCGACGAGCCCAGGCCGGTGCCGGCCGGGAGGTCGGCCATCGCGGTGAGTTCAAGGGACCGCCCGTCCATCGCGAGCAGGGCGAACGCCTCGCGGATGATCGGATGCTCCAGGTCACCCGCCGATGCGACACGTTCCAACTTGGAGTATTTCACGATCAACTCCGGCACGAACGTGCGGTGGAGCGTGAGGTAAACATACTTGTCCATCGCGCCGGCCACGAGAAAGCCACCGTGCTCCTGATAGTAAGACGGCAGGTCGGTGCCGCCACCACCGAGGGAGATGCGCAAAGGAGATCGCGTGATGATCATGGGGGTCGAATCGAGACTCGTTAACGAGGGCGCACCGGAGCGGCGCCGGCCGGGTAGCCGCTGAGTGCATAGATCTTCTCGACAATCTCAAGGGTGCGAATGGCCCCGGCGAGGTCGGTGCCGGCGCGGTCATTCGCGAGAACAGCCGCTTCAAACGCCGCCAGCTCCAGGGCCCACGAGGTATCGCCGGCCGGATACTCCCACACTTGAATCTCGGGCGGCCCCATCTGCGGGAGCATCTTGTACCACGTGCAGCGCTCGGGACCGTAGCTGCCGCCGAGACCCTCGATGACGATCTTCCCGTTGCGACCGTAGATCTCGAAGGAGAACAGATTCTTCCATTCGGTGCAGCTGACGTGCAACCAGGCGGTCTGACCCGCCGCAGTGCGAAGCGAGAGGAAGGCATTGTCGTCAACCGGCATGTCCCAGAACGACGTGACGGCATGACCCTCCACCACTGCGAATTCCCCGAGAAACCATCCGGCGAGGTCGATGAGGTGAACGCCCTGATCGATCAGTTCACCCCCGCCGGACAACGCGGGATCGGCGCGCCACTCGCGGTCGTACCCCACCCGTCCGCCGTGGCCGTAACGGCCGCGCACCAACATCAGCGGGCCCGCGGCGCCGTCGCGCACGAGCGCGTGCGCCTGACGCAGCCCGGGGTGCCAGCGGTGGTTGTATCCGAGTTGAACCCGCACCCGCGCCGCCTCGGCGGCAGCGTGCACCTCGCGGAGTTGGGTCGAGGAAATCGCCCCGGGCTTTTCGACCAAAACATGTTTGCCCGCCTGCGCGGCGGCACGTGCGAGGGGAGCAAGGGACGCATTGATCGTGGCGACGATCACGGCGTCGACGGCGGGATCGGCAAACGCCGACTGAGGATCCGTCAGGGCACGGCACCCCTCGTTGATCTCCGCCAAAGCCTGCGCCCGCCTCAGGTCAACGTCGCAGGCGTAGCGCAGCTGTCCGGCTTGCAGGGCGGCGGCACGTTTTCGACCCACGACCCCGCAACCGACGAGAGCGAATTTCAAGAGTGAGGTTGGAGATGCGGTCATGCGGTCACGGAGCGCGTTCAGCCAAAGCTCAAACCGCGGTCTTCGGGAACAATGCGGCGCAGCGTGTAGACGTCGCTGGCGAGTTCGGCCCGAAAAGCCTGAAGGTTCGTCCACGGATCCCATTGCGCGCTGATCAGTTTGCCCGTGATCCCGTCGCTCTCGGCGCTTGCGAGGTAAACGCACAGGGCCGCGCCGAGTCGCGGATCCACGCCACCGTCGTCCATCCATTTCCGGTTCTTCGCGAAAAACGCGGCGCCCGCGCGTTCCGGTCCGGCATCCAGCACTTGCTGCGTGAGGCGCGTGCGCAGCGCGCCGGGCGCGACGGCGTTCACGTCGATGCGGTCCGCGCGCAGCTCCTCGGCCAGCGTCTCGGTGAGGCGGACGACGGCGGCCTTGCTCGCGGCGTACGCGGCCAGGCGAGGCATGGGCTGGGTGGCTCCGCCGCCGGAGACATTGATGATTTTTCCCCCGCCCTGCGGCTTCATCGCGCGAATCGCGTGCTGACAGACCATGAGCGTACCCGAAACATTGATACGCCACGCCTGCTCCCAATCGGCCGGCGCAACGTCTTCCGTGGGGCCGATCGGCCCATAGACGCCCGCGTTGTTGACCACGACATGCAGCGGACCGAGCGCCGCGGCTTGGGCAAAGAGCGCCTCCACGCCGGTGGGTTCGGCAATGTCGCAGACGACTCCCACCAGTCGCTGCCCCGGTTTTAGCCGCCCCGAAAGTTCGTCCTTCACCGTCGCGACATCCAGCGCGGTGCGGGCGCAGAAGACCACCTGGGCCCCTTCGTCGAGGAAGGTTTCGACCAGGCGCCGACCGAAGCCCTGCGTGCCGCCGGTAATGAGCGTGTTGCGCCCGGTGAGTTTCATGGTTTTCCGACGGTGAGGTAGATCACGCCCGCCACGGACGCCACCGCATTCTCGATCTGGCGGTCGGCGTCGACGACGACCGGGCGCGTCATGGTCGCAAGCAAAGCCGGCCAGGGATAGTCGTGAAACTCGGGCCAGGGTGTGCAGATCACCACGGCATCGGCACCGCGCGCAGCTTCGGCGGCGGAGGGGCTAAGCAACAACTCGCCGACGTCGGGACCAAGCGCGCGAACGGCGGGATCGTAGGCACGCACGGCCACTCCCGCCGCGAGCAGCTGCCGGGCAAGCTCCACCGCCGCACTGCGGCGAAGGGTGTCGGTGTGTGTGGTGTAAGCGAGGCCCAGAATGGCCACGGTCGGACACGGCACGTCGCGGAGCGCCTGCTGTACCGTGCGGAAAACCCAGCCGCGATGTCCGTCGTTGCTCGACTTGATGGCGGCAATGAGGTCGAGGGGAAGGTCATGGGCGCGACCCAATTGAGTGAGAGTCACGACCTCGCGCGCCAGGGTTCCCCCGGCGAACGGGCCACCCGGCCGCAGGTAGGCGTGTGGGCCGATGCGCGGGTCGCTTCTCAGCGCCGAAGCCACCTCGTGCGCATCTGCCCCCACGCGCTCCGAAAGGGTCCCGATCTCGTTGATGTAGGCCACCGACAGCGCGAGAAAGGCGTTGAGCGCATGCTTCACCATCTCCGCCGACTCCAGGCGCATCCAGACGAGTGGAGCACCCAACGGAATCAGCAGCGCGGAGAGCACTTCGCGTGCGCGTTCAGATGACGTGCCCACCACCATGCGCGCCGGTCGCTCAAAAGCCTCAATCGCCTTGCCGAGCCGCAGGTTCTCGGGCGAATACGCCACTTCCAGCTTCGGGTATCGCCCCGCGAGGAGCGCGCATGTGCCGACCGGCAGCTGCGAAGACACGAGTACCACCGTGCCGGGGCGCAAGGAGGGCAGCACGCGGTCGATGTTCTCCATCACTGACGCCACGTCTCCGGTATCGTCATCGCGCACGGGGGTGTCGTAACAAATCCACACCACCTCCGCCCTGTCGGCATCCGCGACGTCCGTGGAAAACATCAGGCTCCCGCCTGCCAGTGCTTCGCCAAGGCGTGCTTCGAGGTTAGGCTCAAATACGGGGGAACGACCCGCGCGCAGACCAGCGACGACCGAGGCGTCAAAATCCAACCCGGTGACACGATGATGACGCGCGAGACAGGCCGCCGTGACCGCGCCGAGATGCCAGAGACCAAGAACAACCACGTGCATGCTTAGCGTCGGATTGAGTAGATCCAGCGATTGGCCTCGAGCCAGCGCAGCGTCCGGACCAAACCTTGTTCAATGGTCAGCTTCGGCGCCCATCCGGCCGCCCGGATTTTCCGTGTGTCGAGAAAGATGAACGGACTGTCGCCCACCCAGCCGCGGTCGCCTCCCGTGTATTCAATCGTCGGATTCAGTCCGAGCGTCCGGCAGAGAATCGCGATGCTGTCAGTGACCTCGACATACTCCGCCGTGCCGAGGTTGTAGATCTGCGTGCGGTGCGGTGCATCGCGCGCGGTGCCCGCTGCGATCGCGTGGAGCATGGCGTCGATGCAGTCGTGGACATACAGGTAGCTCTTCCGCTGGCGGCCGTTGCCGAGCACGCGCAGCCGGTCCGGATGGTCCAGCAGCTGGCGGTGGAAGTCGAAAACGTGGCCGTGACTGTACCGTTCGCCCAAAAGCGAGACGAAGCGAAAGACGTAAGCCTCGTCGATCTCCTTCGCCTCCGCGTAGGCGGAGATGAGCCCCTCGCCGGCGACCTTCGAGGCGGCGTACAACGAGGTCTGAATGGGAAAGGGCGCCGTCTCGGACGTAGGATTATCCGGAGTGACCGCGGCGTCTCCATAGACCGAACCGGTGGAGGCAAAGGCGATCCGCTTGACGCCGTTGACCCGCATCGCCTCCATCACCTTGGCGGTCGCGATTGTATTCTGCTCCAGGTCGCGTCCCGGGTGACGCCACCCCTCCTTGACGTCGGCATTGGCCGCGAGATGAAACACGAAGTCGGCCCCCGCCATCGCGGCGGTGAGGGACGGGAGATCGAGGGTGTCTCCGCGGACCAGAGCGAAGTTTGGCTGCGATTGCGCCGTTTCGAGGAAACGCTCCTGACCGGTGGAGAAGTTGTCCCACCCTGTGACAGCTACTCCCGCAGCCAGCAGGCGGTCGACAAGGTTTGAGCCAATGAAACCGGCGGCGCCAGTGACGAAGGCCTTGCGCGGGTTCGGGCTCATTTCTCGAAACCCACGCCGCGATCCACGATGTACTTCGGCCGGGAGCGCACCTCCTCGTAAATGCGGCCGATATACTCGCCGAGGATGCCGACGCTGATCAGCTGGATCCCGCCGAGGAAGGAAATCAGGATCACAAGGGTCGGATTACCCCACACAATCTCCCAGCCCATCATCTTATAGAAGAAGTAGACGGCGGTGAGGAGCAGGGAAAATCCCGCAATGGTAAACCCCGTGATGGTGCTCAGCGCGAGGGCGTAGGTCGAAAAGCAGAAGATCCCGTTGAACCCGATGCGCAGGGAACCGAAGTAGCGATTGTAGTGGGTGTCCCCGGACGCCCGGGCCGGCCGGTCGAAGGGAATGAGGGCGTGCCGGTAGCCGACCACCGCGACCATGCCGCGCAGGAAGCCGTGACACTCCTTGAGTCGCACCACCTCCCTGACCACCCGGCGGGACATCAGTCGGAAGTCGCCGGTGTTGGGCGGGATGTTCACGTCCGCGATCTTGTTGATCACCCGGTAGCCCACTGCAGACACAACCCGCTTCAGCCACGGTTCGCCCGCGCGCTGTCGACGCTGTGGCAGCACGACGTCGTAACCTTCCTTCCAGCGCGTTACCATGTCGCCGATCAATTCCGGCGGATCCTGGAGGTCGACGTCCAGCACGATGACGGCGTCGCCCTGCGAGTACTCCAGTCCGGCGAGCGTCGCCATGGGCTGGCCGAACCGTCGTGAGAACGTGAGCAGTTTGATGCGGGGGTCGCGCTCCCGGTGCTCCAGAATCACGGCCTCCGACCGATCCGGTGAAGGGTCGAGGCAGAAAATCAGTTCATAGTCGTCCGTAATCTCCGTCAGGATGGGCTGGATACGCCGGAGGAAGGCGGGGATGTTTCCCTCTTCCCGGTAAACGGGGATGACAATCGAGAGCAGCATGGCAGACGTGAGCGGGGTGAGGCGGAGGAGCGGGTGGAAGCAGTTGAACGGCTATCCTGCGGTTCGTAAACAACGAGGTGGCGCTATCTTCAATTCCTCGGGCAAGGTGGGCGGGCGCGTCCCTGCGCCCGCTTCGCCAACGGACAGCATGCCTGCGCCGAACGGCGGGATGGGCTTCAAGCCACGCGTGGAGGGACCCACGCGTCCACCGCTCTACCGCGAAAAACGACCCACGGAACCCCTCAGCCTCGGGCAAGGTGGGCGGGCGCGTCCCTGCGCCCGCTTCGCCGACGGACAGCATGCCTGCGCCGAACGGCGGGATGGGCTTCAATCCACGCGTGGAGGGACCCACGCGTCCACCTCTCTACCGCGAAAAACGACACACGGAACCCCACAGCCTCATCGTGCAGGCAAGGTGGGCGGGCGCGTCCCTGCGCCCGCTTCGCCGACGGACAGCATGCCTGCGCCGAGCGGCGGGATGGGCTTCAAGCCACGCGTGGAGGGACCCACGCGTCCACCTCTCTACCGCTAGAGGAAAGCTCTCGGCGTTGCCCTCTCTGCGGTCTCCGCGTGCTCCTGTTAAATGACTTCGTGAAGTGACGCAGGGCGGGGGCGTCAAGGGGACTTCCCTCTTGAAGTCGAGGAAACGCCTCCCTAGCAAGCGGGGCGTGTCTCCCCGGAACCGCCCCTTTCCCCGAGTCCTGCTCCTTGCCCTCTGCCTGGCCGTTGCCATCGTCGGAGCCTACGCCCTCTCCCTGCGTGGGGATTTCCTCTGGGATGACGACACCCATATCACCAAGAATCCGACCATCATCGGTCCGTTGGGATTGAAGGAAATCTGGACGAGCGCGCGGGCGTACTACTTTCCGTTGGTGCTGACGAATTTCTGGGCGCAGCACGCGCTCTGGGGTCTGGAGCCGCTCGGGTACCGTCTCGTCACTCTCGCGTTTCACGTTGGCTCCGCGCTGCTCCTGTGGCGGGTTTTGCTCAGCCTGCGCGTGCCCGGAGCGTGGCTCGGCGCCGCCCTTTGGGCCCTGCATCCGGTGCAGGTGGAGTCCGTCGCCTGGATCTGTGAACTCAAGAACACCCAGTCGGCGGTCTTTTTTCTGGCGTCGATGCTCGCTTGGATTCGCTGGTCGGACCGACCGCGATCACACGGGCGTGAGCCCACTCCGCCCACAGCCAACTCCCGCCGGCGAACGAAGAGTACGCGACCTGCCGCTTCAGCCCCGGGGACGAACACGGCGGAAGGCCGGGCCTCATATGCATGGGCGCTGTGCTTTGCCCTGCTCGCGATCCTCAGCAAGCCATCCGCGGTCATGCTGCCGGTGGCGCTCGGACTGTGCACTTGGTGGCTGCATCGACGCCTCGTCTGGCGGGATGTGGTTCAGCTGGCCCCGTTCTTCGCGCTCTCCGCCTTGGCGGCAAGTTGGGCGATCTGGGAGCAGAAATTCAACGCGGGCGCCATCGGCGAGGCCTGGAGCCAGACCCTGCCGGAACGCTTCGCGATCGCCGGCCGGGCGATCTGGTTCTACCTCGGCAAACTCGTCTGGCCCGATCCGCTGATCTTCATCTACCCCCGCTGGGAAATCGACGGGGCGAATCTGCTTGGTTACACCGGGATCGCCGTGTTCATCGCCGCGGCGGCGTTGCTTTGGTGGGGAAAGGACGGACGGTTGCGTCCGTTCTTTTTTGCCGGGGTCTACTTCGTGGTCCTGCTCTTTCCGGTGCTCGGGTTTTTCTCGGTTTATTTCTTTCGGTATTCATTTGTTGGCGACCACTTCCAATACCTGGCGAGCATGGGCCCGCTCGCGCTGGTCGGCGCGGGGCTGGCGGCCCTGCCGCGCCGTCTGCCGGTGATCGCCGGTGGGCTGGTCGTGCTCACGCTCGCCCTCCTGACCGCCGGCCATGCCCGCACCTTTCTGAGCAACGAGATCCTGTGGCGCGACACGGTGGCCAAGAACCCGGCCGCCGTGATGTCGTGGTTCAATCTCGGCGATGTGCTCTCGCGCAGCGGCCGTCATGCCGAAGCCATCGAGTCAATCCAGCGCGGGTTGGAACTGAAGCCCGACGATCCCCACGCGTTGAACGATCTGGGCAACGAGTTCGTGCTGGTTGGCCGGCCCGCCGAGGCGGTCTCGCCCTTCGAACGCTCGCTCACGATCGAGCCCGGTTCCGCGTCGACCCACAGCAATCTGGGCAACGCCCTGTCCGACCTCGGACGAATCGACGAGGCCATCACTCACTATCGACGCGCGGTCGAACTCGATCCGGATCACGCGGAAGCCCTCAACAACCTCGGCGTGGCCCTCGCAAAAGCGGGCGCCAGCGAAGAAAGCCTTGCCTTGTTTGAGCGCTCCCTCGCCCTGCGGCCAGACGACGCCGCGACCCATGACAATCTCGGCGGGGCTCTTCGTGCCGTCGGACGCTTCGACGAGGCAATCGTTCACCATCGCGAAGCGCTGCGGCTGAACCCCTCGTCCGCAGAAGCCCAGGCGAACTATGGACGCACCCTGCAGTCCGCCGGCCGGACCGTCGAAGCGCTGGCGCCGCTCGAACGTGCGGTCGCACTCAACCCCAGCCTCACCTCGGCGCGCACGCAGTATGCGTTTGCCCTCGCCGACGGCGGACGCCCGGACGCCGCCATGGCCCAACTGCAACTCGCCGTCGAACTCGCGCCCACCTCGGCCGACGCCCGGTTCAACTACGGTTCGGCACTGGCGGCGAGCGGCCGTCTGCCCGACGCCATTGCCCAGTTCGAAGCGGCCCTCGAACGCGCCCCGGACTTCGCCGAGGCCTATGAAAACCTCGGCACGGCCCTCGCATCCCTGCAGCGGTGGCCTGAGGCGATCACCCGTTTCGAGACTGCCGTCCGCCTCCGCCCCGATTCCCTGCGGGCGCGCACCCAACTCGCCGTTTCCCTGGTGAACAGTGGCCGGTTGGCCGATTCGGTGCCGCACTTCCAGGCGGCTCTTCAGCTGCAACCCGGTTCGGTGGAACTGCACAACAACTTCGGACAGGTGCTCCGTGCGCTGGGCCGGACGCGCGACGCGTTTTTCCACATGGAGGAAGCGGCGAGATTGCAGCGGGAGCGTTAAACGCGATCGCGGAAGCGGAAGTCGTTTTATCACGTGGATGAGCAGATTCGTTCTCGTTCTCTTTATCGTTCGCGTCCTCCTCATTCGGGACACCCACTTCATGAATCGGCTGCTGCGATTTCCCGGCCCGACCGCTTCGCTCCTTGCCAACCGGGGCCCAAAGGCGCCAAAAAGGATCCGACGCTTCTGCCGGGTCGGAGCCAGCTCCCCTCCCCGATCCGCCGGTCATCCGTCCTCCCTTCGTTGCTTCGTTTAACCTCCGCCTGTCGTGAACTCCGTTACCCGTCGTACCTTCCTTAAACAGTCTTCCACCACCGCGGCCGCAGCCTTTGCCTTCCCCGCGATCCTTCGCTCGCAAGCCGGCGGCTCCCCCAACAATCGCCTGAACGTCGCCGTCATCGGCGCGGGCGGGCGGGGCGGCGCGGCGGTCACCGCCGTGCGCAACGAGAACGTCGTGGCGATCTGCGATGTCGACGAACCGCGCGCGGACGCCTCGCTCAAGTCGATCACCGAGCGGCACCCCTCCGAGAGCGCTGGCCTGAACTCCGCGAAGCGTTTCACGGACTACCGCAAGATGTTCGATCAACTCGGCAATCAGATCGACGCAGTCACCATCTCCACGCCGGACCACATGCATTTTCCCGCCGCGATGACCGCCATCGCGCTCGGCAAGAACCTCTACGTCGAGAAGCCGCTCACGCACACCGTCTGGGAGGCCCGCGAGCTGACGAAGGCCGCGCGCGAGAAGAAGGTCATCACGCAGATGGGCAACCAAGGCCACGCCGGCGAAGGTTGCCGCATTCTCAAGGAATGGGTCGACGCGGGCGTGCTCGGCGAGGTGCGCGAGGTCGTGAGCTGGACGGATCGCCCGTTCTTCCCGATGTGGCGCCAGCCGGTCGGCACCTACAACAAGCCCGATCACTCCAAGCTCATTCCGGTGGCGCCCGCCTCCCTCAATTGGGACGCCTGGCTCGGCGTCGCGCCCGACCGGCCCTACGATCCCGCGTACATGCCGGGCCTCAAATGGCGCGGCTGGTGGGATTTCGGAACGGGAGCCTTCGGCGACGTCGCCTGCCACATCATGGACGGAGCCTATTGGGCGCTGAACCTCGGCTCACCCACCGCGGTGGAGGCCATGGCCGCGGGAGCCACGGATGTCGCCACGCCTCACGCGAGCATCGTGACCAACTACTTCCCGGCCCGGGGCAATATGCCTCCGGTCAAGTACACGTGGGCGGACGGCGGCCTCATGCCTCCGCTGCCGACGTCGCTGGAGTTCGGTCGCGATCTGCCCGCCGAGGCGGGCACGTTGCTCTTCGGCAGCAAGGCGACCGTGCTTTGCAGTTTCTACTACGACTCGGTGCGCATCATCCCCGAGGCGAAGATGCGCGAGTTGGCCTCCAGCCTGCCGGCGAAGACGATTCCACGGGTGAAAGATGGCCCGTTCGCCGAATGGATCCTCGGCTGCAAGGGCGGACCGAAGCCAGGCTCGAATTTTGAGTACTCGGGCCCGTTCACTGAAGCCGTGCTGCTGGCGAACGTCGCCATCCGGTCCCGCCGCCGCATCGAGTGGGACGCGAAGGCGATGAAGGTCACGAACATCCCGGACGCCAATTCGTTCGTCACCAAGGAATATCGCCCGGGCTGGATGTAAGCCAACGCTCACCATGCACATCTCACGACGTTCCTTCGTTAAACGCTGCTCCGTCATCGCCGCCGCGACCGGGCTTCCGGTTTGGTTTGTGGAGCGGCAACTCGCCGCGGCCGAGGTTTCGCCGGGGTCGCTCAGCGCCAACGATCAGCCGGGCATCGCGTTGGTCGGTTGCGGCGGCATGGGCACCAACGACGGCCTCAACGCCGCCAATTACGGCAATGTGCTCGCCGTGTGCGATGTCGACAGCGACCACGCCGCGGCCGCGGCCGAGAAGCTCACGCCCGAAGGCGGGCAAAAGCCGGCCATCTACGGCGACTTTCGCGAGATTCTCGCGCGGAAAGACATCCACGTCATCATCAACGGCACACCCGATCACTGGCACACCTTGGTCAACCTCGGCGCGGTGCGCTCGGGCAAGGATGTCTACTCCGAAAAACCTCTGACCCTGACCATCGACGAAGGCCGCCGGCTCGTCCGCGAGGCGACCGCGCGCGGCACGATTTTGCAAACGGGCACGCAGCAGCGCAGCATGGAGCGCTTTCGCATGGCCGCGGAACTCGTACGCAACGGCCGGCTCGGCAAAATCAACGAGGTGAAAGTCTGGCTTCCCGCCGGCCTGCGGGAGGGGCCCTTCTCGACCTCGCCCGTGCCGCCGGCCCTCAATTGGGACTACTGGCTCGGGCAGGCGCCGAAGGTGGACTACGTGACCGAGCGCGCCCACCGCACGTTTCGCTTTTGGTACGACTACTCCGGCGGCACGATGACGGACTGGGGCGCCCATCACAACGACATCGCTTATTGGGCGATCGGGCAACGTGCGCCGGTGCGCGTGGAATCCACGCGTTTGGAAGAGCCGATTGCGGGCGGCTACGATGCGGTCAGCGACTACGAAGTGCGTTACACGTACGCCGATGGCGTGAAGCTCACCATCCTCACGACTAAAGACGACAGCATCTACGGCAAGAACCTGAATCCCGACGGTCAACGCAACGGCGTCCGTTTCGAGGGCAGCGACGGCTGGCTGTGGGTCAACCGCAGCGAGATCAAGGCCAGCGACGTCGAATTGCTGCGCACGCCGCTCCCCGACGATGCAACGCGGCTCTACGTGAGCAGGGACCACATGAAGAACTTCTTCGACTGCGTGCGCTCGCGCGAAAAACCGATTTGCGACGTGGAGACCGGGCATCTCTCCGCCAACATGTGCCACCTTGGAGCGATTTCACTGCGCACGGGTCACGGTTTGACCTGGGATGCCGGCCGCGAGGTCTTTACGGGCGACCACGCAAAAGAAGCCAACACCTACCTCGCCCGCGAGTTGCGCAAGCCCTACGACTACGATTTCGTGGCATAAGCGGTGCGCGCCGGCAGGCACGGAGACTTTATTGGCCCGCGGCCGTTATAGGCGTCGCGTTTGGCTGATCGCGTGAGTACGATGGGAGTATGTCTAAACTTAACTACTTCTCGCAGACGCTGGCGGGCTGGGAACTCGAGGTCCGCCGCGACTACGTCCACATCGGCACCATCCGCGAAGGCAGCCGGGGAACCAGAGCCTACGAATATTTCAAGGGGCCCCAGAACCAACTCAACGCCACGCTCCACGCCGAGACCCTCGACGAGTTGAAAAAGCGGGTCGAAGCCAGCTCGAACTAGAGCGCTTAGGTCGCGCTGAACCCGCGGGGGTCGACCGTAGTAAGATCGCGTTGTAGCCGCAGGCGCTGACCGCGATCCGTTCGCATTGTGACCGCAGGCGCTTACCGCGATCTGTTGCCATTGTAGCCGCGGGCGCCGACCGCAGTCCGTTCGCGCTGTAGCTGCGGGCGCCGACCGCGGTCCGTTCGCCATTGTAGCTGCGGGCGCCGACCGCGGTCCGTCGACCAACCGAGCCGACCCCCACGCACCGCACCCGCCAAGCCCGGCCGCGAATCGGACGGCGAGTGATGTTGCAGGTTGGGGTGGCCGGAGAAGACAGGCTTGTGACACCCAGCTGACTGCAGCTCGGGGAGCAGGAGCACTCTGAATTCCGAGGATAGGGTGACGAACCACCACCGCTGGGTGGGGGAGACGCCGATGCGAACTTTTGGCGGGCACCGGGCCTGCAGAACCGCGGTCAGCGCCCGCGGCTACAGCTGCAGAACCGCGGTCAGCGCCCGCGGCTACAATGCGAACGGACCGCGGTCGGCGCCTGCGGCTACAGCCACAGAACCGCGGTCGGCGCCCGCGGCTACAGTTCGGCGGTTTGGGCACTCAAGTGCCACCTCCAAGGCCGCCCGGTGTAAGTCGGGGGTGCCGGCGCCACCAATGTGAATCAGAAAAACCGGCGTGTTCGGATAGCGCCGGGCGATCTCGCCGAGGCGAAACGGGTGCGTCTTTTCATAGGCATCGGCTCCGATGTGGAATACTGAGCATAGATGACACCATGATTTTCGTTTACCGCTCGGGTTGATCCCCAGGGTCGGAGGCCCGTGTCACCGGCGCAGGTTGCGCCATCACCCAATGGAGTTGCGCGGCGCCGGCTTCCTGGAGGTTTTGCGCCTCCATCATCTGATCCGCCCGCCTGGCCGCGTCGGCATCCCCGGCAAAGCCCAGGTGGACCAAGGCCGCAATGAGGCTGTCGCTTCGTTGCGCCGTGCGTTTGGACATCGCCAAATAAAAATTCGAATCCTGCCGGAGGGCTCGATCGAACGCCGGCGCATAAACTGCGAGAAAATCATCCACCCCGCCATGCTCGGCCACCAGGCGGTGCATGTGCACATGAAAGGCCCGCCGCACCCACTTCCCGCCCAGATCGCCGAAGTCGGCCGGGAACCCGCCCTTCCAGCCTTCCAGATTCGGCGCAAAGATCGCAATCTCCGGCGCGATGCCCGCCCGCAGGACAACGGGAACCCGCTGGATGGTCGCGGCATAATATTCGTTGACCTTCGTGCTGGTCATATAACGCATGAAATCGATGGTCTGCGCGCGGTGCCGGCTGCCGCGCACCAAAGCAAAACTCCCGGTTCCGGATTCATCGCCCTCCGCCATGGTGCGAATTCCAAGGGGTCATTACTTACCTTTTACCCTCAATGGCTCTCAAGTCGATAAAGGTAAAAGGTAAGAAATGACCACGTGGAAATGACCTGCCACTGTCACCAGAAAAGCCCTACAGCCTCTGCCTCGCCGCACGAAACGCCCGGCACTTCTTCGCGAATCGACCTGCAACCCCCGCGCACCGGACCCTCCGCGCCATCGCTTCAGCGCCACCGTCGCGCTCCGCGCCACCCGCTGCTAAATTACAATCCGCATAACGGAGCACTCAGCGGCCTCCGTTGTTCCAAGGGCTTGTTCAACCGGAGTCCTGTGTCGGCTGCTGCTGAGCGTGAGCGCGGTAGTTGATGGCGAGTCGTTCACGATAATTGAGGGTGGGACAGCGAGGGGGGCGGTAAGCAGGTAGCGTCGATTAAAAGAGTGTGAGCTGCGCGGCATCATCCGCCCGGTGGCGGGTGCGACGGGCGTGGATTAGGCGGTGAGTCGCGGCCAGTAAATCGAGTTCCCTGGCCTCGGCCTTGACCTGATCGGCGAAGTGAACGGAAGCGAGGACGTGGACGAGAGCGTTGCGGATGTGTTTGAGTTCCTGATAGAGGTCGTCACCGCGATGTTGAAACGAGTTC
>JBBQUU010000022.1:0-63281 GCA_038212175.1 Opitutales bacterium | reverse complement strand
TACGGTCGTGCCTTCGCCTGCTCCTTCTTTCAGGTCATGCGCCTCGCGGCGCCGCCCTTGGTCTCGGCTACGGTTGTTGTCACTTTCTCCGAACATTTCGTTTCATATGTTTAGTTCACGCCCATGCCGGGCACACTAGCCGCGCCTGTCCCCAGGCGCTCTGGGCCCGCGCCTGCGCGCCCGTCGCGCGGATTCGCCCCACGACCGGCTGGGGACAGCCGTCTCACCACCTCACTTTCCGGCAAATGGCCGGAACTTCGCTTCAGTCTCCGTCGGGAAATCCTGCGGAATCGGGATCGTCACTTTGCCGGTCGCCGCCCACTCCGTGCCGCGCAGCAGCGTGGTGATGAAGCCTACGCCTTCGAAGGAATAATCATCGTGCCCGAGGGCCGTGTGAAAGATGCGACCTTGGCCGAGGGTGATGGCCATGAGCATCGGCTCATGGCGGTCGGTGCCCTTGTATTCCGGTGACGAATACGCCGTCGCCAGCACGGTCATGTTCTCCGCCGGCCCGCGCAGACGATCATAGCACTCGTCCTGGGTGTGCAGCCACTTCGCCGGCATGCCTGCGGTGATCGGGTGCTGTGGCTCGCGGATTTGCATCACAAACTGATGCTGCGGGCCATGCGCACCGGCCTTGCCCGGCGACACGTCGCGCACCAGTTTGCCGTCGTTGTCGTAATAAACGTACGGCCCGTCCTTTTCGGTACGGTCGCCCCAGCCGCCAAGCCCGATCATGCGGTTGTAGGCTTCCCACTTGGGGAAGGAGTTATTGGCCGCATGCACGGCGACGAAGCCGCCGCCGCCCGAGACGAAGGCCTCCATCGCCTTTTGCGTCCCCTCGGGCCAGTCGGCCGCGTTCCAACCGAAGTTGGAAACGACCACGTCATAATTGGAAAATTCGGGCGCGAAGTTCGGATCGGGCTGCGGTTGCGGCAGATTCTGGTATTCCTTGCCGTCGTTGAGCGGGTAATGTTCCAGCCACTTCTCGCCCTTCCACGTCGCGCTCGTGCGGGCCACGTCGACCACGAAGCGGCCGCTCCCCTCGAAGTACGCGCGCATCATCGCGGTCGATTTCGGCCACACGGTGTGGTTGTTCTGACCGTCGACGATAAGGACGCGAATCTTGGGTAGATCGGCTGCGCGTTCGGCTGCACGCTCGCCCGTGCAGGCGGGCATCCAGGCAACGGCGGTGAGGAGGAGGAGTCGGAGAAGGATCTTCATGGGGTGAGGAGGAGATCACCGTAGCCCCGCCCGGCCGCAGTGCAATCTTCTCTCCGCCTATCGACCCAAGATCTGTCCAATTCGACCGATCCATCGGATCCGTCCGATCTTAACCCAGAGGGCGGCCAGCACGGCCACCGCTACAAGGGCACCGCGATCAGGTCGACGTTCACGGCCACGCCCTCCCGTCCCACGCTGCGCACGCCAATCGCCGAGGCTGCGGGCGGGCGCGCCGGGTCGTAGTACACGGCGCGGATTTCGTTGAGCACGCGGCGCGCCTCTGCGTCCGACGTGTAGTAGGTTGCCTTGACCAGATGCCGGAAGCCGCTGCCGGCATCGAAAAGGGTGTGGCCGAGGCGGGCAAAGACCTGCTTCCATTGCTCCCGGGCCGACAAGCCCGGCGGCGGGGTCAGGCCGCCAAGAAAGATCAACGGCGTGCCGGCCGCCACCACGGCCGCATGGCTGTACCGGGGCGAGCGCGTGCGGCCGGGGAAGTCGGGAAACGACAGGGGCTCCGTCGGCGCCGCCCGAAGCGCACGTCCGCTCGCCACCAACTCGATCTCCGCCGGCTGATTCTGCGTCCACTCCACCCATACAACAGGCGGCACACGTCCCTCGGCAAACCGCGCCGCGATCTCGCGTTCCGCGACGGCCCGCTCTGCGTACGGTTGAAGGAACGCCTTCACCTGCACGACGTCCGCCCAACCGAGGCCGAGGCGGTCCAGCATCGCGCCGAGCCCGTCCATCGTTTTTTCCACGCCCGCCGCCATGCCATCGCCGCGCTCCACGAGTCCCGAGAGAAACACTTTCGCGCCGGAGGGCAGCACGGCACCACCCTCCGGCGTGTGGCGCACGCGCTCCGCGTCCAACGACACCGTCGCCACCGCATCGAGAGCCACGCGCGCGCCGGCTTCGGGCAAGGCCGTGACCACGGACGTCATCGTGATCGGCGTTCCCTGAAAGCGCGCCGCCACGGCCTGTTCGACGGCGGGCACATCCGCTTCGCTGGCAACGTACACGTTGATCCGCGCAATTGTCGCGCCGCCGCCGCCCGCGGTCGCGACCTCGCCGATCAACCGGTCCAGCGCCTCCCGCGCCTGGGCCGCGGCGCTCGCCTCCAGATTGCGCGCCATCACCTGACGCGAGAAATACATCGGCCTGTCCGCCACCTGCACGAAGGGCACGCCCCCCGGCCGGCTCGCCTCGGCGCGACGCAGGGCCCCGCCGGCCTCCTGCCCCGGCGCCAAGGGCGCGACGACAAACATCCACAGACCCAAGGCACCAGCCGACGCACGCAGGGTTCTCATGTGACTTACGGACTAAATCTTGTCTGCGGAATGGCAAGGCGCCGCGTCCGAACCCCTGGGTCGATCAAAACCCCGCCGCCGAACCACGCCTCCCCGCCGTGCACCGACCCAAGACCACGGGAATGTATTGTTCGTAATACGAACACTTCTCGATCGAGTGATGTTCGTAATACGAACATTTGGCATCTTCACCCGCGCTGAAATCTTGGCGCCGGTGCGGGCGCGACGGGTTTGCGACGGGTATAACGCACGCCAGGGCGGGCGACACGCCCGACGCTACAAAGCCGCGTGATGACGTGCCGGGAACACCACCTGCTTTAGGCCGGGGCCCCGACCCGGCGGTTCGCGAAACGAGCTAACCGCACCGCAAGTCCGCCGTCTCCCCCAAGAACATGCCGGAGGCATTGTCCTGAGCGGAAAAGCGGACTCAGCTCGCTTTCCGCTCAGTCGATGAACAGCTCTGAAACCGTCCACCCACCATTCTCGCGTTGCTCCGAGTTCTTGATCGTGACGTAACGACCGTGGGTGTCGGCGGGGAGAGGGATGACGGTACGGTCGCGCTGGCCGCTGCCGGAGGCGACGGGGGCTCCCGCGTTTGCCTGGTCATCGGAAACGAACACTTCGTACTGCGTCGGGAAGTCGCCCACCCGCCCGGTTTGATCGAGGGTCAATCGTTGCAGTGGCCGCGATTCCTTGAGGTCAAGCCGCAGCCATTGTTCACCCTCCAAGGCGACCCGCCATTGGGTGTTGGTCCGACCATCGACCAGATTGGCCATCTGCGCCGGATTGACCGACGTGGTGATCGCGGGGGGCCACTTCTGATTTGCGGCAATGGATGCGAGTGCCTGACGCGCGGCCTCGGCCAACTCCGGCTCGCCTTGCAAGCTGCTCACAAAGGCTTGGGCAAATCCACTGGCGCCGCGGCCGAGCACGGCGACCAGCGTCTTGCGCAGGGCGGGATCCTTGGTCGTACCGAACAGGACGGCAACGAGCGACGACTGCTCCGCCGACGGCAGACCCCGTCCTTGATCCAGCAAACGCAACGCGCCTTCGATCGCGGACGTGCGCACGGTCTCACTGCCCGTCTTTTCCGCGATGGAGACGTACAGCGGCAGAACCGTCGCATCCGGCCAGCGTTGCAATTGAGCGAGGGCCGCAGTGGCAACCCGCTCATCGGCACCGAGAACCAGGCGGCCGGCGCATTCACGCGTCAGCACACCCGGCAACCGCGCCAACAACGGAAGCAGGCGCAGTTGCACCGAAGGCTCCCCGCGATCAATCGCCTCCACCAGCGCGCGATCCCGCGTGCTCAGATCGGTGTTGCGCAAGGAAACACTCGTGAACGCACGCAGCGCACGCGTGGCCTCGCGGCCGTCGGTGGCGTTGATGGTCCAGCGCAGCAGCGCGCCTTGCGCCTCCGCCGGGGCGATGTCCGTGAGGGAGGTGAGCGCCGCGGCGCGCACGTTGACGTCGCCGTCGTCGCTCGCGGCAAATAACAGCGGCAGCGCCTCGGTCTGGTTTCGCAGTCCGATCACTTCGAGATAAACACTGCGCAACACGGGTTCGCCCTGCTTCGCCTTCTCGACAATCGCTTCGGACACACCATCGCCCGTGAGGCGGGCGAGGCTGCGCAACGCCGCCGCGGCTTCGTCGCCGGACGACCGCGCCGCAACCTGTGCGAGCCGTTCGGCGAGTTCCGGACTGCCCGGCAGACGGGCGAGGGCCGCCATCGCGGCCATGCGCACGCCGACGTCTTCGTGAGCCAACGCCGTCGCCACCGAAGGCCGCGCGGCGATGTCACCTTTGCGTCCCAAGGCGGCGATGACCGCCGCCTGCGTGGAGGCATCCCATGACGCCAGCTTCGCTCCGAGCGCAGCGCTCAGGCCCGGCGCCGGGTGCGAGGCGATCGCCTCGATCGCGACCTGTTTGAAGGCCAGCTCACTGCCCGAAAGGTGCTCGATGATGCGCGTCGTGGCCGACTGGGGCTCGCGGTCGAGCAAGCCACGCAAGGCCGCCGCCCGCTGTTCCACCGCGATGCGGACGTCGGCCAAGACGGCATGCAGGGCGACATTACCCTCCACCGTCGGCAGCTGCCAGGCGCTGGCAATGCGCGCATCCACGACCGTGCGTTCCGCCGGGTTCGGAGCGGCAGCCAAGGCGTCCAATGCCCCGGCCGTTCCGATCTGCCCCAAAGCCTGTGCCGCCGCAGTGCTGAGCGACGCATCGGCATCCTTCAACAATGGCGCCAGCGCCGGCACGGCCGCCCTGATCTGGCGATTGCCAATCGATTGGACCAGCGCGACACGGGTCGCCCCGGTGGCCTTGCCGACGGCGGCAAGGAATAGTTTGTCCACCGCAGTGCCGGGGACCGGCTCCAAGGCAAGACGTCCCATATTCACCTCCGCCGGGTTGGTAAGCATCGGCGCGAGCAGCGCGAGCGCAGAATCTCCCTCAACAGGGGTGCCAAGGATGCGGCCGAGTTGCTCGCAGATATTCTGGCGCTGCTGCTGACTCGTGCCCGCCTGGCGCAGCGCCGCCATCAGCTCGGCCACCTTGGCGTTGACCGCAATCCGGTCCGTACCGACGGCTGCGACGGTGCGGTCGAGTTCAAGGGGCGAAGCCGGCGCATCGACCGCCGCGGCAACCGGCGAAGGAGCCTGAGTTGCGGGCGTCGTGCAACCGGCGCCCAACAGGGCGACGGCCGTCGCCACCACGCAGGAGGTACGAAGGAGAGGAAAGGAAATCATGGGGCGAAGCAGGTTATCAAGGGATCAGAGGGTGCCGTACGGCGCGCGACGAGGCCGCTCGAGCCAGCGCGATGCGAGTTCGTCGCCGACGATCTCCTCCTTCGCGGGATCCCAGCGAAGAGGGCGGCCGAGTCGCTCCGTGATCGCGTTGAGGTGACAGATGGTGGCGGTGCGATGACCGATCTCGACGTCGGTGATCGGATGCTGCCGAGAGCGCACCGCGTTGAAGAAGTCGCTGTGGTGATTTTCGCTGACGTAGAGATGGACCTCGTCCGCCCGGAGCGGACGACCCGCCAGGTCGACCGGATCCGTCTCCAGAAAATCATTACGCGAAACCCAGACGGTTCCCTTTGTGCCGACGAACTCAATCATCGCCTTGAGTCCCTGGTCGACACGCTCGACGCGCAGGCCGTTGGCGTAGATGTGCGTTTGGTAACGTTCGCCCTCGAAACCCTTGGGGATGAACTGCACCGGGCCCGACTCGTCCATGCCGAGCGCCCACTGAATGATGTCGAAGTGGTGGGCGCCCCAGTCGCCGTTCTTCCGGCCGCCGTACTCGTAGAAGCAGCGCCAGCCCCCGCCGTAGTTTCCGAGAATGCGTTGCTCGTGGTAGGGCCGCCACGGGGTGGGACCGAGCCAGCGGTCGTAGTCGAGATCGGCGGGAATCGGCTGCTCGCCGAGCACGGGCTCCGGCGGGAACTCGCCAAGACTGGTCCGCACGACCTTGAGGTCGCCGATCCAGCCGTTGCGGACGATCTCCGCCGCTTTGCGGAAAGAGGCGTTGGAGCGCTGCTGGCTTCCGGTCTGCAAAATGCGGCCGTAACGCCGCGCCGTGTCGACGAGCACCCGGCCTTCTTTGACGGTGAGGGTGAGCGGCTTCTCGCAATAGACATCCTTCCCAGCCTTCATGGCCGCATTCGAGATCGGCGCGTGCCAGTGGTCGGGCGTGCAGACAAAAATCGCATCGATGTCGTCGCGGGCGATCAGCTCGTTGTGGTCCTGATAGGCACCGACGCCGCGGTAGCGACCGCTGGCCTGCGCCTCGCCGTAGGATTGCTCGGCGCGCTCGCGGAACCTCTCGGCCTTCGAACGCCACACATCGCACAGCGCCACAACCCGGCAATCATCGCGCCCGAGTGCGGCGGAGAAGTGCCCGTTGAACTGCAGGCCCGTTCCGATGAACCCCACGTTGATCCGATTGCTGGGGGCCGAGCGGCCAAACAACCGGGTGGGCAACACCAGCGGCGCCACGGCGCAGGCGAGGATGCCGGTGAGGCCCTGCTTGATGACCGTGCGACGCGTGACCGGGGTTTCGACGCTAGAGGAAGGATGAGGGAGGGTGTTCATGCGTGCTGAGTCCAAAGAAATGAGGTGAGAGCGCGTCATGCTTGGGATCGACCAAGGCGCCGGGTTATCCCAGGGCTGATCGACTGAGCATGACGCCCCCGTGCGGGGGCAGGTGATCGGAGACTACTCAAAGCTTCAGCGTCCGCAAATAGGCGAGGCTGAGGGGGATGTTTCGGAGGGGATCCGGGGACTCGTCCTCGATGTAGAAATGTTTCACGCCCTGCGCCCGGGCGGCGGTGATCAATTTTGGCCAGTCGATCTGACCCGTGCCGACCACCACCTTGTCCTCGGCGGGAGCCCGCCCGTCGGTCTTCCCGATCGGCGCACCCTTGCGAATGTCCTTCACATGAAAGCCCATCCAGCGGCCCTTGTACTTTTCCAGCAGGGCAAATGGATCGGCGCCGCCGTGCACCACCCAGAAGACGTCCATTTCAAAAAGCACATTCTTGCCCGCAGTGGCCTTCGCCATGCGGTCAAAGGGCGAATCGTCGCCCATTTTTCCGCCGCCGAACTCGTAACCGTGCGGGTGATACGCGAACACGATTCCTTCCTTTGCGAAGGCCTCGGCCCAGCGAATGAAGTCCGCGGACGCCTTCTCCGCCGCAGCATGGTCGAACTGGCCCTCGTGCGGGATCCACGGCACGACCGCGTACGCGGCGCCCAGCGCCTTCACCTCTGCCACCACCTTGGCGAGGTCGTCGCGCAGGGCGTTGTATTGCACATGCGAACTCGTGATGCGCAGTCCGCGCTTCTCCAACTCGGCGCGAAACACCTGCGGCGTCATGCCGGCCGTTCCCGCCGTTTCCACTTCCTTGATGCCGTAGCCCGCCACCATGTCCATCGTGGCAAAAGGATCCTGCGAGAAACTTGCCCGCACGCTGTAGAGCTGCAGACCGAGTTGCTCGGACAACGGGGCGGATCGAGGCGTCGGAGCCATCGCAAAGGCGGCGGCGGAGGTGGCGAGACCGAGGAACAAACGCAATGTCGGGGGCAGTTTCATGGGTTGAAAGGGCGTCGGAGAGCCGGAGGTGAAACAAAGTTTGACCGGGAGCGGGTCCCCGGGATCCAAACGCGGGGATAACTTCGATCATGCCGGCCCCGTTTCGGCAAACCTGTTCCCAAGGTGAACTTTGCCGGGGTGCTCATTTGAGCGCGCTCACCAAACCCGTGAGACTGAACATGCTCATGGTAAGGGCAAAAAGCAAAACCCCGCCCAGCAGCAGATTGACCGGGGGGGAGAAGGCGTGACGTCCCATCAGCGATTTGCGATTGCCCAGGATCAACAGGCACAGCGTCGTCGCGGGCAGGATCAGGGCGCCGAAAGCCTGTGATGCCATCATCACCGCAATCGGTCGGGCGTTGAACAGCGGCACGATCAATCCCAAGGCCGAGATGCCAAGAACGTAGAGCCGGTAATCGAGTCGGCGAACGTCCGATCCGCGGCCATGATAATCATTCAACAACCACGGGAGGAGGGCGACATTGGGGAACTGGGAAGAGAGCCCGGCGGCAATCACGCCCATCGCGAAGAGCGTCATGGCGAAGGCGCCAGCCAGAGGTTCGAGCAAGGTCAGCATCTGCGAAACCGTTTCCATCGGTATGCGTTGCACGTGCAACGTGCCGGCAGCCGCCGCCATCACCGCCGCACTGACGACAAACATCATCGTCGCTGAAAACGCGGCGTCACGCCGCTGCAGAGCGGAATGCTCGAGGGTCCAGCCTGCTTGCTTCACAAACGCACCACGCAGGATGAAAAGTCCCGAAAACACCGTGGTGCCCACCATTGAGGCGATGACGAGAAAGGCATTCTGTCCGGCGGCCACGGGAGGAAGGCGCGGCACGAGCCCGCCCGCCACCTCGGCCAGGGGCGGTGACGTCACGAAGAGATTGAGCAAAAAGCTGACCGACATCACAGCCACGAGCACTGCCATG
Organism: Opitutales bacterium; assembly: GCA_038212175.1. GTDB lineage: Bacteria > Verrucomicrobiota > Verrucomicrobiia > Opitutales > Opitutaceae > CAMAXB01. The sequence goes on along the minus strand of JBBQUU010000022.1, from coordinate 54,724 downwards.
CAGTTCTGAAAAACCCGGGTGCGCCCGGAAAGAAAAAGGGCGTACACCAGCGTGATGAAGAACGCGGCGAACCCAAGAGGTGGAATGCCGCCGTCGACGAAGCGCCGTGACCACACATGGCATACATCGGCGAGAATGCCCATCACCCCGATCACGCTGCCGCTGATGTTAACCGTCAGGGCGACGACGAAGAAGAGGCCGACGGCAGGATGGAGATGGCGGCGAAACGCGGCGAGTGCGGTCTCACCGGTCACGAGGGTGAACTTCCCGTACAGATCGAGCAGGAAGTACGTGATCACGCACGACAGGAGGATGGCCCAAAGCAGCGCCATGCCAAATTCCGCGCCGGCCTTCGCCATCGCCGTCACGCTGCCCGTGCCGATGCAGTAGCCAAAGAGAAATATTCCCGGGAGCAGCGAACGGATCAGGGGTTTCAGATTCACGCGGGCGAGAGGGTGCCGTGGCCCACGCCGCGTTTGCAAGCGCCGGGTGGCCGGCAGGGTGCGCGACTCAAACCGCCGCGTGGGGGCACGCGGCATCTACAGCACGGCGGAACTGGCCGGTCCGAGTCCGAGTCCGAGGCTCCCGCCTGTAGGCCGGGTCCCCCGACCCGGCGTCCGTTAGCCCACCCGCGCCAACCTTCGGTATGCGGGGCGCCAGCCCTACGCCGGCGCGTCCTCCCAAGGGGGAAGCGCCTCGTCGGGCGCGGGGGCGAAGACCTGCGCGGCGCGCCCGGTCGCCTCGACGGCGCCGGCCAGCGGCATCAAGGGGTCGCCAATAAATCGATACGCGGTGCGCGTCTTTAACTTCGCTGCCACGTCCGCACCCGCCACGAGTTGGGCCAGCGTCGACGGGCGTTTCTCCGTGTAGGCCTCACACAGTTCCGGCCCCCACCGGCGGTTGTCCTCATGGCGCGTCTTGGTCACCGCCGCCAGCATTGCGCCACACACGCCCGTCAACACCAGGCGCTCGGCGAAACTCAGACCGGTCCGATGCCGGCTCGCATTCTCGCAGCACAAGGCAAGCAACGCACCGACGGGTTCGCTCCACGGACGTTCGAAGTGCGCCGTCCGCACCCCATGGTAGCCCGCCCAGCCGCGCGGCCGGCCATGTCCGAAGTACACCGCGACCGACGGCCCGTGACGCAGCCCGGCAATCATATCGGTGCGGCTGATGCGATCCGCCGTCCAGTTGAAGACCGCATCGGCCTGCCCGTGTTTCTCCATCCAGCGCTCGGCGCGCAGGCCAACACGCAGAAAGCGATCCTCCCACTGACCCAGCACCACCAACGAGCGATCGTACTCCGGCCGGGCCAAAATGCGGGCCGCCGCCGTCGCGTAGGTCGCGAGCGGTGCTCCGACATCCGGCAGCCATCCGACGGGCACGGGCCGGCCGTCGTTCTCATGCAGGAAAAGCCCGGGCAACATCGTGCCGGGCGATCGCCGCCGGTCTCCGACCACGAGCACTGCGGACGCACCGGGTGGCAAATGCCTGCCCGGCGCCGCTACAAACGTTTCAACGTCATCCGAAAAGACCGCCACCTCGCCGCGCGCGCGACGCGCGGCGAGAAGCGGTTCCAGGTGGGCGAGCGCCGCCTCCGATCCGGCGATGACCCACGGACCTGCCCGTCCTTCACTCACGCAAACACCTGCTGGGCGTAGGGCTGCCACGCGGTCCAGTCACGCGGCGTCTCGCCGCGCAAGGGTGCGTGGAACCGCCTCACGAAGTAATGCTCGATGATCGAGGCCTGTTGCTCGCGATTGAACGAATCGAAATCGCCATTCGCGGCATTGAGTTCGTCCTCGGCCCCCTCTCCGTCGAAGCCGTCGTCGTACCCGTAATTGTAGCCGTCGGTCATCTGACCGTGGATCGCCTCGACCATGTAGAACGGCCCTTCGACGAGCGACTGCCAGACATGCACGAGCTCGTGGATCAACGTGGGCCGGTCGAGTTGGTTCCACGACGCGAAGTTGATCAGGTACATCGTGGTGAACGCGCGTTCGCCGTTGATTTTCTGCACGAGATCGACGGGCAGTGACATGACCGCGAGACGGACCTTGGCGAGATCGATGGATTTTCCAAAGACCTTCTTCGCGTCGGCAAGTTCGTCGTCTGTCAGGGTCCGGTACGAGCCCGGGTACCACTCGAGGATCAAGGTCAGCGCAAGACCGATGGCACTGCCGCCGATCTCGAGCGCGCCCATGAGGATGTCGACCGCGGATTTCCCTAGGGCCTTCAACGTCGCGAAGACGCGACGCGCCGCCTCTTGCGAAGGTTGCACGACCGCGGCCTGGACGATGTTCTTGAGGGTCTTGCCGGCGGCCTCAAAGGCCTTGACCAGATTCTCCATCGCATTGCCCGGATGCGCGATCGTGTCGGCCACGAGCTGCGCCATGGTCACGCCGAACTTCAGCATCTCGGCCACAACGTCACGCAGGATCTCGAAGGATTTCTTCACCGCCCACGCCACGAGATCGGCGACGGCTGCACCGGCGTCGAGCAGGCCCTTCACCATCGTGCGCACGCCTTCGAGCACGTCCTTTTCCAACCAAAGCAGAATGTAGTCGACGGTGTGACCCGCGCGATAGAGCAGTTCGCTGACGAGCGAAAGCGCCTTGTCGCCCGCCTTCCTGGCCCACTCGATGAGGTCGGAGACCATGGCGCCTGCGGCCTCGACGGCCGCGATGACCTTGCGCAGGACCGCCTCGGACTTGGCCTTCGCCCAATCGAGAGCGTCGCGCACGGAGCGACCGAAACGCTGCAACGCATTGAGCGTCTCGCGCCAGGCGAGCGTGGCAAGTTCGCCCGCCTGTTTCATGAGCCAGTCGAAGAACTCGCCCACCGGTCCGAGCCTGCTCAACAATGCATGAAGGGTACGCCGGAAGATCGCGAAGCCCTGCTTGATGGCGGTGCCCAGCAGATCGCCGACCGCCTTGCCGATCTTGACGGCTGCGTCGAGCAGCTTGCCGGCGAGGTCCCATCCCGCCTGCATGACGGATAATGTGAACTCGGCGATGGTCTTGCCGAGATCGAAGATCGCCTTCACCGCGAGCTGCAGCGCCTCGCCCACGAGGGAGGCGATGCCCTTCACGACCTCCCACAGGGTCTGGCCGAGCTTGAAGGCGGCATCGATGATCTTGCGCACCATGGCGATTCCCTTTTGCGCGAGCTCGATCACCAACTCCCCGATCGCACGGCCCATTTCGATGACCGCAGCGACCACCTGTTGGACGGCCTCGACCGCTGCGGTGGCGATGTAGACGGCGAGATCCTTAAGCGTATTCGCCACGCGCGCCACCGCCGCGGCGGCACGCTTGAGGAACTGGGTGCCTTGCTTGGCCACGTCGGCCAGAATGCCTTGGAACGTATTGCCGAGGCCTCGCAGCTCGCGGACCACCGTGTCGAGCAATCCAGACGGATTGGTAATCGCAGCCACGATGATGGCCCCCACGGCCTTTCCGAGAGCAACGAGGGCCTTCACCATGTTCTTCACCAGCGCGACGCCGAACTTCACCGCCTCGATGAGAATCTCGCCGATGGCTTTGCCCAATTCCAGCAGCGCCTGGGCGAACTTCTTCACGATCTCGAGCGTCTTGCTCGCCAGCCACCCGACGAGATCGATGATCGCCCGGCCAAGCTGCCGAAGCGCCTCAATCACCGTCTTGACGGCCGCGATGGCGAAGTTGGCGATGGCATTGAGCACGTCGAAGATGGCTTTGCCCGCCGCCTGGATGCCTTCGATGATTTTCTTCACCACCGCCATGCCCACCTTGATGGCGCCTTCAATCAGCTGGCCGATCGCCTTGCCGGCGGCGATGACGGCCTTCACCAGGTCGGCAACCGCCTGCACCGTCCAGTTGACGATGTCCTTTATGACCGAGGCGATGGCATTCACGATGTTGCCGACGGCCTTGACGATCGCGTCGACCACGCTCTTCACCGCCTGCACGATCGGATCGATGATGTTCTCCTCAACCCACTCGACCACCGCAGCATCGTGCGGAGCGCGCGGGCCCGGGACGCGGGCGCGTTTTTGGCGCAGGGTTTTGCCCTGAGTTGAGATCCAGGCAGCCGCGTCGTTGATCGCGGTCTGATCGACGGCCCCGCCGGTCTTGATCACAAAGTCTTTCATCAGGACGGCGCCGTGGGCTGCGGGCATCAGTCCGACGGCGTGCACGATGCGCTGACCGCGTCCCTCGGCGCGGTAGGCGTCAAAGACGATCTTTCGCTCGGCCGGTGTGGTGCGCGCAACGAAGTCAAAGTGCTGGCGCACGGCATCATCGGTTTCGAGGGTGTCGTCGAAGGCCGCCGCGAGCTGGCGGGCCTGCGCGGGGTTTTTCGCGGCCAGCTGCCGGAAGGCCGGTGCAAACTCGGCCGGCGTGGCCTTCATGGTCTTGAGCTGCCTGGTGGCGGTGGCGCGGTTGGCGAGATTGACCTGGCTCAGGTTGGCGGCGAGACGGTTGACTGGAGCGGGCGCGGTGGCCGTGGCGCTCACGGCGACGGGGCGCACGGCGGTGCGGGAGACGGCGACACGAGTGGTCGTCCGCGTGGTGGAAGTAGGCATGGAAATTTCTCCGTAATTACGGGTTGAATACTCAGTACTGTGACGGGGCAAACGAGCGGCTCAGGGCTCGAAATAGACGGCGACGCGGCCGTCCGTGTGGGTCTTGACCGAGAGGACCGCGATGGGGTCGTCCTTGGTCGCGGGCACCTTGGCGATGAGGAACTGCTTCCAAATCGACGGATCGAGCCGCTGGTGCAACGCGCGGCGCAAATCGCCCCCGCCGTGGAACTCCCCGGGCGACGAAATCAACGACCAGCCGGTGAGGTAGCCGCCGATCTCGCGGTCGACGGGATCGAAGGACACCTCGACCCGCACCTCGACGATCGCGGTGGCGGGCACGATCACGTTGCCGGTTTTGCGCTTCCCGTTCAGCACGATGCGCACGCGGTGGTTGCGGTTGTGCAGCCCGGCACCGTCGTAGGAATAGCCGGTCGTGCCAGCAAAGGAGACCGCTCCAGGCGTGGCACCCGGGAAGGCCCCCAGTGCCTGCTTGATGCGGAGGGCCGCGAGGTTGGCGATCTCCGCGGCCGTCCACGCCATCGTCGCTCCGCCGGGCGCCTTCGCACGCGGAGCGATCATCGTGACGGCGTTGGTTGCGCGGCGCCAGAAGAGCACGCCATTCTCAAAGTCGCCGAAGCGGTCCTGACTGCGACCCTTGCGGTCGATGATAAAGATCGACGGGTTCAAGGTCAGGAGGGGCTGGGCCACGAGCACCGCGGTGGATCCCAATCTGACGGTCGGCTGGGCGGACACGGCGACCGGCTGCGCCGTTGCCATCCGCGCGGCGCTCACGCTCATTGCGGTGCGCCTGACCGTCGTGGTCGACGCGGGCACGGCCGGCGTCACCACCCTGAGGTTCGGCGGCGGGGAAACGTCCGGCAGCCGAAGAACATCGGCGGGCAGCCCCTCGATCGGCTTTCGGATCACCGGTGCCGGGGTGTGACCGATGCCGCGGTGCGGCACAAGCTCGTCGGTCAACGGGTATCCAAGTTGTGGATTCCGCTCCCAACCGTGCTGCGCCCAGAAATTGCGAATCAACCCGTGCACCTCATGAGCCCACGTCGAGGGCGTCCAGTAGATGGAACCGCGTTGAAAATGGTTAAAGCGGCCGATCCTGTCCGGCGTCGCGGTTTCGTCAGTCGTGGGATATCCCAGCAGGCTGCCTTCAGCCCCCAGTTCGCGGTACTTGGCCAGGATGGCTCCGTGCACCTCAAAGGCGCCGTTTTGCGGATGCCAATAGATCGAGCCTCCTTGGAAATGGTTGAAGCGACCTTCCTTTTTTGGGTCCTGGCCCACGGTCTCATCCGTGCGCGGGTAGCCGAGAAAACTCTTCTCCCACCCCATCGCCGCCCATTTGGCTCGAATGAGGCCATGAACCTCGTGGGCGCCGGTCCCGGGCGACCAATAGATTGAGCCTCCTTTATAGTGGCGGTAGTAGCCGACGCCGTCCGGACACACGGTGACCGGGATGGTGTCCGCCCCGAGAAAACCCCGGGCGCCGCCCAGAGCCTTGTAGCGGGCGTCGATCATCAAGGTGGCGAACTCCTTGGGGTTCCTCACCGCGGCGACCGCCTTGGCAAAGGTGACATTCGACGCGTGGGCCAAAGAAACGTTCTTTGCCACGACCATGAGTCGCGCGGAAGCATCACCCGGTTGCAGCGCCGGTTCAGCTTCCAACATTAGGTTCGAGTTCAAAGCCGCATCAGGGGCGGCGCTCCATCCATGATCCAGCAGGTGGGTGACATTCAATTTCGCATTCGGCATGGGGTGAATCCTCCAGTTGACAGTTCGAAGCTGGTGCAATTGGTCTGCGCCGATACTGGACCGTCGGCAAGACGGATGACTGTAAGCGAAGTGTAAAACTCCCGACCATTGACCGTTCGCGGCCGACCATGCAGCGTTCTTCTCCCCTTTCCGCCGATGGCCTCCACTCGTACCGCAATCGCCGCCGATCCCGTGAAACAGTTCTCCGTCTTTGCGGAGAATCGCGTGGGGCGCCTCTTCGACCTCACCGCGCTCTTCCGGGAAAACAACGTGCACATCATGGCGCTCACCGTGCTTGACACGACCGACAGCGCCATCATGCGCGTGATCGTCGACGATCCCGACAAGGCGAAGGAGCTGATGATCAACAACGATTTTCCCTACACCGAGTGCGACGTGCTCGCGGTGGAGATCAGCGACGAAAGCGACCTCAAGCCCGTGCTCGCCGCCCTGCTTGAGGCCGAGATCAACCTTCACTACATCTACAGTTTCATCAAACGCCCCGAAGGACGCTCCGCCGTGGTCATCAATACCGAGGATACCGACGTCGCCACGCAGACGCTGAATCATCACGGCTTCCGCGTGCTGACTCAGCGGGATATCTCACGGTAAGGCGGAGCCGGAGCTGATCGGGCAGCACCGCTGGTGACACAGACATTCCTGTCTGTGATCCGACGACAATCCTTGCCCGATCACAGGCAGGAATGCCTGTTTCGCGAATCTCAACCCTGCTGAACCGCGCCCATCTTCTCGCCTTCGAGCAGGTAGATGCCGGTCGGGTAACCGTTCTCGAACATGGCCCCGACCTGAAGCTTTCCGTAGAACGACACCGGTACGTCCATGAGCGGACGCACGCCGGGAGCCATCTTGACGACGATCCACTCGTTCATATCCGGCACGGTGCCGTAGCAGCACATCGCCGGGTCGCGCACCAAGAGGAACTCCGTCACGAGGCCGTTCTCCATGCGCACGGGCATCATGTAGCCGGTCACCAAGGCCGGCTTGCCGTTGAGCGCTTTAATCTCGGCGGGGATCTGCTCCTCGCCCGTCGCCGGCGTGGCCGTGACGGGGGCCGCCGGATCGAAGGGCGGCGCCTCAAATTTGTAGCCAGCCAGCACATCGAAGCCGACTTTCAGATAACCGCCGTCCACCACGGTCGGCGCGGGCAGCGTCGCGCCCTTCTCCGCTGAGGCGGAGTACCCAACAACGGGCAAGGACGAGAACGAGAAAGCGAACAGCAAGCGGGCAAGGGTGGCGGTCATGGCGGTGTGTCCGGGAGGTTACTCAACCTCGCCCGTTCGTCAAAAGCTTCTCGCCGTTCAACGCAGGGACGCAGGAACTGCAAACGGAATGCCCTCGAAGCGGGCTCCGCCAAGCGACACCGAGCGCACCACTCCCGTGAACGGCGCGCCGCGCTTGAGCCACTCGGCTTCGCCGGCAAAGAGGGCCGTGTTGCCCACGGTCTCGCCGGTGATGACGTTTGCCATGGGTTGGAGCACGAGCGTGCGCGTCCCGGCGCCATCCGTGATGGCGAGTTCGATGGACGACATGGAGCTGCGGACAAACGCATCCGCGTGCCCGCTCAATAGGTACACGAGCAAGCGTCCCGCATCCGGCAGGACCACGAACTCGAGATTGTAGGCGTGGTCGCCCAATTCCACCAACACGCCACCGTGCGGAGCCGCATGAGCATGACCGCCGTGATCGTGCAATGCGTGCTGATGGCTGTCTGCGGAGTGCTTTTTGCAGCCGGCCATCGCCACAAGGGCCGCCAGCGAAACGAGGATGAGGTACGTCTTCATGAAGAAAGTGAACAGGGTGTCTTGATCCGCAGTAGTCGAAGCCTGTGTTCCGGCTCAGCATCCTGGCGGGCAGATCCTGACGACCGAAGAAAAAACGGTGCGCCAAGGCCCCTCGTCAGCATAAGGCGGCCTCCAAGATGCTCATGACACAGGCGCAATGGTTTCGGCCACCGGCACACGGTAGGCCTTGAACGCAGGCAGAATCCCCCCCAGCGCGCAAAGCCCGATCAACATCGCGGGTGTCCAGGCAAACACCGGATGCCATTGCCACGGCTCGAGCACCACGCCCGTCTGATCCCGAATGAGCGACGCCACCATCCCGGCGAGCACACCGTACACCGCGAATCCCGCCGCGGCGCCGAGCACACCGATGACCGTCGCTTCGCCGACCACCGCACCGAACACCGTCCGCCGGCGCGCACCGAGGGCGCGCAGAATCGCAATGTCGCGCTGTCGCGCACTCATGGAATTGTAGATGCTCACCAGCACCGAGCCGGCCGCCACCAGCGCCACCAGCGCTGCGATCAAGGTCAGCACCCGGTCGAACCAGCTGATTTTTCCAAAAAGATCCGCCACGATCGCGCCAATCGGATACGCAAAGGTCAGCCGGTCGCCCTGCCGGTTGATCATTATATCGAGCATCATGCCCGCCGTGGGCGCCCTTAGTTGGATGAGCACCGCACTGACGTCCGTGGCCGCACGCGGGTCGTGTCCCGCCATCGTCTGCACACCCGAGAGGGGAATCCAGATCACGCGATCCACGGGCGAATTGGTCGGGGCCAGGACACCCGTGATCGTGTAGGTTTCCTCGTGCAACGCGTTCGGATCGAAGGCGAGGCCGTGGTAAGGCTGGAAGGTATCGCCCACCTTCCATCCGAGCTTGCGCGCGGCGTACGCGCCAACGACCGCCTCACGCACGCCGTCTTCGAACAGCCGGCCCTCGGCAAGCTCATACTTTTTGCCCGGCAGGTACTCCACGTCGGTGAACAGGCGCGGCAGCGTGCCGACGATACGCCAGCCGTAGTGGTTGTCGCCAACCGCGATCGGGATGGCGGTCTTGACGGCCGGATGGCGCGAGATCATCGCGACATCGGACGCGGCGACGTTGCCCGGCGACGCCTCGAGATGGAAGATCGCGTTGAGCACCAGCTGCATTTTCGAACTGCGCGCCCCGAGCACGGCGTCGAATCCCGAATTGGTCTGGGCAAACACGGCCTGAGACTGCGTCTTCACGATCCAGACGGTGAGCAACAAGCCGCCGGCGAGCGCGATGCTGCCCGCGGTCACGAGCGTCGACAGGGCGTGTTGCCGCAGGCTGCGGTAGATGAGGTTCCAGAGCGTCATGCCACGACCTCCCCGGCGCGGTTGAGGGTGGCGAAATCCTGCACCTGTTCGAAATTTGCCAGCACCTGCTCGTCATGGCTCACGAGCAACAGCGCCGCACCCGTCTCGCGACAAACCTCGCGGATGAGTCCGAGGGACTCGCGGGCATTGCGCCGGTCGAGGTTGCCCGTCGGTTCGTCGGCCAGCACGAGGCTCGGGCGGTTCGCCAGGGCCCGGGCGACGGCGACGCGTTGCTGTTGTCCGGTCGATAACTGCCCCGGATAGTGCCCGAGCTTGTCGCCCAATCCCACCCGTTGCAGCAGTGCCCCCGCGCGTCCGCGATCGACGCCCGGGCCAAAAGCCATGCCGAGCAGAACATTCTCCAAAACGGTGTGCCCCTGCAGAAGGTTGAACGTCTGAAAAATGTAGCCGAGGCTGCGCGCCCGCAGACGATCGCGTGCGGCTTCCTTGAGCAACGTCACCTCCGTATCGCCAATAACGATGCGCCCCGCGTCGGCCTCGAGGATGCCGGCGATCAAGTGAAGAAACGTGGTCTTCCCCGACCCGCTTTCACCGCGGAGAGCGGCTTGGCCGCCCGCCGCCAACGAAAAAGAGGGCACGTCGACAATGCGCCGACGCTCGCCGGTCCCCGGCACGCGAAAGGACTTCTGCAGGTCGGTGATCGAAAGCATGCGACGCGGACCGTAGCAGAAGAGCCCGGCGCGGACAAGCGCAGCGGGCGAGTTCGGAACCGCAAGGTCGATAATTTGTTATGGAATTTTGGATACCTTCCCCCGATTTCGCGCATGTTGCTTGCGATTCCACCGGTTCGCCAGTTTTGCAGTTTCTTGATAAACAACAGCTAATAATATCTTGATGGGGTTCGGGCTCTTCGATTGTCATTCAAGCGTGATCAAAATCCCCCCGGCCTTCCCTTGGGTCATTGGTGTGATCTTGGCGTTGTCTTCGAGCTCGGTGTTTGCCGCCGTGTCACCCAACGCCAGTTTGAACAACGATCAGCTGGCGACGCGCTTTCTCGCACAAGCCACCTTCGGACCGTCGCCCGACCGCCTCGCGGAGCTGCGCGCGCTCAACTACAATTACGCGGCGTGGATCGACCTCGAAGCGACGAAGCCCGTGTCGTCGGCGGTGACGTTGCTGCAGAACGCGCTGAACGCCGGGACGATCCCGGCAGCCAACACCGGGACCAACCGTCGCTCACGCAATGAAACAATGATCGCGGGTGCCGACCAGCTGCGCCAGCGCATGGCGTACGCCCTCAGCCATATCATGGTGGTGTCGGATGTGGATTCGAACATCGCAAACGGCCGGGAAGGACCGAGCAGCTATTACGACATGCTCGCGCGTAACGCGCTGGGAAATTTCCGCACGTTATTGATGGACGTCACCCGCCATCCGATGATGGGGCGGTACCTCAGCCACTACAAGAATCGCAAAAGCAATCCCACGACGGGTACCCGCCCCGACGAGAACTATGCGCGGGAAGTGATGCAGCTTTTCTCCATCGGTCTTTATAACCTCCAGCCCAATGGAAACTATGTGTTCGACGGCAACGGGCGCCCGGTCGAATCGTACACCAACGACGACATCACGGAGTTCGCCCGCGTTTTCACGGGGTTCACCGACGACGGCCCGGGCTCGACGGGCTCAGGCACCGGGCAGACCGATTTCCCGCGCGATCCGGTCAACTACACCTCGCCCATGCGCATGTGGGAGCAGCAGCATGACACGCAAAGCAAGCGATTGCTGACCTATCCCGGCGTGCGCAAAACGACCCTGCCGGCTGGTCAGTCTGGTTTGCAGGACGTGCAGGACGCCATCGACAACCTGGTGGAGCATCCAAACACGGCTCCCTTCATTTCGAGGCAACTCATCCAGCGCCTCGTCACCTCGAATCCGAGCAGCGACTACGTGAGCCGGGTATCGGCCGTGTTTGTTAATAATGGCGCGGGTGTGCGCGGCGACCTGCTGGCCGTCGTGAAGGCGATCCTGCTCGATTCAGAGGCGCGCAGCACCGGATTTATCGGGGATGCCGAACACGGCCGACTTCGGGAGCCGTTCCTGCGGGTAACCCACATGCTGCGGGCGTTTCGCTTTACGGTGCAGCCCGGTGCGCTGCCCTACGACTTCGGCAACGTGGTCACGCAGAATTCCATCGGGCACTACCCGATGAGCGCTCCGTCGGTCTTTAATTTTTACTCGCCGGAGTACGAACCGCCCGGCCGGATCACGGACGCCGCGCTGGTCGGACCGGAGTTCCAGATTCTCAACTCGGTCTTTGCGATCACGCTGCCGAATGCGCTCTACACGCTGATTCAGACGGGCGCAGGCAGCTTCCGCCTCGACCTCTCCGAGCAGGAACAACTGGCGGCGACCCCGGCGGCTTTGATCGACAATGTGGACCTGCTGCTCACGCACGGCACGATGAGCACCGAAACGCGGGCGGCGATCCAGCGCGCCCTCGACGGTGTGACGACCGCCGTCGTTCCGAGCGGGAGCACAGTGAACCGGACCCGCGCCCAGCTCGCCGTTTACCTCACGGCGGTGTCGCCCGATTACGCCATCCTCAAGTAACCGCACCATGAGCGCCCCCCAACCCACGCCGATCAGCCGCCGTCAGTTCATCGGCCAGGCCAGTTGCGCCGGCATCAGCGCAACGTCGCTGTTCTCGACCCTCCTGACCCTGCGGCTCGCGAATTCACTGGCGGCGCAAACGGCGCCGGCCGGCGGCGACTACAAAGCGCTGGTGTGCCTCTTTCTCGCCGGCGGCAATGATTCGTTCAACATGCTGGTGCCGACCACTCCGGGGGAGTACGGCGCGTATGCGGCGGTTCGCCGCAACCTGGCCCTGCCCGGCGACACGCTGCTTTCCATCACGCCTGCGAATCTCGGGGGGAGGACCCTTGGTATCCATCCTTCCATGACGGAGGTGCGGGATTTGTTCAATCAAGGCCGGCTGGGGTTTGTCTCCAACGTCGGCTCCCTCGTGCGGCCCACCTCGCTGGCCGACTACCGGGCCAATCGCTACCGTCCGGTCTCCCTCTATTCGCACTCCGATCAGATCAAGCAGTGGCAGACCTGCATTCCAGACCAACGCACGGCCATCGGGTGGGGCGGGCGCGCCGCCGACATCATTCGTTCGATGAACGATCCCAGCCTCGTCTCGATGAACATCTCGCTCTCGGGCCAGAGCACCTTTCTGACCGGCCGGCAGGCGTTCACCTATTCGCTGGGGTCCGGCGGCGCAACCGCGCTCACTGGCTACAGCCCCACGGCGCGCAACAACCTCACGGCCTTGCGGAGCGCGGCGGTCGATAGTTCGCTCGGCGCCGAGTATCGCAGTTTGTTCGAACAGACCTTTGCGGACTCGACGCGTGATGCCGTCGATGCGTACTACACGTTCTCGAGCGCGATCAGCGGAGCGACGCTCACCGCCCCCGTGCCCCAGGGAAACAACCTCGCGTCCAGTTTGGCAATGATCGCCCGTACGGCGGCGTCCGCGGGACGGCTCGGAGCGCGCCGTCAGATTTTCTTCGTACAGCTGGGCGGCTGGGACCACCACGACGAGGTGTTGAACAATCAGGTGACGATGCTGCGCACCGTGAGCCAGGCCTTGGGCTTCTTTTGGACCGCCTTGGGCGAGCTCGGCCTGCAGAATCGGGTCACTCTTTTTTCCGCGTCCGAGTTCGGCCGCACGCTCACCTCCAACGGCAACGGTTCAGATCATGCATGGGGTGGAAATCAAATCGTGCTGGGCGGGGCCGTACGAGGCGGTAATATTTTTGGCAACCGCGACCAAGGTTATTATCCGAACCTGCAGAACCTTGCGGCGATCGATACGGGACAAGGGCGCCTCGTCCCCGGCGTGGCGGTCGACGAAATGGCTCGCGACCTTCTGGCGTGGTACGGCGTGAGCGCGTCGGACCTGAACTACGTTCTGCCGGACTTCAACGGACGCTTCGGGGGGCGTCCGCAATTGGACATGATGGGCGATTCCGCGCCCCCAGCCGCCTCAAGCGGCGGGTCTTCGACGGGCTCGGGCTCCACCGGCGGAGGTTCGACGGGCACCAGCGGAGGAACCGGAAACAACGGCGGCGGAGGAGGTGGTGGAGGCGCGCTCGGTCCGTTGACTGTGGGGGTAGCCGGGACGTTGTTAGCGTTGCGCAAACTTTCGCAGAGGAAAACACGTCAGAATAGCCGCCCTAACGTCTAGACTGGACTGGCTCGTCACGCCTACGAGAAATTCAAGATACCGCCTCACCGGGAACCCCGAGGCAGCGGCGCGCGCCAACAGATCGAAATCCTGATAACCCATGGGATGAAGGGCTTTGTCATATCCGCCAAACCGGTGAAAGAGATCACTCGCGATGGCAATGCGTCCGCCATGAAATCTTCCAGGTCGCTCCGCCAGCAGGCCAGAAAATTTATCTGCTACGCCAACGGAGGTGCCCACGCCAACCTCCGGACCTCGCGCGGCCCCACGCCTTCGATCGCCCGCACCCAACGCGAAAAATGAAAGGGCGTTTGAAACCCGCACCGCCACGCGATCTCGCTCACCGTGAGTCCTGTATCGCGCAACAGCTGAATTCCCCGCGCCGTGCGCACCCGCCAAACATAACGCAACGGCGTCTCCCCTAACTCCCGCTTGCACACGCGCACCAACTGCGCCGCAGACACCCCCGCCGCCGACGCCAACGTCGCCAAGTCAACCGGCTCCGCCCAATGCTCGCCCAACCAGTCGAGCAGCCGCGCCACCGGAGCCAGTCCCACGCCCCCCGCCGGGTTCGCACCCATCGCGCTCGCCACGTACGCCGCAAGCGCCGCGCGGCCCAAAGCCGCCACCAGCCCACTCGTCGCCTCGGGCGTGCCCGGCACAATGCCAAGTCCCGTATCCATCACTTGCGCCAGACGCGCCGACACCGGCCGCACTTCCTCTTTGACCGCCGCCAACGCGGTCGCCAAACGCGCATCCACCCCCACAACCTCTGGTGCGACCGAGCACCACGTGTGCTGCGTGCGTCCCCCTTGATCCCACGCAAACCGCTCCCGATGCCAGGGCCGCAACAACGTCACCTCGCCGGCACGCACGTGCCGCTCCACCTCATCCACCACAATGCGGGCACTTCCCCTCACGATCAGCACCAACTGATAATCCGGCTGCCAACGGGGGCCAAATCCATCTCCCGCACCATACACCACGTCTCCAAACACGGCTCCGCCGTTCTCAACCACCCTGAGTCTTTTGGATAGGTTTATGCGCTTCATAGAGCTGCCGACATTCCCAGAAAGATGGTATTAAACAGCTATGTCCACTCCTCTTGCCCCGCGCCACGCCCCCGCTCCCGCCCGCCCTGCCGGTTATTTTGACCCCGATTTTGACGCCATTGAACTCCGGCAATTCTTCGACGACCAAGGCTACTTCGTCATCGAGGATGCCTTCTCGCCCGCCGAGATCGACACCCTGCGCGACGAAGCCACCGCCATCTGCCGCGGAGAGCATGGCCCGGTCAAAGGAGCCCCCGCCCTCCCGGCCGAAGCGAGCGACGCCGAGGTACTCCGCCAGATCCTCTGCGTCCATTTTCCGCATAAAATCTCCCCCATCATGCGCGCGAGCCTCGACCACCCGGTCATCGTGCGCGCCCTCATCGCCGCACTCGGCCCCAACGTGAAATGCATGCAGTCAATGCTCTTCATCAAATCCTCCGGCAAGCCAGGCCAAGCCTGGCACCAAGATGAGGACTACATCCCCACCCGCGACCGCTCGCTCATCGGTGCGTGGATCGCCATCGACCGCGCCACCGTGGAAAACGGAGGCCTCTGGATTCTACCCGGCTCGCATCGACCGGGCATCCTCTGGGATCAACACTGGCACGGCGACCGCCGCTTCGACTGCGCCGAAGAGTCACACGGCTTCCCGTGGAGCGACGAAGATGCTGTCCCCGTCGAGGTGCGCCCTGGTTCCGTCGTATTCTTCAACGGATATACCCTTCACCGCTCGCTGCCCAACCGCGCGACCGAAGGGACCTACCGCCGCGCCTTGGTCAATCACTACATGCGCGCCGAGTCCTTGCTCCCCTGGCATCCCCCGGGTGCCGACTACAAATCCGCCATGGCCAAGCTCGACTACCGGGACGTCGTCGTGATCGCCGGAAACGATCCATATTCACATCACGGATACACAAGTATCGCGATCCCCTCCATCCGACCCGATGGCCGCAGCGGTTGTGTTGACTGGACCAAAGGCGAGGCCCGCGACTACGCCGAAGACTCCGACGACCACGCCGGGTGAACGCACGCCGTGGTGCACGGCCGGATGGAGAAATGACCGTCTCGTTCCGGCGCAACGCCACCTGGGCGCCGGCCTGCACACTGAATTGCGCCACGTCGACGATTCGCCGGCGCTCGCCGGTCCCGGGCACACGAGGCCAAACCGGACGGACGGGGCCATGCCGCGGGTTTGACCCTTTTGATCGGCCCGCTTCGGGGTTTTTTCGTTCCGCTCCCGCGCCTCGCGCCCGGTTCGTCGTTGCGCAACCAGGCATCGGCGCACCAGGGGTCAGGTGGTCGGGCCAAAAAGGGGCGAGCCCTCATGTCTGTGATCTATTGGAGGCAGAGGGTTGAGATAGGCCAAGGCATAGCGAGGCCGTTGCGGTTGCAGTATCTTGGAGCGATGCACCACGTGATCAACCATGGGAACTACCAGGGGGATGTGTTTGCCACGGACGGCGCGAAGGAGGCGTTCCTTGCCTGCCTGGAACCTATCAGAGCGCTCTGACTGGGGTAAACCGCGATGGATTGGATGAACACAGTTTCGGCTGCCTTTAGGGATTTTTCCCGCCTAACCTTCCTATCCTCGACAATGGCAATCGCGGGCCGTTTGCTAATAGTCTCGTTTCTTTTGGTGGATGGGGTCGGTGCAGAGCGTTGAAGCCCAAAAACTCGGCAAAATTCTAGCAAAATTGAAAACTGATTCGGAAGCACATCCCGCGCCGGTGGTGGCAGACGGTGAGATCACCGAGTCTAAGCGCAGCGAGGAAGCAGTGCGCCGCGCAGAGGAAGAGCTCCGCGACTTTGTGGAGAACGCTTCCGTCGCCATGCACTGGGTTGGGCCGGACGGGATGATTTTGTGGGCCAATCGCACGGAGTTGGAAACGCTGGGTTACACGAAAAACGAATACATCGGGCATCATATCGCCGAATTCCATGCGGATGAGCCAGTGATTCAAGACATCCTCTGTCGGTTAACCAATCGCGAAACACTGAGCGAATACGAGGCACGACTCCGTTGTAAGGACGGCTCAATCCGCCACGTGGTGATCAACTCCAACGTGTTGTGGGAGGACGACAAATTCATCCATACGCGTTGCTTCACGCTGGACATCACCGAACGAAAGAAGGTGGAGGCCGCGTTGCGAAAAAGCGAAAATCTTAAATCGGCGATTCTCGACGTATCACTCGATGCCATCATCACGATGGACCACGAAGGGAACGTAGCCGATTTTAATCCAACAGCAGAAAAGATTTTCGGCCATCGACGGGAGGATATTTTAGGCAAACCGCTCGCTGAATTGATCATTCCAGAACGATTGCGTGCCCGGCATTATGCGGGCATGGCCCGGTATCTGGAAACCGGCGACGGTCCCATGTTGGGGCAGCGCATCGAACTACCTGCGCTTCACGTGGACGGTCACGAATTTCCGGTTGAGCTTTCCATCAGCCCGATTGCGGGCATGACCCCCCCCATGTTCACGTCTACTCTGCGCGACATCACCGAGCGAAAGCAGACGGAACAAGCGTTGCGCGAGAGCGCCGAACGTTTCCGATTCATGGCCGAGTCCATGCCGCAGAAGATTTTCACCGCCAAGCCCAATGGCGACGTGGATTATTTCAATCAACAATGGATGGAATTCACGGGACTTACATTTGATCAAATTCGCGACTGGGGTTGGACCCAATTCATTCATCCCGATGACGTGAACGAAAATATACGCCTTTGGAAACACTCGGTCGAAACGGGCGAACCCTTTCAATTTGAACATCGGTTTCGTCGCCACGACGGCGTTTATCGCTGGCACCTGAGCCGCGCCAGCGCCATGAGCGATGCGGACGGAAAGGTGCGGATGTGGACTGGCTCGAATACGGACATCGACGACCAAAAACAGGCCAAGGAGAAATTGGAGGCGACCGTGGTCGAGCGGACGGCGAAATTGCAAGAAACTGTCTCCGAATTGGAGTCTTTTTCATACAGCATTTCCCACGACATGCGTGCTCCGCTGCGGGCGATGCAGAGTTTCGCGCAAATCCTGGAAGAAGATTATCGCGGCGAAGTGGGTGACCGAGGTCGCGAATATATTCGTCGAATTGTGACGGCCGCGGACCGAATGGACCGGCTGATCCAGGATGTCCTTACTTATAGCCGGGTGGCGCCTACCGAGATTCCGTTGGAGAACGTTGACCTCCCTGCATTGATAAATGGGATCCTCGAAGGGTATCCCCAATTCCAATCACCTAAAGCTGAAATTACTGTAGCGTTTCCGTTGCCTCGCGTCCGCGGTAATGTCGCAGCACTCACTCAGTGTCTCTCAAATCTTGTGGGAAATGCGGTAAAGTTTGTCCCACCAGGCGTCGTGCCACGGGTGAAAATCTCGGCCACCGCGCGGGACAAGCGGGTCCGGCTTTCGATTCAAGACAACGGCATCGGAATTGATCCGAAGATGCACGAAAAGATATTCGGAATTTTCTATCGTTTGTCCCAGGACTATGATGGCACCGGAATCGGGCTCGCCGTGGTGCGTCGGGCCGCTGATCGAATGGGTGCAACGATCGCCGTAGAGTCCGAACCCGGAAGGGGCAGCACCTTTCATCTCGAACTGGCAGCCGCGCCATGGGAATGAGCAACACCATAGGTCAGGTGCTGTATGCCGAAGATGACAACAATGATGTCTTCCTGCTCCAGCGCGCTTTTCAGAAGGTAAAACTCGAAGGTTTCCAAACGGTCAGGGACGGACAGCAAGCGGTAAACTGCTTGCGCGCCTGCGAGAGTGATCCCGCAAAGTCGCCGCTGCCGACATTGGTGCTTTTGGACATAAATCTGCCCTTCCTGTCGGGATTGGAAGTGCTCTCGTGGATACGAGAACTGCCCGCTTTCAAGCTTTTGCCCGTGTGGATTTTCACGTCGTCCAATCAGGACAAAGATGTAGAACTAGCCTATAGGCTGCATGCAACGGCGTATGTGACAAAGCCGAGCTCGGCTAATAAGTTGGTAGAATTCGCCGATGCCCTTCGGGCGTTCCTAAAGCGCAGCCCAAGCGCGGCGTTCGATTATTCCCGTGTTCCTGGTTATCGACCTCCCCCGGTAATCCAGCCGTAAATCAATTGGGTTTTCGCCGCCCATGGCGGACGAGCTCCCACCCACCCTGGCCGTGAGGGGGATGGCGTCCGGCCCGTAATGCCCCTTCGATTTCCTCGCGGACCCGCGCCCGATGAAGCCGCATGACTTTACATGCTTCCATGGCATTAATACTTCCCTCGAAACCAGAGGCGTAGGCAGTTGTCTCACGATGGAGGCTCAGCTCGCTGCAGTTGCAGTCGGACACCCTGCGAAACTGCAAATCAACAACGCCGACGTGGCTCGTTCGGGCGGAATTGGCGGAATCCGCTCACGCGCCCGGCGACGTTTCCAGCCGGAAACCGATCTCAACCCGCATCCTCAGCGGCGATCGAATTTGTGTCTGCTTCCCGGGGAGTTCGCTGGCCAGGCCCATGCTGGCGCCGCCGGCCTGCTGCCTCCCGACGCGGCACTCGACCCGAGTCCTGCTGAACTTTGTCCAACCTTTCTCTTGAATGCAGGAATTCGCATCCTATAAGTTGCCTCACTTTTGTCCGTAAGTTCACTCTTTCAATGAAGATCCTCGCATATCTCAAGCCGCAGTGCGGTTGGTCCAACGGCGTTCGCGCGATCATGCGCAAGCACAACCTGCCGTACGATGACATCGACATCATCAACAACCGCGACAACTACGCCGAGATGGTGCGCAAGTCAGGCCAGCCGCTCTCGCCGTGCGTAGAAATAGACGGGGTCATGCTGGCCGACATTTCCGGGGAGGAGGTGGAGAACTACCTGATCTCCAACGATCTTGTGAAGCCCAATGACATGGATCCCGATGCGCCCACCAACGCGGCGTGCTCGGACGAGGAACATGCGAAGATGGCCTCGAAAACGATCCGCTTCTTCTGATCGACGAGGGCGCTCCCGCACCGCTTCAGCCTAGGGGCCGGCTCTCGCAAACGAGACACCGGCCCTTTTTTTGCCCTCGTCCACCCGCCTCCGGCGCCCCTGCTTCCGCTCACCTTCCTCCCTTTCTCCCATGGCCAAGATCATCCCGTCCCCCCTGTACCACCCGGATCAGGAGCATGACGCCTGCGGCGTCGGCTTCATCGCGAAGCTTTCCGGCGAACGTACGTACGACGTCGTCAATCGCGCGATCTCGGCCCTCAAAGCCCTCGCTCACCGTGGCGCCATCGATGCCGATGCCGTCACGGGCGACGGCGCCGGTCTGCTTACCCAGATTCCTGTCGAACTCTTCCGGGAAACGCTGGCCAAGAAGAAGAAGACCCTCCTCCGCGACATCGATCTGGGCGTCGGCATGATGTTCCTGCCGCGTGAAGACGAATCGGCTCAGGTCGCTTGCAAGAAGATCGTAGAGAAGGCCGTGAAGCATGAGGGGCTCACGTTCCTTTGCTGGCGCGATGTTCCCACCGACGCGTCCTGCCTCGGGCGCAAGGCCCTCGAAACGCAGCCGTTGATCCTCCAGGTGCTGGTCGGCCGCCCTGACGAGGCGATCAGCGACGACGAGTTCGAACGGAAGCTCTTCCTCGCCCAGAACTCCATCGAGCGTCAGGTCATCGAGGCGAAGGTGGAAGGGTTCTACATCTGCTCCTTTTCGTCGCGCACGATCGTTTACAAGGGGCTGCTTACACCCGCCCAGATCCGGAAGTATTTCAGCGATCTTAAGTCGCCCAAGTTCACCAGCGCCTTCGCCATCTTCCACCAGCGCTATTCGACCAATACCTTCCCGACGTGGCACCTCGCGCATCCGTTCCGGATGATGGCGCACAACGGCGAGATCAATACCATCCGCGGCAACCGCAACCTCATGCGCGCCCGCGAGCGGTCCACCGCTTACGGCGTGTGGGGCGAACGCTTTCACGATCTCAAGCCGCTCGTGCAGCCGGCCATGTCGGACTCGGCCACCTTCGACAACGCCCTCCAGCTGATCACGCTGGGCGGACGCAGTCCTCTGCACGCCTCGATGCTGATGATGCCGCCGGCATGGGAAAAGGACCAGAAGCTCTCCCCCGAGGCCCGTGCCTTCTTCCGGTACCACGCCTGCATGATGGAGCCGTGGGACGGCCCCGCCGCGATCATCTTCACCGACGGCCGCGTCATCGGCGCCGCCCTCGACCGCAACGGTTTGCGTCCCGCCCGCTACAAGATTTTCGACGATGGCTACGTCATCCTCGCCTCCGAAGCCGGCCTGGTGCACGACTTCCCGGGCAAGGTCATCGAAGCCGGTCGCCTTGGACCGGGCCGCATGATCTCGGTCGATTTCGCCGAAAAGCGCTTCCTTCACGACGAGGAGATCAAGGCGCGCTTCACGAAGGATCCGCACTTCAAGCAGTGGTGCGAGCAACACCTCGTCAACTTGCACGCGTTCGCCAAGTCGGCCGGCGCGCCGGCTCCTGCCGACTCCGAGCCGGCCCCGCTCGCGCCCCAACTCGCGTTCGGCTACGAGACCGACGAGCAGGAGTTGGTGCTCACCCCCCTCGCCGAGGGTCTGGAACCCACCGGCTCGATGGGCGACGACACGCCGCTTGCCGTGCTCTCGCGCCGCCCGCGTCTGCTCTACACGTACTTCAAGCAGCTGTTCGCGCAGGTCACCAACCCGCCCATCGACTCGATCCGCGAAAAGGCGGTCATGTCGCTGACGATGTACCTCGGCGGCCGCCTGGGTCTCTTTGAGGAGTTTCCGAAGACCAGCGGTTTTGCCGAGCTCGACTCGCCCGTCCTTCAGAACAGCGAGATCGCCGCGCTCTTCGACGTGCCGTTCCTGAAGAACCGCGTCGTCCGGCTTTCTGCTCTTTTCGACGCCGCCTCCGGCCCGGCCAGCCTTGAGCCTGCGGTCAAGGAACTCGCCAAGCGCGCCCAAGACGCCGTCGAGAACGGCAACGCAAAGGTCCTGATCATCTCCGATCGCGGTGTGTCGGCCGAAAAGGCCGGCATCCCGATGCTGCTCGCCGTCGGCGCCGTTCACCAGCAACTCGTCCGCGCCGGTCTGCGCCTGAAGTGTGACCTCGTCGCCGAGAGCGGCGAGGCCCGCGACGTCCACCACCTTGCCTGCTTGCTCGGCTTCGGCGCCAACGCGGTCAACCCGCACCTCGCGCTTCACGTCGTCAGCGACATCGCCACGAGCGGCAAGACCACCAAGCCGGTGACGCCTGATCAGGCACGCCTCAACTACAAGTCCGCCATCGACGCCGGTTTGCTCAAGATCATGGCGAAGATGGGCATCTCCACGCTGCACAGCTATCGGGGCGCACAAATCTTCGAGGCTCTCGGTGTCTCGCACAAAATGATCGACGAGTGCTTCACCGGCACGCCGTCACCCATCGGTGGCGTGGACTACGCCAACATCGCCGAGGAAACGCTCCGCCGCCACGCCCGCGCCTTCCCCGCGCTCGACTCCGCCGATCCGGATACGGTCGGCCAACCCACCGACCTGACCCTCCAGCCCGAGGGTTACTACCGCGTCAACAAGCGCGGCGAGGGCGAATTCCACGGCTGGAACCCCAAGGTCGTCGCCTCGATGAACAAGTTCGTCAAGGCGGGCACCTTCGAGGGTTATCAGGAGTGGAAGAACCAGTCGGACGAACATCCTCCGCTGGCGCTCAAGGACCTGCTCAAGATCCGCTTCGACGCGGCCAAACCCGTTGCGATCGACGAGGTCGAAGGCATCGAGGACATCCGCAAGCGTTTCACCACGGCCGGCATGTCGCTCGGCGCGCTCTCGCCCGAAATGCACGAGGCCCTCGCCATCGCGATGAACCGCATCGGCGGCAAGTCCAACTCCGGCGAAGGCGGCGAGGATCCGGAGCGCTTCAACGTCCGGGACAACGGCGACAACGCCAACTCCGCCATCAAGCAGGTGGCCTCCGGCCGCTTCGGCGTCACGGCCGCGTACCTGTCTTCCGCCAAGGAAATCGAAATCAAGATGGCCCAGGGCGCGAAGCCCGGCGAGGGCGGCCAGCTGCCCGGCACGAAGATCACGCCGTTGATCGCGCGCCTGCGCTACTCCGTTCCCGGCGTCACGCTCATTTCCCCTCCTCCCCACCACGACATCTACTCGATCGAGGACCTCGCGCAGCTCATCTTCGATCTGAAGGAGGTCAACCCGCGCGCCAAGGTCTGCGTCAAGCTGGTCTCGTCCTCCGGCGTCGGCACCGTCGCCGCCGGCGTGGCCAAGGCCTACGCCGACGTCGTGCTGGTCTCCGGCCATGATGGCGGCACCGGCGCCTCGCCGCTCGCCTCCATCAAGAACGCCGGCTCCGCCTGGGAAATCGGAGTCGCCGAGGCCCACCAGGTGCTCATGATGAACGGCCTGCGCGGCCGCGTCGTCCTGCGCACCGACGGCGGCATGAAGTCCGGTCGCGATATCGTCATCGCCGCGCTGCTCGGTGCCGAGGAGTACAACTTCGGCACCGCCGCCCTCATCGCCGGCGGCTGCGCCATGTTCCGTGTTTGCCATCTGAATACATGCCCGGTCGGCGTCGCCACCCAGCGCGAGGACCTGCGTGCGAAGTTCCGCGGCAAGCCCGAGAACATCATCAACTTCTTCAACGCCGTCGCCGAGGACGTCCGCCACTATCTCGCCAAGCTCGGCGCGCGCACGCTCAACGACATCATCGGCCGCGTTGACCTGCTCGAACAGATCGACGACCCGTCCAACCCGAAGACCAAGCTCATCAATCTCGGCGGACTGCTGCACAACCCGGATCCGTCCGGCGAGCTCGACCGCTACCATACGCGCGAGCGCAACGAGCGTTTTGGCGGCGAAGGCTCGCTCGACGAGGCCATCCTCCAGGAGGCCCGCGACGTCATCCTCGGCGAATCCGCGCGGCTCGTCGCCCGCTACAAGGTCACCAACGTCAATCGCGACGTCGGCACGCAGCTCTCCGGCCAGATCGCCTACCAGCGCGGCAACGAGGGCCTGCCTGCCGGTACGATCGACCTCACTTTCACGGGCTCCGCCGGCCAGTCGTTTGGCGCCTTCCTCGTGAACGGCTTGCGCCTCACCCTCATCGGCGAGGCCAACGACTACGTCGGCAAGGGCATCAACGGTGGCGAAATCATCATCCGCCCGAAGCCCAGCGAGACGTTCGCCTGGCACAAGCAGTCCATCGTCGGCAACACCTGCCTTTACGGTGCCACCGGCGGCAGCGTCTTTGCCGCTGGACGCGCCGGCGAACGCTTCGGCGTGCGCAACTCCGGCACCACCGCCGTCGTCGAGGGCGTGGGCGACCACGGTTGCGAATACATGACCGGCGGTCTCGTCGTCATCCTCGGACCCACCGGCACCAACTTCGGCGCCGGCATGAGTGGCGGCCTCGCCTTTGTCTACGACGAAGAGGACGCCTTCCAGGAACGCACCAATCCGGCCATGATCGGACTCGAACGCCTCAACGCCCATGAGGAGATCGACAGCTTGAAGACGCTCATCGGCGTCCATGCCAAGCTCACCGGCAGCCCGCACGCGAAGGCCCTGCTCGAGCAGTGGGAAACCACCGTCGGCAAGTTCTGGAAGATCGTCCCGCACCCACCGACCGCGGACGCACCGAAGCCCTTCTATACGTTCGATGGTACGAAGGTGCCGGTCCTGGCCTGAGCGAGAACCCGGCCTCCGTTCCTCAGCTGATTTTGAGCGCGGCGACTCGCCGCCGCGCTCATCAGTGAGTCGTCAGTCATCCACGACACGATATATCTTTGTTGCACAAGAGCTAATCGATAATCGATCGGCTGGATTTTAAAGGGTAACCAGCAATTGGACGGAGGCCTAGGCAGCAATTAGACGCTTGCCTAACCAGCAATTGGACGCTTGCCTGACCAGCAATTGGACGCTTGCCTGACCGGCAATTGGACGACGCACCCGACCTCTATTCCCGCCCTGTCCGCCGAGCAATTGAGACTGCGTTGGCCGACACGCCGGCGGTCTGCCTGATCGGTCCGCGGCAATGCGGAAAGAGCACGCTGGCGCGCACGTTTGCCGACCGCGTTTACCTGACCCTCGACGACGACAACCTTCTTCACCTGGCGAAGATGGACCCTGCCGGCTTCGTCGCGAGCCTGCCCTCTCGCGTAGTGCTCGATGAGATACAGCGCGCTCCGGATCTCCTGCGCTCGCTCAAGCTCGTGATCGATCGCGACCGGCGTCCGGGGCGGTTCCTGCTCACCGGCTCGGCCAACCTTTTGCTGGTTCCTCAGCTGAGCGATTCCCTCGCCGGCCGCATGGAGCTTGTGCAGCTGCACCCGTTGACGGAGGCGGAGAAGGCGCGCCGTCCGGGTGGGTTTCTCAAGGCGATGCTCGGCGGCGAGTTCTCCGCCGAGTTGGCCGTGCAGGAGGACCCGCCGGCCTATCTCAAAGCACTGGTTGCCCGCGTCATCTCCGGCGGGTTTCCCGAGCCGCTGCGCCGCGACGAGACGCGAGCTCGTCAGTGGCATCGCCATTACCTGCGTTCGCTGCTCGAGCGCGACGTCCAGGATGTCGCCCGCGTCAAGGACGTCGTCGGGCTCGGTCGTACGCTTGAGATGCTCGCGCTGCGCAATGCCGAGTTGCTCAATCTCTCGTCACTGGGCAACGACCTCGATCTCCGACGCGAGACGGTTGAGCACTACCTGTCGGTGCTTGAGCGGCTCTTCCTCGTCCGTCGCCTGCCTGCCTGGCTTCGCAACGACGCTTCCCGACTCGTAAAGACCCCGAAGGTCCACGTTGTCGACAGCGGCCTGGCTGCGACCCTCGCCGGCCTCACCGCGGGCGATTGGCTGATGCGGCGCGATCGTTTCGGGCATCTCCTTGAGTCGTTTGTGGTGCAACAGCTGGTTGCCCAAGCCGGCTGGACCGACCCTGAGTTGCGCTTCTGGCACTACCGCGACAAAGATCAGGTTGAAGTCGACCTCGTCATCACGCGCGGAAAGAAAACGTGGGGTGTCGACGTGAAGGCGGCGGCAACGGTCACGTCGGCCGATGGACATGGCCTGCGCCGACTTGCCGACCAGTGCGGGCGGGATTTTCAAGGCGGAGTGCTTCTCTACGCCGGTCCGCACGCGCTCCCGCTCGGCGATCGCCGAATGCTCGCCGTGCCGCTGGATTATCTTTGGTCGAAATGAACCCAAGACGCGTGGAAGGATGGCGCGTCCGTTGGTCTTGTCGGCAAAGGGTCGATAGCCCGAGACCACTCACGTCCGGGGCCGACAGATTCACCTTATGAAAACAGAAAGAGCCGGGCATTTGCCCGGCTCCTCCGTGATTCGGCCCGCGCCGCAGGCTTGTCCGCGGGCGTAGCGGGCGCAGGGACGCGCCCGCCCACCTTGGGAGCATGAGCAGGTCGTCCCGGTGGACGCGCGGGTCCCTCCGCGCGTGGGTTGGGACTCATCTCGCCCTCCCGCCGCAGGCTTACTCCGACGGGTTGCGGTGGATTTCCCTACTACACATTCCTGTTCATGAGTGCCTTTGGCGTGGTCTTTGGTGCGCTTTCGTTAAGGCGCATCCGCCTCGTACGCTTCAAAAACCGGTCGGGCGTACCCGCGTTTGACGTGATCGAAGCAAAGACAATCCCACCCCCGGCAGTCGTTCCAAAAAGAAGCCCGAAGCCTCACTGGTTCGCTCTTCGGCGGCGGAATACCTGACTTTTGTGGCGGCCAGCGGCACGGGCGGCGTGGAAGCTGTTTACACCGATGAAATGTCTGGCTCAGCCAGAAAATGATGGGGCAGCTCTACGACGTGGAGACCCACACCATCAACTACCACCTCAAGAAGATCTTCGAGGACAGCGAATTGCAGGAGAATTCAGCTGTTCGAAATTTTCGAATAACTGCCGCCGACGGCAAAACCCCGCCCGATTTGCAGGAGGCCGCGGTTAAGGAGGTCCTGGCGCAAGCTGCTCTTCTTTGCGCCGACTGGGTGACGTAAGTGGCGCAGAGAAGGCCGGCACCGCTGGAGCCGTCAGACCGCGTTCCAACGCCGCTTCCACGAACGCCCGGTGTGTTTCTCGCCGGCTGGCTGGATGGGGCTGCGACCCGGCGGTCGGGTTCGCGTCAGTGGCCGGTTTTGGCTCCTCCCACCCGACGGTCGGGGATCGTAACTCAAAACGCTGACGATGTTCTTCTGATGGTGGGCCCACTGGGATTCGAACCCAGAACCAAAGGATTATGAGTCCTCTGCTCTAACCATTGAGCTATAGGCCCTAAAAAGAAAACAAAGAGGGGATTAAGCGGTTTCGCACTGATGATGCCACCTCAATTTCGGTTCCTTGGTTGGTCGTGGAAGGGAAAAGTCGTCACTGCCCCTGGCACGGCATTCACCTGAGGCACTGGCTCGAAACCGCAAAGCGGTGCGGCGTTGCCGGGATGGACGTTCTGATCGCTGAAGTGACCAACAAGACACCTGAGGTGATCGGCAAAGTCAGAGCCAAGATGCCCGCGGACTTTCCCGAACTCATCCTGAACCGTGTGCTCGATGGTGCGACGAACGCGGCGCGAGACTTGGGTGATGAGCTGAGCAGCCAGACCACTGATCCTCGATGGGACTAACTCGACCGTGTCCGATCTTTCGTCAAAACAACCCTGTTTCATCAATCTGGATTCGTGTAAATTTGTGTCCATTCGTGGTTCCTCGACTGAATTTCTGCGGCTAAGCGGAGCGCATGAACATTGTTCCCTGCTCATCCGCCGCCTGGCTGCCGATCGCTGAGATCGCCTTGGATTTGTCTACGAGACCCTCGCGGGACACGTCGAAAGCGGAGTCTCCGAGTTATTCTTCGAAGAGCGAGCGGACGATCTCCACTTCACGATCCACACCTTTTCCCGACCAGCGCACTGCGCGGATCTCGCTCACGAGTTCGTTGTAGTCGGTCTCGATGGCTTGCAGGCGCGCAATCGTGTCGGTCGGCAGCGGGCCGTAGCGAGGGCGGTTGGAGATCTCCATGAGCTCGCGGTCGGGCGTGGGTGCATCGGGCCAAAGAAGGTCGCTGAGGCGTTCGTTGTGTTCGCGGGTGAGACGTTGGCGGGCGGCGCGCGCCTCGACGTCGAGGGTACGTCCTCCGGACGGCATCGTCTGCCAGTACTGGGGCGTACCCGAATTGGACCGCAGCGCGTGGTAACGCGGTTCGAATTCTTTTTGCACCAACGTCGCGACGAGGGCACGGAGAACAGCGGGAGGGTAACCCTTCTCGCGCAGCGCGGAGACGAGTGCCGGTAAATCATCAAGCGGCAGGCGCGTGGAGGGTGCCGCAGGAGTGTCCCTGGACAGGCCGGACCCGGCGGGCAGGGCGTGGCCGGTCGCAGTCCCGCTTGCGGTGTGTGCATCGGGGACTTCGCGCGCCAAGGCAGCGTCTGCGTCGGTCTGGGTGAGGTGTGCGCGCGGGAGCGTGAGCCAGAGGACGGCGTTGGCAGCGAGCGATAGGGCAACCAGCGCGATGAGGACGGACAGCTTCATGGCACCGTGGGTCAACGGACGGGCGCAGGAGGGAGCGTGGGAGTTTGTCCGGACAAAGGTCGGAGCCAGCTTCCCGCGAACTCTTCGTAGGCTTCGACCCCACGCGGGCCAAGGGTTTGCGTGAGACGGCTGCGCGCCTCTGCGCCGAGTTCGGCGAGGTGGGCGGTTTTCTCGTCCGCGCTCAAGGTGCGATTGCCGCGGAGGGCCCCGACGCGTTGCTGTGCCTCCCGCTCGAGGGCCAGCACCTGCCGTGTGGTGTCGGGAGGAAGCCCCAGCCGGTTGATCACCCGACTGACCATCCCAAAGCTCGGGTCGCCGGTGAGCCGGAGCGTGGCGAGGCGTTCCGGACTCAGGACGCCTTCGAGTTCAGCGACGAGGGCGTGAGGTGAGTAGTCGATGCGCGGGCTCGGAGCGGCACTGGCGCCCTGCTGCCCCTTTTCCCGGGCGGATTGGGCACGATAGATCGCGCGGAATTCCTCTTCGGTCGGTTCGAATCCGCCCAGGCGTCCGCGCAATTGCGACGCGGTCCGGCTGGAGCGTACGTCGTGTTCGAACAGTTCCTCGGCGGTGAGCGTCGTCTCGAGATCGGCGCGCTGCTCGCGTTCCAGCAGGGCGAGCTTCGCTTGTTCGCCAGGGCCATTGGCGCTGCCGGCGCGGTCGGCACGGACCTGGTTTCTCAATTCCTCATAGTCACGCTGGATTCGCTGAATGGCTTCGATCTTCGCCTCGGGCAGCTCGCCATATTGGCGCTGAATCGCAGCGACCGCCCGCGGCTGGCTGGCGTCTTCCATCTCCGACAATGCGCGTTGCACCTCGGATTGCTCCCGGACGAGTTCGCGCAACGCGACCTGTGCCTCCGAATCGTTGCGGAAAGGACCTTGGAAAGGCGGGCCGGACTTCCAGAAAGGCGCGAGCTCGCTGCGGTTGGCAAAGGCGAGCCTTCGCTGCGCAATGCTCTCCTGCGAAACCCTCTGGAGCACGAGACGCATCAGTTCGGCAGGCACTCCGTCGGCACTGAGGCGGTCGGCAAGGGTGCGCAATTCGGCAGAAGGGATCTTGGCCCAGGGCGATGCCTCTTCGGAGGCCGTCGCCGCGACGTCCGCCGAACGTGCGGGCGCAAGCTGCGCCTTCCCCACGGATGCCGTGCGGCCTTCGGTCGGCGCGGCCGGCAGCCGCTGATGACGGACCACCAGCACGGCATTCGCCACGACGGAACCGGCGAGCAGGACGCCGAAGATGATTTTGGCTAAGCGAGACGACATCGCCGGGTGGGCAATCAACCGGGGTGAGCGAGAATTCGAAGTTGCGCGTGCGGCGGTCGTGGGGCGTCTTCTCAGTTACGCCGGACCGGCGGGGCACGGTGAAGATAAAGAGGAACAATGGAGTGTCGCCGTAAAACGGTAAAGCGCCTGATTGGACCTTTTCGCTTACGACCACAGAGGTCGAATTCGATCTGCGGGAAATGTGACGTCCGGCGCGGCGAAGGTGCCGAAGGAAGGTCTGGCTTCGACCAAACTCGTGGATGTGGAGACGGGCATCGTGCGGGCTGAGTTTGGTTTCACCATCGTGCCCGGAGCCGGGTTGCAGGGAGTCGTCACGCGTTATTCCGATCATCGCGAGATTGGCGGCCTATGGTTCTCGTCGGTCCAGGATATCGCGCTTCCCGGTGCGCCCGGCAAGGTGGGTGCGACGCGGCTTACAACCTCACACGTGGAGACGAAGATCGCGGGGGTGTCCGAAACGCTCCGGCCGCCGGGGCTGTAAGCGCGGCCGCACACCGAGGTGCGATTCTGTTGTAGCCGCGGGCGCCGACCGCGGTCGGCTGGCTGTCCTACCACGCGTATTGGCGGCGCAACTTCAGCGGTTCGTAGAGGAGGGAGTCGAGTTCGAGAATGAAACGGCTCGGCGTCAGCATCATGCCTCCGGGGCCGGCGCGGTGGCTGATTTTGGGGAAACAGAGGTAGAGCTCGTCTCGCGCGCGGGTCACCGCAACGTAGAACAGGCGTCGCTCCTCCTCGACGTCGCCGGCCTCGATGGCGCGGCGCAGGGGGAACAGGCCGTCGGCGAGGCTGATCAGGAAGACGACCGCGTACTCGAGCCCCTTCGACTGGTGCACGGTGGTGAGGCGCAGCGCGTCAGTGTCCTGGTCGACCTTGCGGTCGCTCGTTTCGCTGTTGAGCAGCACGATCTGCGCGAGCAGATCCTGCATTTCTTCGTAGCGACCGGCGAAGCCGATGAGGGCCTTCAGTTCGTCCAGTCGGTCGATGTAGTCGGCGAACGCGCCCTTCAGGAAATCGCCGTACCAACCCTCGATCGCGAGTTCGACCGCGCGAGTCGGCGGGTCGGTGCGCATGGCGTCGCCGACTTGCTTGAGCGACGCGCAGAATGACGGCCACTCGGCTTTGGCGTCCTTCGGGACCTTCGTCATGACGTCGTCGGTCGCGAGGGCGTCGATGAAGTTCCTGTTCAACAGGCGCCCGTGATCGAGCGCGGCCTCGTAGATTTTCTCTGCGCCTTTTTCACCGATTTTAGGCAGAAGGATTGCGATGCGGTTCCAAGCCTGCCGGTCGGAGGGATTGTAGACGAAGCGCAGCAGGGCGACGAGGTCGCGGATGTGCTGACGCTCGAAGAACTTCACGCCGCTGGTGATCTGGTAGGGAATGCCCTGGCGCGAGAGTTCCAGCTGAATGTCGAGCGCCTGGAAGTGGGCGCGGTAGAGGATGGCGATGTCGGAGAGCGAGCAGCCCTCGTCCATCAAGCCCTTGACGCGTTTGATGATGAAGTCTGCCTGTTCGCGTCCATCCATGGCCTGCACAAGGAACGGCTTGTGCGAATGGGCGCGGTGGGCGCGCAGCTCCTTGTCGAAGTGGCGGCCCTTGGGCTGCGCCTCGAGTACCCCGTTGGCGAGGGCGAGGATCTGCGGGGTCGAACGGTAGTTGGTTTCGATGCGGTGGATGACGGTGTCCGGGTGGCGGTCCGGGAAGGTCATGATGTTCTCGAAGTTCGCGCCGCGCCACGAGTAGATGCACTGGGCGTCGTCGCCCACGGCCATGATGCGGTGGTGGGAGCCCAGCAGGTCGACGAGGGAGGATTGGAGTGTATTCGTATCCTGATACTCGTCGACCAGCACGTGGCGAAACCGCTCCTGGAAATACGTCGCGACCTCGGGGGCGCGGCGCAGCAGCTCGAGCCAGTTTTCGAGCAGATCGTCGTAGTCGACCACGTTCTGCGCCCTCTTGCGCTCGGCGTAGGCGCGGGCGAAGGCGGGGATGCGGTGGGCGATCTCCTTGTATTGCGGAAAGCTCTTGTCGACGGTGTCGGCGATCGGGAGCTGCGTGTTGCGGGCGAGGGAGATGATCTCGTGCAGCGGGCCGGGACGCGGGTTGGTCTTGTCCTTGAAGAACAGCTTGTCGCTTTCCTCGACTGCTCCCTTGAGCAGGCTTTCGGACTCATCCGAGTCGAGGATGGTAAAGTTGCGCGGCATCCCGATGGCTTCGCCGTAGATGCGCAGGGCGCGGTGACCGAGGGAGTGGAACGTGCCGCCCCAGAAGCGACTTGGCTCGATGCCCGTGAGTTCCTGCACGCGATGGAGCATCTCCTTGGCGGCCTTGTTGGTAAAGGTCAGCAGGAGGATCTCGCCGGGTTTGACGCCTTGGGAAAGCAGGTACGCGACGCGGTAGGTCAGGGTGCGGGTTTTACCGGACCCGGCGCCGGCGAGCACCAGCAAGGGGCCGGGCGGGGCCGTGACGGCATTGAACTGTTCGTCGTTCAGCTCCGCGCGGAAGTCGATGGGTGGAACCCCTTGGGGCGGACGGGGAGGATCGAGTTCAAACTCCATGGAAGGCCCCCAAAGTCGGCCAAAGCCCGGCGGAGGCAAAGCAGAAGTGAAGCGGAAATCCACCCTGGCCGGCTGTGGTCTGGTTCGTTCTCGTAATCGTTTTCGTTCTCGAACGGGGTGGTAGCGCTGTGTGGGGTAGCCTCGATTTAGTGGGCAGAGACATCGACATTATTTCGTAGCACGGGGCTATAGGGCGAGAAAGAGAACGATTAAGAGAACGAGAACGATTTGGAAGGTGGCCAGAGGGCTGCTGTCGAGGGCGCATGCAGTTAACACTCCTTCGCCTCCGCCGGATGGTGGCCTGTTTACCGGATTGTCCGGCATTGCGCTGTGTGTGATCGCGGCGGGAGTGCAGGTCGAGGGAGCGACGGGGACCCGCATCGTGCTTGAGATCGCCGCGCGACTCGAAACGGTGGCGGGCCTGCTGGGGCGCTGGGTGTTTCTCGTGGTGACCTTCTCGATCGACGGCGCTTCTTCATGTCGTTCCTCGCGGCAACGCTGCTTTATCTGAACAACCGGCGCGAATGGGTGGGAGCACGGCCATCCGCCTCCGGGATCCGCTTCAACGCCCGCGCCGCGTGAGCACGTCATTTGCCATTCGCGCCACCAGCTCGCCCACGAGGGGATTGGGGAAACGCCGGCTCGGCGCGATGGCGAAGAATGTTTCCCTCAGTCGGGGGATCCGGTGCGTTTGCACGAGCACGCCTTCCTCGATCTCATCGCGCACCACCACCGGCGGCACCAACGCCAGTCCCTTGCCCTCGCGCGCCAGCAGACGCAGCGTCGCCATGTCGTCGACCTCCGCGATCACCCTCGGACGCACGTACGCCGCGGCAAGCAGCCGGTCGAATCCCGCCCGCGTGTTGCTCTCGAGACTGGGCAGAATCACCGGCACGTCCGCGAAGCCTCCGGGAAACCGGAGCCTGCGTTCCTTCCACGCGGGCGTGCCCACGAGGCTGACCGGCTGTTCCGCCAGCAGGTGGCTATGCCACGGCGTCTCGGCATCGCGCCGCACCGCCTGGTTCGAGAGCACCACATCCACCTGATGCGCGTGCAACTGCGGCAGCAGGTCGCGCAATCCGCCGGAACGCACCACCACCTCGACGTCGTCGCGATGCAGGGCCGGACGCAGGAACTCGACCAGGAAGTTGCGCGACAGCGTCGCCACCACCCCCGCGCGCAGGATCAGCCGCCCGCCCTTCGGCTGGTGCCCCATGACATCCATCAGTTCGTCGCCCGCGCGTCCGATTGTCTCCGCATAGTCGAGCGCCACCCGTCCCGCCTCCGTAAGCAACAATCCGTCGCGTCGCCGTTCGAAGAGGATGTGCCCGAGACTCTGCTCCAGCTGCTTGAGCTGGATGCTCAACGCCGGGGCCGATAGATTCATTTTCTCCGCCGCGCGCACCAGACTGCCCTCCCGGGCAATGACACGAAAATACCGCAGGTGATGATAGTTCAGGAAGCGCATGGGTGTGGGAAGCGAGCCGGGGGCCGTGCCTGGCGGGCGGCCATGCGCCCCGGCATGATCGATGTAACCAATGATCGGATACGCCGATCTGGAGGGCGGCCGTTCCTGGATGCATCCAGGACGCAGGCAAGGGTTTATGGTTAAATTTAACTTATGCCCAACGTTTAAAGCCTGTAGTCGTTTAAAACTCAAGCCCCTGCTACGATCAGGCCATTCCATGAGTGTCTCCGATCTCGCCGGCAACCTGCTCTCACCGCCCGTGCTCTGCTTCTTTCTCGGGCTTCTCGCCGCGCTGGTCCGCAGCGATCTCGAGCTGCCGGCTCCGGTGCCAAAGACGCTCGCCCTCTTTCTGCTCTTCGCGATCGGTTTCAAGGGCGGGCTTGCCCTTGCCGAGGGCGGTCTCGACGGAGACGTTCTCCTGACGCTCCTCGGGGCCTTGTCCGCCGCGGTGGTCGTGCCGTTCTGGACGTTTTTCGCCCTGCGGAGGAGACTCGGTGCGCCCAACGCCGCCGCGCTCGCCGCGACCTACGGATCGGTGAGCGCCGTCACCTTCATGGCCGCGGCGGCGCTCCTCGCCACGCGCGGCGTGGCGTACTCCGGCCACATGGTGGCCGCGCTCGCCCTGATGGAATCGCCCGCGATCATGATCGGCATCGCCCTCGCGCGGAGGTTCGCCCCTGGAAAATCGCCGGGACCGTCGCGCCACGAGTGGGCGCACCTTGGCAAGGAGGCGTTTCTTAATGGTTCGGTCTTTCTGCTGCTGGGC
This sequence comes from Opitutales bacterium, assembly GCA_038212175.1. Lineage (GTDB taxonomy): Bacteria > Verrucomicrobiota > Verrucomicrobiia > Opitutales > Opitutaceae > CAMAXB01. The sequence continues at coordinate 20,411 of JBBQUU010000022.1, read as the reverse complement.
AGCCTGGTGATCGGATTCCTCTGCGGACCGGAGCGCGGCGGCTCGCTAAGCCCGTTCGTGCAGACCCTGTTTCCCGGCCTGCTCGCCCTCTTCCTTCCCCTTCAACCTCATCGTCGGCATCCCTCTCTACGATCTGGCGGTGGCGAGATTCATCATGTAACCCGGACTCCAATTCGTCGACCGATGCCAACCCGATGAGCCAGCCAGCCCGGCCGGAGTGGGTTGTTTAAGTCGCTGACGTGTGGCAGCGACCGCGCCGGCCGCGTTCCGTGTGGCGGCGCCAAGCCCTGGCGTCTTCGAAGGAACGGCTGAGGACAGCCGTCGCTACACCGACCTAAGAAAATCGCGGATCGTTCGTGGAGGGGTAATGTCGAATCCTTCCATCCCATGAAAACCCATTCCTTCCTGCTGTCCGCGTGGGCGGCCCTTGCCCTCGCTTCCGCCGCTGCAGCCCAGCCGGCGTTGACGGTGTACAACCAGAACTTCGCGGTCGTGCGAGAAACGGTGCCACTCACCCTCGCGGCGGGCGAGACCAAGCTGGCTTTTGCAGGCGTCACGTCGTCGCTGGAGCCAGACTCGGTTGTCCTGCGCGATCCGACGGGCCGGGTCGCGTTGAGCATCCTCGAGCAAAGCTACCGGGCCGACACGATTTCGCAGGGGCTGTTGCTGTCGCTGCATGAGGGGAAGGAGCTCGACTTTATTGTACGCGATCAGGACGCGAAAGAGTACACGGTGAAAGGGCGGGTCATTCGCAGCGGTTATACGCCGGGGGCGCAGCGGCGCGGACAGATGCCCGAGAGCCCGCTCATCGAGGTGGACGGCAAGCTGCGGTTTTCCCTTCCGGGCGAGCCGGTGTTTCCCACGTTGTCCGACGACGCCATTCTGAAGCCCACGCTGAGCTGGACCCTCGGCGCGCCCTCCGCGGCGACGTTCAACGCGGAACTCAGCTACATCACCGGCGGCATGCGGTGGGAGGCATCGTACAACCTCATCGCTCCGGAAAAAGGCGACATGCTCGACCTCATCGGCTGGGTCACGATCGACAACCAGACGGGCAAGACCTTTGAGAATGCGACGATCAAGCTGATGGCGGGCGATGTCAGCAAGCTGGAGCCGGCGCAGGACCTCGCCTTCCGGCGCGAGGCAATGCTGTCCATGGCCGAAGCGGCCGCGCCCCAAGTCACGGAGAAGGCGTTCGACGAGTTTCACCTCTACTCCCTTCCGCGAGCGACCACCCTTCGCGACCGCGAGGTCAAGCAGGTCGAGTTCATCCGCGCGACGGGGGTGAAGGCCAAGACCCTTTACGTGTACAACGGAGCGGATGTCGGCCGGCAGTTTCGCGGGTGGAATCAGGACATGATTCGCAACAACCCCGACTATGGCACGCAGTCGAATTCCAAGGTGTGGGTCATGCGGGAGTTCGAGAACAGCGAGGCCAACCGGCTCGGTGTGCCGCTACCCAAGGGGCGGACGCGGTTTTACCGCCGCGACGACGCCGACGGCCGGCTCGAATTCACGGGCGAGAACACCATTGATCACACGGCAAAGAACGAGACCGTGAAAATCTACACCGGCGACGCGTTCGACGTCGTAGGCGAGCGGCGGCGCGTCGACTTCCAGATGAGCAGTCGAAACGACTTCATGGAGGAGGCCTTCGAGATCAAGGTGCGCAACCGGAAGACCGAACCCGTGGAGGTGCGCGTGGCCGAGCGCCTTTATCGCGGCGCCAACTGGACCATCTCCAACCAATCCCACGATTTCGTGCGGATCGATGCCCAAAACGTGGAATTCCGGGTCAACGTTCCCGCGGACGGTGAGACGATCGTCACATACCGTGTTCGCTACTCATGGCAGTGAAGGACAGTGAAGGAGAAGGCGTACGGCACAGGATGAAATTTCAATTTTAATAGAAAAAAACTTGCATCAAATTCGTCGGTAAGGCTCACACTGTCCGCGGTCAGGTATTCCCCTTCTCCTAACCCCGTTAAGTCCATGTCTTCACAGTTTGCCCATATTGGGCGTCAGCCACCGCGTACCCGTCCTTGTTTATCGTCTCCTCTTGCAGAGGACGATCCCGGCATCTTTCCCAGAAAGGTGCCAACCTTCAACCCGCGATTTAGCTGACCATGCAAGAGTTAAAGGCCGGCCCCTATCGTGGGGTAACGGCGAGGAAAGGTGGACCGGTCGCCTCGTTTGAACGCACGCGTCTGGAGGTGCTGAATCGACGCCTTCATCATGTGAATGTGCGCTTGGTCGCGGACTTGATCCCGCAGTCGTCCCATGTGGTGTTCGGTACCGTAGACGGTTCAGGAACCCATCAGGCTCTTTCCGTCGCCCGGCGTTTGGCTGTGTCCAAGGCCTTGGAGCGCTGGGCTTACCACCAGCGCGTGAAATCCCCCGAGGCGCATCGGTATGCCTTCGACGTGGATCCCACGACGACGGGAATCGCAGCGTTTCCCGGGCAGCAAGCGGACGGCGCGCGGCGTTCCGCCCGGCTTGAAGCGTGGGAGCGTTTCTCGTTGCTGGCGTGGTGGGAAGGATGCGCCGAGGCCCGCTGGGTCGAGACGGACTGGCCCGAAATCGAGGCGTTCGTCATCGAGGGTCCTTGGGGAGGTGTTACGGTCGTCGCGTTGTCCGGGCCAGGCGATGGGGGTTGGGCCTACGGGCACGGGTCGGGTGCGAGTTTCGGCGAAGCGTTCGACCGGGCAGTGATCGGACTGGCGAAAAACCGGTCCGCCCTATCGCTGTGGCAATGCATCAAAGGTGCGAGCATGTCTCCGGTCAGCGCGTTGGAGCGTCGTCTCCTGCACTTTGCTTCCACCGCGGGTTACGAGGAGGTGCGCTCGCGGGTGACGGCGTCGGTCGGACGGCGGATGCCTAAACCGGCCTTTGCCTGCGATTGCGAGATCGTCGGACCGTGGTCGCGCTTCGCCACGGTTTGGCGGGCGGTGATGTTTCCTCCGGGAAAGGCGTTCTCCGATAAGAACAAAAATGCCTTCTTCTTCTAAACGCCCGCGCCTTCAGCGCGGGTCTTTGCGTTTTGTGCCCCGTTATCCGGAAAACTTTAACTATCCTTCGGTCAATCGCCTTACCGCCGCGATGGCCCGTTTTGGCCTTCTCCTCGCGTCGCGGTAGTGTCCGGCTCAATACCCCACCGCGCCGGCGTCCGGGCTGCGTGGATCGCTGGCGCCAAGCAGCCGCCCAGTGGTGGGTTCGACGAAGATGGTTTCCCCATCGCCGTAGTAGCGGGCGGCGGCCTCGGGATCGTTGTGATAGAGGCGTCGCGTCGCGAGGGAATGCCCCATCGATTTCAGCAGGGTCATTGTATCGGCGGACGTCAGGAAAGGTTCGTGGTTGATCACGTCGGGTTGCCACTGGTGGTGGAAACGGGGTGCGTCGACGGCCTGCGTCACGCGCATGGCGTGGTCAATCACGTTGCTGATGATGAGCAAGGTGGTGCTGATGATCGTGGGTCCACCCGGAGTGCCGGTGACGAGCAACGGTTTACCGTCCTTGAGCACGATGGTCGGCGTCATCGACGAGAGCGGTCGTTTGCCGGGTGCAATCGCGTTGGCCTCGCTCTGCAGCAGGCCGTACATGTTGCGCACTCCCACCTTGGCGGTGAAATCGTCCATTTCGTTGTTGAGCAACACACCCGTACCCGCGGCCGTGACGCCACTTCCGAACAGGCCGTTCAACGTGTAGGTGCAACTCGCGACGTTGCCGGCGGCGTCGACCACGGAAAAATGCGTGGTTTCGGTCGTCTCGCGCCCGAGAGGTGCGGCCGGCACGGCACGAACGAGGGGCGTCCATCCGGCGGGCTGACCGGCGGGAAGGCCCTCGCTCGGCGTCGCTTTTGCGGGATCGAAGTTCGCCATCAGGCCGCGGATGTAGTCGCGGTCGAGCAGGCCGGCGACAGGCACGTTGACGAAGTCGGGATCGCCGAGGAACTCCGCCCGGTCGCGGAAGGCGCGGCGCATGGCCTCGGCGAACAAGTGAATCTTGGCGGCGGAATTGTGGCCCAGCGCAGCGACGTCGTGGGGTTCAATCATACCAAGCATCTGGAGCAATGCGATGCCGCCCGAGCTCGGCGGCGGCATCGTGAGGATCTCGTGGCCGCGGTACGAACCGCGCACCGGCGGGCGTTCGACGACGCGGTAGGCCTTGAGGTCGTCGAGCGTGATCAATCCGCCCTGCGCCGCCATGTCCGCTGCGATCAGCCGCGCGGTTTCGCCTTCGTAGAATTCGCGGGGTCCTTTCGTCTTCAGACGCTCGAACGTCCGGGCCAGATCTGTCTGCGTGAAGCGTTCGCCCGCCTCGTAGAAGCGGCCGTCACGCAGAAACACACGCTTGGATTCGGGGAACTGCCCGAGCAGCTTCTCGCTCGCGTGCAGGTCGCGGGCCAGGGCGGGCGTGACCACGATGCCCTCCGCGGCGAGGCGTCGCGCCGGCTCCACAACGTCGGCCCACGAGATGCCGCCCGAGCCGTATTTTTCCCACGCCCGTGCGAAACCCGCCACCGTGCCGGGCACGCCACTTGCGAGGTGCCCGACGGTGGAACGGCCGGCGGCCACGTTGCCGTCGGCATCGAGGTACATGTCGCGGCTTGCCCCGCCCGGGGCCTGCTCGCGGAAGTCGATCGCGGTGCTGCGTCCATCCGCGAGACGGAGCACCAAAAAGCCTCCGCCTCCCAGATTACCGGCTCTCGGGTAGGTGACCGCGAGCGCGAGACCTGTCGCGACCGCCGCGTCGACGGCGTTGCCTCCCTTTTGAAGAATCTCCACGCCGATCCGCGACGCCACGTCGCTGGCCGAGGTGACCATGCCTTGGCTCGCCTCGACCGGCTGCCGTTGGGCCCACGCGGGGGATGGCGTGGACGCCAGCAGCACCGCGATGGCGACGGCTGGCGAAAGCAGGCTGATTCTCGGCAGAGGGCGCAGGCGGCTCATGCCCGCACGATGTGCTGACCGCCTGAGACCACAAGTCGCGAGGACATCAAGCTCGCCGAAGACACGCGCCTGCCGGCGGGGCTTCTCTCCTGTCGTGCGATCTTTGAACGTGTTCGTCCGCGACAAAGATTCATTTTGTCGCTGTTCCCGAATCAGGGTCTAAATCCGGACTTGCCCGCGAGCCGGTGCACATTTTTGCATGAAAACCATCCTCCTGTTGGTCGCGTCGAACATCTTCATGACGCTTGCCTGGTACGGGCACCTGAAGTTCAAGTTCCTCGAAGGAAAATCCCTTTTCTGGGTGATCCTCGTCTCATGGGCCATCGCCTTCTTCGAATATTGCCTGATGGTGCCCGCCAATCGGGCCGGGTATTTCAGCGGCACGTTCACGGGCTACCAGCTCAAGATCATCCAGGAGGCGATCACGCTCGTGGTCTTTGCGGTCTTCGCATGGATCGTACTGAAGGAGAAACTGACGTGGAACTACGCCGTGAGCTTTGTGCTGATCATGGGCGCCGTTTACTTCGCCACCGCGTTCAAGCCCGGCGGGCCGGCGGGGCATTGAGCAAGCCGGGCCAGGGAGAGCCGGGAGGCCGGCGCACCCGACCTCCCACAGGCACCGTAGATGTGCCTCCCGTCTCCTCACCGCGCCCGGCGGTCGCAGCCGCATGAGTCTCTTCGCGTTACTTTCACGGGCCTGGCTGCCTCTTTGCTTCGGTGCGCTGGCCGTTCTGGGACTGGCCAACCTGTGGCAGACGAGCCGCGTGGTGGCGGGCACCGGGCCGTTCTCGCCCTCCGACCCGGTCGCGGAGGTCGACCGACGCCTGGAACCGGTTCGCCAGAGCCTGCTGGCGCGCGGCGTGCGTGAGCCCGTGGGCTTCGTCGCAACCGAACACGGCGCGCCGCAGTCGGCCGCGTGGACGGAGTTGTACTATAAATCTCAATACGCGATGATCCCGGTCGTGCTCGATCCCGCGTACGAACGCTGTGAATGGATCCTCTCGGTCGACGCAGGGGCGGGCATGCTGCTCACCGCACGCTTTGAACCGGTGGAACCCTTCGCGTCCGGCGTGGCGCTGTGGCGGAGGCGGGCGCCATGAGTCCTGGCGTCGCGTGGGCGTGGCTTTCCTGTTGGGCGATCGGGGCGGCGCTCGTGCTGCTGGGCTGGCCGCGGGAGCACTGGCGGCGGGACGGTGTCCTTATACCGGGACTCGGCCTGGCGGCCGGACTCGGGTTGACGTCCGTCGTTTACACGGCGTCGTCATTCCTGCCCTCCGAGCAGCGGCTGCTGGCAACCGCACTGATCGAAGGGATGGCGTTGCTGGGACTAGGTCTCGCGCTGCGGCGGAAAAGTGACGCGCGGCCGTTCGCCCCCGTCGAAAGAGCGGCGCCCTCCCCTGCCCCACGCGGTGAACTGACCTGGCTGGCCTGCTTCGTGGTCGTTCAGGCAGCCGTCGTCGCAAGCGTCGTGGCGTATCGCATGTATCAGGCCGATCCGCACGGTGGGTGGGACGCGTGGGCGATCTGGAATCTGCAGGCGCGCGTGTTCTTCCGGACTGAAGGCGACTGGCCGGAAGTCATGCAACACGCCCAACTGGCGTGGGCGCACGGCGACTACCCGCGGGCGGTGCCGGCAAGCGTGGCGCGGCTCTGGATGTGGGCGGGAGCCGAGCCCGCCGGGATCGCAGCGGGCGTTTCGGCCTCTTTTGCCGGGGCCACGGTCTTGATCGTCGGCGGCGTCATCGCGTCACTCCGGTCACCCTTGGTCGCGTGGGTGAGCGTTTTCATTCTAATCTCGCTGCCTGGATTTGTCCTGGCGGCGCCGAATGCGCACGCGGACCTCCCGCTCGGCTGTTTCTTCGCAGGCGCGGGCGCTTCGGCCCTGCTGGGATGGCAGACCCCCGCCGCGCGCGGGCCTCTCGTGCTGGCCGGCTTGATGACAGGACTGGCCGCATGGACGAAAAACGAAGGCCTGCTCTTTTGCGTGGTGTTCACGGCCGTGTGCGCGACTCAGGCGTGGCGGCTCGGGCGGGCGCGAAGCGGCGGAGGCTTCGCACTGGGACTGGCAATCGCTTTGGTACCGACCGTCTTGCACAAGGTCCTGTGGGCTCCCTCCAACGACGTCATGACCGGCATAGGCAGCCGCGGGTGGGAGCAGGTCACCGACCTCTCACGCCATGTCATGATCGGCTCAGCATTTCTGCGTGATGCCGTAGGATTCACTGGCTGGGCCTACGCGCTGTATCCGGTGATGCTGCTCGCGTGCCTGGCGCCGCCTTGGCGAGCGCGTCTGCGCGCGGGCGAAGGCAGCATGTTGCCCGTCGTGGGACTGATGGCGCTGGGTTACTACACGGTGTTCCTCATCAGCCCGCACGACCTGCGCTGGCATCTCGACTCGGCGCTCGTACGCCTCTTTCTGCAACTCGCCCCGCTGGCGATCATTGGCTGGGCGCTGCTGTTACCGCGCCTGCCGAAGAGGCCAACGGCCAAGCCTCGCGTTCGAAAACGCGTGGTGCTGGCCTTCGTCGCGCTCAACGCCGCGGTCGCAACCGTCGTGTTCGCCACCTTGTCGGGCCAACTGCGGCGTGGGGAACTTGCGGCCGAGACCCTTGCCGGAACGCGTGTCGTGGCGGCCCTGGCTGGCGACAGCTGGCACGGTACGGAAAGCGATGGACGCGCCCGGTGGACGTGGAGCCGCGGGACGGCCGATGTGCTGCTGCACGCCGAACGAGCCGGCGCCGTGGTTACGTTGAGCTTTGATACTCGCAGCCTGCAACCGAGAGCGATCCGCGTGACAACTGAAGGACGAGAGCTTTGGCGCGGAGACGCCGGGACGGAGTTTACAACAGTCGAACTCCCTCCCCTGGTGCTCGGCGCCGGTGTGACCACCCTGCGGATCGAAACCAATGCGCCAGCCGTGGCGGAATCCTCCGATCCAACGGCGCGCGCACTGGCGTTCGTAGTCCACGAGGCACGCCTGAACTGACGGCGATTGCACGCGGATCGCACCCGGGGCTTGCTTCCGCCACGGCAAGCCTCTCAGGTTCCTTTTGCATCTCCGGTGCCGGCGAATAATGACCCGGCGCAGCCTTTCCGCTGTCGGTCCGGATCGTCGCGTTTCGTTCCTGTCCGCTTTCCTTCGAATCCTTTAACCATGTCCAAAGCCACCCCCGCCAAATCCGCCTCCGCTGCCCCCGCCGTCGCCACGCCTGACGTGGCCGCCCGCAAGAACGTCGACCTTGCCGTCAGTGCCATCACCAAGCAATTCGGCGAGGGCTCGATCATGCGTCTGGGCGACAATCACAAGATGACGGTGGAAACGGTCTCCACCGGCTCGCTGGCGATCGACCTCTGCCTTGGCGGCAGCGGTCTGCCGCGCGGTCGCATCATCGAGATCTACGGTCCGGAATCCTCCGGTAAGACCACCTTCTGCTTGAGCGTCATCGCCGAGGCCCAGCGCCGCGGCGGGCTTGCCGCCTTCATCGATGTCGAACACGCCCTCGACCCCAAGTATGCGCGCGTCGTTGGCGTGAAGCTTGACGACCTGCTCGTCTCGCAGCCCGACAGCGGTGAGGACGCGCTCAATATCACCGAGACCCTGATCCGCTCCAACGCCATCGACGTCATCATCATCGACTCAGTCGCCGCCCTGATTTCGAAGCAGGAACTCGACGGGCAAATGGGTGACGCCACGGTCGGCTCGCAGGCGCGCCTCATGAGCCAGGCCATGCGCCGTCTGACCGCCGTGGTAAGCAAGACCAAGTGCATCTGCATCTTCACCAACCAGATTCGCGAAAAGATCGGTGTCATGTTTGGCAGCCCTGAAACGACCCCCGGCGGACGCGCGCTTAAGTTCTTCTCCTCCATCCGTATCGACATTCGGCGCAAGGACCAGATCAAGACCCCCGACGGCAAGGTCATCGGCAACCGGACGAAGATCAAAGTCGTGAAGAACAAGGTGGCGCCGCCCTTCACCGAGTGCGAGTTCGACATCATGTACGACGAGGGCATCTCGCGCAGCGGTTCGATCATCGACCTCGGCGTCGAGCACAAGATTCTGGAAAAGAAGGGTGCGTGGATCTCCTACGAGGGCGAGCTGGTGGGTCAGGGTCGCGATGCGGCCAAGCAAGCCGTGCGCGAGAAGCCCGAACTCGCGGCGAAACTCACCAAGGCGATCATGGCCAAGGTCAACGTGACCGGCGGGGCCACCGTGACCGGCAACGAACCGGTCGAGTAAGGCCCGGTTCCGGTCCGTCGACGGACCCGGAGGCCCGTCCGAACGCCTCGCGTTTTCGTAACGCGAGGAGGCAAAGGAGATTGCCGTGGGCGCGGGTCTGGATAGCGGTTGGCCCAGCATGGCTGCGACGACGCACGCGACGGCAACAAAGAATCACGATCCGAATCCGGGAAGGCGCGAGCCGGCATTTCAGGTTCGCGGGCTGGGTAAAACCTACGGCACCGGCCACGCCGCCGTGCACGCCTTGGCCGGCGTCGATCTCGATCTTCATCCGGGCGAACTCGTGGTGCTGCTCGGTGCCTCGGGCTCCGGCAAATCGACCTTGGTCAATATCCTCGGCGGACTCGATTCGCCCTCCGAAGGCAGCGTGCGGTATCGCGGGTGGGATTTGGGACGAGCCGACGACGCCGGCCTCACCCGCTATCGCCGCGACGTGGTCGGCTTCGTCTTCCAGTTCTATAACCTGATACCCAGCCTGACCGCCCGCGAGAATGTCGCGCTCATCACGGAGATCGCCCGCCGGCCCATGCCCCCGGAAGACGCGCTCGCGCTCGTGGGACTGACCCCGCGCCTCAACCATTTCCCCGCCCAGCTTTCCGGCGGAGAGCAACAACGGGTGGCCATCGCCCGAGCCATCGCCAAGCGGCCGGAGGTCCTGCTCTGCGACGAACCGACCGGTGCACTCGACGTGCGAACCGGCATCACCGTGCTGGAGGCGATCCAGCGCATCAACCGCGACCTGGGGACGCTCGCCGTCATCATCACGCACAACGCGGTGATCGCCGAAATGGCCGACCGGGTCTTCACCCTGTCGGATGGTCGTATTCAAACTTTGACGACAAACGCCGTCCGTAAACCCGTGGAAGGACTGGCATGGTAGCGAGCCCCGCAGAAACGGACGAGAGAATGGAGGGTAGAGGATAGAAGGTAGCGGGCATCCTCCACCTTCTATCCTCTATCCTCTATTCTCTATCGTGACCTCTTTCCGCTAAAACGTGAGTCACCTTGACCGCAAGCTCCTGCGCGACCTGCGCGCGCTGAAATCGCAGGCTTTGGCCGTCGCGCTCGTGATGGCGTGCGGGCTGGCGATGATGATCATGACGCGCAGCCTGATCCTCTCGTTGGATACAGCACGCGACGGCTACTACGAGCGGCATCGTTTCGCCGATGTATTCGCCTCGTTGAAGCGTGCGCCGAAATCCGTCGCCGCCCAGATCGCCTCACTGCCCGGCGTGGCCACGGTCGAGGCCTCCGTGGCGAGGCAGGTGACGCTCGACCTGCCCGGGCTGGCGGAACCCGCGATCGGGTTGATCAACTCCCTGCCCGATCGCACCGAGCCGATGCTCAACGTGCCCTACCTTCGTCTCGGACGCTTTCTTGACCCGGCGGGCCGCAACGAAGTGCTCGTGGGCGAGGCCTTCGCGAACGCTCACGGACTGAAGCCCGGCGACTTTGTGTCGGCGACTCTCAACGGACGCAAGGTGCCGCTGCGCATCGCCGGCGTCGCGTTGTCACCGCAGTTCGTGTTTGAAGCTCCGCCCGGCGCGGCCTTGCCCGACAACCGCACCTTCGGAGTGTTTTGGATGCGCGAGGAGGCGCTGGCCGAGGCGTACAACCTCGAGGGGGCCTTTAACACCATCGCCATTTCGCTCGCGCCCGGCGGGCGCGAACGCGCGCTGATCGCCGAGATCGATCGCCTGCTCGAACCGTACGGCGGCCTGGGTGCCTATGGACGCAAAGACCATCCCTCGGACACACGCGTGAGCGACGAGATTCGGGTGTTACAGGGTCTCTCGTTTGGTTTCCCATTGGTGTTCCTGAGTGTCGCCGCGTTCATGACCAACGCGGTCATGGGCCGCCAGATCACGCTCCAACGCGAGCAGATCGCGATCCTCAAAGCCTTCGGCTTCACAGGCAGACAGATCGGGATGCATTTCATCAAGTTCGCGCTCGTCATCGTCGCGGTGGGTACCCTCGCCGGCGCGATCGGCGGCCTGCTGCTGGGTCATCAGTTGGTGGGGATGTACCATCTTTTCTTTCGTTTTCCCCAACTCGATTTCGTGCTCGCGATCGGCGCGTTGTTTGCCGCGGCGACGGCAAGTGCGGTCGCCGCCCTGGTTGGCGTGGCCGGTGCGGTCCGCCGCGTGATCGCGCTCGCTCCAGCCGAGGCGATGCGCCCTGAGCCACCGGCAAGTTTTCGTCCGGCGTTGTTTGAGCGGCTCGGGTTGGCGCGCGGCTTCAGCGTCTCGTTACGCATGGCCTTGCGAAACCTCGAGCGCAAACCCGTGCACGCCGCGCTCACCTGCGCAGCCCTCGCCCTCGCGACGGGAATCCTTGTGATCCCGAATTCGTTTCGCGACGGCATCAATCACATCCTCGATTTTCAATGGGACGTTTCGCAGCGTCAGACGGTGACCGTGTCGCTGGTCGAACCGGGGCCCCTCCGCGCGCTGTACGATCTGCGCGCGCTCCCCGGTGTGATCCATGCCGAACCCTTCCGCGGCGGTCCGATCGAACTGCGGGCGGGCAACCGCTCCCGGCGTCTCGGGTTGTCGGGCATTCCGGCAGGCTCGCACTTGAACCGCGTCGTCGACGTACGAGGCCGCGAGATTGTGTTGCCGGCCGAAGGGTTGGTGCTCTCCAAAGCCCTCGCGACGGGGCTCGGCGTGAAGCCCGGCGACACCGTCCGGCTCAGGGTTTTGTCCGGCAAGCGTCCCGAACGCGACGTCGTCATCGCCGCGCTCGCCGAGGATTTCGCAGGAATCGCGGCCTACATGGACATGGCGGCGGTGAACCGGTTGCTGGGCGAAGGCGACCGGATGAACGGGGCGCGCCTGACCGTGGCGGGCGGGCGTTGGCTGGACTTTCTCACGGCGATAAAGAATACCCCGCAGGCGGCCGGCGTGGTGATCAAGGAGGCGATGCGCTCGAGTTTTCGCAAGACGACGGCCGAGAGCATCGGGTTGATCCAGACGATCTACCTCACCTTCGCGACGGCGGTCGCCTTTGGCATCGTCTACAACAGTGCGCGCATCTCGCTCTCGGAGCGCGCCCGCGAACTGGCGACGCTGCGGGTGCTCGGCTTCAGCCGCGGAGAGGTCGGCACCGTGCTTGTAGGGGAATTGGTGATACTGACACTGCTGGCGCTGCCGCTCGGATTGATCTTCGGGTCGTTCATGGCCAAGGCGATCCTCACGACGGTGAACACCGAGACCGTGCGGCTGCCGCTGATTCTCACGCCGGCCAACTATGCCTTCGCCGTGCTCGTGGTGGTGGTGGCGACGGCCGTGTCGGCCGCCTTTGCGTGCCGCAAGCTCAACCAACTCGACCTCGTCGGCGTGCTGAAAGCCTGCGACTAGTTTCGACTGTATTTTCCAGCCATGACGAATCAGCCCTCCCCCGCCCTCTTCGATGGAGACACCCCCTCGCCAAAGCGCAAACGCCGCTGGCTGCCCTACGCGGCCGGCGCGTGCCTGCTCGCGCTCATCGCGGCAGGGCTCTGGCCGAAGCCCCTTCCGGTCGAAACGGTGGTGGTTTCGCGAGGCGCCCTGCAGGTGACGGTCGATGACGAAGGCCAGACCCGCGTGCGCAACCGCTACGTCGTGTCGAGTCCCGCGGGCGGACAACTCCGGCGCATCGACCTAAAAGCCGGAGCCACGGTCGAGGCAGGCGTGACGGTGATCGCGATGCTGGAAACCGGTGGCTCGGATCTGCTGGATGCCCGCAGTGTCGCCCAGGCCGAGGCCCGTGTGCGCGGCGCGGAGAGCGCGCGGGAACAGGCCGGGGCACAGCAGGAGCGCGCGACCGCGACCCTCTCGCTGGCGCGCATGGAACTGGGCCGCGCGAGGAGCCTCGCTGATCAGAAGGTGATTCCGGCGCAAGACCTCGACATCGCGCTGACCCGCGAAATAACGGCCGCCCAAGAAGCTCGAGCCGCCGGTTTCGGTTTACAGGTGGCAGAGTACGAACTCGAGCAGGCGCGCGCCCTGCTCGGCGGCGGCGATCAACCCGGCAAAGATGCGGCGACGATTCCCATCAAATCGCCGGTGAGCGGACGCGTCTTGCGTGTACTGCAGGAGAGCGCACGCATGGTGCCGTCGGGGTTTCCGCTGCTGGAAGTGGGCGACCCGACCGATCTCGAGGTACGCATTGAAGTGCTGTCGCGCAACGGGGTGAGGATAGCCCCCGGCGCACGCGTCTTGCTGGAGCACTGGGGCGGCGAACGTCCGCTGGAGGCACGGGTGCGCCTCGTGGAACCGGCGGCGTTCACCAAGGTCTCGGCCCTCGGCGTGGAAGAGCAACGGGTGTACGTCATCGCCGATTTCGTTGATCCCGTGGAGGCGCGCCCCACGCTCGGCGACGGCTATCGGGTCGAGGCCCGCATTGTTACCTGGGAAGGCAGCAACGTGCTGCGGGTGCCGGCGGGCGCATTGTTTCAGCGGGAGGGAGTCTGGCAAACCTTCGTCTTCGAGGGTGGTCGTGCGCAACTGCGCACCGTGACGCCCGGGCGCTCGAACGGCATCGAAACGGAAATCGTCGACGGAGTTTCCGAAGGTGAGGCGGTGATCGTGTATCCCGGAGACCGCGTGGAAGACGGTTCGAGGGTGCGCGTAATCGTCGTGTCGGCAGGATAGGGGGTAGAAGATAGAGGATAGAGGATAGCCTTTGCCCTTTGGGCCCTCCCCGCCTTCCGTGGCGGAATGGGTCTTGTGAATGATACGATTGCCGCCCTCGCCACGCCCGTGGGCACCTCCGCCATTGCCGTCGTGCGCGCGAGCGGGCCGGTCTGCACAACGTTGGCCCGGGAACTGATCGGCAAGGACCCGGCGCCTCGGATGGCCGTGCATGTGGATTATCGCGACCGGCAGGGATCCTTGGTGGACGATGTCCTGGTGACCTTTTTCCAAGGACCGCACTCCTTCACCGGGGAGGATTCGCTGGAGGTATCGTGTCACGGCAACCCCTTCATTGCCCAACGTATATTGGAAGACTTCTGGAGGCGCGGCTGCCGTCCAGCGGAGCCGGGAGAGTTCACGAGGCGGGCCTTCCTCAACGGACGCCTCGATCTGAGCCAGGCCGAGGCGGTGATGGATCTGATTCATGCCCGAAGCGAACGGGCCCTGGCCGCGGCCAACCAGCAACTGCGCGGCAGCCTCGGCCGGCATCTCGCGGAACTTACCGACGCCCTGCTCCGGCTGCTCGCGCGAATCGAGGCGTACATCGATTTCCCCGAGGAGGACCTGCCGACGGAAGATCGCGCCACGGCATCGAGGGAATTGGACGACGTTCTACGTGGAACGAAGCGCCTGCTCGCAACCCGCCACTATGGAGAGGTGCTGCGCGACGGGTTGAAGACAGTGATCGTCGGGGAGCCTAATGCCGGGAAAAGCAGCCTGCTCAACCGGCTGGTCGGACGCGACCGCGCGATCGTGAGCGCCCAACCAGGCACCACGCGGGATTTCCTGGAAGAGCAGCTGATCGTCGGCCCGCATTGTATTCGATTAATAGATACCGCCGGATTGAATCCGGACCCGGAGGCGCTGGAGAAGCTCGGCATGGAGAAGACCTTGGAGCGCGTCGACGAGGCCGACCTGATTCTATTGGTGCTTGATGGAGCCCGGCCGTTTCCGCCCTTGCCCGCGCCGGTGACCGACCGGCTGAAGGAGGGGCGGGCCCTCGCCGTGATCAATAAATGCGACTTATTGAAAGAGCCGCCCTCCCCTTCCCTGCCCGGGTCGCCCGCAACCATCACGCCCGTTGCGATCTCTGCCCTCACGGGCGAAGGCGTGGAACGGCTGATTGAACTGATTGTAGCGCAAGCCGATCGATTGGGCGGGGAACTGGGTGCGGAGAGCGTCGCCATCAACGCCCGCCACGCCGATGCATTGGGGCGAGCCCGCGACTGCCTGCTGGCCGCCCAGCCCAAGCTGGAGCAGGAAGCACCGATTGAATTGCTGGCCAGCGATTTACGTGGAGCACTCGATGCATTTGGCGAGATTGGCGGGCGCATCGATAACGAACGTATGCTGGATCATCTCTTCGCGACCTTCTGCATCGGAAAGTAGAATGCGACGACGGAATGCGCCATTCGGTGTGCGCAGGGTTTGCTTTGCGGGCGATCAGTGGCTTATGGAGGCGTTTCCCTTTTCACGTGCTTCCCGAATCCCAGCCTTTCGATGTCATTGTCTGCGGCGCCGGCCATGCCGGCTGCGAGGCTGCGCTGGCCGCCTCCCGGATGGGCGCGTCGACGCTCTTGCTCACGGGAAACTTGGATACTGTCGCGCAAATGAGCTGCAACCCAGCCATTGGCGGTCAAGCCAAAGGTCAGATGGTTCGCGAGATCGACGCCCTCGGAGGCGAAATGGCGATCAACACCGACCTTACGGGAATCCAATTCAAGCTGCTCAATGAGTCACGGGGTCCGGCGGTACAATCGCCTCGGGCGCAATGTGATAAGAAAGCGTACCAATTTCGGCTAAAGCACACGCTCGAACTTCAGCCCCATCTACAGCTCTTTCAGGCCACCGTCACCGGTCTCATCTTTGAAGGGCAACGCGTGGTCGGAGTTCGCACGAACCTCGACCTCGAATTTTGCGGTCATTCGATCGTCGTTACCACCGGTACGTTCCTACGCGGCCTCATGCACATCGGCCAGAATAGGAATGAGGGCGGCCGATTGGGCGATTTTAGCGCGAAGACGCTCTCGAGCAGTTTCCTCGAAGCGGGAATCCAACTTCAGCGTCTCAAAACCGGCACACCACCCCGCCTGCTGGGGCGCAGTCTCGATTTCAAGAAGATGGAGCCCCAGCACGGCGACACATCCCCTACTCTCTTCGCCTTTCACGACACACGTAACGATCCGCACCTGTTCCACGTGGAACAAAACGGCGAAGACCGTCTTGGCTGGGCTCCGGGCACGAATCAAGTCGCATGCTGGATGACCCATACCACCGCCGAGACGGCTCGCTTGGTCCGAGAGAACCTGTCCCGTTCCGCCATGTATTCGGGCGCCATCGAAGGAATCGGACCGCGCTATTGTCCAAGCATTGAGGACAAATTCGTCCGCTTTGCCGACAAGCCGCGTCATCTGCTCTTCCTTGAACCCGAGGGCCGGGCGACGAACGAATACTACGTCAACGGGCTGTCGACCTCGCTGCCATTCGACGTTCAAATTGCCATGGTGCGAAGCATTCCCGGCTTGGAAAGGGCCGTCATTTTGCGTCCGGCCTATGCCGTCGAGTACGACTTTGCTCCACCTACGCAACTTTTCCCTACCTTGGAGTCGCGAAAGGTCGAAAACCTATTCTTCGCCGGCCAAATCAATGGCACCTCGGGTTATGAGGAGGCCGCGGCGCAAGGCTTGGTCGCCGGGGTTAATGCCGTGCACAAAGTCCGCCAGGAAGCCCCGATGCTGATTGCACGCCATGAAGGCTACATCGGCGTGATGATCGATGATCTGGTGACCAAGGGCACGCGAGAACCGTATCGCATGTTCACCAGCCGGGCAGAGCATCGGCTCCTTTTTAATCACGGCAGCGCGGAACTACGACTCCTAGGTCACGCCAAGGCGCACGGACTGCTTAGCCCTGAGCGCATTACCCGAATCGAGGAAAAACAAAGAGCGGTCGCACACTGGATCGCGTTGCTGGAGCATGATCGACCTGCAGGAGGGAAGGGGACTTGGGCCGAGCACATCCGCCGGGGTCTGAGCGCCGGGCCGCTCCCACCTGAGTATTTACCGGAGCTATTCCGCACCCTGCCATCCGCAGTGTACAACGAGGTGATTTATCGAGTTAGCTACTCCGGTTACCTTTCCAGGGAAGAACGCCAAGTCGAGAAGCTCAGGGGGGTGGAGGCAATTCGCCTGCCAGCGGACATCGACTACCTCGAAGTCAAAGGGTTGCGCCGAGAAAGCGCGCTCAAATTGACAGAATTTCGCCCGCACAATCTTGGCCAGGCGAGCCGCATCAGCGGAGTTAATCCGGCCGATATCAGTATCTTGATGGTGCTGATGGAATCCCGCAGGGCCCGTTGAGGCGCATCCAACGAAACCTACTTATCTAATTTATGATCAAATGCTTATGACTTCCATAAAGGAGGTCAACGCAAGCAGGCACCCGGACGTCTACGTTTCCGCCGAGCATCCTTCAGCGTGTCAGCGGCAATCAGGTGCCGTTGTAACATTTGTGAAACACGACGGCTTTTCGCTGGGAGGAGCCTGAGGAATGGAGTAGTTGTGAGACCATGACAGAGGCGAAGCCAAAACGAATTCTGGTGGTGGATGACGAGTCCGATGTGACCGATTTGGTTGCGTACCATCTGAAATCGAAGGGATTCCAAGTTGAGACGGTCAACGACCCCAACGGTAGCATCGGGGCCGCCCGCTCATTCGTACCCGATCTGGTCATTCTCGACGTCATGATGCCCGATCTAAACGGGATTCAGATTTGCCGCATGCTTCGCGCCGACCCTAAGCTCAAGAAGGTGCCCGTGATCTTCCTTACCGCGAAAGCCGAAGAGAATGACCGCATCCAAGGACTTGAAATGGGTGCGGATGACTATATCTGCAAGCCGTTTAGCACCAAAGAATTAGTTCTTCGCGTCCAATCAATCATTCGGCGACTGTCAGAAGCCGTTCCAGAGGAGCCGAAACGACTGCAGGTGGGGCAGATCGTGATCGAAGTCGACCGCCACGAAGCCTTCGTTCACGGGCGGAAGATCGAGTTGACGGCCACGGAGTTCAAATTGCTGCGTCTCCTGATGGAACGGCGGGGGAGGGTGCAGACCCGCGAGCATCTCCTGATCAACGTTTGGAACTACGAGACCGAGATCGAGACTCGTACGGTCGATACCCACGTCCGTCGCCTGCGTGAAAAACTCGGATCCGAGGCTGACTGGATCGAAACCATCCGCGGCGTCGGCTATCGAATGGCCGAGCGCAAGGCCGTCGAGACGACGGTGTGAGCGTGTCCACGAGTCCCGACACCCTCGCTTGAGGCATGGCCACGTTCCTCGCTATCGCCTTCGCCCTCGCACTCGCGATCGCCCTTCTCACGCTACGGCGCCGTCGTACAGCCACCCGGCGACTCCTGCAGGCCATCCAGCACAAGCAACCGTTTCTTCGCGAGGATGTTCCCGGCGACTCCGGTGCTGAATGGGACGATCTCTGCACCGAAACAAATGGTCTGATCACGGAGATCAGCCTTCTCCAACAACAACGCTCGGACCAACTCGCCCAACTGGAAGCCACCCTCGGCTCCCTCCAGGAGGCGGTGCTGATCATCGACGCCAACAATTACATCATGTTGGCCAACAAGGCCGTTCAGGCCATCTTCCCCCGGGCAACCAACACCATTGGGAATCGCTTGGAGCTCGTGTTGCAAAGCGCGGTTTTCTTGGGCCACGTCGAGACCATTCGCCGCGGCGAAGCAAAACCCCAGCACGAAATCGAGTTCGTCGACGGCCCCAAATCGATCTGGATCGAGGTCACCGGTAACGTCATCCCTCCGCTCAGCGGCCAGAAAGGGCCCTGGGTGCTCTTCGTCCTGCACGACATCACTCGACAAAAGAAGCTCGAAGTCGTACGTAAAGACTTCGTGGCCAACGTTTCCCACGAGCTCCGGACCCCATTGAGCGTGATCAAGGGCTACGTTGAAACCTTGGTCGACAGCCATCACGAGATTCCGCTCGACGACCGCGAACGCTTCCTCCGAACGATCCAACGACACACCGACCGTCTGAACTCCCTGCTTGAGGACCTCCTCGTTTTGTCCCGGCTGGAATCAATCAACCCGGGCCTGCGGCGCGAGTCGACCTCACTCGACGCTTTGATTCGGGCCGTCATTGAGGACTACCGCGCCCGGCCTGCCGCCGTAAATCACCACCTTGTCGTCGAGGTCGATCCCGCAATCGACAAGCTGCTGATAGACCCGCTCAAGATTACTCAAGTTCTTGAAAACTTGATTGATAACGCACTCAAGTACTCGGCCAAGGACTCCAAGATCGAAGTCTCCGCCAAGCTCCATCCCGCGGAAGTCGAAGTCTCTGTGCGCGACAATGGCGCAGGAATTCCAGCGGAGGACCTTCCCCACATCTTCGAACGGTTCTACCGGGTCGACAAAGGGCGCTCTCGCGACAAAGGCGGGACCGGGCTCGGGCTGAGCATCGTCAAACACATCGTCCAACTGCACGGCGGTAAGGTGAGGGCCGAAAGCACGTTAGGGCAGGGAACGGCCTTCTTCTTTACGCTGCCGGTCAGAGAGGTTTTTGCTGCGCAAAAACCTAAGTAGGCGAGGGAACCGGAGCGGCGGCACTTTTGGCGCCGTTGATCGCCCACACGCTTCCCGTCAATCAGCGTGGTCATGCACATACCGGAGCAGCCCTTTCGTAGATCGACGGATCTTCTTTCCTATTGTGCGCACCCTGCGCCCTGCCATATCGCCCCGCATGCCGCTCGCTCAGGCCGAAGCCATCCGTCAATCGCGTTTCGACGCGCTGCGCCCGCAATTGGCGACGGGGTTGCAGGGCAGGGCACGAGTCACACTTGAAATTGGCTGCGGGCATGGGCACTTCCTCACCGCGTACGCCCAAACACACCCCGACGAATTCTGCCTGGGCATCGACCTTCTCGCGGACCGTCTGGCGCGCGCCGGGCGAAAATCACAACGACTCGGACTCACGAACGTCGCGTGGATCCACGCGGAGGCCGGATTGCTGCTCACGGCGCTGCCGGACGACCTGCGGTTTGCGGGCAATATCTTCATTCTGTTTCCGGACCCTTGGCCAAAGCGCCGCCACTGGAAGCATCGCATCGTACGGTCCGATTTTCTTTCCGCGCTTGCGGGCAAGGCAGGGCAGGGCGCCAGGCTTTGCTTTCGCACGGACCACGCACCTTATTTTGCCGCAGCCCAAGAGACCCTCGCGTCGCATCCAGACTGGCGCCTTTCCCCGGAGGAGGCATGGCCTTTCGAGCAGCCAACCGTCTTTCAAAGCCGGGCCGACGACTACCAGTCCTGTGTGGCGCTTCGCCGATAAGCACCGCAGGGCTCGGTGACGATTTGGCTAATTGTTCGTTCCCCCGGGAAGGGTGTGAGACAAAATTCTTCTGAGCCGGAAAAGCAGGCTTGTTTTGGTGACTAGTGTAGCTAGATAGCTAGCTATCACTATGAGCCAATCCGACAAACAGCAGATTCTGCGGCAAATTGCCGCCATCCCGGCCATGGAGC
>JBBQUU010000021.1:0-65970 GCA_038212175.1 Opitutales bacterium | reverse complement strand
GGAGCGACGGACGGGGCTCCCGAAGCGGATTTCAAAAACCGGTCCGCTTCCTCGGGATGGTTTAATAAGTTTAGAAGGTCTTGCGTGGGCAAGAAGGTGCCGGCTCTTGAAAGCGCCTCTGCGAGAGGAGCGGGAAGTCGGGCGATTTGCTGTTCGATGTAACTGCCGAGGTCATCGAGGAAATCTGCAAGGTCTTGGGGCATGATGAGCGGGGAAAGGGGTGGACGAAATGGGTGGGAAAAACGACGGATCGAACGGCGACGCTTAATCGATGGCTTTCAGGATGGCTTTGGCGCGTTCCACGTACGCCTTGATGGTGGGCAAATGCCGGCGCGAATAGGCGGCGACGTCGGCCTCTGAGTCGTCGACATCGTCCATGAGACCGATCAAGTCCTCTTGGAGGTCGATCATCGCCTCAAGGTAGTCCTCATCAAATTCGTTGCCGCTCTTCTCATTCCATTTCTTCGTCTGTTCGCGCGCGGCGATCGTATCGCGGCTCCCGATACGCAGACCCTTTTGCAGGATGATGGCCTCCAGCTCCTTATTCGCCTTGGTGTAGGCGGAGGCGATTTCTTCGGCAAACTCGCGCACCTGAGGAAACACGGCCCGGCTTGAGGCGATGTCCGCCAGGTCCACCAAATCTTCACCGGTCCGGAGTGACTTCGTCAGAAAATCGCGATCCTCTTTCCTGACCTGATCGCCGGACGCCACCGGGGTCACGCCTCTGTTCTCGGGCAGGGCCGCGGGCCGATCGAGGGCGTCAGCGGGAGCGTGATGCCCGGCAGCACCGCGGTCGCTGGCTTGAGCGTGGGCGAGCCCCAGCCCGAAGCCACCGACGGCGAACAGATAGGAGAATAACTTTTGGGATTTCATCGGGAATGGAGATTAACCCAGCCAGACGCATTGTGAGTATCCGGTGCGACATGAGGGAGAGGTTGGGGGATTTCCCGGTATGCAAACACAACGCTTCCGATTCGTCGGTTTAGACTGAGCGCCGGCGGGTGGGAGGCTTCGTGCCGCCCGGGGACGAAGGGTGTGCCGCAGAGGGTGGCTTGAGCGCGGCCGAGCCTGCTTCCCGCAGGTTCTCGGCTGACACACTCCCACCCTCCACCCGGGCGATTTCGGGATCCGTGCCTAGGACTTGGCGCTCGGCTTCCAACCAGATCTCCTCGTCGCGTCCCGCGGGGGAGCCGTACCGCTGCCAAAGATCCCGCGCCGCACGGGTGATTTTTTCCTGCAGCGGTTGAGTGCGAAGCCCGCCCGAGGCTGCTGAAGTCTGCGGCGGAGCGTCGTTGCGCGACGGGTCGCTGGAAACGTTTCCGGCTGCGGTGGAATTCTGCTTTCGGCGCGAGGGGTTCACGGAGTTCATAGGATGAACTTCATTCTAATTCGTCGACGATGTCGCGGCCATCGGGTAGATTCCGGGGAGATGAATCGGTCACTTGGACCCGGCGGGAGACGCCACCGGGCGAAAACAACAGAGGACTGCGTTTCCTTACCTCAAAGTCCGGTTGATGCCGGATGGGTGGCGAGCTCTTCCTCCCTTACAATCAGCAATGAATCAAACGGAGACTGAAAATACGCAGGCTCGGAACATAGTTGACTTGGCTGGTTTCTAAAGGAAACCCATGGAGCATAGAATCTTCAGTGGGTTTAATCGATTTATGAAACGCCAATACCACCTAGACGAACGTGCCCTGATCGAACTGTCTGCGACGGGGGTGAAGGGGCTGGATACGCTCCTTGGGGGCGGGTTGCCCGCGCATCGTATTTACCTTGTTAAAGGACGCCCGGGTGTCGGTAAGACAACCTTGGGTTTGCAGTACCTGCTCGAAGGCGTGAAACGGGGCGAACGCAGCCTTTACATCACGCTCTCCGAGACGCGTGAGGAGATCGAGGCCGTGGCAACGTCGCACGGATGGGACATGAGCGGGCTCGATATCTTTGAACTCTCCGCTCTGGAACAGCAGTTGGCGCAAGAAGCGCAGAACACCGTGTTTCATCCCTCGGAATTGGAACTCAACCGGACGACGGAGATCCTGCAGGAACGCATCATCGCATCGCGGCCGGCACGCTTGGTCATCGATTCGTTGTCCGAGCTGCGTTTGCTCTCCGATACTCCGCTGCGGTACCGGCGGCAGATTCTCTCCCTGAAGCAATTTCTCGCCGGACGAAAGATCACCGCCATTCTGCTGGACGATCACGTGTCGGAGGGGGGAGATCCACAGGTGCAGAGCATCGCGCACGGCGTAATCAAACTCGAGCAAGTCGAGTCCGAATACGGGGCGTCATTGCGCCGGATCAAGATCGTGAAGGTGCGTGGGGTGAACTTCGTCGATGGCTACCATGACGCCGTGATCGTTCCGGGAGGCTTTCAAGTTTTTTCGCGGCTGATTCCCGACGATCAATTGGAGCCGTTTGAAGGGGGGGTCGCGCGTAGCGGCGTGCCCGCCTTGGATGAGCTGCTCGGGGGCGGTTTGAATTCTGGCACCAGTTGCCTGTTGAGCGGACCTGCCGGCACCGGAAAATCGACCCTCGCCCTGCAATTCGCCCTTGCCGCCGCGGCCCGAGGAGAAAAATCGCTCGTCGTCCTCTTTGAAGAGAATCGACGCGCTGTTCTCGCCAGGGCCGCAACGTCGGGAATGCGCCTCGACGGTCCCGTGGACGCAGGATTGATGGAGTTGCTGGAGGTTCCCGCCGCAGAGATCGCGCCCGGACAGTTCAGTCACATGATCCGGGATCGGGTCGAGAATGCAGGCGTTCGGGTTGTGATCATCGACAGCGTCAACGGATATTTCGAAGCGATGCCGGACGTGAAGTTCTTGAAGGTTCAGTTGCATGATCTTTTTGCGTTCTTATCTCATCATGGTGTAGTGACCTTAATTACGATGGCCCAAGCCGG
The DNA here is from genome assembly GCA_038212175.1 of Opitutales bacterium. Lineage (GTDB taxonomy): Bacteria > Verrucomicrobiota > Verrucomicrobiia > Opitutales > Opitutaceae > CAMAXB01. The sequence goes on along the minus strand of JBBQUU010000021.1, from coordinate 63,068 downwards.
GATAATTGGACGCACGCAGAGCCCTGTCGATATGACGTACCTGGCCGATACGGTGATCCTGCTGCGCTATTTCGAGCACCAGGGTCGGGTGCGAAAGGCGGTCTCTGTCATCAAGAAGCGCCTGGGTGGGCACGAAAACACCCTGCGCGAGTTGAAAATAAATCACCTTGGCATACAGGTCGGTGGTCCGTTGGAGGAGTTCCAAGGTGTGTTGACCGGCGTGCCCACGTTCACGGGTAAGTCCGAACACATGCTGACCGATGAGTGAGCCGGACGACACGCTGGAGTGTCGGATAGTCATTGTCGCGCCGATCGGTTCGGACGCTGCAAATATGCGAGCCGTACTCGAGCAAGCCGGTTTATCGTCGGTGGTTCAGCCGAACTTGAGTTCGGGCCTGCAGGCGGTCGGGGAGGGCTGCGGGGTTCTTTTGCTGACCGAGGACGGTTTTGTTGGGAGTGGACGCCAGCTGCTGATCGACGGTTTAACGGGCCAACCTCCGTGGTCAGACCTGCCCGTTGTCATGATCGTGAGTGGTGCACGCAACGGGCACTACAGCGCGGAACTGGTCAGGCATTTGGGGCCGGATATGAATCTCGCGCTGGTCGAGCGGCCGTTGCGGATTCCCACGTTGATTGCCGCGGTGAACACCGCCTTGCGGGCGCGACGGCGACAATATCAATTGCGCGACATGCTGGCCGAACGTCAGCGACTCTTGGACAGCCTCGAGCAGCGGGTGACCGAGCGCACCGAGAACCTCCGTCTGATGGTCGAGGAGCTTGAGGCTTTTTCCTACAGTGTTTCGCATGATCTTCGCGGTCCGCTGAGCATCATCGGCGGTTACGCCCAGGTGTTGATGGAAGATTACGCCGATACCTTGACCCCCGGGGCACAGGAACTGTTGAACCGCATTTCGAAAACGGCGCTGCGGATGGATCGCCTGACACAGGATTTGCTCGCGTACACGCGGGTGTCCCGCGCGGAGCTGGTTCTACAGCCGGTGGATCTGGACATGGTTCTGGCCGATGTCATCGAACAGTATCCGACCATCCTGCGCCTCAAGAATTGCATCACGATCCACCGTCCCTTGGGCGTGGTCTTGGGGCACCACCCTTCGTTGACGCAAATCTTCTCCAACCTCATCGAAAACTCGCTCAAATTTGTCCGCAAAGGCGAGGACCCGAGCGTGGTGATCAGTGCGTCCACCCGGGAGGGGCAGGTTCGAATCACCGTGAGCGACCACGGAGTCGGTGTGGCGCCGGAACAGCACGCGCGTATTTTCGGCATCTTTGAGCGCGCGTCCCGAAACCCTTTTCCCGGAACGGGTATCGGTTTGGCTATTGCAAAAAAGGCCGTCGAACGAATGGGGGGGGCGATCGGGGTGGATTCGGCCTTGGACGAAGGGTCGATTTTCTGGGTGGTTCTCCCCGCCTATGAGGCAAGTAACGCGGATGGCGGAGAGCCCGAGGCCGGGGCGACCGGATAGCGGTCGGCCGGATTAGCCACAATTTTGTCGGGATGGCGTTGCCTTGTGCGCGTTCGGCGGTCAAAACGTTCATTCTTCCGACGAAACGCGCGATCGCGAGCAGGCGGCGCAGCACGGGGCGACCGGGTATTTCGTGAAGCCACTCTCGAGTTTTCAACTGGCCATCCTGCAAGACCGTAAATCCACCTTCCCTGCAGTGGAGAAGAATGGTTACGGAGGTTAGAAAGACGCGGCGACCCGAGCCGGGCGCCGCGTCTCATTCGTCACCCGCGAATAAACGCGGACTCAGGTGTCTGAATTTTCGCGCATCATGCGGTCAAGATTCTCGCGGGTCTCGCCGGTGCGTTTTTGGATGCGTCCGATCAGCTCATCCTCCTTGCCTTCGACGTACTTCAGATCGTCGTCGGTCAATTGGGAGTACTTTTGCTTCAGTTTTCCCTTGGTGATGTTCCAGTTTCCTTTCATCGAAGTCTTATTCATAAGCGGTGTGGATTGAGGATTGCTCTTTAACAAGACGAGGGCTGGCCGTATGTGACCATCAACCTCGTTCCCAGCGATTGCATTGTTCGTGCCAGCGATACCTCCGCTGACGTAAGCGAGTGCCATTTAGCTACTAGTAAAATTGATCTCTTCCACGACGGTTGCGATTGCCGCGATGTGGCGATGCATTCTGCATGGACATACGGCGGCGACGGGGCGGTTTGCCACGGCTGAATGCTTCCGGCTTAAGAAGGAGGAAAGGCGCCCCGGCGTTTCTGCGGCACTGCAGACTAGGAGAAACCGAAGGCGGCCGCGAGTTCGAGCAGCACCTTGGGCGTCGGTGGTTTCTCCAGATAACGGTCGGCCCCGAGCTTGGCGGCGCGGGTGACATCCACCTCTTCGTTCGAGGAACTCAATATGACCACCCTTAGGTCGGCGAGGTGGGCTTGATTCCGAATCCACGCGAGAACCTCGTGGCCGGAAACAAAGGGAAGCTTTAGGTCAAGGAAGACCACGGGAGGAAGAGGCTTGGCGAGGGTGCCTTGCTTCTTGCCTACACCGGTCAGGTACTCGATTGCCTCACGGCCATCGCTGACCACGTGAAGTGGGCGCGTGATCCCCGCCTTTTTTAGGGCGCGCACCATGAAGAAGCGGTCATCCTCATTGTCTTCGACGAGTAGGATGGGAGATTGCATTCGGGAGATGGCGGTGTGTGGGGCGACCCCATGCAAAGGTAGTTTGACATTCACATAGGCCACAAGAGAGGTGAGCAATTCCAGCGTGGTCTACCGTGAAGTTCTCTGTTCATGGGGGGAATCCCTCACGGTGTCCAAGCATTTTCCCGATGGCTCCGTCTCAGTTACTCCGTCAGTGGCCGAAACCTGCTGCATGACGAACACAATGAATACGGTGATTCAACCCAACGCACCGCAGTGGACAGGTCGGTGACGGTGATGGCGAGGTGGGCCTATTAGCCCGTGCTGGAACGACCACGGGGTCGCACCCCATCGTGAATTGGGATTCGCCCCGATGGAAGGTTCGCGGTGGCCGATTTAGAATGCGCGCGATGAGAACCAAGACTGTCGTCAAATCTTCCCTGGCGCCTGGCGCCAGCCGCCCCGCAACCGTCGCTCAGCCCACGCATGAACAAATAACGCGACGGGCCAGGGAGCTTTGGGAAAGCAACGGGAGCCCCGTGGGGCGGGACGAGGAAATCTGGCTTGAAGCCGAACGTCAGCTGAGCAAATCGCCAGCCGCAGCCACGAACGGAGGGGACGATTCGCCGCTCGTGGGCAACCACGGGAGCGCAGCCGATAGGATTCAGGAACTGGGCAATCCGCCCCGTGGGACTGAACAACTTCTGCGCTGACGGCAGAACCGTGCCAGCCATCGCCGCACTCTCCGGCCCGGGCGAGGATCCCGGGTCCGGGCTTCGGCATGCGCAGCGAGTTTTGGAGCAGTGCCTTCGCGATGAGGGCTCCGGCCTTGTGCCTGAAGGCGAGCCAACCGACTGCGGTCGGCGCCGCGGCTACAGCTGCACCGGCGGCTACAGCTGCACCGCAGACTACAACTGCAGTAAGAGTCCGCCGCCTCAGGCATCCGGAGCGATTAAAGCCAGGCCACTTTCGGGGTCGTACGTTCGATTCAAGGCACCGACTCGGGTCAGCATTAATTCCAAGGGAATCTTTTCCTTGCGCGCGAAGGCGGTGAGCAGGGACACGACTTCGTCGCCCTTTTCGAAAATGAGCGCATATTCGGTGCCCGCATCACGACTGAGGAGTTTGGTTTGCATGCGCCGGATTCTACGCCCGCGTGGAAAATCCTCTACCGGGGGTCCTTTAAACAGACATCGGGTCGAACGATTGCAGGAGCCTTTTGCACCCCTCCCCTAGGAATGAATCGGATTCATCCCTGATGCCCGAGGCGCGTCGATCGGACTATTCTCTTTGAATATGAACTCTCGAACTTTGCGGCACGCCCCTTCCGACACAGCAGGCGAGACTACCATCGAAGACTGCATTCACTTCTGCAATGGTCTGCTGCGGGAGGAAGTCGCGATGGTTCGTATTTATGGCAGGGCCACCCGCGCGACCCGTCGGCGTCCCATTTCGGAGGGATTATTCAAAGTCCAGGCGGCCCATGAGCGGGCGGTTGATTTGCTCCGCACGAAACTGCTCGATGTGGGCGGGATCTCGTGGGAGCAGGATTGCCGATGGGGGGAGATCTCCGAAGAGACTGCGGACTTCCAGGAGGATCCGGCGTTGGTGCTGAGCTTGGACGCGCTGCAAAGCCGTGAGGAACGCGCGCTGGAGCGATACACTTCGGTTTTGGAGAGCGAAAAGAGGATGTTGGGCTGCAAAGGTCTCATCCGGGCCGAACTACTTCCGCTTACACGACGAAGCATTGATATCCTTCACGCCTTGTCTGCGGTCGAGCGCAGTTCGGTGAGTCCGTTCGCGTTTGCGCACGCCTGAGCGGGCTGCACGCAGGCGGGCTGCGGCGAAACCGCGGCAGGGAGCCCGGCGTCGATGGGTTGGGAATTTCCACCAAGGCGCGTTTGGCAGTGCCCCCGATTCACTGGCGCGTCGTCCCGAGGCATACTCATTCAGTGCCATCCAAGAAAACCAAACGGCTAGCCTGACACGTTTGTCCTATGAAGATTATACTCGTGGGCGACGAAGCCCGTATGCGGCGCCTGCTGGCGTTGGGGCTGATCCTTCCTGAAGAGCAGGCGCGGGTCGCCACGTCTTCCTCCGATGTCGGTCGCATTCTGGCCGATGGTGAAATCGAAATCGCGGTGTTGGATTGGGAGATGAAGACGACTCCCGCTGTTGCCCTGTTGACGGAGCTTCACACCCTGGCACCGCACATGCCGGTGGTGGTGATGGCGGCGAGCGAGGCCGCCGTGAAGGCGTCCGGCCTCACCGGCGTCACCCAAGTGGTTGAAAAGCCGGTTGAGGTCGATGCGCTGCGTTCGTCGCTGCAACGCAACGCGCGGTCGACCGCTCTGGAGCCCATGCGTTCGCAGCCGTCGCCGGACGTGTCCTCCGACGACACGCAGTCCACGCGCAGCGCCCTGATGCGACGGCGGCTCGCGGTCGCCGCCAAGGTGGCGCCGACCTCGGTCAACGTGCTCTTGCTGGGCGAGAACGGCACGGGCAAGACCCGTCTGGCGGAATACATTCACGAAAAAAGCATGCGCGCGGCGCGACCTTTCGTCACCGTGAACTGCCCGTGTCTGCAAACGCAGCTCTTGGAAAGCGAACTCTTCGGCCACGTGCGGGGCGCGTTTACGGGCGCCGTCTCCGATGCGGCGGGCTTGGTGGCGGCGGCGCAAGGGGGAACTCTTTTTCTCGATGAGATCGGTGAATTGCCCCTCCCCATTCAATCGAAGCTTCTGCGGTTGATTCAGGAGCGGCGCTATGAACGGGTGGGTGAGGCCCGGACGCGCGTGGCGGACCTGCGGATCATAGCGGCAACGAACCGCGATCTCGCCGCGGAAGTCGCGGCGGGCCGGTTCAGGGAAGATCTGTACTTCCGGTTGAACGTGATCGCGATCGAAATGCCTCCGCTTCGCCATCGACCGGAGGACATCGTGCCTCTGGCCGAACATCTGCTCGCCGAGTTCGTGGCGGCGAGCGGACGAAAACTGCCTCGGGACTTCACCGAGGAGGCGCGAACCGCACTCCTGCGGCATCCGTGGCCCGGCAACCTCCGCGAATTGCGCAACTACGTCGAGAGGGCGGTGATCCTGTGCGAGGATGATCGCGTGGGGTTGGACGATCTGGGAGAACTGACGGCAAGTGGTGTTGCGTCCGTGCCGCAGGTGGGCGACTTCGTGACCCTTGCCGCCCTCGAAGACGCGCACATTCGGTGCGTGCTCGAGAAGGCGGAAAGCTTTGTCCAGGCGGCGCGCCTCCTGGGCATCGACAAAACCACGCTTTACCGCCGTCGGCGCAAACAGGGCGGGTCCACGGTTCCTTTCGATCCCGATGTCGGAGCGTCCCTGACGGGGTAGGACGTCTTATCCTCTCGCTCGTTCGCAAACCTCAAAATCAACCCTGCATTCCATCATGAGCACCACTGCCATCCTCCTCGTCGTCCTCCTTCTCTTGGTGATCGGTGTCATCCCAAGCTGGCCTTACAGTCGTAGCTGGGGCTACGGGCCCAGCGGAATCCTGGGGCTGATTTTGGTCGTCCTCTTGATCATGATGTTGCTCGGGCACATCTAGTGGCGCTTTCCGCGGAGGGAACCCTCGGGCTCGGGCAGGGACAAACGCGAGGGCGCCTCCACCAAGGAAGTCGCGTCCCGAGGATTCGATCATGAGCTGGCTGCGACTACGACACACCACCGTCTATCACTATTCCGATCTCGTCACGATCGGGCCGCATCGTCTGGTGGTGCGCCCCCGGGAGGGCCACGATGTTCGGGTGGAGGATTTTGAACTGCGGTGCGAGCCGGAGGGGGAGGTCGAATGGTGCCGGGATATCTTTGGGAACTCGGTGGCACACATCCCCGAGTTTGCCTGCCGATCCGATCACCTCTCGATCGTGGCCGAGTCGATCCTCTGGCGCAGCCTCGCCGATCCGTCTCCGCCGCTGCCTGCTTTTTGGGACGACGCGGTGAGTTACGCTCCTTTGGAGTCGGCGGTGGCCGATGCTTACCGTGCCTCCGTTTACCCCGACGATCGCGCTGCCGTGCGATCGTGGCTTGAAGCGTCGCCAGTGACCGTCAAGGAGGGCGGGGGCGGCACCTTGGGGACGCTGTGCGACCGTATCCGCGAGGAGATCCGCTACACGCGGCGCGAGGAGAAAGGCGTGCAATCGCCGGCCGAAACCCTCGCTCTGCGCAAAGGATCCTGCCGCGACATGGCGGCGCTGTTTCTCGAAGCCGGCCGCGAAATGGGTTACCCCATGCGATTCGCGAGCGGCTATCTGGAAGGTGAGGCTTCACGGGAGGGCAAAGCGACGACCCATGCGTGGGTCGAGGCGTACCTGCCGGAGTTGGGATGGCGGGGGTTCGATCCGATGCTCGGGCGCTCGTCGACGGCGAGCCACATCGTCTGCGGCGTGAGCAATCATCCGCGCGGCGTGATGCCCGTCAGCGGACTTTATTTCGGAGACGGCATCAAAACCACCTCTCTCAAGGCGACTGTGTTTACCGAACGGATACGACGGCCCGGGCTGGGTGCCGTCTGAACGGGCTGCCGGGGCGGGAGGCTCGCTGAGACCTCGAAGCGCCTTCAGCCTTGGAGCAGCGATTGGGCGCCATCGATGAAGACCTCGGTGCCGGTGATGTGGGTCGCCGCGTCTCCGACCAGGAACCAGATCAGTTCGGCGACCTGGCCAGCCGTGCCGGGCGCGCCTTTGTTGAGGGGAACCTTGCCCTCAGGGAACTCGACGGGCACCCGGATGCGGGCGAGGTCTTTTCGCTCGGTGTTGTCCTCGATCTGGGTTTCGATGGCTCCGGGACAGATGGCATTCACCCGGATGCCATGTGGAGCGAGCTCGAGGGCCATCATGCGCGAGAAGGCCACCCGACCCGCGTTGGAGACCGCATAGGCGCTTGCGCCGGTGTTGCTGAACATGCGGGTTCCGTTCACCGAGGCGACAATGACCACTGCGCCGCCGTTTCGTTTCAAAAGCGGCAGGGAGGAGCGGACCGTCAGGTAGGCGCCGCGCAGGTTGACCGAGAGCGTGCGGTCCCACTCGTCCGGCGTCAGTTCCTCCAGCGGAGCCCAGAGGCCGTTGATCCCGGCATTCGCCACCACGATATCGAGCGCGTTCCATTCCTGTTCGATGCGCCCCACGGCGTCCGCCATGGCGCGTTCATCCGAGACATCCGCCACCAACGGAAGCGAGACGCCGTCGAAGGAAAGAATCTCGGCGTGCGTGGCTTCGATGTCTTCGCGACCATGGCCAAGCAGCCCGACGCGTGCTCCGGAATAGGCGAGTAACTTTGCGGTGGCTTTGCCAATCCCGGATCCGGCGCCGGTCACGAGCGCGGTCCGGCCTTCGAGAGAATGGGTGGATAGACGCACGCGCCATCTTCGCAGATCCGATGAACCGTGGGCATCCGGATGCACGCCGGGCGGCAAGGGGGTGTTTCTCCGCCATGACCACCCGGGTGGCAGCCTGAGTGCGGTCGGTTGCGTTGATCACGCCCTCGTGGAGCGAGCGAAAAAAAGCCCGGGAACCTGCAGAGGCCGCAAAGCGAGCAGCTCGCACGCTACCTCGTCACCTAGCAGCTCGGCGAAGGTACGGGCAGTGCGATAACCGGCAGTCTCGTAGTGCCCGACCTTCTGGGCGGCGCCGATGAGCGCGGCGGGATGTGGCCGCGGCTACTCCTCGATGGCGAAGGCCACCTTGATGGTCACCTGCCACTCACCGACGCGACCGTCTCTGATGCTGCCTCGGGTTTCGACCACTTGAAACCAGCTCAGATTGCGCAGGGTGCGGTGAGCCGTCGCCAAGGCGCGATTTACGGCATCCTCGACCGAGGTCCCAGACGTCCCGGTCAGGTCAATGGATTTATATACGTGATTTGGCATGCGAACGAATGGGTTGAGGGATGCAGGGAGGGCGAGCGACCCCGTTAGATGAAACTAGCTGGAGCCGGGCGGGGCTACCATCGGGCGGGAGCCTTAAACAACGCTGGTCATCATTGCCCTAGGGGGCAGGCCCCATGGAGCCAGCCGCGCATCCTCCGATTTCGCGCATAGGCCCCGCAGTCTAGAATGTGACCTAAGTTGCAGCCTCCGCGTTACTAGCGCCCATCAACCTTCAAACCAAACACTATTTGCCATGATCCGAAGCGCCAAAGATCTCGAAAAACACAGCCTGCAAGCGCGGGATGGGGAAATCGGTAAGGTGAAAGGTCTTTATTTCGACGAGCAGGAATGGAACCTCCGTTACCTCGTCGTCGAAACGGGATCCTTTTTCAATAGTCGCAAGGTTCTTATTTCGCCGAGCTCCATCTTGGGGTCCGAGTGGCTCAATGAGACGGTGAACGTCGACCTCACGCGCGAACAGATTCGCAACAGTCCTGAAATCGACACCGAACAGCGTGTCGTGCGCCGGCAGGAACTTGCCTTGAACGATTATTACGGATGGCCGCTCTATTGGGGCGCGCCCATGTATGGGGGCGCGCCGATGATCATCGGGGGCGGAGCGATTCCAGTCCATCCCATGCCGGTGGAGGTGAATCCTCGTGAAGAACGATCTGCGGTCGACCTCGACCGCTCGGCCCTTCGCACGACCCACGAAGCGATGGGTTATGATATCGAGGCGACCGATGGTTCAATCGGGCATGCCGAGGATTTCCTTTTCGACGACCAGTCTTGGCAAATTTCCCATTTGGTGATCGACACCCGTAACTGGTGGCCCGGGAAAAAGGTCTTGGTTTCACCACTGTGGATTAGCGACATCCAATGGGACGCAGCCCGGGTGGTCATGGACCTCACCCGCGAAGCCATCAAGGCGAGCCCGGAGTACGATCCGTCCGCTCCCTTGGGTCCGGACTACATCGACCGTCTCCACGGTCACTACGGGAAGGATCGGTACGACTGGAAAGAAGCTGACGGACGGGGAGACGTTTCCTCATGAGCTTTGATAAAGGTAACGACTCACCCGATCAGCTCGTTGATCCCCAGAAACGCTCCACCAAGGTGAACATGGGACTGGTGCTCGGCGTGCTCGCCTTCTTCGTCGTCGGCGGCCTCGCGATGTGTTCGGTTGATCGCGATCCGCCGCAAACTCCGCCTGATTCGACGCCGATTCCTTGAGTGCAGGAGCCCGTGAATGCTTGACCGCTCTACCTTGAAGAAGGGTTCGGGCGCGGCTGGGGGGCGAGCGCCGTGGTCGCTGAACGAGGATCCGCTTCGCCAATCCAACGAACAAACAGCACCGCCGCGATCACGGCATACACCATGCAGGCAGGCATCCACATGATGTAGCCCGCGAATTGTTGATCTTCGAGCGCTTTGAGCCCCCACGGCTCCGTCCGGCCGGCGTAGGTCGGGTACCACAATGATGGGGCGAGCGCCATGAAGACGCCCAGCACGGTGGCGTGGAGCGACGTCAGAAACAAATAGACGACCGCCGCGCCTCGCGACAAGCGGAGCCGACCGATCGGATCGAACAAAACCCGCCAGAAAAGGCACGATACGGCGAAGAACATGAGATGCTGAAGATCGTGCACGATCTCGCTTCGGAGGGCGGCCTCGTAAAGGGAGGGCAGGTGCCACGTCCAGAGGACAAGCGCATACAAACACCAGAGGACGATGGGCTGCCAGAGGAGGTAGCGGGGCACACCCTGTTCTCCCAGCGCCTGCCTCCAGCGGCCCGCGAGCTGGCGGTATTCGGGAGGAAGAGACCAGATCATGATGCGCATGGGAGCCCCCATCACGACCAAGGGCGCGGCCAGGTTCATCAGGACCATGTGCTGCACCATGTGCACCCAAAGGAGTTCGCTGGCCAGGACGTCAATGGGCGAAAGCAGGGCGAGAATCAGGAAGGCTACGCCCGCCCAGAACAGACCTGCCTGTCGTCGCATGATCGTCGGGCGCTCGGCGCGTTGCGCACGCATTCGCGCGTACCCCCCTGCATAGAGCGCGGACAACGCGACGAGGTTGATGATGATCCACGGATCGACGTTCCACAGCGTCCACCACCGGGCCGAGGGATCCGGTGCGTGAGGGCCATGGGACCACGCCGCCTGCGGAATCATGGCCAGCCCGACCAGAATGAAAATCCGCTGCAGGCCACGCTTCATGGACGAAGAAAATAGAAGATCGGAATCGTCTGAATCACGATCACCACCGTGAAGGCAAGGTTGGTCGCGAGGCCAAAGCGGCGGCAGAAACGCCCGGCATGAGTGACGTCCTCCGCGTCGCCGACCCGGCCCGGATCGCGGGCGCGTTCGTTCCACGCCGCCCAGGACGCCAGAGTGGCGATTAGGAACATGAGAACGCTTAGGCCAGCGATCAACCAGACCACGGCACTGACGCCGCTCCACGTCGTTCGATGGAGGTGGGTCAGGACACCGAACTCGGCGATGAGGTAGGCGAACACGAGATGTCCGAACCAAGCGGTACCACCTCCGAGAAGAATGAAACCAAGCCGCCAGAGGGAGGCACGGGGCGGGGAGGACGGAGCGCGACGGGCTTTCATCCGAGCAAGCGAGGCGAGAGTTGGAGGACGGCGAACACCGCCAAAGCGGCGAGACCCGTGAGAACGCTGATCTGGGTAGTGAGTTGTAATTGCAGGAGAACCGAACGGCTCTCCCATGGTTCCATGCGCTGGACTCGGACGGCCGCTGTGCCGAGGAGGAGGGCGGTGATCAAGGCGAAGACGAGGAGAAAACAGGACAGCGTCCAGGAGATCGATCCGAAGGCGTGATCGGTGGGACCATACGTCAACTGCGACAGGCGCCAGCCCTCGAGGCCAAACGAAATGAGCACCAGCGCGAGCGCCGCAAGCAGAGCGGGCAAGGGACGGATCCTCGTCCTCGTGAGGAAGCCGTGTTGAGCAAGCCATGCTCCGATCGCGGCAAGAGCGAGACAGGTTGCAGAGAGGAGGGCGGGGACGAGACCCGTCGTGGCCACACCCTGCGGCGGCCACTGGTCCGAGAACAACCAAAGGTAGAAATAACAGTAGAACAACGCGGCGAAGGCGGTGCCCCCGATCGTCACAAAGCCCAAAGTCCCCCACCACACGGAGGAGTCACGTCCCGTGAGTTGCAAGGGAAGGCCGGAGGCTTGATCGAGTCCGCTCTCCGCGATCATTTTCAACCGATCAGCGTCGGGATAAAGCCACGCGCCCAGCGCGGCGACGGCAAAAATGAGCCCCAGCGGGAGGAGAAGGAACGACTTTGTGAGCACGCCCAGGAAAGCGAGCAGCAATCCCGCGGAGACGAGCAGAGGGTGGAAGGAGGGTCCCGCGAGAACCTGAATGCCCGTGGGCCGTCCGGTGATGGCATCGGTGCTCAAGGTCGCGCGCCAGTTTGAGGGCGCCGCCGTCAAGGCCTCGACGGCACGCAGGGACTTGGGGTCGGGCGGCTCGTCATAAGATTCCCAAAGCGGATCGCGCCCCCGTACGATGGGCGGACGCAGAAAGCTATAGACCGGAGGAGGCGAACTGACCGACGCATCGAGCGTTCCGGCCCCCCAGGGATTGTCTCCCGCCCGTGGGCCCCGGCCGAAGGATCTCAAGAACGCCACGACCATCACCACGAATCCGGCCGCCATGACGAAGGCCCCGATCGTCGCCGCCACATTGTAGCCCGTGATCTCCAGGCTCGCCGAGTAGGTGTACACGCGCCTTGGCATTCCCAAGAAGCCCATGAGATGCATGGGAAGGAAGGTCAGGTTGAACCCGATGAAGTTAAGCCAAAAGCCCCAGCGTCCCAGAGTTTCGCCGATCATGCGTCCGGTGATCTTCGGCAGCCAATAATGGAGGGCGGCAAAGATGGGAAACACCACGCCTCCAATCAGAACGTAGTGAAAATGTGCGACGATGAAGAAGGTGTCGTGCACCTGCCAGTCGAACGGGACCACGGCGATCATCACGCCGGTGAATCCGCCGACGATGAAGACGAAGAAGAATCCTAGAACGTAGAGAAACGGAGTGGTGAATACGGGCCGTGAGCCCCAGAGCGTGGCGATCCAGGAAAAAATCTGGATGCCGCTCGCCACTCCGATCATCAGGCTGGCCGCCGCAAAAAAGCTCATGCCGAGCTCGGGCAGGCCGGTCGTGTACATATGATGCATCCAGAGGCCGAAACTGACGAAGCCGGTCACCATCACCGCCATCGCGACGAGCGAGTAGGCGGCCAGGGTCCGTCGCGCCGCGGTCACGACCAGGGTGGACACGATACCCGTCGCCGGGAGAAACATGATATACACCTCGGGATGCCCGAAGAACCAGAACAAGTGCTGCCACAATAAGGTGCTGCCACCATAATCCGGGTCGAAGAAACGCGTTCCCGCGATGCGGTCGAGTTCGAGCAGCATCGTGGCCACGAGCAGGACTGTGAACGCAAAGATCATCATCACGCCGGAGATCAGGAGCGTCCAGGCGAGCATCGGCATCCGCCCAAGCGACATGCCCGGCGCACGCAATTTGAGAATGGTCACCACGATCTCCACTCCCGCCGCCAGTCCGGCAAACTCCACCAACGCGAGGCCCATCACCCAGTAATCCATGCCGACCCCGGCGTAGATCGGACCGGACAAGGGGACGTAGGCAAACCAACCGGCATCGGGGGGCGATCCGGTCAGCAGGCTGGCGTAAAAGACAAGCCCGCCGAAGAGGTACGTCCAGTAGCTGAAGGCGGTCAGCCGAGGGAAGGCCACGTCGCGCGAGCCGATCAGGAGCGGAAGGATGTACAGTGCGAGGCCTTCGAGAAACGGCACCGCGAAGAGGAACATCATCGTCGAGCCGTGGAGAGTGAAGAGTTCGTTGTAGGCCTGGGGCCCAATCAAGGTGTTTTCGGGCACGGCCAGCTGGAGTCGCAGCAGCAGGGCGAGCACGCCGCCTGCGCCGAAGAAGACCAGCGAGGTGAGCATGAAACGGACTCCCAGCCGCTGGTTGTTCACGGCGGCGAGACTCCCTCTCCAACCGGGCGGCCCCCGCCATTCCGTTTCGAACGCTTCGAGTTGTTGGGCTGAAGGTTTCATTGCAGCGCGCGGAGATAGGCGACCAACGCGGTGACCTCGTCGGGCTCCAGCCGGGTTTCAGGCATCAGATTGCCCGGCTTCAGGCCCTGGGGATCCAGCAACCATCGGGCGAGGTGCTCGTCGGTGTTGTCGATTCTCCCGGCGCCGAGGGTCAGACGTGAGCCGATGTGGGTGAGGTCTGGCCCGAGCGTTGCCTGGGCGGGCGTTCCCGCGATCGCGTGACAGGTGTGGCAGGAGGCTTCGAAAAAGATCTGCTCTCCGCGAGCCAGCAGCGTCGAGTCTTCCGGTCTGGGCGGCGAGCGGCGGGTCTCCACCCAGTCGTCGAACGCTTCCCGCGACAACGCGACGACCTTGAAGGCCATCCAGGCGTGCTGCCGGCCGCAAAACTCCGCGCACTGTCCCCGCCAGACGCCGGGTTGGTCCGCCTCCAGGACGATCCGCGTTTCAACCTCGGGGAGGACGTCGATCTTGCCGTGCAAATTTGGAACCCAAAAGCTGTGAATGACGTCGGCGGCCCGGAGGGTGATCACCACGGGTTCGCCGGCCGGGAGATAGATCTCGTTGGCGCTTACGATCCCGGATTCGGGATAGCGCACGTCCCACCACCACTGGTGGCCTGTAACCACAATCTCCATACCGACGAAGGGGCGACGCAGGGTCATCGACGTTCCGAGCGAATAAAAAAGCAGGCCAAGCAAAATCACACCGGGGAACGCCATGCCTCCGCCGAAAACGAGCCAGCGGGTGCGGCGCCGGGACGCCGCCTCGCCGTCCGTCTGCGGGGGAGATCGACGGATCGCGATCGCCAGAAGCGTGATGACGAAAAGGAACGACGCTGCGAGCACCGCGAACATCACCCACCACAGGGAGGCAATGGCGTCCGCCGCCCGACTGTCGGGATGAAGCACCGATTGACGGTGCTGGGAGTGGCATCCGCAGAGCACCAGGAGGCAAGGCCACGCGGAAGCGTGGGCGATCCGGGCAAAGGGGCGTCGGGGAACGCGTGACATCAGCGGGCCGTGCCAAAGGTTTGGGCCGCCAGCACGTAGTCCGCCAGCCGGTCTATCTCCTCACTGTCGGCCCAACCTTCATACGCGGGCATGGCGATGCCGGGAGGCGGTTGGCGGATGTAGTCGCGCAGATAGCGGAGGGAACGCGGTTCTGCCATGTCGGCGAGGTCGACCGCCACCTTGCGGCCTCCCGCCCCCGCGACGGAATGGCAGCTGGTGCACCCATGGATGGCGAAGAGTTGCCGTCCCCGTTCGGCTTCATGGCTCAGGGTCGCGCCTGGAGGCAGGGCGGGAGGGTCGCTCCCGGGCCAGCCCGTCCACGCCGAGCGGAGTCGGAGGCCGCTCAGCGCCACGACCATGACAACCGTAAACACCACGAACCCCACGGCGAGAGGGCGTTTCTTATAGCCGCGGTCCGGTCCGCGATCGAGCAAGGGCAGCAGCACCATGCCAAGCAGGACGAATAAAGGAAACACCACCACGAATCCATGGGCGATGCCTTGCGGCAACAGCGCGACGAGCGCACTGAACCACCACCACCACCATTCCTCCGCCGGCAAAGAGGTGGCGGTGAGGTTGGCCTCGGGCATAAGACGCGGCGCGCCGACCAGAACGGCGAGCAGGAGGACGCCGACCAGGACGATACCGGCCATGAGGCCCGACTGCACCATGGTGTCGGGGTAAAACGTTTCGCCGCGTTCGGGATCGTCGGCATCCGCCTCGTAACGCCGCTTTTGCTGCTCGGCCGTGTGAGTCGGAAGGCGGCGTTCGCCCCGCGACGTGATGCCGTGAAGTATCACGAGGTACAGATGCCACATCACCAGGAAGCCCAGCAGAAGGGGAATGACGGCCACATGCAGGGCGAACAGGCGGGTGAGCAGGCGGGCGCCCGGTTGGGGGCCTCCTTGCACCAGCACGACGAGGTGCTCCCCGATCAGCGGCACGCGTTCCATAATATGCAGTGCCACCTTCACCGCATAGATTGCGCGCTCGTCCCATCGCAGCAGGTAGCCCGTGAATCCCATCACGACGATGGCGACAAACAGCCCCACCCCCACCAGCCACGTGCCTTCGCGGGGAAATTTGTATCCGCCAATCAATACCTGGCGGAGGACATGCCAGAGCGTCATCACCATCAGCAGGCCGGCGGCCCAGTAGTGCATGGCGCGAATGAACCAACCGAGGGTTTGCTGTTCGCTCAGGCTCCGCACGCTGAGGTGCGCCGCGTCGGGGTGCGGCGTGTAGGTGAACATCATCGCAACGCCGGTGACAACGAGCACCCCGAGCAGCAGCATCATGGTGGCGCCGTCGCCGAAGTACCACGGGGTCTTGGCGACCCGTCGATCAAGCACCTTGTCGCGAAACAGGGTCCAGCCGAAGCGATCTGAGGCCCAGCGGGCCAGGCGGTGCCCGAGCGAGCCCATCACGCGGAAGGGGGGACGGAGTCGAGGTCGATTTCGAGCGTACCGTCGGTCACGCGATGTCGGAATCGGTGGAGTGGTTTTTTCGGCGGGCCTTTCTGAGGGACACCTTCCTGGTCAAAGATTGCACCGTGACAGGGGCAGAAAAACCATCCGCTCCCAGGGTCCCACGTGACCGGACAGCCCAGGTCGGTGCAGCTTCGAGAATAGACGACGACCTCGTCGTTCGTGGGCCGCCAGACAAACACGCCGCGCTTTCGCAATGATTGGGCCCAGTCATCCCGCGGCACCGTGACCAGCGCGAGCGTTACAGCACCCGAAGCGATGTCCGCCAAGGGGCCAATGGCCGCCCACGTTCCCTCCCTCCGTGTTTCCCAAGCGGGCGAGACGACGTGGATCACGGCGGGCGCCAGAACGACGCCTGCACTCAGCGCGCCCCCAGCTTTCAGCGCAGACTTGAGAAAGTGTCGTCGCTTCATTGCGGAAGCGTGGAGGGGGAAGGGCTGCAGCACAAGGAAACGCCGCCCTCGGAGATCGCGTCAGGGGAAGAGGAGTACGCGGCCTAGGCGGGACGCCCAGCGGTCAGGCCGCAATGAGTTGATGTTCGACCTCGCGCACCAATTCGTCGATCGAGAATGGTTTTTGCAGGAAAACGCTGGGTTGATTTTCATCCAGGTTCGCAAGGGATGCCGTCACAACGGCACCCGACATCAGTATCACAGGGAGAGAAAACGCTGCGTGGCGCAGCCTCGCGATCAGATCCAAACCCGTCAGTAGGGGCATTTCATGATCCGTGATCATCAGATCGTACGGATATTGGCGCAACGCCTCCCAACCCTCTTCCCCGTTCACCGCGCAGTCCACGTGGTAACCGGTATTCACCAAAATCCGGTGCACCAGTGTTCGGACCGTGGCGTCATCTTCGACGACGAGAATCCTCTTGCCGATCAGGCGTTCGGAATCCCGGCTCGGGATGGCTGCCCCAGGAAACGCATTCGGTTTGCGCGTCGCCGAGGTTGATCGCGTAAGGCGCGGAGCTGCAAGAACAGGGACGAACGAAGGCCGGGCGTAAGCAACGGATTGGGCGTGCATTAAGCACCACTATAACGGCAACCGGAATCGCTGGGTATCGGAGCCCGCCCCCATCCTTGAACCGGGGAGCCACAGGGCGGGGCGGCTGCCGGGCAGCAGACCCGTGCTTGGAAATCCCCCATGATGTTTGCTCTCACTCACCCGATCCCGCAGGCCGCGTTGACCGCGTAAAGTCTGGCAGCCCTCACGCAGGGCCGGAGAGGCGCTGCGCCAACCACCTCAACGAAGACCCAATTAAAATTCATTACATGAAAAAGAAAATCGCCTCCCTTGCCCAGGATCCCACACCCGCCGAATTGCTCCATCAATTACGTGTCCTCTTGAGCGACGCTGAACGGTCGCTCGCCCATGGCGTCACCGAGGAGAGTAAGAAAATCTGGAGCACCCTGCGTGACCGTTTCGGCCATCTGCGGAGTGACGTCGACGATGTTCTCCACCGAAGTGGCGAACAGGTCGTGGTTCGGGCGAAGCGGGCTGATGAGGCGATCCGCAGCCATCCTTACGAAGCGATGGCCGTTTCGCTGGGGGTGGGTGTGCTCATCGGCGTTCTGCTCCGGCGCAACTGAGTTCGCCTGTGGTGCCCGACCCTCGCCGAATCCGTGTCCGGGCTGCCTCATGGGGCGTGCTCGGCGCCGGTTTTGCCGGGCTCGCCTTCTGCCGCGAATTACAGCCCGCCTCGCGCGGGTGACGGTCGTCGATTGGAAGCCCTTTTGATCCGACGCAACGTGCTTCTGGCGCTTTAGCGGGCGGAAACGGAGCGCGACCCGGCCCGGCCGGCAGGTGCTTGCCACCTTGGCGGTCATTGGGGCGGGGCCGACCGGAGCCGGATCCTCGATCCTCACCCGGATTTCATCCCCGCTCGGACGCCGACACGGTCCGCCGCGCAAAGTCCGGGCAATCCTGGCTTAGCAAAGCGCGCAAGGTTTCACGTGCCTTGATTTTCCCCAAGGGGCGTTATGCCTGCACCAAACTGCTAGGATCGGATTTCGCAGGCCGAATTTCTGGCGTTCCGTCCAACCGCACGGACAAGTCGATCGGATCCCCGGTGCGAACGGTGCCGGGTTCGACTTGATATGCCCACACTTCGAAATGATTGAGAGGGAGAGGCCCGAAGCTCGTCGTGAAGGCGCAGTTTGCCGCGTCGAGACCTTGGGAGACGGTTACGCGGCCGATGCGGGGCACATTATAACGGGGATCGATCGTATACCATCCGCCTTCGAGGTAGACTTCGGCATAGGCATGGAAGTCCATGGGTGTGCCTGGATCTTCGTATCCGATGTCGGGGAGATGCCCGACGACATAGCGCGCCGGCATGTTCATGGCGCGTGAGAGCGCGATGATCATGTGGGCGAAGTCGCGACAGACCCCATGGCCTCGCTGAATGATGTCCCATGCCGTGAGGTCAGGGCTGCCCGAGCCAAAACGATACTCAATGTTGTGGTGGAGCCAGTCACTGATGGCATGCACCCGGGGCAGGCCCGGCTCGAAGGGGCTGAAGCGGTCCCACGCGAATTGGAGAAGTTTGTCGAAATCGCAGTACCGGCTGGGCAACGTGTAGCGCAGGACCTCGTCGGGCAGACGCTCGGGAGGCACGGCGGCCGGGCCTTGATGGTCGAAGTTGTCCAGCTCGGGCAGGACCGTGACGACGGCGTCGTGAACGATTTCGATCGGTCCGGGAGGGAGGAGGATGCGATTGACGGTGTTCCCATGCGGATCGGTGTAGGTCGGAGAGGCCAGCGCCCCCCCGGCAAACGTCAGACTTTCACCGATGAGCGTCTGCTGCGGGTTCAACCGAACCCGAAGGCAAAGGAGCGCGGCGGTGGGTTCGCGTACTTGATAGATGAGTTTGCAGCCGACCCGGACGGTCAGATGGCCGCTGGGTGAAGGCTGGAGAGACGTAGGCGTCATAGGATTGGACAGATTACCGCCTCGCCGATGACCGCGGCATCGGGTCTGTCACGGAGGGATGCCCCGGGGATCGCGCGAGGGAATGAAGCCGCCGGTATGAGCCGAATCGATGGGCGCCCGAGGCGGAACTTTCAGCGGCCGTTCGCCAGTATGATTTCGAAGCAGGTTCCGCGGCCGCTTTGCGAGCTGACTACAATGCTTCCGCCCAGGCGTTGCACGGCCTTCTTCACAATGGCGAGCCCGATGCCGGTGCCCTCGTAGGTCGATTCGCCGTGGACCCTGCCGAAGATCTCGAAGATCCGGTCGAAGTGCGCTTCAGCGATGCCGATGCCATTGTCGCGTACGTAGATCCTCACGTCCGACCCTTCGTTGATCGCGCTGATCTCAATGACCGGAGTGACGTTGGGCGCGGTGAACTTGACCGCATTGCTGATCAAGTTGGTGAAGATTTGCGAGAGGTAGGCTTCGTGCGCCTTCACTGCCGGCAGGGGCGGGTTGAGGTGGATGACGGGAGCTTTCGAATCGTGCTGGAATTGCTCGATCACGGGAGGCAGGAAAGACGCCAGCTCGATGGGGCGGAGTTCGAGCCGCTCCTTGTTCATCCGGCTGTAGGCGAGGATGTCACGCACGAGCAACTCCAGGCGTGCGGCGTTATGCTTGATCCGGGCAAGTTGGTGTGCGCTGTCCGCATCCAGGCTAGGCGCCAGGTCGGTGAGCAGCAGGTCCGCATAGGTCTTCATCGCCCGAAGGGGCGCACGCATGTCGTGAGAGATGCTATACGAAAACGATTCCAGCTCTCCGATGATTTCCGTCAGTTGGGCGGTGCGGGCTTCCACTTCGCTCTCGAGGTTCGTGGTGTGGGCGCGGATTTTTTCGTGCGAGATCTCGATCTCGCGCACCATGCGATTGAAAGCATCCACCACGGCGCCGACTTCGTCCTCAGCTTGTTTTTCGACGCGGATGCCGTAATCGCCCCCTCGTGCAATCGCCTGGGCCGCCTCGGCGAGGGAGCCGAGTGGACGGGTGATCCATCGTTCCACGCCACGCGAGAGGAGGAACACGATTCCCAGCGCGGCGATCGCGATGGCGGCGACGGTCATGACATAGCGATCAAAGCGGTCGTACATTGCCTTCAGGTCGGAGCGAATCAAGGCCGTGCCCACGTTGCGTCCGTTCACCATCACAGGTGCAAAGGAGTCGAGATGGTTCAAGCTGAAGATCGCTTGAGCACCGTGAGGGGCCCGGGGCAGGTCTTCCCGTGGATGAGCGCGAGGGTACCAAGCATAGAGCTCGCCGGAAGCGTCGTACAGTGCCGCAACGAGCAGGTTGGGATCGGCGCTGGCCGTGAGCAGGATCTGCCGGGCGACCGTCTCGTCATCGTAGACCAGGGCGGCCACGGCGTTGTTCGCCACCATTCCGACCACCGTGCGGGTATGCCGCAGGATGATCTCTCGTTGTTTCTTTTTCTCGATCACCAGCAAGAATGCGGCGCTGAAGGCCAGCGCCGTCAGCGTGATGGCCACCGTGCTGGCAAAAAATTTCCGGGCCATGGGCCAGTCACGCATGCTCATGGTACATCCACCTCTCCTCTGACATCGGCGACCCGCAGCAACTGGGCGCTGATGCGCAGACCGGAGGCCTTCGCATGGTTGCGGTCGATTTCGAGGCGAATCCTCTCCGTCGGGGCGCGCGCGAAACGGACGATCCCACCCGTATCCAAAAACTCACGCTCTTCGCCCACGGTCAGTACAGCCCTGCCGCGAAAGACGCGGAGAATCCGCTCCAACGACTCGCGCGCCCGCGGACTCACGTACACCAGGTCCGAGTCTGCAAGGGCGGCGGCCGTATTCGCCCGGCGGATCACGATGGGACGTCCTCCCGCCGTCTCGCCTCGGAACACTTCTTCCAATGCCGGCCCAAACGGATCAGGCCCCAGAATGCCCACGCGAAACTCGCGCTCCTCCTCCTTTTCCGGCCAAATGACGAATTGGGTCAAATGGAAGAGGAACACGGCCTTGGCCGAGCCTTCGGTCGGAGGGCTTTGGGCGGGGCAGGCGCATGCGGTCGTCACGGCGACCATTGTCACGGCCCACAGGTAGCGGAGTGTTGGAGGCCAACGATGGGCTGTATTCTTCGTCACATCCACGGAGTTCGTCGGTGGCTGGCCAGGAACGGTTGATGAGTGGAACGTCTTGCTGATAAAGGGGAAGTCTGCCCTTGCGGGGAATTTCCAAGCCGGAGCAACACCTTCCCGAACGCGCCGTGACTCGTAGGGGAGAAGGCTGTCATGGGTGTAAAAATAGGTTGTCCCATCGCTCCGGCGGTGGACAGGTGAAGCACACTCGTTTAAAGTCCAGCGTTCCGCGAAAGGGTCAACCTCAGGTTGCCCGGCCGTCGCGAAGCCCGGGTGGGTCGCGCGTGTTCTCCTCTATTGCCCTCTCCTCGCTCCCCCTGATGTCCACGCAGCCCGATTTGGTTTAATCTCATGGCGTCAAAGCGAGTTACCCGAGTGCTAATGCACTCACACGGAACTCAATAACCAAATGCACATTAAAACTCCTATGAAACACACACTCGTTCGTTCGATTCTCACACCTGCTGTTGCGCTTGCGCTGCCTTGCCTCGCGTTCGCCCAAGCCGGCTCGTCTTCCACCAAACCGTCATCCACGCCGTCTTCCCATGACCGCACGATGTCGTCGCCCGGCTATTCCGCCAGCGATGCGAGCGGCGGCCACCTCCAGCGGATCACCAGCGATCAGCTCGATAACCAATTGACGGCCAAGACCTTGATCGGCATGGACGTTAATGGTTCGGACGGCAAGAAGGTCGGCTCGGTGGTGGACGTGGTCCTCTCGTCGTCGCTGTCCATGGGGAAAACCGACATGCGTGGGGGCTCAACCTCCAACACGTCGGCATCCGCCAACCGGGGCTCAACCTCCAACACCTCGGCATCCGCCGCCAAGGGCTCAACCGGTTCAACCTCGAACACGACGGCATCCGCCGCCAGGGGAACAACCGGTTCAACCTCGAACACGTCGCCATCCACCTCCCGGGATTCCAACTATTCAGAGACCGGCACGACAGGTGCCCGTTCTTCCGGCTCTCTCGCAGCGGATGGACGCTCGGCCATGGGTTCCATGCACGGCATGCAACAACCTGCCGTCATTGTGTCCACGGGCGGCCTGATGGGTATTGGCAACGACCTCATCCGCGTTCCGATGTCGAAAATCAATTTTGATTCCGACAAGAAGGAAATCCGCCTTAACGTCACCGAAGATGAATGGAAGGCTTTGCGTGAAGGCAAGCAGGCCGGCAGCGTGTCGAGCACTCGTTAATCATCCTCGGACAAAGCTGTAGAAGCTTTCCACAGACTCGAAAGACCGCAGGCCTTGCCTGCGGTCTTTTTTTGCGTCACGCGCTCTCGAATATTCCGATGCGGCGAAGGGAGTGCCTGCGCCAACGGGCAGCCGCGCGAAGCGCGGCGCCTGGGTGGATTTTCTGTTGGCCAGGATCTTGGCCCCGTCGATGCTCACGCTCACCTGGCCGAACTTGGCCAGCTTCAACTCCTGCTCGAATCCGACGGGAACCGAAGGTGCCGGTCGCATGGCTGTAGACCAGCAAGCCAAGGAGCATGGTCGGCGGATACTGGGCGCCGCCGGTTCCGCGGGTGTTGAGCTGGACCGCACGCAGGTCGAGCAACTCGACCACATCGATAATGAAACATAACTGCCCGGCCTCCGACTCGATTTTTATCGAGAATGCCCCGGGCATTTTCGTTTAGCAGCCTGTCGGCAAGGCCAGCCGCGCACGCCCCATCATCTCTCGTCAACCGAGGCCGTTGAAGCTAAGTCCGACAGGATGCTAGCGCATCTCCAAGTAGTCGGAGGCGAGGGCAAGGAGCATGGCGACGGAGAAAGGCTTGGGTAGAAACCCGTCGGGCCTTGCTCTTCCCGCCAACTCCTGGGACGAAGAGCCAATGGTGCCCGACATGAGAATAACGGGCACTGCGATCGACTCCTTTTTGATCCTCGCGATTAAATCCAATCCCTTGAGCAGGGGCATGTCATGATCGGTGATCACCAAGTCATACCGGTTGCTGGACAAACGCTCCCATGCCGCCTCGCCATCGCGGGCGCAGTCGACCTCCAGCCCCGAGTTTCGGAGCACAAGCTCCGCCAGGTCCCGGATGTGAGTTTCGTCATCCGCCACCAACACCCGCCGCATAGGGCGAGCGGTGGGAGGCGCGGATCGATGTTGGGTGGCCGTCTCGGCGTGCCTCACCGCGTATGCGTCACTCTCCGACCGAAGAGGGTGGTGCGGATCGACCGGTTCCGTACTGCCCGATGTGAAACTCATGTTGAGAAAGTTTAGTGCGGGCGGATCGAAGGCGGTATCAGACGCTGCCACTACTCCAGTGTAGGGATTCGGGCAGAGAAGAGCCGGCCTGCGCAGGCCGGCTACGGTTGTGATCGGGCGGTTTAGAACCCAACATCACGAGAGCGAGGGGCAGTCCAGTCCCGGGAGGCGCGCGGATTTCCCGCCTACTTGCGCATCAGCTCGGGGCAGGTTTGTGAGAGCAACGCCCTCAGGTCTTCGCGGGCGCGGGCGATGCGGCTCTTGACCGTGCCAATCTTGATGCTGAGTTGACGGGCAATCTCGTCGTAGGAAAGATCGAGCGAGTTGCGCAGCCGCAGGATTTCCTGGTGAGGTTCCTCCAGCTGGACGAAGCAGATCTTCACCCATTCATCGTACTCGTTGTTGGCCGTCTCGTCGGAAGGATCGAGGGCGTCGCTCGCCGTCAGGTTGAAGCGGGTCTCCGTGCTGTCGGGGCTGCAGGGACTGTCGAGAGAGACGGTGTTGTGCCGCCGGCGGCGGAAAAAATACCAGTAGCGATTGCGCGCGAGGTTCATGGTAATGCGGTGCAGCCACGTGGCGAGCGAGGAGTCGCCGCGAAACGAGGCCAGACCCCGATAGGCGCGGACAAAAACGTCCTGGGTGATTTCTTCGGCGTCGGCGTGGTTGTTGAGAATTTTCTCGGCAACCGAGTGAAGGCGGCGGTGGTGGCGCGCCATGATCTCGAGGAAGGCGGACTCGTCGCCCGCTTTGAACAGTTGAACAAGCACGGCGTCCGAAACTTCGTCGGACTGGGTCTTGGCTGGTCCCACAGGCTTTACCGGGTGGGCGGGGGAGCGGCGGAGGGAGGAGGATTGGTTTACGTTTGAAGCGACCATGCATCACTTTACCAAATGCCAAACGACTCTGGAATGGGGCGGCGTTCGATGAATTGCCATGGGGAATTCCCCTACGTCCAGGCCCGCAGGCCCCATGGCATTTGCCCCACGGGCCACAACGTCCTCGTGGTCAAGAACGTGAGCCTTCGCTTAGCCGTGCGGATTCAGCAGAAGCGATGCGGCCCAGGAAGCACCTGTCTCGCCCCATGGGCGGACGGACGTTCGACTCAGCTCTCGTCGTCGCTGTCAGCCGGGCGTTCGAGCTCGGCGCGGCACTCGTTCATCACGCGAAGCCAGACTTCGCGCAAATCGAACAGACGCGGCACGGCGTCCTCCCGATAGTGCTTGAGACCGCGGCTTTCGTCGGCCGACTCGGCGGCGATGAGGGCGAGCGATTGGTTGAGCTCGCGTAGCGAACGCTTGAAGAGACTGATCGCCATCGCGTAGTCGCCAAAGTCGAGCGCCTGGATCGCAAGCATCGCCTGTTCCTCGCCGCGATACAACGAAGCGTGGAAACGGAGGGCGAGCGACTGCGGCACGCGCGAACCATCGCCGGCGAGCCGTTCCCACGCGCGTTTCAGACCCAGGTAGATTCCCTTCGTCGCGATGAAGACGGGATTCTTGTGCAGGGTGTACGGTTCGGCATCGAAATCGGACGGCGCCTCGTTGTCCGTCGGTGCGTCCACCACCTCGGTGGACCCCGACTCGAAATCGGCGTCGGAACTCCAGTTGTCTTCATCCCAACCCATGCGGTGCGCCACCTCGTCGATGCGCTCCGAATGCCCCTTCAGTTTTTCGTAGTGACCGATGTAGCGGTGGATGACTTCGTCTTGTTCGCGCAGGTAGTTTTCCCAGTCGAACTCGTTCCATGCCAACTCGCCTCGATCTTCCCACTCGTTGTCGGAGGGGCCGTTGGGATCAAAATTGCTCATTAAAAAAGAAGGTCAGGGACCTTTCAGCAAGTTGGGAGGGAAGGTCCAAAATGCAACGAAAAAGCCGGCACGGATTCGCGCCGGTTTTTTTTACGGATTGAACCGGGGGCGGAGGCGCACGTAAGGTCCGTCATCCCCTATGGTCGAAGTGCATCTCGAGACGGTGTTTTTCGCAGGTCGTGTGCAAGGCGTCGGCTTCCGTTATCAAACCCTGCAGGTCGCGAAGGAGTTTGAGGTGACGGGCTGCGTGCAAAATCTGCCTGACGGGCGGGTGCAGTTGGAGGCGGAGGGTTCCCCCGCCGAGGTCGCCGCGTTTGTCGCGGCAGTCGAGGAACGCCTGCACGGCTATATCCGAAAAACCGAGCGGCGCAGCGCAAAACGCGGGCCGCAGTTTCAGGGCTTTTCGATTCGGTGAGGCCATGCGCATGGATGCGGCCATCGAGCTGATCGACGTTACCAAGGACTACCCGGTGAACCTGCGAGGCGTGCGGGTGCGCGCCGTGGACGCGCTTCGATTGACCGTGCCGGCCTCGGGTGTGTTCGGCCTGCTCGGCCCCAACGGCGGGGGCAAGAGCACGACGATCAAGTTGATTCTCGGTCTGATCGCGCCCACGGCAGGCACGGTGCGGGTCTTTGGTGCCCCGGCCGGATCGCTGGAGGCGCGGCGCCGGATCGGTTACCTGCCCGAGGCCCCGCAGTTTCCCCGTTTTGTCACCGGGGCGGAACTCGTGGCGTACCACGGCCGCCTGAGCGGATTTCCCCGGCGGGGATTGGAGGCGCGCGTACGCGAGGTCATCGCATGGGTCGGGCTGGAAGGCGCGTCGGACCGACGCATCGGCACGTACTCCAAGGGCATGTTGCAACGCATCGGGCTCGCCCAAGCGCTCGTGCACGACCCGCAATTAGTCATCCTCGACGAACCCTCGGCCGGCGTCGATCCTGTGGCGTTGGCGGAATTGTCGGGCCTGCTCGTGCGCCTGAAACGCGAAGGCAAGGCGATCGTCATCACGACGCATCAGTTGTCCTCGATCGACACGCTCTGCGATCGCGTCGCGATCATCCACCGCGGGCGCTTGGTGACCGAAGGCGCCTTGTCCGATCTGCTCGCGTCCCCCGAGGCCGGCATGCAATCGCTGCGCGTGCGTGCGATGGAACCCGCGGTCCTCGCCGATCTCGGCGTCTGGCTGGAGCAACGTGGCAGTCGCCTCGACCACGTCGCGGCCGCGCGAATGGGGCTGGAGGACGTTGTGATCCGCGCGCTGACACCCGCGTCCGAGGGCAAGGAGACGCTCGCATGACCCCGGTTTCGCACCTCGTCGGGTCTCAGGCGATGTGTGCGTGGCTCATCGCCGGCATGACCCTGCGCGAGGCGATTCGTCAGCGGTGGTTTTTTGGCGTCGTGCTGGTGGCGGGCGCGTTCGTCTTTGCGGTGCAGGGGCTGCGAGAGTTCAACTTCGGAACGGCCGAAACCGCGTTTGTGCTCAACTTTGGCTTCGGCGTGCTCGGTCTCTTCGGTGCGGGCCTGGTGATTACGGTGACCACGCTGCTGATTTTTAACGAATTCGAGCAACGCACTGTGCTGACGGTGCTCGCGCGGCCGGTGGCCCGCGGGACGTTTCTCGTGGGAAAATGGCTCGGGCTCGCCGGATTGTTTGCGGTGTATGTGCTGGCGATCACCGTGATGCTCGTCGCTCTACTCGCGGCGCGAGGCGACGCGGACCTCCGTCTTGGCGACGTCGCGCTCGGCGGCCTGTTGCAGGGAGTTAAACTGTGGTTGCTCGCCGCGATCACCCTCGCGCTGGCAGTGATTTGCCGGACCGCCCTGCTCACGGGTGCACTCGCGCTTTTCGCCTTGGTGATTTGTCAGCTGCATCCCGTGCTGACGGAGCTGGTCGCGCAGACGGAGGGCAGGGTGCCGCGGGCCCTGGGTGCCGTGGTGGTGTCGTTGCTGCCGAATTTCCAGGCGTTTGACGTGACCGCGGCGCTGGCGGCGGGCGAGCCGTTGTCGTGGGCCCAGGTGGGGCGGCTTTTTATTTATGGCGCCGGGCATACCTTGATCGCGTTGGCCGTAGCCACGGTTGCGTTTCGTCATCGTGAGCCGTGAAGCGATGGCAACCGTGTGGGTCTGCACCGGTGCTCTGCTTCTCGGAGCGGCCGGTGTCTGGCTGGGCAATCCCAAGTCGCGGGATCTGCCCACCACGTCGTGGACGGCGCCGGCGGAGGCGTCGAGCGGAACGCTCCCGCTCGTGCTGGGCGGCTTCCGCGGCGTCGCGGCCGGGCTGGTCTGGCTGCGCGTGCAGCTGGCGTGGGAGCGGGGCGATGAAGCGTCGGTGATGCGCTGGAGCGCCCTCGCCACGTCGCTGGACCCGCAGGTCGTGGCCTATTGGACCAATGGAGCGCGCATGCTGGCTTACGATTTTGCCGATGTCCGGCTGCGCGAGGCGGCAAAGCGTGGTGTCGCCACGGAGGCACTACGCGGGCAAATCGATCGCGAACAGGCGCGGCTCGCGCTAGGGCGCCTGGAAGCCGCATTGCACCACCACCCCGACGATCCGCGCCTGCTGATCGAGATGGGCAACATTCATCTTCATCGGCGGAACGATTTGGAGCAGGCGGCGGCGTGCTATGGTCGCGCGGCGCGGCATCCCGCCGCTCCGTTGTACACCCAGCGAATTCGGGCGGGGCTCCTGTGGCGGTTGGGACGCCGTTCGGAGGGCCTCCAGGTCCTTGAGAACCATCACCAGTGGCTGGTTCAAACCGGCGTGGAAGCCGTCGACCCGGAACTCGTCGCAACCGTCGGACATCGCATCGAAGCGTGGCGTCGGGAATTGGAAGCTCAATGAACCTGGCGAGTTAGTCCCTCACCTGTGAGGAACGTGCAGGTTTGAGACGATAATGGACGGGAAATTCCAAACGCCAAAGGTCCAAACGCCAAACAAGCGAGAGCGCCTGCGGCGTACTTTTGATTGGGATTTGGGCATTTGTGATTTGGGATTTCCGGCTTCGCCGGCATAGGTGGATTCAGAGGCGTCCGCGGGAATTTGACTTGCCCGTCTGTCATTACTTATAAAAGTTCATCAACTCACTTAAGATAATGGCCGCCGCTGACAACCTCCACCCGATCTTTGATCGCGTCCTTTCGCGGGCCGAAAAGGAGGCGCGGCTGCAGCAACGGGCGCGGGTGATCTGGCTTTATGGGTTGTCGGGCGCGGGCAAAAGCACCTTGGCGGTGGCGCTGGAGCGTCGGCTGGCCGGGGAGGGTTTTGCAACCCATCTGCTTGACGGCGATAACGTCCGGACGGGGCTCAATCGTGGACTGGGTTTCAGCGAGGCAGATCGTTCCGAAAACCTGCGGCGCGTCGCCGAAGTGGCGAAGCTGTTTGTGCAGGCAGGCGTGGTCACGGTGTGCTCCTTCATCACACCGCTGCGCGCGCATCGGCAGCTGGCCCGCGAGATCATCGGGGCGGATGACTTTCTCGAAATCCATGTGGCGGCCTCGTTCGAGGCGTGTGCGCAGCGCGATCCCAAAGGCCTCTACGCGAAGGCGGCGGCGGGCGGAGTGGGGCAGTTCACCGGACGCGATTCGGCGTTCGAGGCGCCGCTGGCGGGTGAGGCCGCGTTGGAGATTGCGACCGAAGCCGAAACGCCGGCCGCGTCGCTTGATCGCCTGCATGCCTTCGTCGTCCCGCGTCTTCGTCTTTCGCAATGAGTTCCTATAATCTCACGCACCTCGCCCAGCTGGAGCACGAGGCCATTTTCATCCTGCGCGAAGTCGCCGCCCAGTTCGAGCGCCCCGCGCTGCTCTTTTCGGGCGGCAAGGATTCCATCGTGATGGCCCGCCTCGCCCAAAAGGCGTTCGCACCGGCGAAGATTCCGTTTCCGCTCGTGCACGTGGACACCGGGCACAACTTTTCCGAAGCGATCGAGTACCGCGACTGGTTCGCGGCGGACGTCGGCGCGCGTCTGATTGTTCGCTATGTCGAGGACTCCATCAAGGCCGGTCGCGCGCAGGAGGAGAAGGGGCCCAATCCCTCGCGCAACGGACTGCAGACGGTCACGCTGCTCGATACCATCGAGGAATTCAAATTCGACGCCTGTCTGGGCGGTGCCCGCCGCGACGAGGAAAAGGCCCGCGCCAAGGAGCGTTTCTTTTCCCATCGCGATGAGTTCGGCCAGTGGGATCCGAAGAACCAGCGCCCCGAGCTGTGGAACCTGTTCAACGGCCGCAAGGCGATCGGCGAGCACTTCCGCGTCTTCCCGCTCTCCAACTGGACCGAGATGGACGTCTGGCAGTACATCGCCCGGGAGAATCTGCACATCCCGGCGATCTATTTCAGCCACACCCGCCGCGTGGTGAATCGCAATGGCACACTGCTGGCCGAATCGCCCTTCATCACTCTTCTCGACGGCGAGCGTTACGAGGATCGCATGGTGCGCTTCCGCACCGTCGGGGATGCCACGTGCACCGGTGCCGTCGAGTCGCCCGCCAGCACCCTGGCCGAGGTGATCCAGGAAGTGGCGAGCGCCCGCCTCACCGAGCGCGGCACCCGCGCCGACGACAAACGTTCCGAGACCGCCATGGAGGACCGCAAGAAGGCCGGGTACTTCTGAACCGGATTTAACGCAAAGACGCGAAGCCGCAACGAGCCAGCCATGGACGAAAACGCCCTTAGCCGAATTATCGTGGACGCCTCCATTGAAGTGCATCGCGAACTGGGCGGCCCTGGGCTCTTGGAAAGCGTGTATGAAGAAGCGCTGGTGGAGGAACTCACTCTCCGCGGACTCTTGGTCGAGCGGCAGCAGCAGGTTCCCATTCGCTATAAGGGCAAATTGCTCGCGACCCCCCTTCGACTCGACCTGCGCATCAACGGATTGGTGATCGTCGATCTCAAGGCCGTTACTGAATACAATAAAATCTTTGACGCCCAGATGCTCAGGTACCTGCGCCTGACAGGCCTCAAACTCGGCCTTGTGATCAACTTCGGCGAGCGCTTGGTGAAGGACGGCATTCACCGCATCGTGAATCGACTCTGACCCGCCTTCTCCTCTGCGCCTTCGCGCCTCTGCGTTAAATACTCCCCTTCCGATTTTCAAAAAATGACCGCTTCCGCCCCACACACTGACGAACATTACCTATCCATGGATCTGCTGCGGTTCACGACCGCGGGGTCCGTCGACGACGGCAAATCCACGCTCATCGGACGTCTGCTGTACGATTCCAAGGCGATCTTCGAGGATACGCTGGAGAATCTTGAACGCGTCACCGGGCAGCGCGGCGAGGAAACGCTCAACCTTTCCCTGTTGACCGACGGCCTGCGCGCCGAGCGCGAGCAGGGCATCACGATCGACGTCGCCTACCGGTACTTTGCCACGCCGCGGCGCAAGTTCATCATCGCCGACACGCCGGGGCACATCCAGTACACGCGCAACATGGTGACGGGCGCCTCCACGGCCAACCTCGCCATCATTCTGATCGATGCCCGCAAGGGTGTGATCGAGCAGACGTGCCGTCACTCGTTCATCGCGTCCCTGCTCGGGATTCCGCACGTGGTCGTCGCGGTCAACAAGATGGACCTCGTCGATTTCTCCGAGGCGCGTTTCAACGAGATTGTCGACCAGTACTCGCAGTTTGCTTCGCGGCTCAACATCGCCGACGTGAAATTCATCCCGATCTCGGCGCTGCACGGCGACAACGTGGTCGACAAGTCCGTGCGCATGCCGTGGTACCACGGCGGCTCGTTGCTCTACACGCTCGAGACCGTCTACATCGGGTCCGACCTCAACCACGTCGACGCGCGCTTTCCCATCCAGACCGTCATCCGGCCCAACCGCGACGAGCATCACGATTTCCGCGGCTTCGCGGGACGCGTGGCCGGAGGGGTGTTCAAGCCGGGTGACGAGATCGTCAGCCTGCCGTCCGGTCTGCCGGCGCGCATCAAGTCGATTCACGGCCCCCAGGGTGAGGTCGCGGAGGCGTTTGCGCCGATGTCCGTCGCCATCACCCTCGACCGGGAGATCGACAGCTCGCGCGGAGACCTTTTCGCCAAGCTGCACAACCAGCCTGTCGTCACCCAGGACGTCGAGGCGATGGTCTGCTGGTTCAACGCGAAGCCGTTGAATCCAGGTGGCAAATACATCCTCCGGCACGCCACGCGCGAAACGAAGGCGATGGTGAAGTCGGTCCGGTACAAGGTCGACATCAACACCCTGCACAAGAAGGAGGACGACCTGACGATCGGCATGAACGACATTGGCCGCATCCATGTGCGGACCGCCGTGCCGCTCATGATCGATCCGTATAAACGCAATCGCACCACGGGCAGCTTCATCCTGGTCGACGAGTTTACCAACGCGACCGTCGGCGCCGGCATGATCCTCTGGCCGGACGGCAGCGAGCGCGCCCAGAGCGAACAATTCGCCGACATGGGCGGTTTGTAAGGGTTGTACACGGATCACCTCGCCATGGGAAGCCAGGCGGCAGGGCGCGTGGCAATTCACCGCTTTGCCAGAGAATGTAACGTGTAACGGCTCGACCGCTTTTTCCTCAGCCCTGTTGCCGACGATCTCGGTGCATTCGCGAACCGGGTCGACAGCGGGATCGGCGAATTCGCGGCGCGAGTCATCGAAGGTGGGCTCGGGCGTCGGTGAAGAGGGAGGCGGCGGTGGGTCGCCCGGGGAACCGGGACGCATGTCGCGAAAGCGGTTTTCCAGATTCTGGAGGTTACTGTGCAGGGCGAGGCGTTCCGCATGCCATTGTTCGAGGGTAGGGCGGCAAGAAAGGGCGGCAGGGTTGCGATGGGGTCAGGGGAGCAGTGTGGCGACGTCGGGGTGGTTATGGGCAAAGCTGGTGTCGAAGGTGGCTACCCGGCCTCCACGGCGGCGGGCGAGGTGGGCCAGCCAGGCGTCGGTGACCTGGCGATGGCCGGACAGACCGGTGGGATCGATTTCGAGATAGGAGAATGCTTCGTCCCAGAAAACGTGGTGAGGCAAGGCGCAGAGGCGCTGAAGCGCGGCCCACGCGGCGGCTGGGGAAGCGTCGGCGGCAAACTGCATGTGCAGTCGCAAGAGAGTGCCTTCAGTGATGGCGCAGGTGGCGAAGGGGGTTGTGAGGGCATCGAACCAGCGGATTGCACGCGGGTGGTGGGGGTGAGTGGCGAGAGCGACGGCGATGAGCACGTTGCCATCGGCGAGCCAGACGGGGCTTGAGCTCATGGGGTTTGCCCGCCGGGTGGAAGGCCCGGGGCCATGTGACGGAAGTCTTCGTCGTTCTCAGCCTGTTGAAGCATTGCGAGGGTGAGGCCGGGACGACCCGGGCTGACTGGAAATCGGAGACGTCCGTGGCTGATGAGCAGGCCGGTGGCTGAGTCTGGTGTGTGTTTGGCGGGATCGACGGAGGCGTGGACAGGAACGACGAACTGGGGCGGGGAAGGCATCGTGGCCTGGCGGAGAAGGGCGTTGATTTCCTTGGAGATGGACGTGCGCCGGGCGCGGGCACGGGTCGAGGCGATGCGGTGGAGATCGTCGTCGAGAGTGATGGAGAGGCGCATGATGATGTAGTGGTGTAAGAGCACCATGGTGCAGTGGTGCACAGGTGTCAAGATGCGGGGAGCGGGGCGGGCTGAAGACTAATTCGCGATTCGAGTCGCTGAAGGGACCAGCCGGCCGGAAAGTTGATTGCCCAAGAATCGCCTGAGGCGAGGACTCACAAAGGCGGCATCGAGGGCGTTGCGCTGGAGGCGAAGAAGGTCGAGACGAGTCAGGCCACCTTCGGAAACCTGCCGGCGAAGAAATCATGGATTGGAGCGATGTCGGGCCGCTCCGTCGTGATTACATGAACGGCCTCAAACGTCACATCGGGCAGAAGAAAGGCCTCGGGCACGATGGCCGGGGAAGTGCCGAGGGAGACGAGGAGGGAAGGCATCGAGCCACGGTTTAGGGTTAAGGGCGTGTCTGGTCGTCCTGTGTAGCCGCCTTGAGTTCGGCGTCGGTTATCGTCCGCCGGGCAGGCCTTCAATCTCGGCGGCGTTGGCGAGGCGAGTGTCGGCGGTGAGGAAGGGGAGACCAGGGAGTCCGGCTTGGGCGAGAGTGAGGGCGGCGGCGAGTTGCAGGGAATCAGCGGCGCGCAAAGGGTGGGTGCGAAGCAGGCGGACGGCGAGGGTGCGAAGCGGTACGGAGGGCGCGACTTCGTGCCAGTGGGCGGAGAGTTCGGCGAGGCGGGTGCGGGCAAGTCGGACTTGATCGGCGGTTAGGGATTGGTCGCGGCGGCGGCGTTCGAGAGCGGATTCGCACTCGGGGAGGGTGCCCCACCAGACGGCGAGGGAGGGGTCTTCGGCGAGTTGGCGCCGGCGCAGCTCGGTATCGGCCTCGGCGAGAAGCAGGGTGACGACAGCGGAGCTGTCCCAAAATCTCATGCGGACTCCTCCCGGTCGGCGACGACCGCCGAGGCGAGGTCGCGTCCGGGCGCGAGGGGGGCGGTGGCAGGAAGAGAGGAGAGGAACGCTTGCGCGTCCCAAGAAGATTTTTGCGGTGGGGTGAGCAGGCCGGCTTCGTAGAGCGGAGCGAGGGCGGCAGGGGTATCGGAGGTAGAGGCGGGAATGGGTTCGAGGCGGGCGACGGGGTGGTTGCGCTCGGTGATGAGCACGGTCTCGCCGCGCTTGACATGCCGGAGCAGACGGGAGAGTTCGTTTCTAGCCGTGGCTATGTTGGCTGTAAGCATGTGGCTATGTTGGCTAGGTTGTGGAGTGGGTCAAGGGTGGTGCGAGGCTGAGCGGGGATAACGATGGCGTTCGGGTAGAATGAGGCGTGATGGAGACTGGTCGACGATTGGTTTGTGGGTTCGCGATTCCATACCCAATACCCTCGATTGAGGGACTTCGAAAACAATAAGCCCGAGCTGGTTGGGCGCGGATCGAATAGGTCGAAGATAGACGGCGCTGGTCTGGCGGGATTCGGATGCACCAAAGGGAGATGGAGTGGAGATTCCCTTTTTCTGGATGATGAGAAATCCCTCTTTTTTGCGTGTGCCTTTTACAAGGTTGCCGATGTCCTTCGCGAGTTGGGCAAAGTCGCCCTTGGTCTCCGTGCGTCGCTCAATTTTGAAGCCCGCGCTTTGGGGCCTTGATCGCGGCCGGGAAGCTCGGCGGTGGATACGGCGTGGGCGGCGCGGAGCTGGTCGAGGTTTTGCATGGTGGCGGGTGGGGCGGGCTCGTCGCGCGAGCTGATCCATTCGTCGTACTGCGCTGGTCGAGGTTTTGCATGGTGGCGGGTGGGGCGGGTTACCAAAGCACGGTGAGGCCCGGATAGGTGGGGATGATTTTATCGGAGGTGACCAGCGGAAGGTGGTGGGTGTGGGCGAGGGCAATGAGCACGCGGTCGAAGGGGTCGCGGTGGAGGAGCGGGAGGGCGGCACCGGCGCAGAGGACGGCGGCGTCGAGGGGAATGACGGTGAGGTGGTAGTAGCGGCAGGCTTCGGTGAACCAGGCGTGAGCGGGGCCGGGCAGGTGGAGTTTGCCAGCGGCTTGCTTGATCGCGATTTCCCAGGCGGAGATGGGAGAAACGTAGAGCTCGGATGCGGTTTTAATGGCGCGGGCGGCAGGCCGGGGGAGGGGGCTGCCGAGGCGGGCGAGGCCAAGCAGGGCGCAGGTATCGAGAAGGGGGTTCATTGGAGCTCGGCGGGCCATTCGTCTTCGCTGAGGGGCTCGGCGGGATCGAAGCCGGGGGCGTGGGTGCCTTGCAGTTTCGGGTTGGGCGGGAGAGAGGTGCGGTCGAGCGGTGCGGAGGCGCGTTCGGGGGTGAGGCGCACGACGGGTTGGCCGTGGCGGCAGAGGATGACGATTTCACCTTGTTCGGCAGCTTCGACCAAGGCGGAGAGGCGGGTTTTGGCCTCGTGCATGTTGACGGTGATCATAGTTAGCTACGTTAGCTAGATATTGTGGGCAGTCAAGGTTTAGGCAGGCGAGAGGTGGGCGGTGCAGTAGCCGCAAACCGGTGGTGGCGTCGCCGCCGATTTGGATGGTGTGGACGACGGTGGTGAGGGCGGTGAAGGCGGCTTCGGGTGTGTGTTGAGCGGCGCGAGTCTTGTCGCGATGGTGGTCGGAGCGGGCCGGGGTGGCGTGCAGGACGGCGTAGAAGAGGGTGTCGGCGGGGACGTTTTCTTGGTTGAAGAGACCGCCTTCGGAGGCGGTGCCAGTGGCGTCGTTGATGCGGACGTGCTGGGCGATCTCGCAGGCGGTGCGGGCGAAGAAACTCAGCATGCCGTCGGAGACGATGACGAGGCGGTCGGCAAGGTTGCCGGAGAAGTGGGCGGCGTCGGGGGTGAGGAGGGCGAGGGCTTTAGCAGTGGCATTGAGGCGATCCGTAAGCTGCACTTGGGGGATGCCGGGCACGTTGTTAATGAGGGTGAAGGTGTAGTCCTCGAGGACGATACGGGCGAGAGGGGCGCCGTTGGTGCCGCCATCTGCTCGATCCGCGACCTCGTGACCACGAGAGCGTAGCCGGTGACGGTAAAGGGTTTGCCGACCAGGGTGGCGACGAGCTTCGCGGGGACCCGCCGACATTCTTACCGGCACGACGGCCCGCTCCCGGACGTTGCGGCCGCGGTCAGTTGCCGCCGTAAGCTGTAGCCGCGGGCGCCGCCAGAGGCGGGTAAACCTGACCGGGTGGTCAGCCCTGCATGCCACTCTCTGCGTCCTCCTGTAAACCTGCTGGAACGCCTGTCTCGATCATCGGACCCAATCCGTTTTCACAGGAGCCCAACCCAAAACAAGTTTTGGCTCCGACCAGAAGAAACAGTGGCTGTTTGTTAAGAGGTCGCAGAGATCGCAGAGATCAATCCTGGTGGTCTGTTGCCTCGCAGCGGTGAGAGCGACGCTGAGCGAATTCCGCCACCGGCGTTCGCAATGCCGTGTAATTCGAGGCCGTTAAGACACAATAAATAAGCTAGTTGGGTTATTTAATTAGCCATACCTAATTTTATTCTTTGACATTAATGTCTCCCCGCCTTTGTTCGAGGAATATGAAACGAAGAGGCTTTCTTCTCATGGGGTTGGCGGGGTGGGGAATCACGCTGGCGGTGGCGTCCGGGGCCGGAGCGGCGCCCTTGCGGGTGGTGGCGACGACCTCGATGGTGGCCGATCTGGTGCGCCAGGTGGCGGGGGAGCAGGCGCAGGTCGAGGGCCTGATGGGGCCGGGCGTCGATCCGCATCTCTACAAGGCGACGGCGTCCGACGTGATCAAACTGCAGCGCGCCGACGTCATCTTCTACAACGGGCTCATGCTGGAAGGGCGTCTCGCCGACCTCTTCACCAAGATGGCCCGGACGAAACGTCATGTTTACGCGCTGGCGGAGTCCATTCCGCCGGAGGTGCTGCTCGAACCCGAAGGCTACGAAGGCCACTACGATCCGCACGTGTGGTTCGATGTCGCGTTATGGTCGCGGTGTGTGGAAACGATTGTGGAGGGTCTGGTGGCGGCGGATCCGACTCACCGGACCCACTACGAGCAGCGGGGACGTGCGGTGCGTGGGAGACTGGCCGACCTCCAGGCGTGGGCGCTCGCGAAGGCGGGCGAACTGCCGGCGGAACGGCGTGTGCTGGTGACGAGCCACGATGCTTACAACTATTTCGGGCGCGCCTACGGGTTTGAGGTGGTCGGGTTGCAGGGGATCTCGACCGTGAGCGAAGCGGGGTTGGCGGACATGACGCGCCTCGTCGACTTCATCCGGGCCCGGCGCGTGAAGGCGATCTTCGTCGAGTCCAGCGTGGCGCCCGACACCATCAACCGTCTCGCGCAGGACGCCGGCGTGCGCGTCGGCGGCGAACTCTTCTCCGACGCCATGGGCACCCCCGGCCAGATGGAGAATGGTTATGATCTCGGCACCTACGAAGGCATGGTGAAACACAATCTTACAACCATCGTGGAGGCACTGAAATGAAACGTTGTGGCATGTGGGTTTCAATGGGGCTCGCTGCTCTTTCCGCCGTTGTGTCCGAGGCCGCTCGTCCTCTCACCACGGATCGGCCGGATGCGACCGAGAGCCCGTTCACGGTCGAGCCGCAACGGGTTCAGCTCGAAGTAAGCGCTGCGCAGTGGACGCGAGATGCGCACACCCCGGATCAGGATGGAACCCGCACCGAGACATGGAACCTGGCACCCTTCAATGTGCGGCTCGGCCTCTCCGCGCGAACGGAACTGCAGATCGTCCACGACGGCTACGTCAGAGAGGAGGTCAGGGATCGTTCCTCGGTCGCGACGACGAGTACCCGCGGACTCGGAGATCTGACGCTTCGCTTCAAAGCGAATTTTCGAGGCAACGATGAGGGACGACTTGGCGTGGGTATCATGCCTTACCTCAAGCTTCCAACGGCGGCCAGGGATCTGGGCAACGACAAGGTCGAGGGTGGGATCATCCTTCCCTTTGCCTATGAGATTTCGGAAACGTGGGGTTTTGGCGCCATGACGGACGTCGCTGTTGCGCGTAACGCGGACAACACCCGTTATCTGACTTTCGCTTTGTTCACTGCCACGATCAGCCGGTCACTGGGTGAACGGTTGGGCGTTTTCACGGAGATCACCTGTGAGGTGGGCGACGGCAAACCGGGGATCACGTTGAATACCGGAGCGACGTACGGTCTCGGCGACAACCTTCAGCTCGACGTAGGCGCGAACGTGGGGGTGACGCGCGCCGCCGACGATTTGACCCTTTTTGCCGGGTTGGCTTATCGGTATTGATAACACATGAGCAGCGCTCCTCCGCTCGAAGTCCACGACCTGACCGTCGCCTATCACAAGAAGCCGGTGCTGTGGGGCATCGACTTGGCGATCCCGCAAGGCCAGCTGATCGGGATTGTCGGTCCGAACGGCGCGGGCAAGTCGACGCTGATCAAGGCCTGCATGGGGCTGCTGCCCTTGCACAGCGGGTGGGTGAAGGTTTTCGGACGACCGTTTCGCGAGGTGCCCACGCGCGTCGGCTATGTGCCGCAGCGGGAATCGGTCGACTGGGATTTTCCGGTGAGTGTCAGGGATGTGGTGCTCATGGGACGCTACGGACGCCTCGGACTGCTCCGCCGGCCCGGCCGCGACGATCGCGACGTGGCGCGTGCCTGTTTGGAGAAAGTGAATCTCCTTCCCATGGCTGATCGTCAGATTTCGAATCTCTCCGGCGGGCAGCAACAACGGGTCTTCCTTGCGCGCGCGCTCGCGCAGGAGGCCGACCTTTATTTCATGGACGAACCCTTCTCCGGGGTCGATGCCGCGACCGAGGCGGCGATCATTACCGTGCTGCGGGAATTGCGCGACCGCGGGAAGACGATCCTGGTCGTGCACCACGACCTGCCGACCGCGCGACAGTATTTCGACATGCTGCTTCTCTTGAACATGCACGTGGTGGCGTTTGGGCCGACCAAGGACGTGTACACCGCGGAGTTGCTGCAGAAGACCTACGGGGGGCGGCTGACGATTCTTTCGGAAGTGGCGCAGGCGCTCGGGGCGGGGGAGGATAGGCGCGAGTAGCGGGTAGAGGATGGAGGATAGAACCGGAAAAAATTCATGGCAAAGATCATGTCATTCAGAGAGCTCAAAACCTACCAGCGTGCCCGGAGTGAGGCTCGGCGGGTTTTTAAGATCACGGTGAGGTTTCCGGCCGAGGAGCGGTATTCGCTGGTGGATCAGATCCGACGTTCGTCGCGCGCCGTGACGGCTATGATCGGTGAAGCATGGGCGCGCCGCCGTTACGAAGGTGTTCTACCTTCTATTCTCTTCCGCCTGGCCGCGGCGCATCGACGGTGCGACGACGCGTGGCAGCACATCGGGGCAATGCTGGGAAGCATGAACACGCCGGCGGGAAAATTTTGCGGGAAAGAGTAGGATACCATGAGCGGCCCCATCCACTATCCACGATTTACGATCTACGCGACGATGTTCGCGATCATCGCGAACACCGCCGCCGCGGCCGACTGGACGCAGCAAGCCGCGCGTTTCTTCAGCCTGCAGGATCCGTCCGTGCGCTATGCGCTTGCCGGTTCGGTGCTGCTCGGGCTGGGCTGCGGGCTGCTCGGCGGGTTTCTGGTCGTGCGCCGGATGGCGCTGGTCGGCGATGCGCTCTCGCACGCGGTGCTGCCGGGGGTCGCGCTGGGCTTTCTCTGGAACATGACAAAGGATCCGCTGGCGATCTTCGTCGGCGCCACAATTGCGGGGCTGCTGGGCACGGGGTTGGTGAGCGCCCTGACCCGGACCACCCGGATCAAGGAAGACGCGGCCCTTGGTCTCGTGCTCGCGTCCTTCTTCGCGGTTGGCATTTGCCTGGTGACCATGATCCAGCGGCTGCCGACGGGAAACAAAAGCGGGCTCGACAAGTTTCTCTTCGGCCAGGCGGCGGCGATCGGGCCGGACGACCTGACGTTGATGGCGATCGTCACGGTGGCGGTGACCGGTCTCGTCATCGCCTTCTACAAGGAACTGCTCGTGACCAGTTTTGACCCGGGTTTCGCCCGGTCGAGCGGCGTGCCAGCAAACTGGATACACCACGGTCTCATGCTGCTGCTGGCGGCGTCGATCGTCATCGCGTTGCAGGCGGTGGGTGTGGTGCTGGTGTCGGCGATGCTGATCACCCCGGCGGCGGCGGCCTACCTGCTGACCGACCGGCTGCATCGTTTACTGGTGCTCGCCGCCGCCTTCGGCGTGTTCGCGGGCGTGCTGGGGGCGTTCCTGTCATTTCTGCGCCCGGGTCTTCCCACCGGGCCGTTGATGGTGCTTTCGGCGAGCGTCGTGTTCGCCGGCGCGTTTTTGCTCGGGCCGCGTCACGGGGTCGTGGCCCGGATGTGGCGTCAGCGCTCGGGCGCCGCGCGTACCCGGCGCGAGAATACATTGAAGGCGATGTTCCATGTGCAGGAGTCCGGCGGGGCCCACGGCGACGGCGTGGGGCTCGGCGAGATCGCGCTGCGGCGGAAGGAAACGCCGGTCGACGCCCGCCGGCAGGGCGAAGAGTTGGTGAGGCATGGACTCGCGACCTGGGATGGCGAGGTGTTGCATTTTACCCCGGCGGGACGCCGCCGCGCGGGCGAGATCGTGCGCAACCACCGTCTGTGGGAGCTCTACCTGACCAATTCCGCCAACATCGCGGCGGATCACGTGCACGAGGACGCCGAGCGCATCGAGCACGTGCTCGGCGAGAACGTGGTGCGGGACTTGGAGCGCCGGCTGAACTACGCGCGGGTCGATCCGCACGGTAAGGTCATTCCGGGACCGCGGGAGATTCATCGCGGCGATGGGGAAGGGGAGGCGAGATGAGTGAGCCGCTGTTTCCGCCGTTCGATGCCCACCAGGTGTTTGTGGTCACATGGACCGAGAATCTGCCGCTCTTTGGATGGGTGGGTTTGATGGGCTTTCTGGTGACCGCCGCCTGCGGGCTGGTGGGCAACTACCTCATGCTGCGCCGGCTCGCGTTGATGGGCGATGCGATCAGCCACAGCGTGCTCCCCGGCCTGGTGATCGCCTTTTTGCTGACCGGCAGTCGCGGCACGATGCCGATGTTCACCGGTGCGTTGGCGGCGAGTGTTGTGACGACGCTGATCATCGGCGTCATCCACCAGAAGAGCCGGGTGAAGCAGGACGCGGCGATCGGCATCGCCTTTTCAACCCTCTTCGCGATCGGCGTGGTGCTGACGGTCGCGTACACCGGGCAGATCGACCTCGACGCGGACTGCGTGCTCTACGGCGAGATCGTGCTCGTGCCGCTCGAACCCATGGTGAGCGTGGGCGGCCTGATGCTCGGCCCGGAACCCGTGGTGCGCATGGGTGCGGTGCTTTTGGGCGTGCTCGTCTTGCTGGGCGTCTTTTTCAAGGAACTGCTGGTGAGCGCGTTTGACCCGGGTTTGGCGAGATCGCTCGGCATCAATGCGGCGTGGATGCACCACGGCTTGATGGCGGTGTTGTCACTCGTGGTGGTGAGCGCGTTTGAGTCGGTGGGGGCAATCCTCGTCGTTGCCATGCTCATCCTGCCCGGGGCCACGGCCGGGTTCCTCAGCACGAGGCTTTGGGTCATCCATCTGCTCAGCGTGGCACACGCGGCCGTGAGCTCGTTTCTCGGCGTGAGTCTCGGTGTCTGGCTGGAGTGTTCGATTGCCGCGGCGATGGTGGTCGCGGGCTCCACGTTGTTCGGACTTGTCTGGGTGTTTGCCCCGCGCGAGGGCTTGGTTTCGCGCTGGCGCCGTGGGCAGGGTGGGAAGCTGGATAGTGCACCCCCAAATCTGCCAAGACATGTTTCAGAGCGCGGCGGTGCCCCCACCAAAGTAGCGGGTGGTGGGTAGCGAGTAGAATCAAGGAACGGACCTTTCCACCTCCTTTTG
This sequence comes from Opitutales bacterium, assembly GCA_038212175.1. GTDB lineage: Bacteria > Verrucomicrobiota > Verrucomicrobiia > Opitutales > Opitutaceae > CAMAXB01. The sequence continues at coordinate 21,489 of JBBQUU010000021.1, read as the reverse complement.
AAATTCCTCACGGCCCGCGAGGAGTGTGCGGAACAGGAGCACGCAGGTCACTGAGCCCCTTGGCATGCTCGGGGCCTGATCGATTGACTTGACGGGTAAGTCCAGCGACGAACGGGAAGCCTGAACGCGATGCATCCGGGCTGGCCCGTTGGCATCCGGGCTGCTTCGTTTGGGCATGGCCCTGAATCGATTCTCCGTTGCCCCTCTCCACACGCTCACCCGCACGCTGGCCGCCGTGGCCATGGGGCGCGAGGCGCCCGATCTCGTTGTCACCGGCGCTCGGGTGTTGTCCACTTACACCGAACGGATTCACGAAGGACGGGAGGTCTGGGTCAAGGCCGGGCGCATCGCCGTCGTGCAACCCGCTGGCACGGCAAAAAAGCTGCGCCTCGGAGCGGCGACCTTTGACGCTCGAGGCGGGTTGATTGCCCCGGGCCTGGTCGACCCGCACGTACACATCGAGAGTTCGATGATGACCGCCTGTGCCTACGCGGAGGGCGCGTTGCTCAACGGCACGACGACCGTGTTCTGCGACAGTCATGAGATCGGCAACGTGTGCGATGCGGCGGGCATCGAATGGATGCTGGAGGACGCGCGGCAGGCGCCGCTCTCGATCTACCTGACCGTGCCCAGCACCGTTCCGGCCACGACATCCGAATTCGAGACGGCAGGGGGCGATCTGACGGCGAAGAAAATCGGCCGGCTCTTCGATCGCTGGCCGGAGGCGGTGGCCTTGGGCGAGAAAATGGATTTCGTGCAGGTCGCAATGGGCGATCCCCGCAGCCACGCGATCCTCGCCGCGGCTCTGCAACGCGGGCGGCCGGTTTGCGGGCACATTTATGGCCGGGAGTTCGTGGCGGCGGGAGCGGCGAGCGGCATCACCGACACGCACGAGTCGATCGACCGCGAAATCGCAGGGGACTTTCTCGAAAACGGCATGTGGATCTTTTTGCGCGGCGGTCCGCCGACGACGCCATGGCATTCCTTGCCGCAGGCCATCAAGGCCGTCACGGAACTCGGGGCGAATCCGAAACGGGTGTGCGTCTGCACGGACGACCGCGATGCGGACGACCTCTTCCTTTTCGGTCTCGACTGGGTGGCGCGCCAGGCCGTGGTGGCCGGTCTTCCACGGGTCACGGCGTGGAGCTTGGGATCGCTGCATCCCGCAACGCGCTACCACCTCGATGGCGAAATCGGTGGAATCGCGCCCGGACGACGCGCCGACCTGGTGCTGCTCAACGACGACCTCGAGCCGCAATGCACGTGGTACGGCGGGGAGCTGGTGGTCAAGAACCGCCGCATCACGCCCGTGCTCGAAAAGTCGCTGCAGCGTCGGTATAAGTATCCGCGCACCGCTTACACTACGATCAGGCTCGGGCGCGAAAAACCGCTCGCTCCGGCGCTCCCGGATGGCCCGGTCACAGCGAATGTCATCCGCACCGCCCTTCCCGGCATCATCCTGTTTCACGACCGGGTCGCCCTGAATCCCCAACCGGGACAGGCGTGGCCGGAACTGCTGGAGGCGCACGGGCTTTGTTTCGTGACCATCGTGGAGCGCCACGGGAAGTCGGGCGCGGTGGCCCATGGCCTGCTCAAGGACTTTGGGCTGCGACACGGGGCGGTGGGAAGTTCGGTCGGACATGACGCCCACAACATCATCCTCGCGGGGACCAATGAGGCGGACTTGAGGCTCGCCCTTGCGACGATCAAGGCGATGCGGGGGGGCGTGTGCGTCGTGCGCGACGGCAAGGTCCGCGCCAAGGTCGCGCTTCCCGTCGCGGGACTGCTCTCCGATCTGCGCGCGCGCACGGTGGCGAAGGAGACGACCGCCCTCAAACGAGCCTGGGTGGAGGCGGGCTGCACGCTCCCGTACATGGGGTTTAACCTGATTCCGCTATCGGTGATTCCGGAAGTTCGTATTACGAACAAGGGTCTCGTGACCGTGCCGGGCATGAAGCGGATCCCACTGTTCGAAGCGGTGTAGTGGAATAATAACTACTGAAGCCCTTGGGGCACCCGCGCTGTTAACGCGCGTAGCGACGCGAGGTGCTGCGGCAAAATCCCTCCGACCAGCTCGTGCAGGAGAACCTCGCGAACGCCCTCCAACTCCAACGCAGCCCTGGCCGTGGCCCCTGAGCAATCGAACGATCCTGGCCGTCCGATGGTGCGCAGAGCACGCCACCCCTTGCGACCGTGGGCGCCGCTCATCATCATCGGTGCGATCGCGGCGGCCTACGCCAACTCGTTCTCGGTGCCGTTTGTCTTCGATGACGTTGCGTCGATCGTGGATAACCCGACGATCCGACACCTGTGGCCGCCGGGGGACGCGCTCGCGCCGCCGGCCGGCTGGGGCCTGACCGTCAGCGGGCGACCGCGGCTCAATCTGTCGTTGGCGATCAACTACGCCATCAGCGGCCTGGACGTCTGGAGCTATCACGTTCTCAACCTAACGATTCACCTGCTGGCGGCCTTGGCCCTCTACGGACTGGTCCGGTGCACGCTGGCGCTTCCCGGCTGGAAAGTCCGTTTCGGCGACAAGGCGGACGTTCTTGCGTTGGTGATCGCCTTGATCTGGGCGCTGCATCCCTTGCAGACCGAGTCGGTCACCTATGTCGTGCAGCGCGCGGAGTCGTTGATGGGGCTTTGGTTTCTTGCGTCGCTCTACGCCTTTGGCGCTCTCGTGGGTGCCGTTGCTTTGGCTGGTGTTGGGCGCCGGAGGGAATCGGGGCGACACCATGGGCTTCGACCTCGGCGTCTCGTGGCTTGGTTTTTGGCTGACGCAGTTCGAGGCCGTGATCCGCTACCTCGGCTTCAGTCTTTGGCCGACTCCGTTGGTGTTCGACTACGGCAATGTCGTCGAGGCGACGTGGCTTTTGATCCGTGTCGTTACGGAGGAGTTTGATCAGCGGAATCTCAAAGGCGTCCCACGACAGAAAAAGGATGTGGGTGAGTCCGGCAGCCTGCGCCGCCGCGCGTGCCTCGCCGTCGCTTCGGGCGGCGTAAAAGGCGGCGAGACGTTCGAGGCCCTTCGCGTTCTCCCAGTACAAAGTGCCCAGGCCATGGTGACTGCCGAAGTAAATCTGCCGGGTGGTGGCCCCGGGCGCGGCGGCACCGTGATCGTGCAACTTCCGGCGCGCAGCCGCAGCCAGTGGGCGAGGTCGCGTTCGGTGGAGAGGCGGTGCGATGGCATCGGACTTAAAAGCAGGGTTGCGACCGGCATCGGCAGCGCAAGCCCGCAACAAGAGCGCGCACCGTTGCGGCCCCGGCGAAGTCACAGCTTCGTGAAAGTGCCGCGGCGTGGCCCGCAGCGTTGCCATCGCGCCCGGTTTGCGTTGGCTTGCACCATGGTGCTTCGGGGCTGGTTTATTTTTATCGCCGGGATGCTGGCCGCGCGTGCGGCGGAATGGAGCATTCCCTTGGAGGAAGCCCTGGCGCCGCCCACGGCTGCACGCCTCGGCGAGATTTCGGAGGTCGTGACAGGGGCGGGCTGGGGTGTGGTGGAGGCCGGGGCGCGCACGGCGGCGCTGGATGCCTACGCGGCGAATCGCATGGACTCGGCGGAGGCCTGGCTGCTGGTGTCCCGCTGGGCCCGGCTGCTGGGAGAGAATCAACGTTCGTTCGTCTCGCGTTGGATCGACGCCGTCAATGCGGCGCGGGTGGGTCATCCGAACATGGAAGAGCGCTACACTCCGCCCGATGCGCCGCTCAGCGCGTTGATCAATCCGCAATTGGGCGCCTGGTTGTTCGCGCATCGTGATTTCTCGAGAATGTTTTTCGAGACGCTCGCGCCGGTGGATTATCTTCCGGCCGCGTTGAAGCTGCTCGACCGCCTTCATCGCGCCGACCCGCGGCGGTTTGAGCGTTATGCGTCGCTGGCGCTGGCGCTGGCCTTGGTTCACGATGTGCCTCCTCCGCCCCACTGGCCGCACGCCCAAGTCGGTCCCCATGTGTTGGCGCGTACGCTGCTGCCGGCGGAAACGGCGTTTGCGTATTGGTCGCAAGGAGACGAACGCGGCGAGATGCCGCATCGCCTTCACCGACTTTCGGTGGGCGAACTCAAGTTCCTCGTCGATTCACCCGCACCGCTGCCCGAACTCGTGTGGGCGCGGCAATCGGTGAAGTTTCCCTTGGAGCAGTTTGGCGCCACCTACGACGCGGTGCGGTACCGTCAGGACCGCGTCGATGCGAATCTCACGTCGTGGCCGGGCCGGGCGTACACGCTGCCCGCGATTTACGCCGAAGGAGGGATCTGTGTGGATCAGGCCTACTTCGCCACCCAGGCCGGCAAGGCGCGAGGTGTGCCGACGCTGATCTTTCGCGGGGCGGGGATGGACGGACGCCATGCCTGGTTCGGATACCTCGGGGCCGGTGAGCGCTGGGAAATGGATGCCGGGCGGCATGCGGAGCAACGGTATGTGTCCGGATATGCGTTCGATCCGCAGACCTGGGCCAACATCAGCGACCACGAGATTTCGTTTCTGGCCGAGGGGTTTCGCCGTTTGCCCACCTATCGCCAGTCGCGGCAACATCGCTGGATGGCGGAGGAGTATTTGCTGCTGGGCCGGCTGGACGAAGCCAAGGCGGCGGCGCGCAAGGCGGTGAACATCGAGCGTCGGCATCTCGCGGCGTGGGAACTGTTGCTGGCGATCCATGCCCGGGAAGGGGACGAACCGCGCGCGCGGGAAGGAGTGTTGCGCGAGGCCGCGCTGGCGTTTCAGCGGTATCCAGATCTCAACGTCAGCTTTTTGAAGCGCGTCGCCGGGGCGCTGCGCGAACGGGGAGCGATCAGCGCGGCGGAGCAGGAGGAGCGCATGCTCGCACGAAAGTACGAAAGTTCGCGCAGCGATTTGACGGTCGCGCAGGCGGCGGAGGCGCTGGAGCGGGCGGTGAAGTCGGCGCCGTTGTCGGAGCAGGTGCGCGTGTACAACCTCAATCTCGATCAGTACGGCCGAGGCGCGGGCATGGAGTATTTTGACCGGGTCGTGGCGCCCTTCGTGAAACACCTCATGGCGCGCGGTGAGACCGGCGAGGCGCGAAGGGCGATGGAGCGCGCGCGAGCCGTCCTCGCCGTCGAGCCAGGGCGGCAGCTTGACCGCGAAATGGCCGAATTCGCCGCGCGGATCCGGTAGGAGCGGCCTGGCGCGTGTGGGGAATCACCGCAGCAAGGCAACAAGCAAGCCGCGGTCGGGTTTGTCCGCCTCAGCTTTTGGCGGGCTTGCTTGCGGTTACAACGGAAGCTCACGGACCGCTACAGCAGGCAACGGACCGCGGTCAGCGCCCGCAGCTACAACTGCCCACGGACCGCGGTCGGCGCCCGCGGCTACAACTGCGCACGGACTGCGGTCGGCGCCTGCGGCTACAACAGCCAACGGACCGCGGTCGGCGCCCGCGGCTACAGCAGCCAACGGACCGCGGTCGGCGCCCGCGGCTACAATAATGCCAGCGGACGGCTTGGCTCGCGGAGAGCTGCTCCTGTAATAACCGTCAGTTCGCCGCGTTGCGGGCGGCGATCTCGGCGAGGCCGCGCTGGATTTCCGCCTCGGGCAGCCAGCGGCCGCGGATCATGACGCCGCTGCGACGTGAAAGTGCTCCAAGATCGGCGAGCGGATTCGCATCGACGAGCATCAGGTCGGCGCGAGAACCGGTCGTCACCGTGCCAAAGGTGTCCTTCGTGCCCAGGTAGTCGCCGACGGCCTTGGTGGCGCTGTGCAGAATCTGATACGGCGTCATTCCGCTCTCAGACATCGCCGAGATTTCGCGGTGGATCGAGAAGCCGGGCACGCTGAACTGTTGCGGCGCATCCGTGCCGAAAAGGATGGTAACACCGCCTTCGTTGAGGGCGCGGAGAAGCACCTTGCGGTTGGCGGCGATACGCTGGGCGCGTGCCGCGTCGAAATTCGGCGCCGTGATCCGGCGTTCGTAAGTGCTCTTCCAGCGTTCGATCTCCTCCTTCGGCATGTACTTCAGCTCGGGGAACGCGTGCATGCCCGCCTGGTCTCCGGAGCCGATGATCGTTTCCCAGAGCACCATCGTCGGGACGACGGCGATCTTCGCTTCACGCGTGAGCCGCACGGCCTCCGTGAGGGCTCCGGGATCGAGCGGGCCGCGGTCGCCTTGCAGGTGTTCGATGTAGCCATCCAGGTGGTCGACCGTTTCCTGACCCTTGGCGATCGCGTGCAGGATGCCGACGTCTGACGGGATGTGGCCTGCATACGCGATGCCGACTTCGCGCGCCGTGGCGACCATGGCATCGTAGCTCTCGCGACGCACGCCCGGGTGGACTTTCAACAAGTCCCAGCCTTCGGCCTTTTGTTCGCGCACGCGCTGCTCGGCGGCGGAGGGGGTGGGCGTGCTCTGACCGCTGAAGCTGGGTCCGGCGAGGTAGAGGTTGGGGCCAAGCAATTCGCCGGTTTTCACCTGATCGCGCAACTCGAGTTGCCCGGGCCAGCCGAGCATGCTGCGCACCGTGGTCACGCCGTTGGCGAGAAAGAGAAAGTAGGTGTCGGCGATGTACTGCGCGGACGAACCGGGCGGCGGGTTGTGTCCGTGCATTTCGCCCAAGCCGGGCAGCAGGAACTTTCCCCGGCCGTCGATGCGCACCGCGTCGGACGGGATCGAGGCGCCGGTCGCCGGACCGACGTGGATGATGCGATCGCCCCGGACGAGCACGGTCTGGTTGGACAGCGTTCGCTCGGAATCCATGGGCAGGACCGTGACGTCGACAAAGGCCACGGTGGTGCCGGTGGTGGCGGCGCGGAGAGGGATCAGGGCCAGCAGGCTGCAAAATAGAATCAAGGTGGATTTCATGGGCAGATGATCGGATCGGGGTGGACGGGTGGTCGCGGCTGGGGAACGACCGTACGGATGCCATTCAACGTAGCGTTCCATCCGCGCGGGCCAATCCATTTCCAACCTTGCACGGGCGCAGGGGCTGGCTTCTCGTTTCGATTCCATGTCAGACGCCGTCACCGATCTCATTCCCCACCGACCTCCGTTTCTGTTTGTCGACGCCATTGTCGCCGAAAGCGCAGACGGCTTGCAAGCGCGGCGGGTCTGGCGGTCCGACGAAGATTTCTACAAAGGGCATTATCCCGGTGCGCCCATCACGCCCGGCGTTCTGTTGTGCGAGGCCGTATTTCAGGCGGGAGCCTTGTTCCTCGCGCGTCAGGCGCGAGCGGCGGGGGCGAAACCCGGTCAAGGCGTGCCGTTGCTCGCCAAGATTTCCGACGTGCGGTTCCGCAATCCCGTCTATCCCGGCGACGAGATCCTGATCGATGTGAAGAAAAAGGACGCGATGGCCGGCTTCACGATGATGAGCGGAGCGGTCAAGAAGGCGGATGGCACGCGTGTGCTCAGTCTGGATTTTTCCGTGGCGTGGAAGACCCCGGAAGGCAGCCCGACCGCGTGATGGCCAATCTTCCTCCTGTGCCTGACTTTCTTCAACTGACCGGCAAGTCCTTCCTCGTTCTCGGGGTGGCCAACCGAAAGAGCGTTGCGTGGTTCGTCGCGAAGTCGCTCGAGGAGCAGGGCGCAAAGGTGATCTACAGCGTGCGCTCCGAGGCGCGCCGCAAGTCGCTCGAGACGCAACTCGCGGGAAAGCCGGTGTTCGTGTGCGACGTCGAGGAGGAAGGCGCGGTCGAGCGGCTGGCCGCGGAGGTCGCCGCCGCGGGACACGCACCGCTGCACGGGCTCGTGCACTCGATCGCGTTTGCGAACTACGCGGAAGGTTTCAAGCCGTTCCACGAGACCAAGCGAAAGGACTTCCTGCAGGCCACGGCGATCTCCGCGTTTTCGCTGGTCGAGGTGGCGCGGGCGTTCAAACCGCATCTCGCCCGTACTGCCTCGGTGGTGACGATCGGCATCTCGTCGCTCACCGTCACGCCCGACAACTACGGCTATATGGGACCGATCAAAGCCGCGCTCGAATCGTCCGCGCGGTTCCTCGCGAAATCGTTCAGTGGGGACAGTGAGGTGCGCTTCAATGTGGTCGGAGCCGGACCGCTCAAGACGAGTGCCTCCGCCGGCATTCCCGGTTACCTCGAGAGCTACCTTTTCACGGAGAAGCTCACCTTCCGGCGCCGCAATCTGTCGACGCAGGAGATCGCCGACACCGCCCTGTTTCTCCTCAGCGAACGCAGCAGTGGCCTCAACGGCACCACGTTGATCGTCGACGCCGGGCTCGGCAGCAATTTCTACGACAAGGACATTGTCCGGCTGGCAATGAGACCCGAGCCGCGCAGCGCGGCTCGGGAAATCACAAATGCCAAAGAGCCAAACGCCAAATAAATGACGAACGGCCACGATTGTTGGGGTTTCTTTGCCTTGGGATTTATTTGGCGTTTGGGTTTTGGACGTTTGGCGTTTTCTTGATGAAGTTTTCAAACACCTGCCTCGAATCCCTCGCCGTCGCTTTGCCTGACGAGGTGCTGAGCACGACCGAGATCGAGGAACGGTTGCGGCCGCTGTACGAGCGGCTGCGGTTGCCGTTCGGGCGGCTTGAGTTGATGACCGGGATTCGCGAACGGCGCGTCTGGCCCGAGGGAACACGTCCGTCGGACGCAAGCGCGGCGGCCGGGCGCGCGGTGCTGGCGAAGTCCGGTTTAAAGGCCGGACAGGTGGAGTTGTTCATCCATAGCGCCGTCTGCCGCGACATGCTCGAGCCGGCCACGGCGTCGTTTGCCCACCGCAAGATCGGGCTGCCGCCGACCGCGCAGATTCTCGATGTCTCCAACGCGTGCCTCGGGTTCTTGAACGCGCTGACGCTGGCGGCGGGGATGATCGAATCGGGACAGATTCGCTGCGCCTTGATTTCATCAGGTGAAAATGGGCGTCCCTTGGTGGAGCAGACATTGCGAACGCTTCTGACGCAGCCGCTGGATCGCAACGCGATCAAGCCGTATTTCGCAAACCTCACCATTGGCTCCGGCGCCGTGGCGGCGTTGGTTTGTCACCGCGATTTGCTTCCGGCGGGAGCGCGGCCGCATCGGCTGCTCGGTGGCATTGCGCGGGCGGCGACGGAGCACAGCGATTTGTGCCAGGGAGATTCGCACGGGGCGGATGCGCTCGCGATGCAGACCGACAGCGAGGCGCTGCTCACGGCGGGCCTCGCGCTGGCCCGCGACACCTGGGGCGCCTTCACGGCGAACACCGGATGGGACGCGCAGTCCATCGACCGCTTCATCTGCCACCAGGTGGGCAGTACGCATCGGCGAAAGTTGTACGAAGCGCTCGGGCTCGACCTGGCCAAGGATTTCTCGACGTTTGAAACGCTGGGCAATACGGGCTCGGTTGCGCTGCCGGCCACGCTCGCGCAGGCCATCGACGCGGGCGCGGTGTCGGCCGGACACAAGGTGGGGTTGCTCGGCATCGGCAGCGGGCTCAATTGCCTCATGCTCGCGTTGGAGTGGTGACCATGTCCGTCGTTCCCGACTGGCTCCGGCCGCTCTATCCCTTTGCCCCGCGCACGTTCGTCACGCCGCGGGGCGCGGCCATGAGCTACGTCGACGAAGGAGAGGGCAGCGAAGCGGTGGTCATGGTGCACGGCAATCCGACGTGGTCGTTTTATTACCGGGAGCTTGTGTCCGCCGTCGCGCCGGTGCGTCGCTGCATTGTGCCGGATCACATCGGCATGGGGTTGTCCGAGAAGCCCGAGAATTATCCCTACACGCTGAAAAGCCGCATCGACGACCTTGAGGCGCTGGTCGTGAAGCTCGGGCTGACGAGGGTGCATCTTGTCGTGCACGATTGGGGTGGGGCGATCGGCTTCGGGCTGGCGGCGCGCCGGCCGGAACTGATCGGACGTCTTGCGATTTTGAATACGGCGGCGTTTCCATCGTCACGCATTCCCGCGCGCATCGCGCTCTGCAAGACCCGCGGCCTCGGCACGGCAATCGTGCGCGGTGCCAACGGATTTGCCGGCCCGGCCATAAGGATGGCGATGCATCGGCGCTCGCTGAGCGCGGAGGAAAAACGGGCGTTCCTGCTTCCGTACGGGTCGTGGGCGGACCGCGTGGCGGTGAACGCGTTCGTGAAGGACATTCCCATGGGCGTGGATCATCCGACGTGGACGACCTTGCAGGGTGTGGCGGACGGGCTGGCGCAGTTTCGGGATCGCGCGTCTCTGATCGTCTGGGGCGGACGCGATTTTTGCTTCGACGATTCCTTCTACGAGGAGTGGCGCCGGCGTTTGCCGCAGGCGGCGACTCACTATCTTGCGGATGCCGGGCACTACGTGCTCGCGGATGCGAACGCCGAAGTGGTGCCGTTGATCAAGGCGTTCTTGCTTGGGGCATGATTCGCGGCCCTTTTTTTTGGTTTCGAGCCGGAGCAGCCTGGGGCATTTTACGAACCACTTCTATCAATTGCGCACGGCGGAGCCAAGCGGGTTGATCTCCGTTTCAGGAATGCTGGGTTCGAGCTCTGCGCTCTCTGCGACCTCCTGTGAGAACGGCTTGTGATCCGATGATCGAGCGATGCCACCAAGCAGGTTTTACAGGAGGGCGCGGAGAGCGCGGAGAGTGGGATGCGGGGGGGCGGTTGGGCTTGCTCGTCTCTGGCGGGTTTACCCGGCTTTTGGCGGGGCACGCGGCGACAACAATAGGCAACGGACCGCGGTCGGCGCCCGCGGCTACAACAACGCCACCGGACCGCGGTCGGCGCCCGCGGCTACAACAGAAATTAATTGGACCTAGAGCGCGCCGAGCAGGGCCTTCATGTCGACGTGCTCCATGATGAGGCGCTTGATCACGGGGATCTTGTCGGTGTCCTGCGGCTGGGTCTTGACCGTCATGCCGTGGATCTTCGACGTAACCGCATAGCTTTCCTCGCCCGTGGAGATGACGGGAATTTGGGTCTCGGAAAGAAAGTCGCGGAGCTTGCCGTGGGGCTTGAGGTTGTTGGTGAGCACGAGGCCGGCGATGGTTTCGCCGGCCTGGCGGGCGTTTGAAATCGCCGCGAGCACGATGTCGTCGCGGTCGCCGGGGGTGATGATGAGCGTGCCGGGTTCGAGAAAATCGATGATGCCCTTCGCGGTCATCGCGCCGATGACGACGCGGTTGACGCGCTGGTTGAGTCCGCGTTCCCGCGCGTTGATCCACTGACCGTCGATCTCCAAGGCGATTTGGGAAAGGTTGGGGGCGGACAACATTTTCTGCACCGGCAGAACGCCGAGCAGCGGCACACCGAGGCGGGCGAGGCCGAGGCCGGCGTACTCGGCGACCGTCGGGATTTTTTCGGGCTCAACCTTGTTGAGGATCGCGCCGATGACCTCGACGCCTTCCTGGTCGAAGAGCGCCTTGTTCAACGCGATCTCGTCGACGGGACGTCCGATTCCACCCGGGCACACCATGACGACCTTGGCCTTCAACAGCCGGGCGACGCGGGCGTTGGAGAGATCGAAGACCGAGCCGACTCCCGCGTGGCCCGTGCCTTCGATCAGAGTGAAGTTCTTCTCCCATGACACGCGATCAAAGGCGCGGCAGATCTTGTCCTCCAGTTGCGCGAGCATGGGGCCGGGCGTCTTCAGGAAGCGGCGGGTGAACATGGAGTCGACCGTGACGGGACTCATGCTCTCGATCGGCACATGCACGTCGTAGATCGTGTCGAGCAGGTACGAATCTTCGTCGACCTGATGTCCCTGCACCTGCACGAAGCGCTGCCCGACGGGTTTGATGAAGCCGATGTGCCGGTGAATGGACTGAAGGGCGGCGTAGAGACCGAGGCACGTCGTGGTCTTGCCATCGTTCATGCGCGTGGCCGCGACGAAAAGACGCTTGGTCTGCGTATTGGTCGGTGCGGTCAGCAGCGGGAGCTCGGGCAGGGCGAACGGATTGCGCGTACCGTGGTGCGGAGGAGGAACGGGTCGGGAATCCATGGCGGGATGGGACGACGGGGCGTTGCTTACGGACTTTAGCTCGTTCCGAACAATAGGCGCTGGTCGATGGCCTGACAGCCGACGACGGCCGCGGCGCCAAAGACATCGTGCGCGCTGGCCCCGCGGCTGATTTCGGCGGCGGGCCGGCTTAGTCCGGTGAGGATCTGGCCGAAGGCATTCGCGCCGGCGAGGGCCTGCACGAGCTTGAAGGCAATGTTGCCGCAGTTGAGGTCCGGGAACACGAGTACATTGGCGTGACCGCCGACGGGACTCGTGACGTTCTTCATGCTGGCGGCGACCGTGTCGAGGGCGGCGTCGACCTGGATCTCGCCGTCGATTTCCATGACTAGCCCGGCGGTGGCGGCCTTGGCGCGGGCAAGCTCGGTGGCGGCGCGAACTTTGACCAGCGAGGGATGATTTGAGGTGCTGCGCGTGGCGTAGCTCAACATTGCAACCCGCGGAATCTCGTTGGTGAGATGCTGGGCAATCATCGCGGTGGACACGGCGATGTCGGAAAGCTGCTCGGCGGTCGGTTCTGGAATGACGCCGCAGTCGGCGAGGAAGAGCGATCCCTCGCTGCCGACCTTGCTCTCGTCGAAGTCGAGAATCATGAGCGACGACGCGGTCTGAACGTGCGCGAGCCGCGGAATGATCTGGAAGAGCGGGCGAAGGGCGCTGGACGCCGTGACGGTGGCGCCCGAGACGATCGCATCGGCCTGGCTGCCGGCCAGCATCATGGTGGCGAAATAGTTGTTTTGACGCACCGCGTCGCGCGCGTCGGCGAGCGTCATGCCCTTATCGCGGCGAAGCTCCGCCAACTGGTGGGCAAAGTTGTCCAGATCCTCGCTCCGATCGGGTTCGATCAACCGCATGCCTTGAAGGTTGAGATCCAACCGGCTGGCGGTGGCCTTGATGGCGGCGCGGTCGCCGAGCAGAATCGGCACGCCCATGCGGCGGGTCACCCACTGGCGGGCGGCCTGAAGGATGCGTGGGTCGGCACCTTCGGGAAAAACGATTCGCTTGGGGTGGCGCTGAAGTTTTTCGGTGAGTTTCGGGACGAGAGACATGGCGAGGACGTCACGGTGCGGACGAGCCGAAGCATCGTCAATGCCATGCCCGGTGAATAACTTAACTTGTAAGCCGGCGGACGGACGGCGAGAACAACGGCCGTGTCCAAGAGCCTTCGGAACATCAGCGTCGTCGCGACCGTCACCCTCGTGTCGCGCGTGCTCGGGCTCGGGCGGGATATGTTGCTGAGCGCGGTGTTTGGCACGACCGCGCTGGCATCGGCGTTCGTGACGGCTTTCACGCTGCCCAACCTCTTTCGGCGCCTGCTGGGCGAGGGTGCGCTCACGGCGGCCTTCGTGCCGACGCTCAACGAGGAGCTCACGCAAAGGCAACGCGCCGGAGCCTTTGTGCTCGTGAGCCAGGTGGCGAGCTGGCTGCTTGTGGCCACCACCGCGCTCGTGGGCGTGGCCGTGTGGGTCTTGGGCAGGACGGATTTTCTTGAGGCGCAGATGCGCGGGTGGGGCGCGGAAGCGTCGACCGTGGCGCGGTGGCTGGCGGGGGCGGAACTCGCGGCGTTCTTGTTTCCGTACATGATTTTCGTGTGTCTGGCCGCGGTTTTCAGCGCGGCGCTGCAAACGCTGAATCGCTTCCTCGAGCCGGCCCTTTCGCCCGTCTGGCTCAACGTGGCGATGATCTCGATGCTCGGAGGGGCGGCATACCTCGGATGGGCGGACGGCGACGATGCCCGGATGCGCTGGCTTTGCTCCGGCGTGCTGGTGGGCGGCTTTCTGCAAATGGCGGTACCGGCCTGGGTGCTCATGCGCGAAGGATGGCGCCCGGCCTTCGACCTGCGTTTGAGTCCGCAGATCAGGGCGATCATGAGACTGATGGGACCGACCGTGTTTGGCTCGGCCGTGTATTTGATCAACATGTCGGTGTCGCGGCTCATGGGATTGTCCGTGAACGATCAGGCGGCGGCCGTGCTGAACCTTGCCACGCGCCTGATGGAGTTGCCCATCGGAGTCTTCGCGGTGGCGGTGTCGACCGTCGTGTTTCCGCTGATCTCGCGGTACGCGGCGCAGGGCGACTGGCAGAATCTCACCTCGGCGTACCGGCAGGGCATGCGTCTCATTTTGATCATCAACATTCCCGCAGCCGTTGGGCTGACGGTGTTGGCCGAACCCGTGATCCGCCTGCTGTTCCAGCGCGGCGCGTTTCGTCCGGAGGATACGCAGATGATGATCCCGGTGGTGGCGGTGTTCGCGTTCGGGCTGCCCTTCTTCTCGTTCGTGAACCTCGTTCTTCGCGCCTACTATGCGCAGAAGGACACGATGACTCCGGTGTGGGCGGCCTTGCTGAGTTTCGTCGTCAACGTTGCCCTGAGCATCGCGCTGATGCGTCGGTTCGGCACCGTGGGACTTGCACTGGCCAGCAACCTCGCGGTGGTCGTGCAGGCGGTGCACCTGCAATATTTCCTCACCCGCAAACGCGGCTCCCTCGGGTTTGGGGCGATCTGGCCCAGCGTCGGTCGCGTGTTGGTTGCGGCGGCGGCGATGGGCGGGGCGGTGTGGCTGGGGTGGAGAAGTTGGTCGATGTGGGCCGGACGCGGCGGCTGGGCGGACGCCGGGGCTCTGGCGATCCTCATTCCCCTGGGTGTGGCGGTCTATGGTGGCGTACTTTGGGCGCTGAAGATCGAAGGCCGCCACGAACTCATGGCGCTGCTTACCCGTCGCGTTCGACCGGCTTCCAAACCGTGAAAAGATTGCGCGCATGAAACTGAAACTCGATTGGTTCCTGCTGGGGATGGCGGCGGCCGTCGCGCTGGCCTGGCTCTTTCCTGAGCCTGGGGCGCGGGGCGGCTGGCTGTATCCAGAAATCCTGACGAAAGCGGGCGTGGCGTTGATTTTCTTCATGCATGGCGTGGCGCTCTCGTTCGCCGCGCTGAAGGCGGGCACGTTGCAATGGCGCCTGCATCTGGTGGTGCAGCTTTCCACCTTTCTGCTCTTTCCGCTGATCGGCCTGGTTTTTCTCAATACGGTCGGTTCCGGGCTCTCGGACGACCTGCGGCTGGGCGTATTTTATCTGTGTGTGCTGCCGTCGACGGTCTCGTCGTCGGTTGCCCTGACTGCGGCGGCGCGCGGCAACGTGCCGGCGGCGGTGTTCAACGCAACGCTTTCGAGCCTGATTGGGGTGTTCCTCACGCCGCTGTGGATAGGATTGCTGCTGAAATCGGGCGGGCAGGGCATGGCGTTGGGCCCGGTGATCCTCGATCTCGTCCTCTGGCTTATCCTGCCGCTCGTCGTGGGCCAGCTCTGCCGGCCGTTGTTCGGCGCGTTCGCCGGGCGCCACAGGAAACGGATCGGTACGATCGATCGCGCAACGATTCTCGTGCTGGTCTATACGTCCTTCTGCGACTCGATGAAGGAAGGCGTGTGGTCCGACCACGGCTGGGGCATGATAGCGCTCACGGTGGCGGGGGCTGCGATTCTGTTCTTCGTCGTGATGGCGATCGTGGGCGCCGTGTGTGACCTGCTCGGCTTTCCGGTGGAGGACCGCATCGCCGCGGTGTTTTGCGGATCCAAGAAAACCCTGGCGTCAGGGGTGCCCATGGCGCAGCTGATCTTTGGAGCGCACCCGGGCATCGGGCTGATTTTGCTCCCGATCATGATCTACCATCCGCTGCAACTGATCATCTGCGGAGTGCTCGCCGGCCGTTGGGCGAAACGCCTGTGAAGGGCGGGACGGCATCTCCAGTAACATTCGCGAAGGTTTCCGCCTTGGAGACACAGACGTCCCCGGTAGCCGCGGGCGCCGACCGCGGTTCTGCAGGTCCGGTTCCCCTACCGGGCGTCCGAACCGCCGCGTGGGGCTTGCCCGCTTTTGGCGGGGCACGCGGCCTGCAAGAATCCGTACGTGCCCCACGCGGCGCTCCGGACTTCTCCCTCCGTATCCGTGCCATACCTGCAATCCGTGGTTAAACAAAATGCCTTGCTGCGAAACGGTGGCGGAGCCGCTCTGGGTTTATCTGTGGTTGAACTGAATCGGCTCAGGTTAAACGATAGCCGAGTTCCAATCCTCGTTTAACCACACGATAGTCTAAAACCCAGCGCATGCCACCATCACCCTACCGTCGTGCGCCGCTGGCTTGATCTCGCCAGCATCGCCTTCCTCGCCGGGGGCGCCGGACTCCGACTTTACCAGTGGAGCCTCGGCCGCGGCCTTTGGGTGGATGAGGCCTTCCTCGCCGTCAACGTGCAGACGCGCGGCCTGGGCGGCCTGCTCCAACCGTTGGAGTACAATCAGAGCGCGCCCTACCTCTTCTTGGCCGGCACCGACCTCATCACCTCCCTCTTCGGGTACGACGAGCGGGTCCTGCGCCTGCTTCCGCTCGCCGCCTCCCTCGCCACGCTCGTCCTCTTCTGGCGGCTGGCCCGGACCTGCCTCACGCCGTGGGCCGTCCCCGTGGCCGTGGCAGCGGCGGCCTTTGCGTATCAGTTGGTTTACTACGCCCAGGAGTTCAAGCAGTATTCCTTCGAGATCCTCGCGAGCGTGCTCGTGCTGCACCTGACGGCGAGGCTTCACTCCGGCCGCAGCGACGCGAGCCGGCGTTTCGCGTGGCTGTGGCTGGCGGGTGCCATCGTCCTCTTTGCCTCACACACCGCCCCTTTCGTCCTCGCCGGGGCGGGTCTCACCGCCCTGTTCGCCAAGGTCCGCGGCAGCCTCATGCTTTCCTGGCGCGCCCTCCTGGTCGGCGGCGGCGCCTGGGGCGCTCTCTTTGCCGTCAATTACCTCGTCTTCATCCACCCCGCCTCCACGAATCCGTTCATGCGGCAGTTCTGGGCCTTCGCCTATCCGCCCCCGCCCGTCTCGGCCGAGGGACTGCGCGCCTGGTACCTCCTGCTGAACGAATACCTCGGCTATCTGGGCTACAGCGGTCTCTTCAAGGTGGTCTTCGCCGGTCTCGGGCTCGCGGGGGTGGTCGCGGCGTTGCGCACCCGCAACCCCGCGCTGCTCGCGTCGGTCACGGCGATCGCGTGCTTCGGCCTCGCCGTGCTGGCCGGCCTGGCCCCGTTTCACGGGCGCTTGACCTTGTTTCTTTTCCTGCCGGCCCTTCTCCTCGCCGCGGGCGGCCTCAGCCTGGCCGGCCCGCGCACCAGCTGGATGACAGTGCCGCGGGCACTGGCCGTTCTACTCCTGCTCTTCTCCGCTTTCGGGCAAATCCGACGCTCCACCTCACCCATTCTGGTCCCGAACGCGCGTGAAACCATCCACTATCTGGTGGAGCATCGGCAAGCCGACGAACCCGTCCATGTCATTCACCACGCGCAACCTTCCCTGCGCTTCTACCGGTCGGCGCATGAGGATGTCTCCGCGCATTACGACTTCGGCGGCGACCACCGCGTCTGGGGGCCTGGCGCCCGCGAACGAACCACCCCAATGACCGCGCCCGACCTTGACATCGCCGTCCGTGAAATCAGCCGCTTGACCACGGCACCCCGGTTCTGGGTGCTCACGGCGCACAGGGATCAGGTGGTGCCGGACCTGCTTGCGAAAATCGAGCGTGACTTGGGCTACGTCCCCATCAAGGCGCACAAAGTCCCCGGCGCCGGCGCCTATCTGTTCGCCCGCGCACCCTGACCGTCCCGTCTCCGCTGGGCGCATCTGTGGTTGAACATCTGTCATTAAAAACAAGGTTCTCCCCGGTCGTGTAGGCCGCGTGCCCCACGCGGCGCTCCGGACTTCTCCCTCTGTATCCGTATCATCCTGCAATCCGTGGTTCAAAATGGAAGCAGCCGCCGCCCGTGCTTTTGCCACGAACTCAGCCACGCGATCACCCACCGGATCGCCGTGGCGAAGCGTCCGAAGACCCGCGGTTGCGACCGACCTACATCCGCCGGCAGCGCCGCGAGCGCGACCAGAAACCCCACGGAAAGCGCCGACCCCCACCCCAACGACGATCCAGACGCGGCATGAGGTTGAGCACCATGTTGCCGAAGCCATACGCAAAGATCGATTTGGCTCCGAGCGCATGGAAATAGCTGACGTCGAACCGCGGCGGCCCCTGCGGGGTGATGAGCCGCGCGAATCCAAGCAAAGCGAGGGCTGCGATGATCCCGAAGGCATAAAAGTAGGGATGGTTGTCCTGCCTCAAATCCAGCGTGCTGACCCCGCCGATCACTCCGCCCACTCCGCTGTTCAAGACTTGATGGGCGAGAACCAGCAGCGCCGCACCGGGCAGCACCAGAGCCATCACCCGCCCGCTTCGCTGCCACGAAGGGGTGCCCAGCGCGTAGCCGAGAACGACGAACGTCAATCCCTGCAGGATGCTGGGGCCGAACTCGTCACCGAGCCCGAAGAGGAAGGAGAGCGTAAAACTGGACTGGTCCGTTCGGTGAAAGAGAGCCCACGCTCCCCATGCCAGTCCGATGAGTCCAACCATGGCTCCGCCGCGGTACTTTCTCAGGGCCAGCACCAGGAACGGAGTGAACACAAAAAGAATGCTGTAGATGAGCAGGATGCTTCTCCTGAAATTGCCCCACCCGAAGGACGAAGGACGTCTGTGGCGCCCAGTGTTAAGGTACGTCCCCTGCGGCTGCTCTGCGCCCTCCTGTAAAATGTATTCTTGAATACGCGATGGGGTCAGCCTGGCCGCACGCCGAGGGGGATGCTGTCTTCACGTCCAACTTTGACGTTTCATCACGGAAGCGCCCGGTCGGGGACCGGGCCTGCTACACTACCTCAGCCCTGTAGGCGGGGAGGGCCCCCGTCGAGATGGAGGACATGCCAGGCCAGTCTGTCGCGATGGGCCGCCACCGGGCGTTTGCGATTTCGTCGGGTGGGGACAGGGTATGGCATGGTCTTTCCCTTTTTCATATCGCGGGCACCGGCAATCATCGCGGTGGCGTCGGGGCTCCTGTTCGGCGGCTGCTCGTCTTTCCCGCAGGCCGATTCCACCCTTCGTTTCGACGATGGCCTCGAGGCGCAGTCGATCTTCGACCGCTGCCTGGCGGCGCACGGCGGGGATGTGCGGGAGTGGGCGCAGGACCTGAACTTCTCGGTGGATGGCACGTGGGATTTTCTCGTCCAGCGTATCCAACCTTTGGTGGCTGATGGGTCGTTCCGCGAGCGTTCACAGGAACGCATTCGGCCGTCTGAACAGCTTTACAGTGTGTTTTGGACCGGGCCAGAGGGAACGAAGCAGGTCGTGCGCACACCAGAGACCATCGAGGTTTACACCAACGGCCTTCGTCAATCCGACGAGGCTGCGCGCGAGGCCTCCGCCATGACCGCCGACGCGACCCAGCTTTTTCATCTTGGCCCGTCGTTTCTCGCGATGCGTCGCGCGGAGTTTGTGCGGTTGGAGGACCGTCGGGAGGACGGAGTCACCTATCGTCGCTTGCTGACCACGTTGCGTCCCGGGTTTGGCTTTTCACCGCAGGATGACGTGGTGCTCTGGATTCACCCGGACAACGACCGCCTGTTTCGCGTTCACCTGACGGTCGATGGCTTTCGAGGCACCCGTGGAGCTCACGTCGACACGACCTTCCTCGCGTACCGCCAAGTGGGGAGGATGCTCGTGCCGGTTGAATTGAATGAACGGCTGCGCGGCCCGTTCCGGCTGAACGTCCATCGCTGGAGAATGACGGGCGTCGACTTTAATCGCGGCTGGGATTCCAGCGCGGTTACGGGCGCCACGTTTGAGGGCGGGGCCCGTGAACCGGCCAAGGCTCTTGATTGAAGCGTGGGCGGAGCGTGCAAGGCGTAGCACGCGTGAGCATGAATATGCCATTGCCAGGCCTTCAACCGCTCTTCGTCACCTATGTCTCCGGATCATACCGGCCGGGCGTCGACGCGAAGCCGAACAGTTGAGGAGCCAATCAAACCAGGCGCGCGGGGATAACCGGTTCCGTTCACGCTTTGGGCAATTCCATCCAGAAACGGCTGCCCTTGCCTTGCACCGATTCGACTCCGATCCGGCCACCCATGCGCGCCAGCGCTTTGCGAACAATGGCGAGTCCTATCCCTGAGCCTCCATAGGAGGTGCTGTTATGGCCACGGCGGAACATTTCAAAGATCGATTCCAAGGCATCGGCCGCGATCCCGATGCCTTGGTCTTCAACCCAAAGCCGCACCGTCGGTCGTCGTGCGGGAATCGAGTCGCGGAGCGTTTCGCCTGATGCCGCCGTGTCGGACAATTGCAGGACAGGCAGTTCTTCCGACCAGATGCGAACCCGCGGCAACATTCCCGGTTCGACGAACTTGACCGCGTTGCCGAGCAGGTTCGTCAGGCACTGGCTCAACGAGGCTTCGTGGCTCAGCAGGGGTGGCAGCGTGCCTTCGATCGTGATCTCGGCCGCGGGGGGCGACAGTTCCGGGCGTTCGGTGACCAGTGCCCGCACGAGCGCATCGACATCGATCGACTCGAGCTTGATCGGCCGCCGGATGGTGTGCGCGAGGCTCAGCACGTCCCGGATCAAACTGTCCATGCGGTTTGCTGCTTTGACGACGCGGTGGAGAAGCTCGGCAGCCAAGGGTCCAACTTCTTCGCGGGACATTTCCAGCACGATCTGGGTGAAACCATGGATCGCCCGAACGGGGGCGCGAAGGTCGTGGACGAGACTGTAGGAAAATGCTTCGAGCTCGCCGATCGAGGCGCGCAGCAGCTCCGTGCGCTCACCCACCGTTTCCTCCAATTTGTCGGCGTGGTGGCGAAGGGTTTCTTGAGCCTCCCGCAATGCGTGTTCGACGAGTTCGCGTTCGTGGACCTCGATCTGCAACCGGGCGCTTGTTCTCTCCGCCGCGTCCCTGAGCTCGTGCTGGCGAATGCCGGCGATCAACAATGCCTCGTTCATTTCAGCGACATTTTTGCGGAAGTGCGGGGCTTTCGTCAGTTGAAGGATCACTCGATCCGGCTTATTGTTGTCATCCAGGGTTGGCCACATCGCATAGAGCCAGAAAGAGTGGGCGGACTCGTCCGACAGGGCATGGGTTTCGAACTGTCCTGTTTCATAAACGCGATTGAGCATCGGCACGCAATGAGCGCCGTTGCTAACGATCTCACTGAACGGCTGACCCACCAGTTCCTCACGGGTTCGCTCTAGCAAGCTGCAAAACGCGTTGTTCACATAGCAGACGATGTGCTCGGGCCCCGCCACCTCGACCATGGGGAGGGGTGCGTGTTCGATGGTGGGCGCAGCACGGCTTGGTCGCAGTGATGGCGGCTGCTTTTCGTTGAAATTATGGCCGTCTTTCGTCATGACACTCACGTCAGATCCTTCGGTTCCGGCTGGACTTCGTTGCGTTCTCCCATGCGTTCCGGGAGACCGCTGGTAAGCCGGGTAAAGTCGGTGCCGCTGCCGCGAGGAGCAATGATGACAACGCCTTCATCGGTGATAACGTATTCGCGGATTTCTTTGCTGTGGTTGCCGCCCCGCATTTTCACGATGACGATGATTTTCCGGAGCTGTCCGTCGATCTCGACGTAACGCAGCCGGACAATGTCGTCCGTCAAGAAGGAGAAGGCATATTGGCTGAACTGAAAGGCCGTAAACGTGTCCACGACTTCGACCGTGCTGACAATCGTCACCCCGGCACCGGTCAATGCGGCA
>JBBQUU010000020.1:0-67610 GCA_038212175.1 Opitutales bacterium | reverse complement strand
TCCCGCGAGTCGATCCGGTGGAGTTGCAACGTGGGTCCGGCGTCGGCGGGCAGCTCCACCTCCACCGACCGGGATTCCGGCGCTGGGCTCGCGTCTGGGCTATAGGCATAGACCAGGATCTGGGCCCCGTTTTCGCCAACGGTCGCAATCGCGCCCTGCAGCGCATTCGGCGCGGCATCCGCCAGGGGCACGCGCCAGGTGCCTAGGCGGTGCAGGAGGGCAAAAGCGTGGTAGGAAGGTTTACGCAAACCCTGCAGGTTGAGCAGCCCGTAGTTGCCGTGAAACGTTTCGCGCCCGTAACCGACCTGATCGTAGATATCCGAGACGCACCAATAGGCGAACTGGTCGGCCTCCTGGGAAAACTCGGCCATCGCGCGAACGATGAACGCCGCTTCGTTGGCGGACTCGCGGTCGGGCTCGACGGGACGCCAGGAACGGCCCCACTCGTTCCAGTGGATCTCACCCCGAAAACCCGCTGCGGCGGCGGCCTGGCGCGCGCCGCGCACCACGCCGGCGGAAAAATTGGGCGAGGTGCCGGCGCGGTCTTCCTGCGGTCCGGCAAAGGGGGCGAGGGCGCCACTTTCCCCGTCGTTGTTGTAGACGTGGAGTGCGAGGTAGTCCGGCCGGCAGTCGTGCCGGGCCGTATACGCGAGGAAGCCCGCGAGCCATTCTCCGCGGGCGGTGGAGGGTCCGCCGACCCGGAGTCCGGCGTCGACGGACTTTATCGCGCGCCACGTGGCCGCCCAGAGTTTCCAGAACTCGGCCTGGTCGGCGCCCCAGAACCAACCTTCGAGGTTGGGCTCGTTCCACGCCTCGAAATACCATTGCCGCACCTCGCCCAGGCCATGGCGGTCGACCGCGTGCCGGACGCATTCCGCCACCAGTTCGCCCCAAGCGCGATAGTCGGACGGCGGACTTGTGTGCCCTTGGGTGGTGAACACGGTCGTCGGGCCCGACGCCATCGCAGAGGGGATGAAGGTGGTAGTGACCAGCGGGCGCAGGCCGCGCGCCAGCAGCGCGTCCCAGATTCCGTCCACCAGTTGCCAGTTCGTGCGCCGCGGCCGCGGCTCCGGCGCGCCGAACGTTTCCGGCCCGGGGCAGAACACCCGGAGCTCGTCATCGAACAGGCCGACCGCGCGCACGTGGCGGGCGCCTAGCTCGCGCCGGGTGAGTGCGAGCTGCTCGAGCAGGTCGTGGCGACCGAGCCAGCGGAACTGGTCGACGTTGACAATTTCCTCCCAGGTGTGGCGGAAAGGGCTCGGACGCGCAGCCCAGTCGGGGCGAAGGGTGAGGGTGGTCATGGTGATTGGTTAGCCCTTCACGGCGCCGGCGGTCAGGCCGGACACGAAGAATCTTTGGCCGAGGAGGAAGATCAGGACGTTGGGCACCAGCATCAGCAGGGCGGCGGCCATCATCAGGTGCCACTGGGTTCCATACTGGCCTTGGAATGCCCGCAGCCCGAGGGGCAGCGTGCGCAGCGAGTCCTCGCTCACGATCACAAGCGGCCAGAAAAAACTGCCCCACGCGGCCATGAAAGTGAAGATTCCCAGCGTGGCCAGCCCCGGTCCGGAGAGCGGCAGGATGATGCGACGGAATATGTCCCAGGGTCCGCAGCCGTCGAGCAGCGCCGCCTCATCGAGTTCGCGCGGCACCGACTGGAAAAACTGGCGCAGGAGAAAAGTGCCGTAGGCCGAGAACATTCCCGGCAGCATCAGTGCGAAATAGGAGTCCAGCCCGACCAGCCGGCCGATGGCGGGCGCGTGGAGTCCCGGGCCGAGTTGGCGCCAGGCGGACCAGTCGATCCAAGGCAGGACCGCGTTGAGCAATTCCGGCAGCTCGCGCATCTGGATGAAGTTGGGCAGCATCGTAACCGCACCCGGAACCATCATGGTGGCGAGGTAGGCGAGGAAGATGGTGTCGCGCCCCCGCCAACGGAGCCGCGCAAAGGCGTAGGCGGCGCAGGCGCTCGTCAGCACCTGGCCGGTCGTGACGCCCGCGGCGATGACCACGCTGTTAATGTAGTAGCGGAGGAACGGCACTTGGGTCCAAACCTCCCCAAAATTACGCCAGCGCCAGGTCCGGGGAATGACGAGCGAAGTCAGTCCGCCGTCGCCCCGCAGCGACTGACCCGGTTCGCTCAGCGCGGTGGTCAGCATGAAGCCCAGCGGCAGGAGCATTGTGACACCCGCGAGCAGGAGCGGCAGGTGCCAGAGGACCGGGCGGAGGGAGGCGCGGATGGACACGGCGAAAGGGTTTCAGGAGGCGTCGGCCGCCGCCTCCCGGCGCCACTGGAACAACGTGAAGGCGAACACGAGGAGGAAGACCACCCAGGCCACTGCGGCGGCATAGCCCACCTCGAATTGCTGGTAGGCTTTTTGAAAGACGTAGAAGCCCAGCGTTGTCGTGGCGCCCGCCGGCCCCCCGCCGGTCATGATGTAGGCGATCTCGCCGCCCGACTGGAGGCCATAGATCATGCCGGTGATGGCGATGAAGAAGGTCACCGGGCGCACTGCCGGCCAGGTGACGGCGCGAAACGTGGCCCAGCGGCCTGCGCCATCCAAGGCGGCGGCCTCCAGCAGCTCGCGTGACACGCCCTGCAATGCCGCCAGATAGAGAAGCATGCCGCCGCCGCCGACGCTCAGCCAGAAACTCATCAGCAGGATCGCGGGTTTGGCCCAGGCGGGGTCGGCCAGCCATTTCGGGCCGGCGAGACCCACGCCCGCCAGCAGCGCGTTAATCAGGCCTTCGTCCGGGTTGAACATCCAGCGCCAGAGGTAGAAGATTGCCACGCCGCTCACGACCGTCGGCAGGTAGAAGACGAGCCGGTAAACGCTGACGCCGCGCATGCGCCGGTTCAACATCAGAGCCAGAGCCAGCGAGCCCGCCATGCTGGCCGGCAGGTTGAGCAGGAAAATCAGCGTATTGCCGAGGTAATGCCAGAAGGCGGGATCGTTCGCCCGCCAACCCACGCCCGGTTCGTGCCGGAAGCCCAGGAGGTCGGTGAAATTCGCCGATCCGATCCAGACGGGCGATGTCAGCAGGTCCCACGAGCAAAAGCTCAAGAGCAGCGAGCCGATCACCGGCCCGAGCAGGAATAGCAGGAAGCCGGTCAGGTTTGGCAGCAGGAAGGGCAGTGCCGCGCGCCAGCCACTGGTCGGGGCGTTCGTCATCGGGCGGAGATCTTTTTCCGGCGTTGCTGGCGCTCCAGCCAGCGCACGAGGTCGTCGCGGAGCCGCTGCGTCACGACGGCCGGCGCGAGGTCGAGGTCGTTCAGCGCCTCGTCCATCCGCCGATTGACGATCTGCAGGACCTCCAGCGCGCCGGGGGCGTAGAGCCAGTAGCCGGCGGCGTTGGCCTCCATCGTGTCGACGAAGTACCGGTTCGAAGCCGGCGGATGCAGGTCGAGGAACTCGCGGCTGTGGGCCAGCGCACGCTGGACGGGGACAGTGCGGCCGGCATGCATGGCCACGCGGGCCCCGCCGTGGCCCGCGTAAAAACGGGCGAAGGCGCGGGCGGCCTCCGGTTGGCGCGAGGCCGTGGACACCGCGATGCCGGTGCCGCCGTGCATCGTGACGTGCCCGTGCGGCCCGGACGGAAACGGCAGGATGTCCCAGCGAAAGGCTGTCTGCCCGGCCAGATCGGGCACCTGCCAGCGGCCGCTGAAGAAAAACACGACCCGGCCGTCGCGAAAGAGCTGATACGTGCCTTGGTCCAGCGCGACGTCGCGCGGAGCGGACCAGCCGGTGGCGGCAAGTTGCTGGTACCACCGGACCCAGGCGTGCCCCTCCGGCGAATCGATGGTCACTTTTGTTGGAGAATACGGATCGTCGAACAACGCACCGCCCAGCCCGGCCATCACCGGATACGCCGGCGGCTCAAACAGCGCGTAGTCCGCCGGCGCCTCCGGGTGGCCGGCCCGGCGGGAGAGCTTCGGTGCTACGCGCCAGATGTCCGCCCACGAGAGGTCCTCCCCCGGCACGGTGACGCCTGCGGCGGCGAGCGCGTCCAGGTTCACGAAGGTGACGAGGCCGTGCACGTTCACCGGCAGGGCGAAATAATGTCCGGCCCGGCTGAAGATGGTCCGCGCCATCGGCATCAGCTCGTCCTCCCCATCCATCTCGCGGGCCAGGTCCGTCACGTCGGCCAGCACGCCACGCACGGCCCAGTCGTCGTAGGTGTAGTTCTTCACCAGCATCACGTCCGGTGCCGCGCGACCGACCATCATCGCCTGGATTTTTTCATCATAGCTGGTGAATTCCAAGGTGAGCAATTCGACGCGCACGCCGGGCTCTGTGAGTTCGAAGGCCCGGATGATCTCCTCCTCCACCTGCTGCTGGGCGGCGGTGCCCCACACCGCGAAGCGGATCGAAGGGCGCTCGTCCGCCTGCCGCACGCGGCAGCCGGGGCCGAGGAGCAGCGCCGCTGCCAAGGCCAGTCCGGCGGCCAGTTTTCCCTGGCTGAGGGCAACTAGGCGGAATGGTGGAATTCTGGTCACGGCCTCAGCGGGCGGCAGACCGGACGGTCACGCCGGGCACCCAGGAACCCTCGATCATGAGCACGTTGGCCACCGTCGGGATTCCGCGCTCGCGCCGCTCGAGCTGGGCCACCAGTTGGTCGACCCCGGCCCGGCCGACGTGCGGGATGTTCTGGTTGATGTAGGCGACTTTCCGGTGCAGGCGGTGCCCCGGACGGTTGAATTCGCCGCCCAGGCTGACGAAGCCCGGTCGGACGCGGCGCGCCAGCAGGTCGACCATCCCGACCTCGCAGCCCACGATCGCATCCGGCTGGTGCCGCTCGCACCATGCTGGGAACACCTGCTGGAGCGGCGCATCGGTCATCAGGAGCGGCAGGCGGTCAGTTTTGGGCACGGTGTATTGGTAGGAAAGGTAGGCGGCGCGGAAAAGGTGGTTAACCCGGACATCCAGCTCGGACCAAGTGGCGAACCCGATGCGCCGATAGCCCTTGGCTTGCAGGTGCTCCAGCGCCAGCGCGGCCGCCTGATATTGGTGCGGCAGCACGCGATGCAGGGCCGGAGTTTGCAGCGAATGCGTGAGGGCGATGCTGGTGTAACTGTCCCAGTTGATCGGTAGCGTGTGTACATCTTCCGGCAGCGGTGGGATTATCAGGCCGGTGACGCCACGGGCGTCGAGGATACTTTGCAACCGCCGGGCGGTCATTCCCGGTTCGGTGAGCGAGAAGATTTCCAAGCGATACCCCAGCTCGGCCGCCCGCTCGGCGGCGCCGGAATAGATGCGAGTGATGTAGCCCTGGGGCTGCTGCCGCCAGCGGGTCTGCTGCGGAAATGCGTCAATCAGCCCAAGCGTCCCGCGCACCCGGAGAGAGGAAGTCCGCCGGACCGCCTCGAACGCCCTCGAGACCTCGCGATCCAGCACGAAGCCAAGCTCCTTGGCGATCCGCTGCACGCGCCGGCACGTGTCGAGCGGAATAGAAGGGTCATTATGAAGCGCGCGCGACACGCCGGAGCGGGAGAGTTGGACGCGCCGGGCGATATCGGCCAGGCGGGACGGTCCCGTTGGCGCGGGGGAGGAAAGGGTAGGAGACATGCGCGGGACGACGGGAGAATCGCAGACAGGGGAAGCACCGGCCATCGTGAGCTCACTCAACGTTGAGTGCAATGCGGAGATGCTCACCGGCTGCGGCTCAACGTTGAGCTCAAAGAAGCTCGTGGCTCGTTCGCCGGGCCGCAATAGCGTCTACCACCCGGAGCGAAATCCCGCACTTTTCCCGCTGGTTTACGCTACCTCTCCCATAACCTCAGTTCGACCCCGAGAAACACATGCAACACCCGTCCCTTGCAACGACTCTGTGCCGCCGGTCCGCCGGCAGGATGCTTGCCGTGCTTGCCGCGCTTGCCGCGCTCGCGATGACGACAGTCGGCCGCAGCCAGACCGCCCCCGCGGCGCCCGCCTCGCCCCCTGACGACGCCCTCAAGCTGCCCACATTCGAGGTTACAGCTTCGCAGGATCAAGGCTACCGGGCCGCCAATTCCGTCAGCGCCACCCGCATCAACACGCCGATCCGCGACCTGCCGCTGACCGTCGAAGCATTCACGGAGGAATTCATCAAGGACCTCCAGCCGCGCGATCTCCTGGACATCGTCAGTTTCGCGCCGGGCGTCTCTTCCGCGGCGGGCGACTTCGCCGGCGGCAACCAGAATTTCAACATCCGTGGGTTCTCCTCCGGCAATCCCCTCCGCAACGGCTTCAAGGGGCCCAATGTGCTCGACCCGGCGACCATCGGGCGCGTCGAGGTCGTGCGTGGGCCGTCGTCGTTGCTCTACGGCACGCTGCCCCCCGGCGGTCTCGTCAACTACATCACCAAGCGCCCGCTCGACCACGCACAGACGATCCTCACCCAGCGCCTGGGGACCCACAGCCTCAGTCGCACTGAGCTGGACACGACCGGCCCGGTCGGATCGGGCACCGACTTCTACTACCGGTTCATCGGCTCCTACGATCACAACCACCAGTTCTATGCCGCCACCGAGGGCGTGAGCTCCGGCTTTGCGCCGACATTCCAGTGGCGCACGGCCAACTCCACGGTCACGCTCGACTACCAGCATTTCCGCCGGCGCGAGAACGCCCCCATCTTCATGAAGCCCTTCTTCGTGACGCCCAGCTTCAAGTTCTTGGAGAAGGTCCCTGGCCTGCCGCGCGACTTCAACGCGCTCGGCGACGACGATTTCCGGGCCTCGGACACCACCGCGTTTGTCGCCGATTGGCAGCTCAAGCTCGCCGGCTGGGACATCCGCGCCAACTACGCCTACGCCCGGCAGTCCATCGAACACTTCCTGACCGCCACGCTGTTCATCTTCGACACGCAGCGCGCCAACCCGATGCTGACCCGCACCGCGACGTTCCAAACAGTCGCCAGCAAGGATCAGACCGGCCAGGTGGAGGCGACCCGCAACTTCAAGTTTGGGAGCACGGAGTTCAAGGTCTTGTCCGGCTACCAGATCAACCGCCGGAAAGAATACTTCGGCATGCGCGCCATTCCCGGGACGTTAGCGCCACCGGCGTGGGACCTCCGCAATCCCGCCACCTGGAACCGCAGCGTCCACTTCGACCTGAGCCAGCTTTCGGTGATCAACGATCCCGCGCACATCACCACGGACAGCGAAGGTGTTTACGCGGTCGGCCACCTGAGCTTCATGGACGGCCGGTTCGGCGTGCTCGGCGGCATGCGCTACAGCAAGATCAAGAGCGTGACAGTCAACGACAAGACCGCGACCATGATTGGCACGCCGATCAACCAGTCGCAGACGTCCCCCCAGGTCGGCGTGCTCTTCAAGCTCACGCCGGAGATTTCGGCTTACGCGTCCTACAGCGAATCGTTCGTTCCGACGGGCGGCGTCAAGATCGTCAATGGCACCGCGACGGGCGGCTTCGATCCTACGGTCGGCAAGGGCTATGACGCCGGGTTGAAGGCGGAATTCATGGGCGGGCGGCTGTCGGGCAACCTGGCCGTGTTCCAGCTGGAAAACACCGGTATCGTAAACTCCGTCATCACGGGGACTGACGCGATCACCGGCCTGCCCGTTTTCACGACTTTCCAGAGTGGCACCGAGGCCAGCAAGGGCGTGGAGTTCAGCGGCACCTACACACCCGCGAACGGCTGGCAGATGCTGTTCAGCTACGGCTATCTCGATGCCGACGTGAAGACCGACCGGGCCAACCCCGCTCGCCAAGGTCTCCAGCTCACGAATACAGCCCGCCAGTATGCCAACTTCTGGGCCAAATACACGCTCCAGCAGGGAGACATGAAGGGTCTGTATTTCGCCGGCGGCATCAACTACACCGGCAAGCGGCTGGTGCATATTTCCAACCAAGAGCTTTTCTGGGATCCGCTGTCGCTGGTCACCGTCGCGGGGGGCTATACCTTCAACTTCGACGGCTGGCCGCTGTCCGTCGACCTGAGCTGCAGGAACCTGTTGAACAAGGATTATTCCGCCACCAACAACGCTCGCGGTGAGCCGCGCCTGTTGATCCTCTCGCTCTCGACCCGGTTTTAGTCGACGGCGGCCGCACCGGGGACAATCTCTGCACCCATGTGGTTCCTCCGGTTTGGCATGCTGGCAGCAGGCGCGGTCGGTGCCACGGCCCTGTCGGCCGTGCCGGAGGAACCGAAGGCTGCGCTTCCCGGAATCGCGGTCTTCGCGGGCCCGACGGCGACGATCCTCAACTCCGATCCGCCCGTGACCAGCCGGAAGGCGCGGGAGAAATACGGTCTGCCGCCGCTGTTGGACTGGTTTGGACGGCCCGTCTTGACTGACACGCTCTATTTCCAGCGGCTGGCCGCGCCGGTCACTGTGTATGTCGAACAGTTCAGTGCGCATCCCCTCGAGCGGGATGCTGCGGCGCTCTTTGCCCGGCCGGACGGTTATCTCGACCACCAGAATGTTTTTCACCAAGCGCGGCAGGATCCGTCCGACCGGCCGGTTTACGCCGTGGTGTTGCGTCCGGAGGACGGACTCTATCCCCTGCCTTACATGGCGCGGCAGGCGGATGGTAGCGCGTGGAATGGCTATGCCGGAGCGCAAGGCGGCATCCGACAGACATTTTATCCGGATGCCTCGCGGGTCTTCGAGGAACTGGAGCGCACCGGTTCCGTGCTGAACGGCAATCTTTCCGCGCGGACGCGGCTTTCTTTTTTCCGCGTGGCGCCGCCCGGCGGCTACACCCGGGGCCTGCCCGCCGCTGACCGGACCGATGGGGGGGAGGGAGACATTCCACCCGAAAAAGCCGGCGTCGATTATTTTCCCTATGGCTACGGCAATGCGAACCCGTCGCGCACCTCGCTCGCCAAGATCACGAACGAGGTGCAAGGGACGCTCGCCACGGGTGACTATCGCGGCGCGCTTTGGCTCGAGGGCAGCCCGCGTGTGGAGGACACGCTTTACTGGTTCAGCCTGGTGATCGACACGGACTGCCTGATTGCCGGCACCGTGGCCCAACGGCCCAACCACCGGCTGAGCGCCGACGCGCCGCAAAATCTCGTCGACGCGGTCGACTTCGTTTTGTCGGACGTCTGGCGGGACGAGGCGGGCCGCAACCGCACCGGCGCGGTGCTCGTGCAGGATCAGCAAGTGTTTGCGGCCCGCGAGGTGGTGAAGGCGGCGGCGCGGCCGGGCGGCTTCGCCACGGTGGGCGGCCATGGCGGCGTGATCGGCAGCACGATGGGGCCGACCCTGAGCTTTATCCCTACTCGCCGGCATGGGAAAACCTCGGAGGTGCGCTTCTCGTTGCTGCCCGCGTCGGTTTCCGGAGTGCGGCGCGGAGCCGATGGCCGGCTGGGCCCGGACCCGGTGGCAGTGAAGGACGGGGCGGGCAATCTCGTCGGCGCGGCCATTCCGCAGGTCGAAGTGATCGATCTCAACGACTGGATGAGCGCGCCGGCGCCCGGTTCCGCACCCTCGGCGATCGACGGGCTTGCGGCGCGGCTTCTGGCAGAATCACCGCTGCCCGGCATCGTGGCGGAAGGTGTACAAGGCGGACATTTCGACGCTGCGGAGGTCGCCGCCTTGGAGCGGGCGGCACTGCAGGGCATCCCGGTGGTGAAAGTTTTTCGCGGCACGACCGGTGGTTTCGTTTTTCCTTGGCCGGGCAACTTGCAGTTGGAGGGCTCAAACTTGAATGCCAGCAAGGCGAGAGTGCTGCTAATGGCGTGCCTCCTGCGTTTTGGTTCCCCGCCACCGGCCGTCGACCCTGATCACCCCAGCGAGGCGGAATTATCAGCCTTGCACGCATACTTGGCGCAACTCCAGGTGGTTTTCGACACCCACTGACGCCCTCTCCGCCACAAGCGAGGCGGCGTTTGCTGCAAGACGGCGCGGCACTCAGCCTTGCTCTGAGGCGACGGGGCGGCCGACCAGCATGGCTTCCTCGTAATCGAGCAATTGCTGAAGGGGCCGGTGGGTTTCGTCGGTGATGACGTCGCTCCGCCAGAGGTCGTCGATGGCGTTACGCTCGGCGCGCAATGCGAGGAGCCGGTGTTCGCGACCGGCCTTGCGCCGACGTCGGGCGCTCCCGCGCGTCTCGCCCTCCGCGGTGCGCTTGTACCTTCAAGCGATCATCCTTTAATGGAGCCAACTTATGAGCACCAAAACCATCGGAGTCATCGGACTGGGCATTATCGGCGGCGTGTGGGCGCGGCATTACGACGCGGCAGGCGTGCTGGCGGGGGCATGGAATCGGACGGCGCAGCCCTCGTTTCCCCGGTGGCGCGAGACACCGGAGGAGGTGGCGCGCGCGGCGGACGTCGTGCAGATTGTCGTGGCCGATCCGCCCGCAGTCCGCGCCGTGCTGGAACGCATCCGACCCGAGTTGGGAGAGGGAAAGGTCGTGATCCAGTCGAGCACCATCGATCCACAGTCCAGCGATGAATTTCTTTCAACGGTGGCAGGCACCGGGGCGCGCTACCTGGAGGCGCCCTTCACGGGCAGCAGGCCGGCGGCGGAGCAACGTCAGAACGTGTATTACCTCGGCGGAGACGTGACGCTCGTTGCGGAGGTGGAGCCGCTGCTCGCGCTGGTTTCGCAGGAGCGATTCCACGTCGGCGACCACCGGCAGGCGGCGACCTTGAAGCTGGCGATGAACCTCAACATCGCCGTGCAGATGGAGGCCGTCGCCGAAGCGCTCACCCTGGCGAGGCGCGCGGGGATTACTGACGACCGTTTCTTCACGGCGATTGCGAAGAACGTGGGCTACTCCGGATTGGTGAAGCTCAAGGAGCCCAAGCTGCGGGCGGGCGATTTTTCGCCCCAGTTTTCGGTCAAACACATGCTCAAGGACCTGCGGCTGGCGTCCCGAATGAATGGCTGCGAGGACTTCCCCGCACTCGACGCGGTGCGCGACCGGCTGGCCGCGACTGACCGGGCGGGGTGGGGAGACGAGGATTTTGCGGCGGTGATAAAACTTCTGTAAGCTCTTCGTAAAGCGGACTGCTCCGTTTGACGACCGGCCTGCCTCCTTTATTATCCTCTGCATGAGCGATTTCGTATCAGGGGCGGCCGTCAGCGAAGCACGCACTGTGCTCGATCGGGTACGGGACAACATGCGGCAGACGATCAAGGGCAAGGACGAGGTGATCGATCACGTGCTCACCTGTCTTGTCGCCGGCGGACACCTGCTTATTGAAGACCTGCCTGGCGTGGGAAAGACGACACTCGCCTACTCGCTGGCGCGTTCGCTCGACTGTCTGTTCTCCCGCATCCAGTTCACGAGCGATCTGCTGCCGAGCGACGTGATTGGCGTGGCGATCTACGATGAGACCCTGAAGGAGTTTGTCTTCAAACGAGGCCCCGTGTTCGCAAACATCGTTCTCGCCGACGAGATCAATCGTGCCACGCCCAAGACGCAATCGGCGCTGCTTGAGGTCATGGATCGCGGCAAGGTGACCGTCGATGGCGAAGCGCACGCGGTCGGTGCTCCGTTCATGGTCTTTGCAACGCAGAATCCCGTGGATTATGAAGGCACATTTCCGCTGCCCGAGAGCCAGATGGATCGATTTTTGATGCGGATTCACATGGGATATCCGCATGCGGCGGATGAGCTGGAGATTTTGCGATCGGCCAAGACCAACTACGATTCGATCGTGCTCAATCCGGTCGCCGCACGCAGCGATCTCGTCAAACTGCAGGGCCTCGCCGAACAGGTTTTCTTCGAGGACAGCGTGCTCGATTACATCTTGAAGGTGACGGCGGCGACCCGAACGGAGTCGGAATTCAAAGCCGGCGTCAGTGTGCGTGGCGGCCTCGCGCTGAAACATGCGGCCCAGGCGCGTGCGCTTTTGGCGGGACGTGATTTTGTCGTGCCGGAGGACGTGACTTCGCTCGTGGTTCCCGTGTTGGCGCATCGGCTGGGGCTGGTTCGTCCGACGAGCGATGCGCTCGAAGAACGACGGGCCGTGGGCGCGGTGCTGAAGCGGATTCTGGCAGCAATCCCGGCCCCGGTCTGAACCCGGGGCAAATCTCAAACTCCATGGTCCAAATCACACAGGAGCGCGACGGCACCGGATCCGAAGATCCTTCGTTGGTGATGGTGATTTATTTGGTGTTTGGACCTTTGGCGTTTGAGATTTAACCCGTGATGTCGTCAGGAACCGCATGGGACGCCGGAGGAGGGACCGGCATGAAGGCCAGGCGCTTTCCGTGGTCGTGGCGTCGGGTGCTGTGGAGTTTGATTTTTCCCCGGCGAGGCGAGCGCATTCGCCCGACCGTTTCGGGCGTCGCGCTGATCGGTCTGTCATTGGCCATCGGGCTGGCGGCCTACAATACGGCGAACAACATCCTTTTCATCACGCTGTCGCTGCTGCTCGCGTGCCTGATCCTCAGCGGCGTGCTCTCGTGGTTGAATTTTCGCGGCGTACGATGGCGGATTGAAGCGACCCCGCCGTTCCGCGCGGGGCAGTCGGCGGCGATCGCGTTGGAGTTGCGCAACGACAAGCGGCTCGTGCCTACTTACGGGCTGTTGTTTGAGCTGCGCAGCACGAGTGAACCCGCAGGCACGACCCTCGCCTTGCGCGAGCGGCTCGATCCGGCCGGGGGCGAAGTGCGATTGGACTGGGTGATCCGACCGGCGAAACGCGGCCGTGAGCGCATCGAACTTGTCAGCGTGGGCTCGCTCGTGCCCTTCGGCTTTCTGAGGAAGCACATCCCGGGGAACTTTCAACGCGACGTTGTGGTGTGGCCGTCGGCGGTGGAGTATCAACGTTTCGCGGTGCCGGCGCTGCATCGTCCCCAAGCGGGCGAACGCGTGGCTCGCGTGGGGCAGGGGGCGGATCTGCTCGCGCTGCGCACGTATGCGCCGGGGGATTCGCACCGTTCGATTCACTGGAAGGCGAGTGCGCGCCTCCGCAAGCTCATGGTCCGCCAGTTTGCGGCCGAGAGCCGCGCGGGCTACGCCCTCTGGGTGACGACGCCGGCGGAGATTTGGAGCCGGCCCGAGCAGTTCGAATTACTGTGCGGTTTCGTGGTCACGCTCGCCGAGGATCTGTTCAAGGCTGGCCGGCTCAGTGCGGTGGCGATCAATGACGAGCCCCTCCAGCCCGTGCGCCGCGTGGCCGACCTTGAGGCGTTCTTTGACCGCGTGGCGCTGCTCAATCCCGTTGAGAGTGCGCGGGCGGGGTCGGCTGCTCCCTTTGCCACGGCGCCCGGCCGCCCTCGCCGCAACCTTCTCACCTTTGCGCCGGACGGCGCCCGGGGAGTTTCCGCCCATGTCGATGGTCACAAAGCGGCCACAGCTTAACATCGGGGAGCTTCATCAGCTCAAGTGGTGGCTGGGCACCGTGCTCGGCCTTGTGTCGGTCTGGACCGTCGCGTTCATGGAGGTCAACGCGTGGTGGCTGCTGGCGCTCGCGACGGCCGCGGGCGTTGCCGCCTTCGTTCGACCGGCCTGGCCGGCGAGGGTGCCCGGGTGGGCGCACCGCCTGGCGTTCCCGGTGATCGTGAGCGTTCTGATCGTCGATTTCCTGATGTACCGGGAGCCGCTCGCGGCCTTCATCCGGTTGAACATGATGTTGATCGGCTATCGCATGAGCTGCCATCGGAAGCGCCGCGACGACCTGCAACTCATCGTGCTCGGACTCTTCATGGTGGTGGTCGCGGGTGTATTGACCGTGTCGATCGCGTTCGCCGGGCAGATCCTGGCCTTCACCGCATGTGCTTTGGGGTTCTTGCTGGCGATCACGCTGACCGATGCGACCGGATCGGGAGGGGTGGCGAGGCCGCCGGCCGCGGGAGGTGCCCCTGCTTGGTCGAGGCAGGTGCGCTGGCGCGATCTTGGGCGTCGGGTGTGGCTGGTGAGCGACTGGCGGCTGGCCGTGCTCGGAGCAGCGTTGTTTGCCGGCGTGGTAATGGTCTCGGCCCTGCTGTTCCTGGCGATCCCGCGGTTCGAGATGAGCAACAGCCTTTTTCTCGATCGCTTGATCAACCGACAGACGCGCACCGGGTTCTCGGATGAGATCCGTTTCGGCGAGGTGACGGACATCCAGCAGGACAACGGACTGGCACTGAGCGTGGACGTGAGCGACCCGTCGCAGGTGCCGGCTCAGCCGTACTGGCGCATGGTGGTGCTCGACGAGTATGTGCCCGGCGGTTTTCGGGTCTCGTCCGCGCTGCGTCGCGAACTGAACCAGACCACCGGTCGCACCTCGCGCCTGCGCGGAACCGCGCGGTCGCGGATGGACGCGCCGCAATGGACGTTCTATTTTGAGGCCGGGGTCAGCCGCTATCTGCCTCTGCTGGGCAACTACATCAGCATCGCCTTCACGGAAGCCCAGTCCGTGGGCTTCAGCGACGGCTTGCGCGTGGTGGCGCTGCAGCGGGACCCGCCCCGTATGTTTGCCTACCGCGTGTCCGGCATGGATACCTCGCCCCTGCTGCCCCATGCCGAGTTTGCGCTGCGTCGGCGCGACGGTCCGGCTGTCGATCCTGCAGACTCGCTTGATGAGGTGCTGGGCCCGTCAGGTCGGCAGGCCCTGCGTCGGATCAACGAGCAGATCACGGGTGGAGCGTCTCTCCCGGCTGCGGACTACGCTCGTCGCGCCGGCGAATGGCTCGCGCAACGGCACTCCTACTCGTTGCAAAGTGCGTTGCCTGCGGGCGACGGGGACCTGCTTGTCCGCTGGATCGAATCGACTGCACCCGGACATTGCGAATTGTTCGCCGGCGCGCTCGTGTTGCTGGCCCGCGAGTCCGGCTTTCCGGCGCGGCTTGTCACCGGGTTTCGTGGCGGCACCTGGAACGGGTTCAGCAACAGTTTTACCGTGAGGAATGCCAATGCGCACGCCTGGGTGGAGATCTTCGACGACTCCGCCAGCGGCTGGCTGCGGGCCGATCCCACCCCCGGTGCCCAAATGATGGATACGGACTCGCCGGAGGCGCGCGGAACCGAGGAACTCAGGCGAATTGCGGACAGCAGCTGGTCGGCGCGCATGGAGAGCCTGCGCGTGTTTTGGTATCGAAGGATCGTGAACTTCGACCAAGGCACCCAGATCGAACTGGCGCGCGTGGCGAAGGAGGCGGTCGACGGAACCGGACGGCGTCTGCGCGAACGCGTGGACCGGTGGATGGAAGCGCTGAAAGCGTGGTGGCAGCGTCCCTGGGGGACTCAGCGTTGGATCTCTGTGTCGGCCGCGCTGGCGCTGGTGGTCGTGTTCGTCGGAGTTTGGCGACGATTTGGACGTTCGGGGTGGATGCGCTGGCGCAGTGGATTCGCGCGCGGCGCACAGCACGACCCCGTTCGCAGGGAGGCGGGCCGCTGGCTGGTTCGTTTGGACCAAGGCGGCGCGCAATCAGACGAGGTGCGGGCGGAGCTCGAGCGTCTGCGTTTCGGGCCGAAGCCAACGTGGCCGAGTCCGACAGGTGTATTCAATCGGGCGCGACGAGCGTTGCGTCGGGCGAGGCGCTGACACGGCGAGCCGCGAGCGTTGGGCCGGCAGGGGTGGCGTCTCGAGGGGCTACCCGCCCGTGGCCGCCTGGCGCGGGAGCGGAGGTGCTGCTCTCTTTTCCCACCACGTTTTCAAGATGGCGTGGGCCACCGGAGAAGCGACGAGGCCGCCGCCTGCATCCTCGCCGGGGGTATCGCCTTCGATCGCGACGGCGATGGCGATCTGGGGATCCTCGACCGGGGCGAAGCAGATAAACCAACCGACCGTGAGATTGCCGGAAACCTGGGCAGTGCCTGTCTTGCCGGCGATGCTCAGGTTTGGAATGCGCAGGCGCGGCTGGCTGATATAGCGGGCGGAGCCGGTGAGGACGCACTGTTCCATGCCTCGAACGAGGGCCGCATAATAGGCCGGAGGCAGACCGATCGGTGCTGCCTGCTGCGGCATTCGGCCCGCCTGATGAAGCATGGACGGCGTGGTGTGGACCTGACCCCGGGAGAAGGACGCCACGAAGGCCGCCATCTGAAGAGGAGTGACGAGCAGGTCGCCCTGACCGATGGAGAAATTGGCCGTGTCGCCGGGATTCCATCCTTCGTTCCGGACCCGACGTTTCCAAGCCGGGTCAGGCACGTTGGTGCGCGAAGCTTCATGGGGCAGTTCGATGCCCGTGCGCTGGCCGAGCCCAAACCGCCGGGCTTCGGCGGCAAGGGCGTCGGCGGTGGCTTCGATGCCCGTTTTGTAGAAGAAAGTGTTACAGCTCTTCGCGATGGCGTAGGTGAGACTGATCTCTCCGCGATCGCTGTGATTATTGCAGGCGAAGAGGCGATTGCCCACGCGGTAGGCACCCACGCAGGTGACGGTGGAGTCGAGGGTGATGGATCCCACGCGCATTCCCGCCAACGCGGTCAGGATCTTGAAGGAGGACCCTGGCGGGTACATGCCTTGGATCGGGCGGTTCAGCCACCCGCCCTGGTCGTTGATCTCGGCATACGTTGTGTTGCTGATGCGCGGAGACGTTTCGTTGAGATCGTAGGCGGGGTTGCTGGAGATGGCCAGGACTTCGCCGGTTTTCGCGTCGAGCGCGACGACGCCGCCAGAGTAGCCGGTCTCCCGGAGTGCGGTGTCGGCGGCGATCTGAAGATCGATGTCGAGGCTGGCAGTGAGGTTGCGTCCCGGTACGGGCAGGCGTCGTTCCAACGGCGGCTCGATGCGGTAACCGCCCGGGTCGACGCGGTAGATCGTGCCGCCCGCCTCGCCCTGGAGCTCGGAGTCAAATTGAGCTTCAAGACCGTCGCGGCCGGCGGTGCCTTTCATCTTGAAGGTGCGAAGGTCCGAGCCAGGGAAATCTTCCGTCGCCTCGATGTCGTCGATTTTCACTGATCCGAGGGCGTGGGCGGCGGCGGAGCCGTAGGGATAATAACGCGCGCTCGACGTGTAGATCTGGAGGGGAGAGTTGACGGGCAGCTGTTCGAGCAGACGCGCGTAGTCCCCCGGTGAGAGATCGTCGATCAGAGTGAAGGGGAGCAGAAGCTCACGCTGAAAGTGGTTCGCCAAGAGCGTGCTTTCCAGGGCGTGTTCCTTGTTGATGGCGAGGTTGACGTGACCGAGGTAACGGTTGACGACCGAGTAGCGCGAGATGCGCATGAGCTGCGTGGCGGTCGGAAGATCCTTGTCGCCGGAATCGCGATAGGCGCGGCGGATCTTGAGGAACTCGTTGCGGAACTCGCCGCGAAGTTCATCGAGATAGATCACCACGGAAAATCGTGCCCGGTTGCCGACGAGCAGGCGTCCTTCGCGATCATAGATGTTGCCTCGCGGGCCGGGGATCAGGATGCGACGCTGATTTTGGATGCGTTCGCTTTCGTTATAGATGTCGGTGCGCACCAACTGTTGATAGGCCAGGCCGGAGACGAGCACGGTCAGCAGCAAGACGACTACGAAATAGAAGAAGATGACGCGCGGATTGCGCGCCTTGTAGGTCTCGATCAAGCGGCCTGCGCGATCAGGGTAGGGAGTGGTGGTCGTGCCGGCCATGCCTTCAGATCACTCCCCGCTGCTCCGCACGCAAGCCGACACCGGCGATTTCCAAGGCGCGTTCCTGCAAGGAGAGCCACCACGGGGTTACGATCACGATGGCGGCTTGCGAGAGGAGCAGGTCGGAAAACAGGCGAAGCCACGACGCGCCGGGATGCGGCAGGTCGCTTACGCGGGTGAACGAAAACACGAGGAATAAGCCCAGGTTGGCCAGCAGGGCGACGATCACGCCGAAGAGGGCCTCTTCACGCGGGAAGCGGTTGCGCAGGTTGAAGATAACGGCATGGGCGATGGCAAAGAGCAGCGCATGGACGCCGAAAGCCACCGGGGTGACGGCGTCCTGGAGCCCGCCGATCAGGAGCATGCAGGCCAGGCCTTCCCGGTACTCGAGGCGCAGTGACGCAAAGGTCACGATCAGTCCGCCCACCCAGAGATGCATATGCACCACCGCGAGGTAGTGGTTTGCCTGCGTAAACAGCACTCCGATCAACACCCCGCAGAGGACGGTGGCGAGGA
Organism: Opitutales bacterium; assembly: GCA_038212175.1. Classification (GTDB taxonomy): domain Bacteria; phylum Verrucomicrobiota; class Verrucomicrobiia; order Opitutales; family Opitutaceae; genus CAMAXB01. The sequence goes on along the minus strand of JBBQUU010000020.1, from coordinate 49,655 downwards.
TGCGGCGGCCGGGTTCGTTCATGGTCGGTTGCCTTCCGGCAAGGAGGGGCCGGGGTTCAGCGGAACGAGGACGGTGACCTCAAGCAGTTCCGACAACCTCGGATCGAGCACGATCTCGCCACTGCGGAACAAGCCGTCGGTGCTGTCCTCGAGCCTGATCAGGGTGCCGAGGGCAAGGCCGGGAGGAAAAAGGCCGCCCAGCCCTGAAGTGATCAGCCGTCGCGGCGAGGCCTCGGTGGCGACGATGTCGAGCGGCACGAACTCGGCCCGTGCGCGCGGTTGGGCAAACGCGTGGGCCACGCCGCCCTGAAAACTGATCGGTCGCGGGTCGCCCTCGATGCTGGCGGCGAGCCGCATGGTCGGACTACTGATGAGGTCGACGACGGCGGTGTAGACGCCCACCTCGGTGACGCGTCCGACAACGCCGCCGCCAAAGATCACCGGCGAACCCACGGTGAGGCCGAAATTTCGGCCCTTGCGAATGACGAGTCGTTGCCACCACGCGTTGAAATCGCGACGCGCCACCCGTGCCGCCTCGGAGCGGTACTGGATGTTGCCCGGCAGGCCGAGCAGCGATTCGAGTCGAGTAATCTCGGCGCGTAGCGCCGTGTTCTCCTCGGCCCGGACCTCATATGAGGCGGTCAATCGGGCGAGATCGCGCCCGGCCTCGATGAAGTCGGTCTTGGGGCGCGTGCGGAGCGACCAAAAATCCTGAAGGTCGCGGATATACGACGGCACGACCTCGATCGGGGCCTGGAGTTCGAAAAAACTCAGGCGGGTGAAGCGCTTGACCGCGGTGGGAACCAGCAGCCATGCAAGGACGAGAAGGCCCAGGATGGCGAAGGGTCTGGCTTGATCGAATCGACGCGGAAGCACCGGAGGGAGGGAAGGGGGACGGACCGCGCGTGTCTAGCCGAGACCTTCCGCAAAAGGCACGGAAATTCTCTCATTGAACCGGAGCCCCATGCCTTGCCCGACGTTTGGCCGCAGCCCGGGCGGGGATCGGCCGGAGGAACGCCCTGCAGTCGATGCCGTCAGGCGTGCTGAAGGACCCAGCTCAGATCGCTCAGCACGGCACCCGTACCATTGGCGACGGCGGAAAGGGGGTCTTCGGCGACGATGACCGGCAGGCCGGTTTTCTCGCTGAGCAGGCGGTCGATGCCCCGGATCAAGGCGCCGCCGCCAGCCATGACAAAACCGCGGTCAACCAAGTCGGCGGAAAGTTCCGGCGGGCAGCGTTCCAAGGTGGAGCGCACGGCGTCGACAATGGCGGCGATCGTGTCGGCCAGCGCCTCGCGGATCTCCTGCGACGTGATGTGGATGGTTTTCGGCAGTCCGGCGACGGAGTCGCGGCCCTTGACCTCCATCGTGAGCTCCTCGTCGAGCGGATAGGCGGAGCCGACGCGGACTTTAATCTCCTCGGCTGTGCGTTCGCCGATGAGCAGGTTGTACGCCCGCTTCATGTAGTTCACGATGGCGGCGTCGAGTTCGTCGCCGGCGACACGGATCGACTTGGAGAAGACGATGCCGGAAAGGGAAATGATCGCGATCTCGGTGGTGCCGCCACCGATGTCGACGATCATGTTGGCGGCCGGTTCGTCGATCGGAAGGCCCACGCCAATGGCGGCGGCCATGGGCTCCGGGATGGTGATGACGTCACGGGCGCCGGCGTGCATGGCGGAATCCTTCACTGCGCGCTTCTCGACCTCGGTGATGCCCGAGGGAATGGCGATGACCACGCGGGGGCTGACGCGCAAGGCGTTGTTGTTCACCTTGCGAATGAAATAGCGCAGCATCGCCTCGGTGACGTCGAAGTCGGCGATCACGCCGTCCTTCATGGGGCGGATTGCGGTGATGTTGCCGGGGGTGCGCCCCAGCATGCGCTTGGCCTCGTCGCCGACGGCGCGGACCTTGCGGGTGGTGGTGTCAAGGGCGACCACGGAGGGTTCGCGCAGAACGATCCCGCGGTCCTTGAGATAAACAAGTGTGTTGGCCGTGCCCAGATCGATCCCGATGTCGTTGGAGAAATAATTAAACAGATTGGAAGCCATGTGGGTGTCGCGATTCCGCCGTCGGAAAACAATCGGTGCAAATCCCTGCTGTCAAAGGTGAAAACCGGTGAACGCGCTTGACGGAAGCGCAGGCCGGGACCGTGTTGGGGCGGTCACTACGCGGCCATGCCGGGAATCGATTTCATTCAAGACCTCGCCGTCATCCTCGTCGTCGCCGCCGTGGTCGGTTGGGTGTGCCAGCGCGTCGGCCTGTCGGTGGTGGTCGGCTTTCTCGTGGCAGGCATTCTCGTCGGTCCGCACATGGGGCCGTTTACGCTGGTGACGGACCTCGGCCGCGTGGACACGGCCGCGCAGGTGGGACTGGTCTTCCTGATGTTCGGCATCGGGCTGCGGCTGAGTGTGCGCAAGCTGCGCAAGTTGGGGTTGTCGCTTCTGCTCGCGGTGTTCGCGAGCGCGGGCGTGATCTATTATCTCACGCGATTGCTGGGAGTGGCGATCGGTCTGAACGAGATGGAGAGCGTGTTTCTCGCCGGCATGCTGATGGTGTCGTCGTCCGCGATCATCGGGAAGGTGTTGCAGGAGACGGGAGTCACGCACGAACGATCAGGGCAACTCGCGATGGGCGTCACGGTGCTCGAGGACGTCGTCGCGGTTGTGATGCTCACCGTATTGAATTCTGTGGTGCAGATTGGAGGGGTGGGAGGCGGACCACGCATTGGGGAAACGATCGGACTCTTTGGCGCCTTTGTGGTCATGGCGGCCATCGTCGGTCTATTATTTATCCCTTGGCTGTTGCGCAAGATGAGCATCGCGGCGGATGAAGAATTGCAGACGCTCGGCATGGCGGGGCTTCTCTTCGGACTCGCCATCGTGGCCCAGCGTGCCGGCTATTCGCTCGCGCTGGGGGCGTTCCTGCTGGGGACAATCGTTTCGGAGACGCCCCATCGGCATCAGATTGAGCGCACCTTCGAGGGTATGCGCGATGTGTTCAGTGCGGTGTTCTTCGTGGCCATTGGCATGCAGATTGACCTGCGACTGCTGGGCGACGCGTGGGTTTTGATTCTCGGGGTCGGGGCTTTCACCCTCGTTGCCCGGGTTTTCGCCGCGAGCGCAGGCCTGATCATGATCGGCAATGCGCCCAAGGACGCCTTTCGCGCCGGACTCACGCTGACGCCCATCGGGGAATTTTCGTTCATCATCGCGCAGCTCGGGGTGACGGCGCAGGTGGTGCCGCCTAAATTCTATCCGCTCGCCGTCGGTGTTTCCCTGCTGACCACGTTCTTGGCGCCCTTGCTGACGCGTCGCTCCGAGAACATCAGCGACTGGGTCTTCGCGCGAGAACCACGCTGGGCGCGGGTATGGACGGATTACTACCGAAGCTGGCTCGACCGGCTGCAGGCGCGGCAAAAGCGCAACCTGCTTTGGCAACTTAGCCGTAAGCGATTCATTCAGATTTCTGTCGAGGTGCTGCTGGTGACGGGGTTGCTGGTCTTCTCGCCGCAGATGCTGGTGCTGGTCGAGGATTGGTTGGGACGCGACTGGCTGTTTCTTCGTGGACCGGCGATCATGTTCTGGTGCCTGCTCGCGCTCATCGTCCTGGCGCCGTTGGTTGCGATCTGGCGCAACATTGGTGCGCTGGCGATGCTCTACGCGCAGGTTTCCACCTCGGGGCATCCGCGGCAGGCCCGTTTGTCGTCGCTGGTGGAGGCGGCGATCAAGACGGTCGCCGGAGCGATCATCTACATCTGGCTGAGTTCGTTTCTGCCGGCCGGGGGCTCAGCCCGCTGGCTTCTGCTGGCCACTGCGATGGTGGTGGTGATCGCGCTCGTGGTGTTGCGTCGGAAGCTCATTTTCTGGCACAGCGAGTTGGAAGTGGAATTGCAGGATGTACTCGGGGGCGGAGAGAGCCGCATGGCGGGGACGGCCACGCCTTGGTTGCAACCGCACGAGTCGTGGAATCTCAACGTCATCGACTGCGTTTTGCCTGATCTTGCCGATTGCCAGGGGCAGCGGATCGCGGATCTCAACCTGCGCGCGGCCTTTGGCTGCACCGTCGTCGGCATCGAGCGCCAAGGGTTTATGATTTCGCTCCCGGGGCCGGACGCAGTGTTGTATCCGCGCGACAAGGTGATGCTGATGGGGACAAACGAGCAGGTCTCCGGCGGGAAACGTTTTCTCACCGCGGTGACGGGTAAATTTGCGGAAGCGTCGGATTTCGACGAGGTGCGGATGGACGCGGTGGTCGTACCGGCCGGCAGCCGTTTGGTGGGGCGAACCTTGAGCGATCTCTCTCTCGCCCGAACCCATGGCGTTCAGGTGGCCGGAATCGACCGAGGTGGCGAACGTGTGCTAAATCCTGGCGCGGACGAGCGACTGGAAGCTGGCAACGAACTGCTCATTCTGGGCACTCCGACGCAAATCAATGAGTTTAAGCTCTGGCTGAAAGAATAAAAAAAGCGCACCGGTGGGGTGCGCTTTGAGAGATTCCCCTGGAGGGAAGGAAGAGCGGGGAACGTCTGCTCTATCAGTTCGAGCCGTGGGACGATTTGGTTGTCTCGGGCTTCTTCTCCGATGGCTTTGGCTCGGAGTCCAAGGCGTCCTTGATTTCCTTCTCCGCTTCGGTGGAGCCCTTCTTGAACTCGCTGACGGACTTACCGAGGCCGCGGGCGAGATCGGGCAGCTTTTTCGCGCCGAAAAGGAGCAGCACGATGAAGAGGATGATGATGAGTTCGGTGGGGCCGAACGGACCGATCGCGAAAATCGGAGAGAGAGAATTCATAGCGGTAAAGGAAGGTATGTCCGATGTCTCCGCTAAGCAAGGGGGAATCCGGTAATCGCTTGTCCTTAGGGTTGGACGGGCTTGGGCCCACCGGGGCCAGATGGCCCCTTGAGCGCGAGCTTCAGCAGGTTCTGTGCGTTGTCCAGCTGCTCGGCGTCGAAGAAGCCGTGGAGCTGGCGGATGCGCGTCGGGTGACGCATCTTGCGCAGGGCCTTGGCTTCGATTTGGCGGATGCGTTCGCGGGTCACCTTGAACTGCTTGCCGACTTCCTCGAGGGTGCGGCTGTAGCCGTCGACAAGGCCGAAGCGCAGCGAGAGCACGCGGCGCTCGCGGTCCGTGAGAGAATCGAGCACGTCGATGATCTTTTCGCGCAGAAGGGAGTACGCCGTCATGTCGTACGGATTCTCCGCAGATTTGTCCTCGATGAAGTCACCGAAGCTGGTGTCGTCGCCGTCGCCGACGGGCGATTGGAGCGAGATCGGCTGCTGCGCCATCTTCATGATCTGCTGCACGCGCTCGACGGGCAGGTTCATTTCGTCAGCCACTTCGTCGGGCGTCGGTTCGTGGCCGAATTCCTGCAGCAACTGCTTCTGCACCTGCATGACCTTGTTGAGGGTCTCGATCATGTGCACCGGGATGCGGATGGTGCGGGCCTGATCGGCGATGGAGCGGGTGATGGCCTGGCGAATCCACCACGTGGCGTAAGTGGAGAATTTATAGCCGCGGCGGTATTCGAATTTCTCGACCGCCTTCATGAGCCCCATGTTGCCTTCCTGAATGAGGTCGAGGAAGGAGAGGCCGCGATTCGTGTACTTCTTGGCGATGGAGATCACGAGGCGCAAATTGGCCTCGACCATCTCGGTCTTGGCCTTGTGGGCTTCGCGGATGTGCACATTGCCCTGCGCAATCACGCCCAGCAGCTCGATCGGGGTGATCCGGTTGTCTGCTTCGATCTGTTTGAATCGAGCGTGGATCGCCTTGGAGTCGATGGCCGCGTCTTTTTTCGTCTTCGGGTGTTTGGCGCGTTCCAGCAGGGCGTTGAGCGATTCGATTTCCGTCAGTACCGGCCGCATGGTGTCGAGCCACTCCTCGTAGACCTTCAGCTTGAAAAAGAACTTGGAGAAATTGGAGCGCAGGTTGGTCTCTCGCTTGCGATGCTTGGCGAGAATCTTCTTGCGATCGGCGTCGCTGCGGGCGGCGAGGTACTCCTGCCAGGAGTCCGTGACGGCGGCCTCGGCCTTCTGGGTGTTCTCGACGAGCTTTGGCAGGCCCTTGAAGTAGGCGTCGCGGCTCTCGATCTTCTTATCGATGACGATGCGGTCGAAGCGCTCTTCTCGATTGAGCAGGCGGGCGCCGAGGGTCGCGATGTAGGTGCCGATGACGGAGGCTTGGAAGAGAGCCTCCTGGGCTTTCAGCTCGGCGTTCTCGATGCGCTTGGAAATCTCCACTTCCTGTTCGCGAGTCAGCAGGGGAACCTGGCCCATCTGCTTGAGGTACATCCGGACGGGATCGTCGAGGATGTCGTGCTGCGACGAGCGGGTTTCCTCCTCCTCGGCCTCCTCCTGGCGCTGCTTGTAGTCGTCGACCTGATCGGGCTCGAGGATCTCGATCTCGAGGTTCTGCAGGATCGAAATGATATTATCGAATTCCTCCTGATTCTCTACGGACTCGGGCAGAGCCTCGTTGATGTCGTCCCACGTGAGATAACCCTGCTCCTTCGACTGGCGGATGAGCTGGCGGATTCGCTCGTTGACGCTGCCGGCAACGGCGTCGCCCGGAGTGGCGGGCAGCGTTTGTTCAATGGCGGCCTCTACGGCCTCGGACTGTTTGTCGGCGGGAGCGGCGGCGGACTTGGCTTTGCGCGGCATGATGGCGTGGTAGGAAAAATTAAACCGGGTCCGGCAGCATCAAAGGCTGTCGGAGCTGGCGCTGGAGATCAGAACGTTCTTTTAAGAGTGAAAATGCGTCGACCTTACTGTCCGCCTGGTGGGTAGCCAGTGCAAGTTCTATTTCCCTCAGACGGGGTTCTAGGGCTCGGGTGCGAATTTGTTGCAGGCCTTCAAGGGCGACTTTGCGAGGGTCTTCCATGGAAGGGGTTACAAAGAGAAGCGAGGCGATCAACGCCTTTTCCTCATCGGTCTCGATGAGCGGGTCGAGATTGAGCCGGCCGGGCCAGGCATCCTGCTCGAACTCCGCGAGAAACCGGTTGAGCAGGGCGCCAGCCGCGTGGGACGTGTCGATCCAGTCGTGTGGCAGCGCATGGCTGAGGGGTTTGCCCAAGGGTTCGAAGTGCAGACAGATCAGCAACAGGTCGTGCTCGGGTGGTATGGGCGCGGCCGACAAGGGTGCCGGAGCGGGCGTTGCGGAGGAGGCGCGTGCTGCCTGGGCGCGGTAATCGCGCTGCTGATAGAGCATGAAGTCGCGTTGCAGCGCCTGGGCGGACACGGCGAGGTAGGCGGCGTTTTCCTGGATGAAGCCCATGCGGGCGGTCTCGGATTCGGCCTGTATGACAATCTCGAAGAGGCTTTGGGCGGCCCTGGCCTTCTGTTCGGGAGTGGCTGCGGCGGCGGCCGGGAGAATCGCGCGCGCCGCAAATCCCATCGCCGAACGGGCGCCCGCGCGCAGTTCGTCATAGGCGGCGAGGCCGCGTTCGAGAAAGAGCAGGTCGGGATCGAGCTTTTCGGCGCCGACGAGGGTCAGGAAGCGTACTTCCAGACCCGCCTTCAGGGCCATCGGGAGGAAGCGCAACGCCGCCTTTTGACCGGCGCTGTCGCTGTCGAAGAAGCACTCGATTTGAGAATGGTAGCGGCGGAGCAGGATGAGCTGGCCCTCGGTGATGGACGTGCCCTGGGGCGCGATGGCGGTTTTGAGACCCACACTCCAGCAGCGCAGGGCATCGAGCTGGCCTTCGACCATGACGAATGGCTTGCCGTCGCCGACCTGCGTGCGGGCACGGTCGAGGTTGAAGAGCAGGTTGCCCTTGGTGAAAATCGGCGTTTCGGGGGAATTGACGTACTTCGCTTCGCGCGCGGGGTCGTCGGCTGGAGTGAGATCGGTCTGGCGCGCGGTGAAGGCCACGACGCGACCTTGGTGGTCCCGGATGGGAATCATCAGCCGCCCGCGAAAACGAGGCTTTAACGAGCCGAGCGTGATGAGCGCGCCGTCCCGGACGAAGAAGAGCCCGCATTGGCGAATGGCCTCCTCGGAGAATTTCTTTTTCAGCACCAAGGCGCCGAGGGAATTGTCATTGGGTTCGGCGGCGCCGATGCGAAACTCGTCGGCGAGTTCGGGCGTGAAACGCCGGCGTTCCCGCCAGTAGGTGCGCATCCAGTCGCCGGTGGGGTCGGTGGCCTTGAAGCGCTGGTGCAAGTGGTCGGCGGCGACTTCGTGCAGATCGAAAAGTTCCTGGCGCAGGGAGCGCTCCTCACGCGAAGGGCCGGAGCCTTCCTCGTATTCGATCGGGACGTTGAAACGCTGGCCGAGCGCTTCGATGGCCTCGTTGAAATTAAGCCCTTCGGTCTCGCGGACGAACGTGATCAGGTCGCCCGATTTGCCGCAACCAAAGCACTTGTAGACGCCCATGTCGGGATTCACGTGAAACGACGGACTCTTCTCGCTGTGGAAGGGGCAGAGTCCCTTGAAGCGCGAGCCCGCTTTGCGCAGGGTGGCCACCCGGGAAACCACATCCACCAGGTTGACGCGATGACGCAGATCGCGGACGCAGGAGGGCTTGATAAAAGGCATGGTGCGACCGGAGGCGGAGGGGAAATTGGACTTTTACCCCGCGCTGTGCTCTGTCAAGTGTCGCGCCGTCGGCAGGAAACATTCTTCCGCCAAAGACGACTCATCCTTCTATGCGCCTCGCTTTCTTTCGTTTCCCGGTTGCCCTGCTTGCCTCGTTTTTCGCCTGGCTGGGAGCCGTCGCTTCCGTCTCGGCCCCGCTGCCTCCGCCGGCCGAACCGGTGCCGGTCTGGGAGTCGGCCTTGAGCGGCTACGACCGGGCGGTGTACGAGCGTGAAGTCGAGGCGCTGATCGCGCGTTACGAGGCGGACACCGGTACCCGCATCGCTCCCGGCGAGAAACGCCGGGTGGGCCTCAAGGTTTACACCGATTCCGGTCCGGGACTGGCGACCCCGGTGCCGCTGGTCCAGGCGGTGATTGCCGCCTTGCAACGGCGCGGTTTCGACAAGGAGGGCATTTTTCTCGTTGGACTAAATCAGTTGCGACTGCGGCTGACCGGCTACCTTCCGTCGCTGGTGGGCGGGCGGACGCCGTTCGACGGCCATCAGGTGTATGTGCTGGAATCGGGAAGGTATTACGATCCGGTGTGGTTCTACGACAGCCCGCTCCCTTCGCGCTTTGATCCCGTTTTTGCCGAGCGGCAGGTGCAGGGTGTGGATGGCGACACAAGCGTGGAACAGGATCGCAAGAGCTTCCTTGCGACGCCGCTTTTTCTGGAGGCTGATTTCTGGATCAACCTGCCGGTGTACACGGATCATCCTGTGCTCGGAGTGAACGGGGCGCTCGTCAACGCAACCCTCTGGAACGCGTCGAACACCGCGCGGTTCTTTCGTTCGCCTGCCAACGCGCCTGCCGCCGTGGCCGAGATGAGCGCGATTCCCGAGATCAGGCAGACGTGGCTCTTCACGCTGGCGAGCCTGGAACGGTTTCAGTTCATTGGCGGACCCTATTTCAACTCCCTTTACACGCGTTCGGAGCCGCTGCTTTGGCTGAGCGCGGATCCCGTGGCGCTCGACACCTTGATGTTGGGACGGATCAACGAGTGGCGCCGCCGGACCGGCTTTCAACCCGTGTCGGAAGAGATCCGTACGCTTGAGTTCGCCGAAATTCTCGGTGTGGGCACGACCCGCACGCTCACCGACCGGGTCGTCGCCGTGCAACCGTAAGCGACGGAATTTTACCAAATTCCCCTTGTCACCCGGCAAGGGGTGAGTCCTTTTTTACTGCGCATGACGTCCGTCGACTACCTGCCGCTGCTGATTCAGTTCCTCCTCGCCCTTGGCGTGGGCGGCGCGATCCTCACGGTCAATCACGTGCTGGGCCAGAGGGTCCGAACGAAGAATGCGATCAAGGACACCGCCTATGAGTGCGGCGTGAAGGGTGAGGGCGTCATTCATACGCGGTTTTCAGTCAAGTTCTACATCACCGCGATGCTGTTCATCATTTTCGACATTGAGGTGGTGTTCCTGATTCCGCTCACGTTCATCTACCGTGACTTCCTCGCCAACAACATCACGATCCTTTCGCCGATCCTTTTCTTCCTCTTTGTTCTGGTGCTGGGGCTTGTCTACGAAGTGAAGAAGGGCGCGCTCGAATGGGAAAAGTGACGGGTCTCCCGCTCATTGCACCCGGCATTGCCGCCTTACTCCCGGGAGTGGTCGGACGTGTTTTAGACGTTTCAGCGATATTTGGGCACCGACCCCGACCCGTGGGTGTCCCTGAGGTGTAGTCCATGCGCCTCGACAAGATCATCTCCCGGAACCGGATCATCGATCTGCGAAGCCCCGACATGAAGGGGGCGCTTGAGGAGTTGCTCGCCGTTTCCGTCGCCCGGTTTCCCGATTTGAAGCCTGAGCCGCTGCTGCGCGGGATGCTGGCTCGCGAGAGCACGATGACGACTTACCTGGGCTACGGGGTGGCCCTGCCGCATGTGCGGGTGAAGATGGGACGCCGCTACGTGCTCGCAATCGGTCGCAGCCGGGCCGGCATTCGTCACGATGGGACCAAGGACGATGAAAAGGTTCACCTGATCTTCATGCTGCTCGCAGAGGAGAAGGCACGGGATTATCTGCAGGTGCTCGCGGCGGTGGCGCGTCTGGTGAAGGATCACGAATTGATCCGTGGCTTGATCGACGCCCCCACGCCGGCCGACCTCCATGAGAAACTTGTGTCGGGTTTCGGCGGGCTTCTCTCACGCCCGGTCCAGGCGCAGCAGAACCGGATGAACCGTCTTATGATCCGCGAGGCCGACCGCGTCGCGCGGGGCGCGGGGTGCGAAGCGATTTTTGTTTTTGGCGATACGTTCGTGGGCGGTCTCGAAACGGAGACCTGGTTCACCGGACTCAAAACCGTGCTCGTGACGCGAAATGCCGTGGAGGCTTCGGAGGACTCGGACGAATTTTCCTCCTCGATTCAGGTGCGCTCGTTTTCCACGCAGCGTCTGGCGCAGCTGCGCAGCGCGATCCTCGTGGCGCTGACCCGCGGACTGATCTCGTTCAATGACCGCATCTGCTGCGTGGGCGGCATCGCGGGAAGCAATCAGTTCGACACCCTGGTCGTGGTCGACGTGGAGCGCGAATTCCAAACCCTGCTCACGGGCCACGCCGACCTTTTGCCCGAGGACGTAAAACCCGAGGTGCTCGAGCGCGTGCTGGCGGTCGCCACGGAACTGGCGGTCGAGGGGCGCGAGGGCAAGCCGGTGGGCTGCCTTTTTGTCGTTGGTGACACGGTGCACGTGGAGAAGCTGATCAAGCCGCTCGTATTGAATCCATTTTATGGATACAAGGAGGAGGATCGCAATATCCTTAATCCGTTCATGGACGAGACCGTGAAGGAGTTTTCCTCGATCGACGGCGCCTTCGTCATTCGCGGCGACGGCGTGGTGATTTCAGCGGGCAGCTTGATTCAAGCGACCGACTCGGAGCACCTGCTGCCCGGAGGCCTGGGCAGCAGGCACGCGGCGGCGGCGGCGGTCAGCGTGGCCACGAAGTGCATTTCCATCGTCGTGTCGTCGAGCACGGGCCAGGTGACCCTCTTCCGGCGCGGGGTCATGCTGCCGTTGACCGAGAAAAAGATGAGCCCGGGCAACTGATGACGAAGGGCGGCTACTTTGTGGTTGCCCCGCCCGGCCCGGCCCTTTTGCTCTGACCCTTTAACCACCCAAACAACATGCAAGAAGTCGTCACCCTGGAATGCACCGAGGCCAAGAAGGAGGGGAAACCCGTTTCCCGCTACCTCACCATGCGCAATAAGAAGACCGTCACCGAGCGCATCGAGAAGAAGAAGTACAATCCGCACCTTAAGCGGCATACTCTTCACAAAGAGATCAAGTAACGCTGGCGAAGCTACTTCTAAGATTTTTAGACCGGGTTCATCGAGAGATGGCCCGGTTTTTTTGTGGGTATGAGCGGTCAGGCTGCGCTTGAGTGCTGATCAATGGCGATAATCTGGGTTCGACGCGCTTCGACTGGGTTTCAGGGGCGCGGGGGCTGGGAAACGCCGCGTGGAGGCGCGCGGCCTACAGTAATAAAGGACCGATGGGGTTCGGATTTCGGTCCCGTTATCGTTTCTTAGCTTGCTGCTGAACCTTTGTGCTGCTGAGCCGCGGCGGAGGGGCCTTGGGTGCGCCGGGCGGCGCGCCAGCCTTCGCGGTGCTTTCGAATCCAGTCGAGCAGGGCGCGTTCGAAACCGATATCGTACCCGAGGCGTTCCGACTCGAGCCATTTGTGACGGAGGATTTCCTCCCGTTCCGCCAAGAACTCCTGATAAAGCGACGATTGCTTCACGAAATCGCGCGAATTCGAAGTTTCAGGAAATGGCGAATATGATGACATGGCGACCACGGTGATCCTGGGGACAAAAGGTTAGGCGAGATTGAGGTGTTTCCGACCTTCGGCGGAAATCATTTCGGGGCGCCACGAGGGCTCCCAGACGATTTCGACGCGAGTACTGCCTACGCCCGGCAATTGGCGAAGCGCTTTATTCACGTCATTTGAGATGCTGTGGGACATGGGACAACCTGCGGAGGTCAATGTCATCTTAACGATCACATCCGACGCAGGCTTCGACGCAGGCGACTCACTCAGGTCAACTTCATAAATGAGGCCCAAATCGACGAGGTTGATGGGGATCTCCGGGTCCACACAGGTACGCAGGACGGAGACGACATCTTCTTTCGTGAGCGCCATAATCAAAGGTTGTCGTAAGGTAGGTCGGGAGTGCGATCTGTCAATGCCTGGGGCCGCAACACTGATTTTGCTGGTGATTTACAACCCGACCGCTTGTCGGATTTTGGGGCCGTAACGATTTTGAAATACGCGAAGTGTGATCGTGCCTTACGAGTTTGGGCGGGCGCGGTTCACCTGAGCCAGCAGGGCTAGGGAGATATCACGAAAAATTCCTGCGGCCTCGCCCTCCGGAGCGCTGACCACGATGGGAAGGCCGCCGTCGCCTCCGGCGCGGATTTCCGGGATCAGCGGAACTTGGCCGAGTAGAATCGTCCCGAGGGACTCCGCCGTCCTGGCCCCGCCGCCTTCACCGAAGAGGGCGTGACGGTTGCCGGCGGGATCGGTGAAATAGCTCATGTTCTCGGCGACACCGAGCAAGGGGACGTTAACCTTCTGGAACATCAGTCCTCCTTTGCGCGCGATGTTGGTCGCGGCCGGCTGGGGCGTCGTCACCAGCACGGCTCCGTCGAGGGGCAGGGTCTGGACCAACGAGAGTTGTGCATCCCCTGTGCCGGGAGGCAGGTCGACGAGGAGCACGTCGAGTTCGCCCCAGCGCACGTTTTGCACGAACTGCTGGATGGTCTTCATGATCATCGGACCGCGCCAGACGACGGGTGTGTTGTCGTCGACGAGGAAGCCCATGCTCATCACCTTCACGCCGTGTTTCTCGATGGGAATCAGGGAATCGCCTTCAACGTGGGGACGCTCGCCCTGGAGTCCGATCATCAGCGGCACACTGGGACCGTAGATGTCGCAGTCCATCAGACCTACGCGACCGGGACGCCCCTGCGCGGCGAGGGTTTGCGCAAGGCTGCAGGCAAGGTTGACCGCAAAGGTGCTCTTGCCCACGCCGCCTTTGCCCGAGGCGATGGCGATGGCGTGTTTGATGGTTTTGGGAGCACCTGCATTGCCCCCCAGATTTCCGCCGCCGGGAGCGGTGGCGCGCGGCGCGGTGACGGCGACGTCGACGATGGTGGCCGTCACGCCGGGCAGGGAACGCAGGCACTGCTCGACCTCGTTTTTAACGTGAAGGGGAATCTTTGGGTCGGCGGTGGAAAGCGTGAGTGACACCTTGGCCGTGCCGTCGACGAAGGCTGCGGATTTCACCAGCCCGAACGATACGATGTCGCGGCTGAAGCCGGGATACTTCACTTGCTTGAGCGCCTCTTTGATGTCGTCGGTGGTCACAGTGTGCGGTTTTTTGAAACGTGGAGGTTTTTACGTTGTTATGCGAGAGTGTCGTGTAAATAGAAATGCCGGTAACCTTGTCCCCGTTTTCCTCGATGCACAACCGTCTCGCCTTCCTCGTAGTTTCCCTTCTCGCCACCCTGTCATTCATCGCCCTGCCGATGGCGGCGCAACCGGTGCGAGACATTGGCACCGTCGATGTCGCCGGCGCCGGTACGATCAGGGTGAAGGTCACGGGATCAACGACCGAATTGGATCAACTGGCAAACCTCGCTTTCAACGCGCACGGCCGTTTTAGTCGCGTGAGCAGCGGTGAGTCCGTGATGATCGCTTTCACGGCCGTGAGCGCGAACCAAGTGCGGGTCGATGTTCGGCGTGGCACGACGGCCGTTACGAATCAGGTCGTTTCTGGTTCAAGTACGCGCAACGCGCTGCTCCGCGCGGCCGACGTGGCGGTGAAGGCGACCACCGGGCTCAACGGATTCTTTGCCTCGCGGCTGGCGTTCATCAGCGAGCGCACGGGCAAGCCCGAGGTCTACACGGGCGATCTTTTCTTCGGCGAGGTGAGGCAGATCACGAGCGACAACGCCCACGCCGTCACCCCGCGATGGTCGCCCGACGGCACCCGGCTGCTTTACACGAGCTATTACAAGTCGGGCTTTCCGGACATCTTTCAAATCGATCTCAGCACGCTCCAGCGCACCTCGTTTGTCAGCTTCAAGGGCACGAACAGCGGCGCTCGTTTCAGCCCCAATGGTCAGCAGGTCGCGATGATTCTGAGTGGCGAAGGGAATCCCGAAATTTATGTCAGCAACGCGCAGGGCCGTCAGGTCTCGCGACGCACCTTCACGGCCAATGCGGTGGAGTCGTCGCCGTCGTTCTCGCCGGATGGCTCGCAGATCGTATTCACCTCGGATTCCGCGGGAGGGCCGCAGATTTACGTCATGCCCGCCGCGGGTGGGCAGGCGCGTCGGCTTGCCACCAACGTGAGCGGCTACTGTGCGGAGCCCGACTGGAATCGGGTCGATCCCAACAAGATCGCGTTTACGATCCGCTCCGGCCGCGGTTTTCAGATCGCCGTGTATGATATGGCGGGTCGAGTGCCGGCGACGATCGTCTCCAGCCGGATCGGCAGCGGCGACGTGATCGAACCTTCGTGGCTCGCGGATGGCCGCCACATCGTCTGCACCGCACGCGCCGCAAACCAGCGAGCGCTATGGATCGTCGACACCGAAACGGGCAAGGCCACCCGTGTGAGCACTCCCGCCATGGGCCAGGCCTCGCAGGCCAGTGTGCTCGCGCCGTGAGGGTGATGGGCGGCAGAGCTGCACGAAGACATTTAACTGGAGTGTAGCCGCTCCTCGAGGTGACCCGGCGACCGAGTTGCAGGCGACCTATCCGAAAGCAAAAAAAGCCGCACCGGGATCCGGTGCGGCTTTCTGCTATGTTCTCGCGTCGCGATCAGCCGATCGCGGCAAGGTAGTTTTTCTCGGCGGCATCCCAGTCGACGACATTCCAGAACGCGCCGATGTAGTCGGGACGGCGGTTTTGGTAGTGCAGGTAGTAGGCGTGCTCCCAGACATCAAGACCGATGACCGGTTTACCTCCGATACCGGCGACCGTCTTGCCCATGAGCGGGCTGTCCTGATTTGCGGTGGATCCGACGGAAAGCTTCTTGTCCGTTCCAACGACGAGCCAGGCCCAGCCTGAGCCGAAGCGGGTGGCCCCGGCCTTGGCGAAGTCTTCCTTGAACTTGGCGAACCCGCCCAGTTCCGCCTCGATGGCGGAGGCGAGCTTGCCCTTCGGTGCTCCGCCCTTGCCTGGGCCGAGGATGGTCCAGAAGAAGGCGTGGTTGCTGTGGCCTCCGGCGTTGTTACGTACGCCGGCGCGGATGGCTTCGGGAACCTTCGAGAGATCCGCGATCAAAGTGTTGACGTCGAGCGCGAGGAGGTCGGCGTGATCCTTGAGCAGGTTGGTCGCGTTCGTGATGTAGGCCTGATGGTGCTTCGTGTGATGGATTTCCATCGTGCGGGCATCGAAATGCGGTTCGAGCGCATTGTAGGCGTAGGGCAGTTTTGGGAGTTCGTAGGCCATAATAGGGAGTGAGTTGTGAGGGATCCGGCCGGGCCGGGAGAGTGAACTGTCAGGATGGGCGTGCCAGCGGATGGCGTCAACCGTGCGGGCGATTTTCAGTCGTTTTGCGTACGCTTTAGACGGAAGAACGCCTGCAACAGTTCCCGACATTCGTCCTCAAGCACGCCGCCGGCCGTCAACTCGCACCGATGATTCACCCGCGCGAGTTCGTTGAGATTGGTGGCGCCTCCGAGGCAGCCCATTTTCGGATCCGGCACAGCGTAGCACACCCGTTGAAGGCGTGACATCAGCGTCGCGCCTGAGCACATGGGGCAGGGCTCCTTAGTTACGAAGAGGGTGCAGCCCTCCAGACGCCAATCGCCGACGCGTGCCGCGGCCTGGGTAATCGCGAGCATTTCTGCGTGTGCCGTGGGGTCGCGGTTGACCTCAACCGCGTTGTGCGCCGCGGCGAGCACCTCGCCGTCGCGCGTGATGACGCAGCCAATGGGCACTTCATCCTGCCGCCAGGCGTCGATGGCCTGGTTGAAGGCGAGGCTCATAAAAAATGCATCGTCCCGCACCAATTGGGAAGGAAACCGCTTGGGAAACGGACAGTCGGCGGGCCGTGGTTCGGGAAGAGGCATGGATGGGCAGAGGATAGTGAGGAGCAGGGAGCGGGTAGAAAAAAGGCTTTGGTCCGACAGGCTGCTAAGAAAGCCTTGACTTACGGAGGTGAAATCAGGCTTACAAGTTGCTTTTACACACCGCATCCCGCATCCTCCAAATACTATCTAATGGCCCGTAAACCGCTTCCAATGCCTGAATCCGACGGTAAATCGATAGAACTTGAGGGCAAGATTGTCGCGGTGCTTCCGGGTACGATGTTCCGAGTCCAGCTGGCCAACGGCCACACGGTGCTCGCCCACATTTCGGGCAAACTGCGCAAGAACTTCATCAAGATTGCCGCGGGTGACACAGTGAAGATGGAAATGAGTCCCTACGATTTGGAGAAGGCCCGCATCACCTACCGGATGAAGGAGACCAACCCCGGTCCGCGTCCGGCCTTCCGCCGCCGCTACTGAGCCGGCCGGCGCCGGTGTATCCGGCAATTGGAGACATGGCCAAACGGTACGATTCCGCACAGGGTCCTGCGGCCTTCGCCACGGATCTCGACGACTACGTTGCGTACCTGCAGCTCGAACGCGGGCTGTCCGAGCACACGTGGCACGGCTACCAGAGCGACCTCGGACAATGCGCGTCATTCCTCGCGCGGAAAGGCGCGACGGACTGGCGCACCGCCCCGGGTGATGCCTTCGCCGCCTGGCTGCGTTCGCTGAGCGGCGACGACTATACGGTCGCGAGTCTGGCGCGAAAGCTCGCCGCCTTGCGCGGCTTCGCCAAGTTCCTCGTACGCCAGCAGCGCCGTCCGGACGATTTTACTGAACTGCTCACGGGGCCTCGCATGGTGCGGCGTCTGCCGGGCACGCTGTCGGCGGAGGAGGTGGGGCGTTTGCTGGCCGCGCCCGCGGGAGGCGATCACTTTGCACTGCGCGACCGCGCCATCCTCGAGCTTTTCTATTCGAGCGGGCTTCGCGTATCCGAACTCGGAGGCTTGCTGCTGCAACAAGTCGATTTGGAAGGTGGTTTGCTGCGGGTTTTTGGCAAAGGTTCGAAGGAGCGCGTAGTGCCGGTGGGCTCGCGAGCTGTCGCGGCATTGACGGACTACCTTGCTTCAGGGCGCCCCCATTTCGTGAAGGCACGGACAGGGAGCGCACTTTTTTTAAGCGAACGGGGTGGCCCCCTTTCGCGCAAGACGCTCTGGGTGTTGGTGAAAAAATATGCCGGTCGTGCCGGGATCACCCGCAATGTGAAACCGCATCTCTTGCGACATTCCTTCGCCAGCCACCTGCTGGGTGGCGGCGCCGATCTTCGGGCGATTCAGGAAATGCTGGGGCACGCCGACATCGGCACCACGCAAATCTACACGGCCGTCGAGGAGAAGCGTCTGCTCGATCAGCACGCCCGTTTTCATCCGCGTAATCGGAGTTGAGGCCGGCTTCATGGCCTTTCGACGGAAAGCCTGGCCGTAGGTGTCGCGCGAGTCCGATCGGGCCCGGGTCGATCACGCATTGAGAGCTTGACGCCCCGATATCCTGCGGTGGCCTTCGCAGCATGGCGACACCGGCACCTGATTCGTTTTCCGACTATAAACGCGCTGAGCGCAAGGCGCTCGAACTGCTGGCGGAGATGAAGACCGTGACGCCGAAGAAGGTGGACATTGAACTCGCTCTGCTGGTGGCCATCTTCGAATTGCACAAGGGAACCGTCCCGGCCGAGAACGTGGCCTCGATCATGCAAGGGCACCTGAAGCAAATCGTGCCGTACTACGCGGCCAAAAGCCAACCGAGCGGATAGGGTGGGGCTTGCCCGCCTTCGGAGGGGGGCGGGCCTGCAGGAAATATTCACCCGCTCACGGCCGGCGGGGCGAGGAAGTGCTCGATCGCCTGCTCGACCACGGTGCAAAGGGTCTCGACGCGTTGGTCCAATGGAGCAGGCGATGCGGTTTCAAGCGTGTAACTCAAGGTGGTGTGATGGGCCCGCAGATAAATGGCCTCGGGCCAGTTCTCCCGCATGAGCGGATCGTCGACGGGCCGGACAATGCCTGGGGCGTAGGGGGTTCGGCCGTCGATGACTTCGGCTTCCTCGACGGGGCCATGCCGGCGGGCGGCCGCGATCATCGTATCCGCGAGACTGTGACGATTGGCCGGATTGAGTTCGTAAAGGTAGAACCCAGCGGCCTCCCAATCCTCGTGCAGGCAAAGCGTGAGATCGAGGTTAGGCTGGGCCCGCAGCCAGCCGACGTGTGCGCCGACCTCGGCGGTG
Source organism: Opitutales bacterium (assembly GCA_038212175.1). GTDB lineage: Bacteria > Verrucomicrobiota > Verrucomicrobiia > Opitutales > Opitutaceae > CAMAXB01. The sequence goes on along the minus strand of JBBQUU010000020.1, from coordinate 30,753 downwards.
CGAACGTCCTTGTAGTCGCGATTGAGATCGACGCCATCGGCGCTCTCGCGCGTTCCCCGCTGAAAGCCGGTGGGATTCAAGAGCGGAACCAAAAACCACGAAGCCCGGTGGTCGAAGAACCCGCGCTGCAACAGGCGAAGCAACGCGAGCGGAGGCGCGGGTTCGTCGCCATGGATGCCGGCCGAGAGGTAGATGCGTGGCACGCGACCGGGGGTTCGCTTGGTGAAGCCGGCAAGCGGGCATCCCGCGATCTCCACCCACGGGTCGCGGCGAAATCCACGTTTCAATGCGAGCTCGGTGAACTCCCTCAGCAGCGACGCCGGGTCGAGTGCGGAGGCTTTGACAGCGGACATGCCCTCCTCCTTGCTGGCGGATCCACGTTCGCTCAAGCCCAAGTTCGTCCTTATGTCCCAAGTCCGCGTTCGTTTCGCTCCCAGTCCCACCGGTTTTTTTCACATCGGCAGCGCCCGCACTGCGTTGTTCAACTGGCTTTACGCCCGACACACCGGGGGCACCTTTGTCCTGCGCATCGAAGACACGGACAAGGAGCGCAACAGCGAGGAGTTTCTACGGCTGATCTACGACAGCATGACCTGGCTCGGACTCGACTGGGACGAAGGTCCGAATCCTGACGGTTCCGGTGAGCGGGGCGCCCATGGCCCGTATCGCCAGAGTCAGCGTGCCGACGTGTATGCCGGGTACCTGCAAAAACTTCGCGACGCGGGTCGCGTTTACGAGAAGGACGGGGCCGTGTGGTTCAAGCTGCTCGGTGAACGTTATGAGACGTTCGACGACCACCGGAAGAAGACCGTCACCAAGGTGAAGACGGACCCGGTCGTGATCGAGGATCGAATCCGGGGGCGGGTGGAGCGCATCGAGGACGAGGACTTCGTCATCGTGCGATCCGACGGCAATCCGGTCTTTCATTTTGTGAACGTCGTGGACGACATCACGATGGCGATTTCGCACGTGATCCGCGGCGAGGATCATCTTTCAAACACGAGCAAGCATGTGCGGCTCTACGAGGGTTTCGGCGTCACACCGCCGGTGTTCGCACATATTCCGCTGATTCTGAAATCGCCCGAAATGGGGCAGGGCAAGATGAGCAAACGCGACAAAGGGGCCTTGATCGAGGAGTACCGTCAGCGCCACTTCCTTCCGGAGGCGTTGATGAACTACCTGTCGCTGCTGGGCTGGAATCCGGGCGACGACCGGGAGAAAATGCCGCTCGCCGATATTGTGCGCCTCTTCGACCTGCCCGGCGTCAACCAGAGCAACGCAAAGTTCGACGGCAAGAAGCTCGCCCATCTCAACATGGTCTATCTTTTGGAGCAACCGGGCGAGCGGTTCGTGGAATTCGCAAAAGCATACTTCGCGACTCAGGAAACGGGGGCGGCGGCCTTGGTGGACGAGCACTACTTTCGCGAGATCATGGCGCTCGCGCAGCCGAAGATCAAATCGGTGGACGACCTCGGGGCCTATACGGTCTATTTTTTCACCGAGGACTTCCCGGTCGACGCGAAGCTGAAGGACAAGCTGCTGGCGAAAGGCGATCCGAAGGCGCGCCTTGCCGAGCTGAACGCGGCTCTCTCAACGATGGACTTCAGTGACGATGCGACGATCGAGGCTGCCATCAAATCGCTCGCCGAGCGCAAGGGGCTGGGCTTCGGTGATTATCAGGCCATCGCCCGGCTGGCGGTCACCGGCACGAATACGGGTCCGAGCATCACCAGCATCTTTCGCGTGCTCGGAAAAGAACGGGTTGAAGTGCGGATCACCCGTTTCTTGAACTCCCTTTGAAACGGGGGCTGCGTGGCGCTGTGCTCCGCCGACTAGCGTCCGTCCGTATTGTTGACCTTCATCGCGTCGAGGAATTCGACCGGTGAAAAGTCGTCCGTGAGCAAACGGGCTTTCTCGACGAGAGCCGTCGGCCACGGGATGTGTTCGGCGCGGACGGCGGCGAGATCGAGGTGACCCGCCAGCGGTGCCTGCAGGGTCGCCGGGTCCGGCCAGGCAGTTGGATCGGTCATGACAGGCGTGTCGTACTTGACGCCCATGGCGATCACGTTGCCCCGGCCGAGGGTTTGAAACAGCACGACTTGAGGGAAAACCGAGCGAAGGGTCTTGAGGTCGGCGTAAAAGAGCTCGGTGCCGTCGTGGAGGTTGGTGATGAAGACACCGTCATCCGAGAGACGGGCGGCGCACTCGCGGTAGAACTCCTGCGTCTTCAGATGTGGAGGCACGTAACCCCCTCGAAACGCGTCGAGAATGAGCCAGTCCCATTGCTCGCGCGTCCGCTTCACGTAGAGGCGGCCGTCCATGATGGCCACGGGTGTTTTCTCAGATGGCGCGAAATCCATGCGCGTCCGGGCGAGTTCTTCGACCTTGGCGTCGAGTTCCACGGATTGAAGCAAGGTCTGCGGGTACGCGTGGTGAAACAGCCGGTGGAATCCTGCTCCGCCAAGACCGATCATCAGCACGCGTTGCGGTTGGGGTTGGAGAAAGAATCCGCCAAACAAAGTGCGGGTGTAAGCCACGACGAGTTTCAGCGGCTCGGCAAGATCGACGGCGGATTCGAGGTATTCGCCCTGGCGCGAGCGCGCCCGCAATTCGACGAGCGTGCCGCTACGTTCGATCGTGAGACTGTTGTAGAGCGTGTCGTAGCGTTCGACGTAATCGGCGCCGTTGAGCGCGGAGCCACCGGCGACGGAGACGAGGAGCAGGGCAAAGGTGGCGCGGATCATAGGCGGACAGCGGGCGGCGTGGGAGAGCGAAGGAGAAGCAGCAGGCCACCCAGGCTAATCGCGCCCACGGCGAGCCACAAGCGCAGCAGCGTGGAAACCGGCAGATGCGGAATAAGCACGAAGGCGGTGAGCATCACTCCGGCGATGTTTCCGATGGTACTGACACCGTAGATGGCGCCGGACGCCACGCCCGGCGAGGTACCCCGGGCGCAAAGGTGTTGTACGCACTGAGGCCCAAAGGACGACAGCATGGTTACCGGAACGAGAAAGAGGCCAACGCAGGCCACGAGCAGGCCGGTGCTCATGTCGGTGAAGGTGAGTTCGATCCATCCGAGCGCTGCGCGTCCGAAGAACGTGGTGATGGCGAGTGATGCAAGACCTAGGCTGGCGACGATGACCTGGGCGCGTTTGCGTCCCTCAAGGGTCCGCTGGCTGATCCAGCCGCCGAGCAGCGAGCCCGCGCTAAAGGCCGCAAGAAATGTGGAAATCAGCCAAGCCCACACAATGATCGAAGAACCGAAGTGAGGATTGAGCAGGCGCGAGCCGAGCAGCTGAAAGCCCATGCTGAGGATGCCGAGAATCGCAACGAGGAGGTAGAAAAGTAAGGTCATGGGCGTGGGGTCAGAGAGCGTTGGCCGCGGGTCGGGGTGAGGTCGATCCGTGTTGCTGGGAAAAATCCCGCTCGATCAATCCCTGCACCCAGGCGGCGTTCGGCCGGTAGGCGAGCGCAATGGTTTGATGGGAGAGACGTTGAATCGAGAAACGCCGCAAGGTGCCCGCGTTGATGGCCAGCAGACGGCCCTTGATGTCGGTGAGCGGACCGCCGCTGTCGCCGGGATGGACGGGACCGGTGTGAAAAAAACCCGCGTGCGGAGCGCTTCGCGTTTCCCAGGCGGACACGCGGTCGAGCCGGCCTGCGTAGACGGAGAGCACATGGCCGTCGCCTCGACTGAAGTTCGCCCCGGCTCCGGTGACGGGTTGTTTTCGTTTCCAAGTGCCCGCCCAGGTGAACGTAAACAGAAGCGGTCGGTCGACATGGAGCAGCGCAAGGTCGGGTTCGCCGCGATTGAAGTCGCCGCGCCAGACCAGCCGCGCCTTCAACACGCGGAAGCCTACGCCATCGTGGACGATCAGGGTATGGGGTCCGCGAGTGACGGTGTGGCCGGCGGTCAGGAAGTAGCCGCGGGCGTCAATGGCGGCGGCTGCACCGGTGCCGAAGGGGCGTGACGCGTTGACGTGCAGGCTGAGTTCTCCCTCGCCCGTTTCCATGCGATCCGCGGAGACGTCCGCACCGTCGATGAGAATGGCACTGCGCTTGCGAATGTAGTCGGCAAGCGATTCGCCCTCGATCTGAAGCGCTCGATGGCGCGAAAACGATGCCGACTGGACTTCCGAAAGGGTGGGGTCATGCGCACAGCCTGCGAACGCGATCATCACAAGACCGAGCACAACGTTTCGCCAGACGGGGCCGGCGAGCTTCGCGAGCAGGGAAGCGGGCAACGCTCGGGGCACCGGTCGATCAGGTCTTGGCGCCGGCCGGCTTGGTCCACGTGTCCCTGAGGCCGATGGTGCGGTTGAAGACAGGGCGATCCGGACGGGAATCTTTCGGATCCAGGGAAAAGTAACCGAGACGCTCGAACTGGAAGCGGCCTTCGAGGCCCGCGCCGGCGAGCGAGGGCTCAAGCTTGGCCGTGACGGTCTCGAGCGAGGTGGGGTTGACGTGGCGGAGGAAATCCTCGTCGGCGGCCGGCTCGGGCACAGTGAACAGCCGGTCATAGAGCCGCACCTCGGCTTCGACGCACTGGGAGGCGCTGACCCAATGGATCGTGCCCTTGACCTTGCGGTCGGAGTTCGCGCCGCCGGCGCGCGTTTCGAGATCAGCGGTGCAACGCAGTTCCACCACGCGTCCGTCGGCGTCTTTGACGACCTCGTCGCACGTGATGATGCACGCGTACTTCAGCCGGACTTCGCCGCCGGGCTTGAGACGGAAGTATTTTGGCGGCGGAACTTCGGCGAAATCGTCGCTCTCGATCAGCACCTCGCGGGTCAGACCGAGGGTGCGCGTCGTGGGATTCTCATCCTGGGGATTGTTGGTGGCCCGGCACTCGACGACCTGATCGGGCGCGAGGTTCGTGAGGACGATCTTGACGGGCCGCAGCACGGCGAACCGCCGCATCGCGCGGGCGTTCAGGTCTTCGCGGACGGCATGCTCGAACACGGCCAGATCGGTCAACGCGTCAAACTTCGTCACGCCCGTGCCGATGACAAACCGACGAATGGCTTCGGCGGTGATGCCCCGGCGGCGCAGGCCGGCAAGTGTCGGCATGCGGGGGTCGTCCCAACCGCCGACGGTGCCGCGCTCGACGAGTTGGAGCAGACGACGTTTGCTGACGACCGTGTAGCTTGGAATGAGCTTGGCGAATTCGTACTGGTGGGGACGCGCCCGGGGCAGGTCGAGACTCTCGAGGATCCAGTCGTAGAGCGCCCGGTGTACTTCAAACTCGACCGTACAGAGGCTGTGCGTGATGCCTTCGAGGTAGTCACTCAGGCAGTGGGCGAAGTCGTAGAGCGGGTAGATGCACCACGCGCTGCCGGTCTGATGATGGGCCGTGTGCCGGATGCGATAGAGGAGCGGGTCGCGCAACCAGATGTTGGGCGAGGCCATGTCGATCCTGGCGCGCAAGGTGCGGGCGCCGTCGGGAAACTCGCCTGACTTCATGCGCGCGAAGAGGTCGAGGTTCTCCTCGATCGTGCGATTGCGGAAGGGGCTGTCGCGGCCCGGCTTGTCAGGGGCGCCGCGGTACTCATCGGTTTCCTTTGGAGTCAGGTCGCAGACGTAGGCCTTGCCGGCGCGGATGAGGTGGACGGCGTAGGCATACAGGGCGTCGAAGTAGTCGCTCGCAAAAAAGGGTTCTCCTTCGCTTCCGGCTGGAAGGGCGGTGGCGAGCAGGTCGTTCCTGCCGGCGAGGCTCTGGAGGGCGGGTTTGGCTCCGCGGGCCTTGAGTCCCAGGCAATGGTCGGCCCAGCCGTCGATCAACCAATGGAGGTCGGCGACAATGGAATCGACATATTCGACATCCTCCTTTGCGGGATTTGTGTCGTCCATGCGCAGGTTGCATTGGCCGCCGGTTTCGCGCGCGATGCCAAAGTTGAGGCAGATGGATTTGGCATGGCCGATGTGAAGGTAGCCATTGGGTTCGGGCGGGAACCGCGTGACGATCCGGTCGTGCCGTTGGGCAGCGAGATCGGCGGCGACAATGTCGCGGATGAAATCGCTGGGTGTGGCGTCGGTGACGGAAGCGTGCGGGTCGGCGGTCATAACGTAACGTGCGACCATGCGGAGTGGCAGGACGGGAGGCAACGCCGATGTTGGCGGAGCATGCGCAGGGAGCCGCCTGGCTCGCTACGCTATTATGCAGGATCACGCAGAGAGCGCAGAGTCGACCTGGTCGTGTCACAGGTAGTCTCTGCTTCCTCCGCGACCTTCTGTTCCATCCCTTTCCAGATTATGTCTTGGGACGCGGGGGGAGCAGATCTGCGGGCGGGGCGCTCAGCCTCCTTGGGCGAAGGCGCTGCGCAGGGCCTCGGCGACGTTGGGTGGGACGAAGTGGGAGACGTCGCCGCCGTACTTGGCCACCTGCTTCACGAGGGTGGAGCTGCAGTAGCTGTAGGCCTCGTTGGGCATCACGAAGATCGTTTCCACGCTGGGGTGCAGGTGGCGGTTCATCAGCGCCATGTTGAACTCGAACTCGAAGTCGGAGAACGCTCGCAGACCACGGATGATGGCGGTCGCTTTGAGTTCGAGGGCGAAATCGACCAGCAGTCCGCCAAACGGCACGACCTCGACATGAGCGTACTGGGCGATGTTCGGCCGGAGCATTTCCAGACGTTCCTCCGGGGTGAAAACCGGCCCTTTGCCCGGGTTGTGCGCCACGGCCACCGTGACCCGGTCGAAAAGACGGGTGGCGCGATCCAGCACGTCGAGGTGTCCGTAGGTGATCGGGTCAAACGTACCCGGGTAGATGCAATGGCGCATAGGAGGGGAGGGCGACAGCGGCAGATCAGGGCAGGGAGGATGCGGGAGCGCAAGCGTTTGGGGAGAATGGCGCGCGGGCTTGCCAACGCACCGGGTCGGCCCTGTTGTCTGAAACCTCGCCCGCACCAATGAATTTGCCGAACATCATCACCCTTTCCCGAGTGCCGTGTATGTTTGTGCTCGCGTGGCTGATGTACCAGTCGTGGACGGGGGCGGCGACGCTGGCGTTCTGGTTGTTCATCGCCTGTGCGGTGGGCGACTGGCTGGACGGTTACCTTGCCCGCAGGCAGGGCCTCGTGTCGATCTTCGGAAAACTGATGGACGCGCTGACCGACAAGATCATGGTGCTGGGGCTCATGATCGTATTCGTGGACCAGCAGGCGATTCCCGTCTTCTGGGTGCTGCTCACGCTTTGTCGCGAATTTTTGGTGACGGGCATGCGCATGGTCGCGGCGGCGAAGGGGGTCATTGTCGCGGCGGACAAAGGAGGAAAGGCGAAGACGCTCACGCAGCTGATCGCCATCGGATTCCTGCTCTTTGTGCCGATGTTAACAAACGATCTGGCCCAATTCTTCAATTTTGACCTCAGCCCCTACACCGCGTTGATTCATAAGATCGGTCTTGGGCTCTTCATCGTCGGCACCGCCTTTGCGGTCAGTTCCGGAGCGTCCTACATCTGGAGATACCGCGTCGTGGTGTTCCAGGACGACAAAGCATGAGGTTGAGGCAGCCGATCTGGCCGCGGTTCCTGCCGACGTCGCTGGTGCTCGCGTTTGCCACCCTCGGCCCGGTGGGGCGCATGCGAAAAGCGCCGGGGACGTGGGGTTCGGTGGCGGGACTGCTGTATTTCACCGTGTTCTTTCACGGTCTCGGGGTTTTCGGGACGCTATTGTTCAGTGCGCTGGGCGCCTACTTCGCGGTCGCGATGTGCGGCGAAGCGGAGTTTCGCATGGCACAGCGCGATCCGGGTTCCGTGGTGCTCGATGAGTTCATCGCGATGCCCTTGTGCTTTCTCGGATGGCAGTCGCTGGCGGGCTTGCTTCCGTCGTGGGCTTCGCCGTGGTCCATTTTTTTGGCGGGCTTCGCCGTATTTCGGTTCTTCGACATATTGAAGCCGCTCGGGATCTCGCGTCTGCAACACCTGCCCGATGGGTGGGGCGTGGTGGCGGACGACCTCGCCGCAGCTCTTGCCACGTGCCTTACGCTCCATGTGGGGGCGCGGCTTTGGGTCGCTTTTGCTTGAGCCGCTTCGTCCCTTGGCCTGCTGTGAATAGCCGACATCGCCGATGAAAACCTTTGCCTTGTATCTCGTCGTCGCCGTCGTGGCCATGTCGGTGGTCTGGCTGAGCTGGCGTCGGGTCGCGGGACCAGCGAGCGAACTGACGGTGGTAACGCCGCCTGCCCCGCGTCCACCTTCCGTCGTTTCACGCCCGCCCGACGAGGGTAGGTTGCGACAGGCCGAGGCCGCTCTGGCGGAACTCCGCGCGCGCAACGCTGCATTGAGCGACGAACTCGCGGCGTTGCAACAATCCCAGGGTTCGGGTGCGGCCGAGGTGGTCTTTTCCTACGGCTCGCATCGGGACTCGGGGCGATTTGTGGGGCTTACGCTGCGCGGCATTATGGATGCGTCGTTGACGACGGATCCAGAGGTTGCCCGAAAGTTGCGCGAGCAAAACCGATTGAACGAACTTTCGCTCGGTCCCTTTATCCGTGACGCCGAGACGATCGAGGCCGACCCGGAGCGATTCGCGAAATTTCAAGGCGGGCTCGTCAGCGAAGTGTTGGAGCTGGAGCGTCGCCATGAAATCGAAGTCGAGGCGCTGTTGCAGGCGTTCAAGGCCCAGTCTCTGCGCGTCGAGATCGGCTCGGCGGTCTGGGTGCAGCTGGACCGTAGTGTACGCGAACGGATCGCGTCCCTCCTGCCGCCTGAAGTTCGCACTTCGAAGGAAGAGCACATCCGCTTTTTTGAGACATATGGGATGCTCCTCGTCCCCGCTTACGGGGTGCTCAACGACTCCGCCGCGCCGTAATGCCGGTTCTTTTATCGCGCAGCCGGGCGCGCCAGGCAGATCACTCTTGGCCGGTGAGCCTGGCGGAAGACTCCGCTGTTTTCGAGGTCGTCCTGTTCACCGCTTCAACAGAAACCGAATCGCCGCGAAATATCCCTCAAGCCCGAGACCGGTGATGACGGCAACGCAGGCGGGGGCGGTCAGGGATTGATGGCGAAACTCCTCCCGCTTGTAGAGGTTGGAAATGTGCACTTCGACCGTCGGCACGTGGGCGCCCAGCAACGCGTCGCGCAGGGCCACGCTCGTGTGGGTGAACGCTCCGCCGTTGAGCACGAGTCCGTCAATTTTTTCGTCGGCGAGCGCGGCGATCCGGTCAATGAGGGCGCCTTCGTGGTTTGACTGGAAGAACTCCAGCCGGGCATCCGGCTCGAATTCCTTGCGCAGGCTGGTCTCAAGGTCGGCGAGGGTGGCATTGCCGTAAATTTCAGGTTCGCGTTTGCCCAGGCGGTCGAGATTGGGACCATTGAGAATGGCGATGCGTTTCATGCGAATCATTTGGTGACGAATTGGCGGTGAAAGGAAATGCAAATGTACCGGCCCGGGACCGGGCGAAGGTCTGCTTCACGAAGACATTTTACAGGAGCACGCGGAGACCGCAGAGGGAGGCGGTGTGAGAGAACAGAAGAGAGTGGATCGAAGATGGTGGATTGTGCTGGTTGACGGAGCGGCGGCACTCATGCCGCCGGTTTGGATGCCGGACGGGCTCACGCACGCCCTTTCTGCATAAAGCCGGCGGCAAGAGTGCCGCCGCTCCTTTCTGCTCACCCCTGCGACGGAGGGGTTGACGTGCTCGTCAGTATTCCAGCAAAACCCATGCGTATTAAAATCGTGGCATTACCCACGAATCGGCGCTGGGCTGGGAGTGGAGGTGTTTGCTCCCGAGGTGCGAATCAAAGCGGATTGCCGGTCGGAAGGAAGACCCACGGCAGCTTGAATTTCTTTGCGAGTTCCGCGGCGAGGGCCTTCACGCCGTGGACCTCCGTGGCGTAATGACCGCATAGATACAAATTGAGTCCGTGTTCCTGCGCGGTATTGAACCACTCCTCGCGCAGTTCGCCGGTGACGAGGGTGTCGATCCCCTCGCGCAGCAGCTCCGGCACGGCGCTGTTCCCGCTCCCGCTGCAGAATGCGACCGTGCGCGGCGCAGCGGAGCCGAACTCAAGCGCGATGACGCGGGGGTAGGCGGCCTCCATGCTTTTTCTAAGCGCGGAGCGCTTGAGCGTGCTCCGTGCCGCCCAGCCCACGGACTCCCCGTCGCGCACAAGGAACGGAAGAGTGGGGGAGAGGCCGAGCTGGCGGGCCAGCAGGGCGTTGTTGCCGAGTTCCGGATGGGCGTCGAGTGGCAGGTGATTGGAGTAAAGCGCGCAGTTGCCGCGAACGAGGGTGGCCACGCTCTCGTAGACCGGGCCGGTCAGGGGGCGGGGCATATCCCAATACATGCCATGATGCACGATCAGGAAGTCCACGCCGGCCTCCACGGCGGCGCGGAAGGGAACCAGGCCAGAGTCGACCGCCGCGCCGATGCGCGTCACCCGGCCGTCGTTGGCCACTTGGAGGCCGTTGAAAGCGCCGGGGGCGTCCTTAAAGGCCGCGAGGCGCGTGCGCTTGTTGCAGGTTTCGACCAAGTCGGAGAGCGTCGCCATGTCAGCCAAGGGGCGTGCCATAAAGTGGGACGGCTTTCGAGGTGGATTTTTCGCCCGTGGACGCTACCGACAGACCATGGACGTTTCGCCGCCCGACTCCTTGGATTTGCTCTCGCCGGTTGACTTGATTGCCGATGCCACGCGGCGGTTCACCAGCCGGCCGTCGTGGGACGATTACTTCATGGCCACGGCGGTGCTGATTTCCACGCGCTCCCCCTGCGAGCGATTGCACGTCGGGTGCGTGATTGTGAGTGGCGGAGAGCGCAAGAATCGGATCGTGGCGGCGGGATACAATGGGTACCTGCCCGGCACTCCTCACGTCTCGCGGTTGCGTGATGGCCACGAGCAGGCGACTGTGCATGCCGAACAGAATGCGGTGGCGGATGCCGCCCGGCGAGGGAGTTCGGTGGAGGGCTGCGTTGCCTACGTGACCCATTTTCCGTGCGTCAACTGTGCCAAGATTCTCGCGGCAGCCGGCATTTCCGAGGTGCGTTATCGTGAGGATTACCATAACGATCCCATTGTCGGGCCCCTGCTGTCGGATGCGGGCGTCCGAATCACCCGTCTTTGACATGCGCGAACGCCACCGAGTCAAACCCTCCAGCCTGGCCGGCTCCCTCCTGCTCGCCCATCCGGCCTTGCGTGACCCCAATTTCCGGCGCGCGGTGGTCCTGCTTTCAGCGCACGGCGAGGACGGGACCATGGGAGTGGTGCTGAATCGTCCGACGACCAAGCGTCTCGCGGATGTGGATCCTGCCTTTGCGTTGGGCGCGCTGGCCGGCGTTCCGGTGTTCTCGGGGGGCCCGGTGCAGCCGGAGCAGTTGGTGATCTGCGCGTGGAGAATTCGTCCGGCCGGGGACGGGTTTCAGCTGTTCTTCGGCATCGAGCCGGCGAGGGCGGCGGAATTGAGCGCGGAGGAGGGAATGCACCTTCGAGCCTTCCTTGGGTACTCCGGGTGGGCCGAAGGCCAGCTCGAAAACGAATTGCGACATCAAACTTGGGTCGTCAGCCCGATCCCATCGAACTTGATGTCGTTCACCCAGGATGAAACGCTTTGGCGGGGAATTCTCACCGACTTGAACCATGAGTGGAAATTGCTCGTGGACGAGCCGGACGATCCCAGCGGAAACTAGCCCACAATTCGTTTGACAGGCCTGTCCGCGCCCGGTGTTTTCAGCCCTTTTATGAAAGTTGTTTCCTCCATTAAATCCGCCAAGAAGCGTCACCCGGCGTGCCAGGTTGTCCGCCGTCGCGGCAAGATCTACGTGATCAACAAGGTTGAGCCACGTTACAAAGCCCGTCAGGGCTGAGTGTTACCCAAAGGAGACCCAATACTGTGAAAGCCGAAGGCCATCCCTCTCTCAACAACCTGTGCTTCCTCGATGTCGCCACGGGCAAGCGCTTCCTGACCCGCTCCACGATGAAATCGAGCCGTAAGGAGAACATCGACGGCGTCGAGTACATGGTGGTGCTCCGTGACGTGACGATGGATTCGCATCCGGCTTACACCGGCGAAAAGCGCATCGTCGACACCGCGGGCCGCGTCGAGAAGTTCACGACCAAGTTCCGCCGCGCCACCAAGGCCAAGTAAAGCTGCGGGAACCGCATTCTCTTTCAAGCCCTCCCGTCCGGGAGGGCTTTTTTGTGGATTGCTCCCGCCACTATCATCCAGCTTCCGTTTCCCCTGTGTCGATCCACCTGATCATTTTCGACTGCGACAGTACGCTCAGTGCCATTGAAGGCATTGACGAACTTGGACGTGCGTGCGGACCTGAGGTCTTCGCCCAGGTCGAGGTCATGACCAACGAGGCGATGGAGGGAAAGATCCCCGTCGAGGCGGTGTTTGGCCGGAGATTGGACATCATCCGACCCTCCCGTTCCGCGGTCGAGGCGGTCGGTCATCACTATATTGAGACCGTTGAGCCCACCGCCCTCGCCACCTTGGCAATTCTTCGGGCGCAGGGCTGGACGCCGCTCATTTTGAGTGGCGGCTTTCGGCAGGCGATCCGTCCGCTCGCCGACTTTCTTGGCATTGCACGGGTGGAGGCGGTGGACCTGCACTTTGATGGCGCTGGCGCGTACGCTGGTTTTGATCGCGACTACCCAACGACGCGCTCGGGAGGAAAGCCCGAGGTGATTCAACGCCTGCGCGGTGAGTTCTCTCCCCAACGCATCGTCATGGTGGGGGATGGCGTGAGCGATCTGGAAACCCGGCCGGTCGTGGATTTGTTCGTCGGTTTTGGCCGTTACATGGAGCGGGAGCGCGTGAAATCCGAAGCGGCCGCCTTCATCCATTCGCTCTCGGAACTGCCCGCGTTGATTAAGCGCTGACGTCCCCGGAAGGGGCGCCGAGTGCTCCGTCCATCCCGGAATGTTATCGCGGTGGACAGGCGGCGGGATTGGACTTGACCGCGAATTTCGCGAGCCCTTCATCGGGCCTTCCTTGGCGTTCGCCGCGGCTCATGCAGGGTTCACCTTCAGCACCTCCTTCTAAACCTTCGACGGATCCGGCACCCTTCGGAACGGGGCGTTTCGACGTCGCGACGACCTTGCTGCTCAAGGGGGGATTTCTCTTCGCAGTGTGGGTGTTGTTGAGTGGCAAGTACGAGGCGTTTCACCTGGGTACAGGCTTCGTCGGCGTGTGTTTTTTGCTTTGGCTCGATTCCCGACTTGAACCGTTGAGCGGATCGGGCGGTCCCGCGCAGGTTCATCCGCTGCGATGGATCTATTATTATTTCTGGTTGCTCTGGCAGATGGTGATTGCCGGCTTCTACGTTGCGCGGGTGATTATCAATCCCTCCCGCCATCTGAATCCTCACATGGTGCGTTTCCGCTCGGTGCAGCCCAACGTGGTCGCCAGCGTTTCGCTGGCGAACTCCATCACGCTCACGCCGGGGACGCTTACGGTCGACGTCCAGGATGATTGCTACCTGGTGCATGCCTTGACGGAGCGCACGGCCCGGGATCTGCTCGATGGGTCCATGCAAGCCCGGGTTGCCCGGCTCTTCGTCGATCGTACGCCGCCCGCAATACAGGCTCTGCCGGTTGACGGAGCCACGGTGAAGGAGGAGCCCCGTCCATGAATACCTTTATCATCTATGCCGCGGTTTTTCTGGTATTCATAATCCTGATACCATTCTACCGGGTGGTAAAGGGGCCGACGGTCTTTGATCGGTTGCTCGCGATCGGCGCGATCGGCGGCAAGATCATCGCATTGATTCTTCTGGCCGGGATGCTGTTTGACCGCCTCGACATGTTTGTCGACCTCGCGCTCGCCTACGCGGTCTTGAACTTCATTGGAGGCATCGCGATGGCCGAGTATTTCCGCTTTCTCCACGCGCGCAAATGAGTCTCGGCCTGATCCAGCAACTCGCGGGCGGACTGTTCATGGTGGTCGGCTTGTTGTTCATGTTTCTCGGCAGTCTCGGGATTTTGCGCCTGCCGGATTTTTACTCCCGCACCCACGCCGCGAGCAAGGTCGACACGGTTGGAATCATGGTGGTGCTGCTGGGAATCGCGATCTTGGAAGGTTTCACGATCAACACGGCCAAGATCGGCCTCGCGATCGTATTTTTGACCCTGACAAATCCGGTGGCCGCCCATGCGTTGGCGCGCGCGGCGATGCGCCACGGGTTCAAGCCATGGCAACGCAAGCCCGAGGTGAAGGAGACCTGAACCATGCCGTGGAAACTGGAGATCGTCCTGTACCTGTTTTTGATCGCCTCGGCCTTGATTGCCCTTGAGGTGCGCAATCTTCTCGCCGCAGCGGTGAGCACGTCCGTGTTCAGTTTCGTCCTGGCGCTACTTTTCATTTCCATGGGTGCGGTGGACGTGGGTTTTACGGAAGCAGTGGCCGGCGCCGGCGTCGTCGGGGTGTTGTTCATCGTGCTCATTTTGCGCACCAGTAGGAGGACCGGGGATTGAGAAAGCTTTCGTACCTCATCCTGGCGGGCTTCTTCGCGTTGATGCTCTATACCGCGAGTTTCCTGCCGCCGCGAGGCGACGCCCAGTCTCCGATCAATCGCGAGTTCAGTGCTGCGGGCACTCCAGTGGCCGGAGCCTACTATATTCTCAATGCGAGCGAGGATGCGGACACCGACAACATCGTGACGGTGGTGTTGGCTGATTATCGCGGGTTCGATACGCTCGGGGAGACGATTGTGGTGTTCACCGCGGGTTTGGCCTGCCTGCTGATCCTCCGCGAGCGGACATGACGCCCGACGATCGCCAGCTCTCCAGCCCCATCGTGCGCGTGACCTGCCGGATGGTCGCACGGCTCATTCAGGTATTCGCGTTATATGTGATCTTCCACGGCCATTATAGTCCCGGTGGGGGATTCCAAGGGGGGGCGTTATTGGCTGCCGCGGTGATTCTCTTGCGTCTTGGTGAGGGCCTGAAGCGCAGTCGGAGGGAGTTTCCGCCGGAGCTTGCCCTGCCTTTGGGGGCGGTGGGGGTGTTAATGTACGCGGGGGTAGGGTTGCTCGACTTGTTTGCGGGAGGAAATTTTCTTCAATACGAATACACGCCGATTCCAGGCATGACGCCACCCCAGCTCCATTACTGGGGCATCCTTATCGTTGAGATCGGCGTGGGCATCGCGGTGATGGCGGTTCTCGTCTGCATTTTCGACCGACTGATGGAGGGCCGTGATGATGATTAAACTGATCGACGACTACTATGCGTACTGGTTCTGCTTCCTGCTGCTGACCCTTGGCTTGTACGGAATGCTGATGAAACGGAACCTCGTGAAGAAGGTCATCGGGATGTCGATTTTTCAATCGGCCATCATCCTTTTCTTCATCATTGCGGCCTACAAGGACGACTCGACGGTTCCGGTCTTGGATCCACGGATTGGCGTGAGTCAGTCCATCGCCTACATCAATCCTCTCCCGCACACCCTCATGCTGACGGCCATCGTCGTCGGCGTGGCCACGCTCGGTGTGGCCTTTGCCTTGTTGATCCGCATCTACGGAAAATACCGGACGCTGGATGAGAATGTGCTGATCGGAAGGATGAAATGATCTCCGAGCATCTCGCGGTCCTTTCGATCGTTCTTTTCTTCATCGGGGCTCTCGTGATCCCTCTGGTGGGGCCGTTCGCTTCGTGGTTGCCTTACGCCATCGCCCTGGCGACCTGCGCATCTGTGTTTGCGTTCAACGTTGCCGGCCTGCCCGAGGTACTCGCTCAAGGAACGGTGCGCTACGCGGTGGGTGGGTGGATGCCGCCGATCGGCATCGAGCTCGTGCTCGATCCCTTGTCGGCGTTTTTCATGCTGATGATTTCCGGTGTGGCTGGAGTGGTGCTGGTGCACTCCTTCCGGCCGGTACCGGAGGAGCTTCCGGGCCGGGCGCCGGTATTCTACAGCGCCGCGCTCCTGACGCTTGGGGCCTTGGCGGGGATCGTGCTTACGGGCGATCTCTTCAATCTCTACGTGTTCCTCGAGATTGCGGCATTGTCCGGCTATGCCCTGTTGGGCTCGGGCTCGGGCCGGGCGGCAGTGGCGACGTTTCGCTACCTGATTCTCGGCACGGTGGGGGCGTCCTTCTATTTGCTCGGGCTGGGGCTCATCTACCTGACCACCGGAACGTTGAACATGGCGGACCTGACGGCGATCGTCGGCGTGACCGGGCTGCAACCGCTCATCGTGATCGGACTGGCGTTCATCGTCGCCGGCATGGGGCTGAAGATGGCGTTGTTTCCCCTGCACCTATGGCTGCCGGATGTGTACGCTTCAGCCACTACGTCGGCGACCGCGTTGATCGCTCCCTTGGGCACCAAGGTGGCGGCCTACGTGCTCATCCGCATCCTCTTTTATGTGATGCAGCCCGACTGGATGCGTTACGATCTGCCCTTTACCACGGTGATCGGGGCGTTGGGCGCCGCGGGCATCATTTGGGGTTCGGTCATGGCAATCGCGCAGTCCGATCTTCGTCGCATGCTGGCCTACAGCAGTGTCGCGCAGATCGGCTACATCGCGCTCGGGATCGGATTGGGCAACGCCTACGGTTTCATCGGCGCCATTCTTCACGCCCTCAATCACGCGTGCATGAAAGGGTGCCTGTTTCTCGTTTCCGGGAATTTGCGTGCGGCGGGGCGCAGCCAGTCCATCGACGAACTCGATCATTCTCTGCAGCGCAGCATGCCTTGGACGTCCGCGGCCTTCACGCTCGCCGCGCTTTCCATGATCGGTCTGCCGCCGCTCGCCGGCTTCTTCAGCAAATGGTATCTCGTGCTGGGCAGCTGGGAGCGTTCGAACTGGATCTACCTCGCGGTGATTGTCATCAGCAGCCTGCTCAACGCGGTCTATTTTTTCCGCGTGATCGAGCGCATGTACCTTCCACGCGGTGAGAACGGGAAAGAGGAGGCGCCGGCGTCCCCCGCGCGGCTGGATCGCCGGTTCAGTCTGGTCGTTCCAACGATGGTGCTCGGGCTCGCCCTGCTTGTTCTCGGTTTTGCCAACGTCGCCATCGTGCGCGGGCTTATTCAACCCATGCTCCCGGCGGGATTCTGAGCGACCATGATCCCGGTTCAAATCTACGATTCGCTTGTTCCCGCTGCCGCGGCGTTGGTTTCGCTCGTCGCGGTGATCCCGATTCTGCTCAGCGGACGCCATCCCAACGTGCGCGAAGCCTGGACGCTGCTCGCGGGGGGGGTGAAACTTGCTTTGGTCGCCTCGCTGCTGCCAGGAGCGCTCGAGGGCAAGGTGGCGACCTTTGACTTTCTGGAGATCGTGCCGGGAGTCAGTCTGGGCCTGAAGGCGGATGCCTTGGGGGTGTTTTTTGCGCTGATCGCCTCTGCACTCTGGATCGTCACTTCGATTTACTCGATCGGCTACATGCGGGGCAACGGCGAGGCGCGGCAGACGCGCTACTATGCCTCCTTCGCGTTGAGTCTGTCCGCGACCATCGGCATCGCCTTCGCCTCGAACCTGCTGACGTTCCTGATTTTCTACGAGCTGCTCACGCTCGCGACGTATCCGCTGGTGGTGCACAAGGAGACGCCGGCGGCGATCAAGGCCGGGCGGATGTACCTCGCGTACGCGTTGACGGCCGGTCTGCTCTTCCTCGTCGCCACGGGCTGGATTTATCTCGTCAGCGGAAATCTCGATTTTCAGGCGGGCGGGATGATCGATTCCGGGCTGTTCAGCGCTGACGGGCTGCGCATTCTTTTTGTGCTGTTTCTTGCCGGTGTGGGCGTGAAGTCGGGCCTCATGCCGCTGCACAGCTGGCTGCCGGCGGCGATGGTCGCCCCCACGCCCGTCAGCGCCTTGCTGCACGCGGTGGCGGTCGTGAAATCCGGCGTCTTCGGCATCCTCCGCGTGGTCGGTTTTGTTTTTGGACCGGAGTTGATGACGTCGGCCGGTCTCGATCTGATCCTCGCAGTGATCGCGGGAGCGACCATCCTGCTGGCCTCGATCATTGCAATGCGGCAGGACAACCTCAAGAAGCGGCTGGCGTACTCGACCGTCGGACACCTGTCGTACATCGCCCTGGGTGCAGCGCTGCTGACCTCCGCCGGATTTACCGGAAGTCTTCTGCACATGGCGGCCCACGCGCTGATGAAGATCACGCTCTTCATGTGCGCGGGCGCGATCTATGTACACATGCACAAGACGGAGATCTCCCAACTTGACGGCATGGGGCGGGCAATGCCCTGGACCTTCGGGGCGTTCGCCGTGGGAGCGCTCGGTCTGGCGGGGATTCCGCCGATCAACGGCTTTTTGAGCAAATACTACCTAGGCTTGGGAGCCGTCGAGAGCGGCCAGCTGGTGGTTCTTGTGATTTTCCTCATCAGCGGGCTGCTCAACGCCTCGTACTTTTTCCCGATTGTGATTCGGGCGTTCTTTCGCCCGAGCCCGAAGCATCGGGCCTACAATGAAGCCTCGCCCTGGCTGGTGGCGCCCCTTTGCACCACGGCCGCGCTGGCGATCGTGTTCGGACTGTTTCCCGACCTGCTTGCGCCGGTCTTCAGCCTGGCGAGCGGAATTTCCGCCGAAATCCTTCAACCTCGTTTTGCCCCCTGAGTGGTGCTCCTATGAAAAC
The DNA here is from genome assembly GCA_038212175.1 of Opitutales bacterium. Classification (GTDB taxonomy): domain Bacteria; phylum Verrucomicrobiota; class Verrucomicrobiia; order Opitutales; family Opitutaceae; genus CAMAXB01. The sequence goes on along the minus strand of JBBQUU010000020.1, from coordinate 12,219 downwards.
CTGGCATTGGATCTTCCTGGGACTGGTGACCGCGATCTCGGTTGGCGTCCAACTCTTCGGTCCGGAGAACCTCCACGCCCATGCGTGGGATGTCATTCCGGCGTTCTATGCGATCTACGGCTTCGTCGGTTGCGTGTTGATCATCGTCGTCTCGAAGGCGCTCGGCAAGGGCGCGCTCCAGAAGAAGGAGGATTATTACGATGAGTGAGCTGATTCCTCCCGCCTTTGTCCTCCTCGCCGGTGCCACAGTGGTGGCTGTACTGCCTTCCCGGATACGCCCGGCGGGGTTCGTGCTGTTCGCGGCCCTGGCCTGCCTTCAGGCCTTCCGCCTGCCCGAGGGAGCGCGTTGGGCGGCCGACTACGCGGGCTTCGAGTTGATTTTGTTGAAGGTCGACGCCACCAATCGGGTCTTCGGGCTCATCTTTGGACTGATCGGGGTGATCGCGGGTATTTACGCGTGGCACGTGAAGAACCGGGGAGAGCCCGTCGTCGCCATGCTGTACGCAGCCGGTGCGTTGGGCGTAACATACGCCGGCGATTTCCTTACCTTGCTCTTCTATTGGGAGCTCATGGCGGTGGCATCGGTGGGGCTGGTTTTCGCGCGGGGCACCGAAGAGTCGCGGGCGGCCGGGTTTCGGTATCTGATGGTCCACCTGTTCGGCGGCAGTCTGCTGCTCGGTGGCATCATCTGGCATCAGATTGCGTACGGCCATGTCGAGATGCTGGGCCGGCTCGATCCCCAGTTTGCCGGGGCATGGCTGATTCTGCTTGGAGTCGCGCTCAACGCGGCGATTCCCCCGCTTCACTCGTGGCTGCCCGACGCCTATCCGCGTGCGACGGTCACCGGAGCGATCTTCATGAGTGCGCTGACCACCAAGTCGGCCGTCTATGTGCTCATGCGGCTCTTTCCCGGTTGGGAGATCCTCGTATGGGCCGGGGTGATCATGGCGTTGTACGGCGTCGTCTATGCCGTTCTCGCCAACGATATCCGGCAAATTTTGGCCTACCACATTGTCAGCCAGGTCGGCTACATGGTGGCCGGCGTTGGCATTGGCACGGCGTTGTCGCTCAACGGCACTGCTGCTCATGCCTACAGCCATATTCTTTACAAGGCGCTGCTGTTCATGGGAGCGGGCGTCGTCCTCCATGCCACGGGCAAGAGCAAGCTGACCGAGCTCGGGGGCATCGGCCGGTACATGCCGGTCACGCTTTGGCTCTTCATGATCGGCGCGTTCTCGATCTCGGGCTTTCCGCTCTTCAACGGCTTTGTGTCCAAGTCCATCATCGTGAGTGCGGCCGGCGCGGATCATCGCGAAGCCGTCATGCTGCTGCTCTTGCTCGCCTCGGTGGGGACCTTCCTGCACACGGGGCTCAAGATTCCGGTTTTCACGTTCTGGGGGCCGGACCGGGGGCTGCGTCCGGGGCCCGTGCCGCGCAACATGACCGTGGCCATGGGCATCGTGGCGTTTCTCTGCACCTTCTACGGGGTGTATCCGGCAGCCCTCTACGCGCTGCTGCCGTATCCGATGGACTATCACCCGTACACGATTCCCCATCTGGTCGAGGCGGTGCAGTTGCTGATCTTCACCTTCATCGGCTTCTGGATCCTGCGCGCCAAACTCGCAGGCGAGCCCTATCTGGCGGTGGATACGGACTGGATCTACCGACGGGGCCTGCGCGTGCCGGCCACTGCTCTCGTCACGGCGGTGAATGCTGTTTTCGCCGCCGGGTTGCGCTTGAGGGAGGCTCTCGTGAGCGCGGTCGTGGCCCGTGCGGGCAATCCCCTCGTGTTGCGGAAGTCCGCGGACGGCCTTGTGCCGCCGTATGATGAGAACACCCAGCGGCCGCCGGTGGCTCGCGCGCTGGCTCTGACGGTGGTCTTCCTGCTCGCCCTTGCCGGTTATGTAGTGGCGCGATCATGACGCTGTAGGTCGGAAGGCGGGGTTGTCCCCGCCGGGGCCTGCGTGGTCGTGCGCCACGGTCAACCGCTCGCGGGCGGCGGAGCTTTCGGCCGATTCAGGCCGGTTTGATTTGACAGATCGTTTCACCGGTTTCGATTGTCGCGCTCCCGCGCCGATTTTCTGCGACCGGGGCCGCACTTCATGGGAAACCTTTTGCTCATCGCGATCTTCCTGCCATTTCTGGCCGTGCCCATCATGGCGCTGGCCGGGAAGCGGCTGGGTGCGCGCACGGGCTGGCTGGCGCTGGCGGTGCCGGTGATCGTGGCTGGGCTTCTGGCGTGGACTGCGACCGGCACGCAGGCGTTTGACCGCCAGGTGGTCGAAGTCTCCTGGGTGCCGTCGCTGGGGCTAAACCTGACCTTTGTTATCGACGGACTCTCTCTTTTCTTCGGTCTCGTGGTGAGCGGGATGGGTGGGTTGGTGACCTTCTATGCGGCCAACTACCTCGACAGCCACTATCAGCATCATGGCCGTTTCTACGCCTACCTGCTGCTCTTCATGGGCGCGATGCTGGGAACGGTGTTCGCCGGGAACCTTCTCCTCTTGTTCGTCTTCTGGGAGCTGACCGGAATTTCCTCCTTCCTGCTCATCGGTTTTCTTCATGACAAGGGCGAGTCGCGGGATGGTGCCCGGATGGCGCTGCTCGTGACGGGAGGCACCGGTCTCGCGCTCTTGGCGGGCGTGGCGATCGTGGGGGAGCTGGCCGGCACCTACGAGGTGGCGGCCTTGGCGGACGGTGCGCTGAAAGGGGCGCCGTCAGGCCTGGTCACGGCCGCGTTCGTGTTGATCGCCATCGGCGCGCTCGGCAAATCGGCTCAGTTTCCGTTTCATTTCTGGTTGCCCAACGCCATGGCGGCGCCGACGCCGGTCAGCGCCTATCTGCACTCGGCTACGATGGTGAAGCTCGGTGTTTTCCTCGTGGCGCGGATTTTCCCCATGTTTCGCGAGGTCGAGTGGTGGTCCCCCCTGCTGGTATCGCTTTGTTTTGGCACGATGGCTTTGGCGGCCCTGCTGGCCCTCATGTCGCACGATCTAAAGGCGATTCTGGCCTTCTCGACCGTGAGCCAGCTTGGGTTCCTCATTGGCTTCTACGGCATGAGTCCGCCGTTGGGCGCGCAGGGAGATTTGCTGCACATTGCCAGCCATGTTTTCTACAAGGGCTGCCTTTTCATGGTGGTGGGCATCGTCGATCACTCCACCGGTGTGCGGGATGTGCGCAAGCTGGGAGGTCTGCGAACGCGAATGCCCTTGCTTGCGCTCATTACGCTGATCGCCGCGGCATCGATGGCGGGCCTGCCGGGAACGCTGGGCTTCATCAGCAAGGAGTACATGCTGAAGGAGAAGTTCGACTACTGGGAAGGGCCAGCGCTGCTCAATTGGTATCCGCTGATCATGGTCGTCTTCGCTTCGGTGTTGAAGGTGGCGTTCTCGGCCCGGCTTGTATGGGGCGTTTTTGGCGGGAAAACACCGCCGGAGGTGGTGAAACATTTTCATGCGCCTGGCTTTCTCCTGCAACTGCCCCCGCTGCTGCTGGCGGCGGCCTGCCTGATCTTCGGACTTTTCCCCAATGCGCTCGGCGCGGGATTGAGTTTTCTGCAAACGACGGGGCTCCATGATGCCGAGTCCTTGCACTTCTCGATCTGGCATGGGGTCACGCGCGAATTCACCATGAGCGTGCTGATCGTGCTGGCCGGCCTCGGCGTCTTTGCGCTGTTTCAGATCGAGCGCTGGCGCTGGGCCGCGATTCCATCGTGGTTGCGGTTCGACGTCGCATTCGAGAGTGGGGTAGCGTGGTTGCCAAAAGGCGCCAAGCAACTCGGTCGAGTGCTGCGCTTCGACCACGCGTTCGACTATCTCGGCATTGCGATCGGCTTCATGGTGATCGTGCTTGGGGGCTATTGGTGGACTCACCGGATCGAGCTGTGGCCCGGGTGGCCCGACGCGGAGAGCTTTGCCCCGCTGCGCACCTTCGTGGTCGTGCTGATCGGCGTAGCGGTGGCGATGATCATCACCATGCGAAGCTGGGCGTCGCAATTGATCGCCGTCTCGATTGTCGGTTTCCTCGTCACCTTCTACTACGTCCTGTTTCGCGCGCCGGATCTGGCCATGACGCAGATTCTCGTGGAGTCCGCCACGCTCCTGCTCGTTCTGCTTCTGCTGGCGCGCTTTCCGCGCGCCTCGGAGGAAAGCGAGATCGGACGTTCGTTTTCTCCCAGCCGGCAGGTCGTGAACATCGGGATTTCGGTGGGCGTCGGGCTGCTGACCACCTTGGGCGCGCTGATGGCGATGCAACACAAGGAGACGCGGGTTGCCGGTGAATATTATCTGGAGAATACGGTGGCCCTCGCCCACGGCACCAACACGGTCAACACCGTGCTCGTGGATTTTCGCGGCTTCGATACCTTGATGGAGGCGTCCGTCCTGGTCATCGCCTGCCTGGGGGTGCTCGGCCTCGTCATGCGCTACCGTCGCTCGGCCGAAGAGTACGCATCAGGAGCGATGGGACCAGCCGGTTACGGCCTGGGTCGTCGCAAGAACAAGGAGGGAGATGAGCAATGAAAACGGGAGACTCCTACATTTTTCGGGCGATTGGCTCTTTCCTCTTCTTCGTGATCAACGTCTTTGCGGTCTACCTGTTGCTCCGCGGACACAATCTTCCGGGCGGTGGCTTCATCGGCGGCCTCGGTTCCGCGCTTTCGCTCATCATGCTGAGTCTGGCGCTTGGCGTGGAGCGCACGCAGGAGATCCTGCGCATCGATCCGGCGCGCCTCGCCGCCTACGGCATGCTGGTCTCCTTGGTGACCGCGTTGCTGCCGTTGGTCGTGGGCGAGCCGATGCTGCGCCACTTCCACTGGGAGCTGGAAGGGATTCCCCTGCTTGGAACGTTGAAGATCGGCACGCCATTCGTCTTCGACGTCGGAATCTTCTTTGTCGTGGTGGGAGCGACGGCGAAGATGATTTTCGTACTGGCGCGGTCGATTTCCGGCCTCACCGCGCTCGATGCAGCGGAGTGGCGCCGCTACGCCGCGCCGTTGGAGGATCCCGTGGAAACCGGAGCTGGTCCGAAGGTTGAAGCCCCAACGAAGACGGAGAATGAGCCATGATGTGGGAGACTGCCATCCTTGTCGGCCTGCTCTTTGGCGGCGCCTGCTACTTGATTCTGCAGGCGAGCTTCGTGCGCATTCTTTTCGGGTTCATCCTCCTCTCGAATGCGGCCAACTTGTTCCTGCTGGCGATGTCGGGCCGACCTGACGGCAAGGCCGCGCCGGTGGTGCTGGGGAACGACGTGTCCTATGTGGACCCGCTACCCCAGGCGCTGATCCTGACTGCGATCGTGATCGGTTTCGGCGTGATCGCGTACCTGGTGGTTCTGCTTTACCGGACCTTTCTCGACCAGCGCACGGCCAACGCGCGCGAGCTGTTCGATCCCAAACGCGACGCGGCAAGGGAGGGGCGCTCATGACAGCGATGACCGTGGCGGTTCCGGTGGCCTTGCCGCTCCTGACGGGGATCATTGCGCTCCTGCTGGGGCGACCGGGGAACCTGCGCCGCTGGCTTGTGGCGCTTTCGGCGACCGGCCAGCTTGCCGTGGCGGTCGCGCTCGTCCAAGCGACCATGGGCGGGCAGCCGATGGCGCTGGCCCTCGGGGGGTGGGTGGCGCCGTTCGGCATCGTGCTGGTGGCGGACCTGCTCGCGGCGATCATGGTCTCGCTTGGATCGGTCACGGCTTTGGCGTCACTCCTCTATGGATACGCAGAACTTCCGGTGCGCGACGAGCATCCGCTGCGGCTGCCGCTGGTCCAGTTTCTCGTGACGGGCATCAATCTCTCCTTTTGCACCGCCGACCTTTTCAATCTCTTCGTCGCGTTCGAGGTCATGCTCATCTCCTCCTATGCGTTGATGACGCTCGAGGCGGACGACTGGGACATCAAGCAGGCGTTCCCGTACCTTGCGATGAACCTCGTCGGCAGCACGTTTTTCCTCGTCGCGGCGGGGATGACGTACGGGTTGTTCGGTTCGCTCAACTTCGGGCAGATCGCGGAGCGGGCCAACGACCTTGCGGGCACTCCGCAACTCACGGTCCTCGCGTTGCTGCTGATGCTGGTGTTCAGCATAAAGGCCGGACTTTTTCCGCTCTTTTACTGGCTGCCGAACAGCTATCCCACGCTCCCCAGTCCGGTTGCGGCCCTCTACGCCGGCATGCTCACGAAGGTGGGCGTCTACGTCCTGATGAGAATCTTCGGGCAGGTGTTGCCGCCGGAGCTTCCGCTGGTGCATCTCCTGCTGGCCTGGCTCGCTGCAGCCACGATGATTTTCGGCGTCTTGGGCGCGGTCTCGCGCAATTTTGTGCGCGGCATCCTTTCGTTTCATATCCTGAGCCAGATCGGCTACATGGTGCTCGCGATCGGTCTCTTCACGCCCTACGCCTTCGCCGCCGCGATCTTCTATGTGATTCATCACATCATCGTGAAGAGCACGCTCTTCATGGTCGGGGGTGCGATCTTCGTGCTCAACCGCACGGACGATCTCCAAAAGACCGGACGCCTCTGGCTGCTGACACCCATTCTGGGCGTGATCTTCCTTTTGCAGGCGCTGTCCCTCGCGGGCATCCCGCCGCTGAGCGGGTTTTGGGGCAAGTACATGATCATCGTGGAAGGCGTTCGCCAGAAAGAATGGATCCTGGTGCTGTGCGCCCTCGTTGCCGGTGTGCTGACGTTGTTCAGCATGTTGAAAATCTGGAACGGTGCCTTCTGGGGCACGACGGCGAAGGAAGGGGTGCATCTTGAGGATGGGCGCTGGAAGACGATGACGGCGGTCGCCGGAGGCATGACCGTGCTCTCGCTCGGCATCGGTCTTGGCGCGGAGTTCTTCCTGAAGCTGGCGCACGAGGCCGCGCGGCAATTGCTCGACCGGACGGCCTACATCGAATTCATGCTGGGAGGAGGGAACTGACCATGCGTTCGCTCATGCTCAATCTGCTCGTGGCGTTCATCTGGTTGCTGCTGCAACCTCAGCCGGTGCTGCTCGATTTCGCTTTTGGCTTTGCGCTCGGCTTCGTGCTGCTGGCGCACTTTCGGCCGGTGTTGGGCAGTCACGATTACGTGCGGCGCATGGTGGCGGCGGTGGCCTTCGCCGGGGTCTTCGCCAAGGCGTTCCTGCTCTCCTGTGCCCAGCTGATCAAAATCACCTTGTTTGTACCGTTTTCCCGACTGCAGCCCGAATTGATCCAATACGATGTCAATGGGCTCACCCGGGTGGAGATTCTCCTGCTCTCCCATTGCATCAGCCTGACGCCCGGCACCACCACCGTGGACGTCGCTTCGGATTTCACTCATCTCCACCTGCATGTGCTTGACTGCCCGGACGCCGCGGCGGTGCGCAAGTCGATCGACGACACGCTACGGCGGGGAATTCTTGCCTTCACCCGATGATCGACTCGCTGCTCATCGCCTCCCTCGTTCTCCTGCTCGCCGCCATGATGCTCGGATTCTTTCGCATGGCTCGCGGCCCGAGCGTGGTCGACCGGATCCTGGCGTTCGATGCGGTGGTGCTGTGTGCGGTCGGCCTGACCGCATTGTTGTCCCGCTGGTGGCAGTCGGAGCTCTACGTCGAACTTATCCTGATCATCTCATCGCTCGGTTTTTTTGGAACCGTGGCCTTCGTCTTTTTCTTGCAACGCACGATGCGCGTGCGGCGTCCGGGCTCGAACATCGAGGAGGATGACGATGAGTGATTTCGCTCAGATCCTTTCCGCCTCCGTCATGCTGGTCGGCGCGGCCTTGGTGGTGGTGGCGATGATCGGCACGGTCCGCTTCCCGGATGTCTTTTGCCGGGCCCATGCGTTGGGCAAGGGTCTGACCTTCGGACTCATGGTCATGCTGTTCGGCTTGTGGATCGATCCCGGCACGAATGTGTCCGGCCTGAAAATCGTTGCCGCGATTTTCTTTCAATTCGTGACCCTTCCGGTGGCCAGCCACCTGCTCGCCCGGATTGCGTATGAGAAGAACCTGCCCCGCTATCGGAAGCCGGAAACCAAGGGTTGAGCCCCCGCGTTCGGGAGCGGGAGTTACGGGAACAGTCCCCGGCTTTGCTTGGCATCCGCGACGCGCTGGATGCCCAGAGTGAGGGCGGCGAGACGGCGGCTGAAACCAAACTTTCGCTTCTGGTACTCGACCGATTCCTTTGCCTTCTCGAGCAGCGCGAACAGCTTTTTAAGCACTTCGTCGCGATCCCAGTAGAAGTTCTGCATGTTCTGCATCCACTCGAAGTACGACACGACGACACCGCCGGCATTGCAGAGCACATCGGGTATTACCTCGATGTCGCCGCGTTGCTGGATGATGCGATCCGCCCCGTTGGTCGTCGGTCCATTGGCCGCCTCCGCGAGCAGGCGGCATTGAAGCTTGCTGGCGTTGTCGACGGTGATCACGCGCTCCAACGCGGCGGGGATCAACACGGTGCATTTCAAGGCCAAAAGTTCCTCGTTCGTGATGTCGTCGCCACCATCGAAGTCGGTCAATGTGTGTCCTGCCTGAATGCAGGCAAGCGCTTTGCGAAGGTTGATGCCGCCGGCGTTGAAGATACCCGTGGTGTAATCCGAGATCGCGATGATCCGTGCGCCCATCCCCTCAAGCGCAAGGGCTGCCTCGCTGCCGACGTTGCCGAATCCTTGGATGGCGACGGTGGCCTCGCCAATCGGGATCTTGAGGTCCTCCAGATAGAGGCGCACCAGATGGGCGACACCGGCACCGGTGGCCTCGCGGCGGCCCTGCGATCCGCCGAGCGCAAGGGGCTTCCCGGTGATCACGGCCGGCACGAGATGGCCGACGTGGTTGGAGTAGGTGTCCATCATCCATCCCATCATTTTCTCGTTGGTGCCGAGGTCGGGGGCTGGGATGTCGACCTGGGGCCCGATGAAGGGAATGAGCTCCTGCATGTACCGGCGCGCGAGACGTTCGAGTTCGGTCGCGGTGAGTCGTGTCGGGTCGACGATCACGCCACCCTTGGCCCCGCCGTACGGCAGCCCGATCAGTGAACATTTCCAACTCATCCACATCGCCAGGGCGGCGACTTCGCCGATGGTCACGTGCGGTGAGAAGCGGATTCCTCCCTTGCCCGGTCCCGTAGAGAGGTTGTGTTGCACCCGGTAACCCTCGAACACGGTCACGCTGCCGTCCTCCCGGCGGACCGGGAGCGACACCGCGAAGCAACGACGCGGATATTTTGTCCGGTCGCGAATCGTCTCAGGCAGGTTAATGGCATCGGCCGCCTGATCGAACTGGCGGCAGGCCATGATGAAGACGTCTGAATTATAAAGGGACGAGACGATGACTTTGGACATAGGGGCGGGCGGAAAGCCGCTTGGATCCTATGGCAGGCACCGCGAATGGCAAATGGCATCGACCGCCGGGAAAGTGGCAAAGGGTCAGCAAGGGCGTTGAAATCGCTCCCTTTTCCGTAACACACTCCCGTCGCGGATGTATTCCTTGCTCTATCGAATCGGTGCGTGGCTCCTTCAAAAAGTGTCCGTCGGTATCTTGATTGTCGTCCTCGGAATCGCCGCGTACGGCTTGTGGCTGTTTCTTCAGGACAACGTCGATTTCGACTCCCGCAGGTCAGAACGCGTCGAAGCGCTCCGTTCCGAGCGCGACCGCCTGGCCACCCTGCAGGCCCAGGCGGTGGCGCGAATCGAAGGACTGCGGGCGGGGGTGGCCGAGCAGGAGAAAAAGGTGCAACAGGCGGCTCGCGTCGTGGAGACGCTGCGACAACTGGAAAGCTGGTGGGACCGCATTTTTGGCAATCCCGAGCAGCAGAAGGCGAACGCCGAGCAGATTGCGAACATGGAGAAGCTGCAGTCGTCACTCGCCGGGAGCATTGCGGAATTGCAGCGTACGCTCACCCATGCGAGCTGGGAGCGGGAGGGCATGGAGCTTTCCCTTGTGCGGGCCGAGGCTGAGTTGGAGGCAGCCGAGCAGACCACTTCGCGCGCGGAGCACTACCTGCGACTCGCGTGGGATCGCGCCGGTCTCTATGTGGTCATCGCGCTGGTCGCGTATTTTTTCGGACCGAGCTTCTGGAAGGTGGCGCTCTATTATGGATTTGCCCCGCTGCTGGCGCGCAGCCGCCCGATCCGGTTTGTTGACAGCATTGCGGCGCTGCCGTCTGTGACGCCAAGTCACGTCTCGATTGAAACCGCGCTCTGGCCAGGCGAGGTCCTTCATGTTCGCGAAAAGTTCCTGCAGTCGAGTGACGAAGGGCTGTCGCGACGCACCCGCTTCCTGCTCGATTGGCGGATCCCGCTGACGAGTCTCGCCTGCGGATTGTCGGAACTCGTCGAGATGCGCAACGTGACGGCGGCGGGAGAACGTCGTGTGACCTTCTCGAACGCCGAAGACCCCCACACGGAGCTGTCGCTCGTGGATGTTCCCGAAGGAGCGTCGCTCATTCTGCGGCCTAGCTTCCTTGCCGCTGTGATCACCCGCAGCGACCAGCGCCTTGCCATTCGGCGCCGGTGGCAATTGTTGCGCTGGCAATCGTGGATCACCCTTCAGTTTCGCTTTTTCGAGTTCGCCGGTCCCTGTCGCCTGCTGATCACGGGCATTCGTGGGGTGCGTGCCGAACGCCTGATCGAACGCGACGGCATCAAGCCGCTCGCCCGTCGGACGAATGCCGCTGCGACCATCGGGTTCACGCCCAATCTCGACTACAAGCCGGTGCGTGCGGAAACCTTCTGGGGCTACTACCGCAACATGAACCCCCTTTTTGACGATCTCTTTGCCGGTTACGGTCTCTTCCTGGTGCAAGAAACGTCGCTGGCCGGCGAGGGGGGCAAGGCGGGCAGGTTCTGGTCGTCGTTGTGGAACGGCATGCTCAAGGTCTTCGGTTTGTGAGTGCTCAAACCCCATCACGTCACCCCCTGTAGGCCAGGTGCCCTCACCGGGCGTCCGAACCGCCGCCCTGTAGCCGCGGGCGCTGACCGCGGTTCAGTCGCCACCGTCCGCCTTCAGCACTCGAATCGCTTCCCCTGAAATTCTCACAGGAGGTCGCAGAGAGCGCAGAGGAAGAGTGCTCAAACCTCATCAGACGCGTTCCCGCTGAATCCGGCATTTTTTAACCACAGATGGGCACAGATCTGCATGCGCCCCCATCCGCCATCACGATTACGACCCGGTTCCTGAAGATTTTCACAGGGGGGGAAGAGACGTAACTGAGGAGGAATGCTCAAACCCCACAGACGTGCTTCCGCCGAACGCAGCATCAACCTCAGATGGCACCTTCATCCGATCAACGGATGGGGACTCGTTGGCTGATTACTGAATCACCCTCTGTTTCCTCTGTTCCCTCCTGTGAATAAGTCCGGAATCTGGCTGCGCGTAGGCCCATCTTGGATACAGTACGCCGCCCCCTGCAGGCCCGGTCCCCTCACCGGGCGTCCGCAACCGCCGAACTGTAGCCGCGGGCGCCGACCGCGGTTCTGTAGACCCGCCCTCATCCGCCATCAACACGACGACCCGTTCCTCTGAAATTCTCACAGGAGGGAAGGGAGGTAACCGAGGAGGCATGCTCAATTCCCGATCAGACGCTTCAACGCAAAGTCGCCAAGGCGCGAAGCCCGGGCGCAAGCGTTCCCCACTCGCACCGTTGCGACCTTAGCGCCTTCGCGACCTTGCGTTGAAAAAAACACTTTCACCCCCAGCGACACCACGACCCACAATCCACCTGCCACGATCCACAATCTGCAATCCCACTATCCTCTCTCCGCAACCCGCCACCCCCGGCCCCGGCTTTTGCATCACGTGCAAATAGAGCTGGAGTGCATCGCGAACGAATCCTCCCGGTCGTGCGTGCCTTCTGCCAATCCCGGGTGGATGCGCGGGTCCCTCCGCGCGTGGTTCGAAATAGCGCCACCTATCATCCACGGCTCCTCGAACCGACAACGTTTCCGAAAAGCACACTTCCGGAAACGTCCCCGACCTTCGGCGCCCCGCCGCTCGCGATAAGCCTCATAATAGGTCAGCCGCCAAGGGCGACGATGCCGTGTTGCTTGCGAGCCGCCGCCTTCATGGCGCACCATCCACTGCCTCAAGTTTGTTGAGACATCCAATATCGAGTCCCGTGTCCGCTTCCGATTGCAGAAAAGAGGCGTAGTACACGTTCATCGGCATCAAGCCGCGTGGCGCAGCCTATACGCGGTGGATCGGGTTCTTCTCATCAGGCCGGGGACGGTGAGACTTAGACCTGCGAGATGAGCTTTAGC
>JBBQUU010000019.1:0-72099 GCA_038212175.1 Opitutales bacterium | reverse complement strand
GGCGTCGGCGAGGGACATGGGGGTGTCGCGGTATTTGCGCATCAGGGCTGTGACGGAGGAGAGGTGGGATCCGAGATTGAAATCGAGGCGGACCAGCCCTCGTCGAGGTAGGCCAGCAAAGTCGCGATGCCGGCGGGGTTTCGACGCACCAAAAAATAACATTCGGAGATAACCGCTTCGCAGGTGATGAAGTCGTCTCTGATTTGCGAAACCTGTTCCGTGGCCCACGCGTGGTGGAAGTCCGCAGAATCTATGAGCGCAACCAGCGGACCGGCATCAAGGACGACGAGATTGGCCATAGCCGTCCATGTAGCGCGGATTGGTCGAGAGGTCGCCCGGGCCGGAAATTGTGCCGATCAGATGACGGGCGCGCTCGTAGAAAGAGCCCGGGAGCACGGTGACGGGATGGGCGGAGTCGGCACGACGGAGAGCGGTGGAACGCGGTTTGCGTTTCGAGGCTGACTGCTTGGCGACGGCGGGCATGGGAAAAATAAGTTCCGAGAGCCGCGGGGTGTCAATGCGCGGGGAGGACGCAGGCGCCGGGCGGGACGGCAAAGGCAGGGTCGAGGCCCGCACCGAATCAGTCCTTGGAAGCGCGGACGTCGAGGGCATCGCGGAGGCCGTCGCCGAGGAAGTTCAGGGAGAATAGCGTGAGCGAGAAGACGCCGCCGGGGAAGACGAGGAGCCACCAGAACTCCTCCATCTTTTCCGCGCCGTCTTTGATGAGGACGCCCCACGAGCTCATGGGCGGTTGCACGCCGAGGCCGAGGAAGCTGAGGAACGCCTCGAGCAACATGACGGCCGGAATGGTGAGCGTGGTGTAGACGATGATCGGCCCGAGGATGTTGGGGATCATGTGGCGGAAGATGATGCGGCGCTTGCCGAGGCCGAGGGCGCGGGCGGCCTCGATGAACTCCATTTTCTTGATCGTCATGATCTGGCCGCGGACGATGCGGGCCATGGTGAGCCACTCGACCGCGCCGATGGCGAAGAAGAGCAGAAAGATGTTTCGCCCGAAAAACACCATGAGGAGGATGACGAAAATCGTGAACGGCAGGGCATACATGATGTCGACGATGCGCATCATGACGGCGTCGATCTTGCCGCCGAAGAAACCGGCGACGGCGCCGTAGGTGACGCCGATGGCGAGGGCGACGAAAGTGGCGACGAGACCGACCATGATCGAAATACGGCCGCCGAAAAGAATGCGGGAAAAAAGATCGCGGCCGAGAGTGTCGGTGCCGAGCCAGTGGGCGGCGCTGGGCGGGGTGGCGCCGAGGTCGAGATTCTGGTCCTGGTAGGACTGCGTGAAGAACGGGCCGAGGCCGCAGAGCAGGCCGAGCACGAGCAGAGTGACGCCGCCGAAGACGGCGAGTTTGTTCTTACGCAGTCGGGACCAGGCGTCGTGCCAGAGCGAGTTGCCGGTTTCGAGTTCGGCAACGGTGACGGGCGCGGCCGGAATGTTTTTAGGAGAGAGAGAAACCATCGGAGGTCAGATTGGCCCGCGAATCACGCGAAACGACGCGGATGGCAGACGTGCGCGGGTAGGGAGATGCGGAACTGGACGCGGACGCAGGACGCGACGGGAACGGAGGGGGGCGCGGCTCATTCGAATTTGAGTTTCGGGTTGAGCCAGATCTGGACGATGTCGACGACGAGATTGAGCACGACGATGAGCGAGGCGTAGAGGATGACGGTGCCGAGGACGAGGGTGTAGTCGCGGTTGAAGGCACTGTTGACGAACTCGCGGCCGAGCCCGGGGATCTGGAAAATCGTCTCGATCACGAAGGATCCCGTAAGAATGCCGGCGATCGCGGGTCCGAGGAAGGAGACGACGGGCAGCAATCCGCCGCGCAGGGAATGGCGAAGAATCACCCGCAGTTCGGAGGCGCCCTTGGCCCGGGCGGTGCGAATGTAGTCTTGGTTAAGCACCTCGAGCATGCCGCCGCGGGTAAGGCGGGCGATGTAGGCGGCGTAAACCAGACCGAGCGTGGCGGCGGGCAGGACGCGGTCGATGGGAAGGTACCACCCCGAGGCGTTGAACCACCGCAGGTGAATGGCAAAGACCAGCACGAGCAGCGGGCCGAGCACGAAGGTCGGCACGCAGATTCCGATCATGGCCACGGAGGAGGAGGCGTAATCGAAGAAGGAGTTGCGTCGCACGGCCGCGATGACTCCGAGCGTCAGACCGAGCGCCAAGGCGACGGCGAGCGCGAGGGCGCCGAGTTCGAGCGACACGGGAAGCTTGTCGGCAATGATTTCGTTGACGGTGCGGTTCGGGTATTTGAACGACGGGCCGAAGTCCCCCTTCATCAGGCTGCCCAAGTAATCGAGGTACTGCCGGTAGAGCGGTTTATCGAGCCCGTAGTGGGCCTCCAGATTGCGCAGGATCTCCGGCGTGACGGCCTTCTCGGACGTGAACGGCCCGCCCGGGACGAACCGGATCATGAAGAACGTCGCGGTAACGATAATAAAAAGGACCGGGATCGTCTCGAGCAATCGCCGGGCGATGAAACGGAACATGGCCGTGAATGAAGGCCGGAGGAATCGACTTCGTCCATTCCTTATTAGGCACGCCTGACGGACGATCCCGTCAGTCCGCGATCTCCACGAACTTCCAGTTGCGGTTGTCGAGGATGTTGGGGACCCAGCGGACCTTCGGATTGAGCGCGTAGGGGCGGGTGTAAAAGTAAATGGGAATGATGGGCAGTTCGCGCATGAGCAGTTCGTCCATCTGCTGATAGTATTCGAAGCGCTCCGCGTCGGTCGCGGCCTCCTTCGACGCGGCGAGCAGCCGGTCGTAGTCCGGGTGGGACCAGCCCGTGTCATTGTTTCCACCGCCGGTGATCCACATGTCCATGAACGTGGCCGGGTCGGGATAGTCGCCGATCCAGCCGGCGCGGCTGATGTCGTAGTTCAACGTGTCCTGCGCGTCGAGGTACACCTTCCACTCCTGATTCGTCAGAGTGATGTCGATCCCCAGGTCGCGCCGCCACATTTGTTGAATGGCCTCGGCGATGGCGCGATGGTTTTCGGAGGTGTTGAACAACAGTTGGAATCGCGGGAATCCGAGGCCGCCGGGGAAGCCGGCATCGGCGAGCAGGCGGCGGGCCTCGTCGAGATCGCCTTCCAAGCGGGCCCGGGACGAAAACGAGTCCGACGGAGGGCAAAAATTGAGCGCCGGAACCTGTCCGGCCCGGGTGATGTTCTCGATGATCGCACGGCGGTCCACGGCGAGCGCAAGGGCGCGCCGCACCCGGACGTCGTCGAGAGGAGGGCGGGTGGTGTTGAGCCGATAGAAATAGACGCCGTAGTAGGGATCTTCCCGATACGCTTCCGGAAAATCGCGCTTATAGACGTCGATCTTCGAGACGGGCAGCTCGTAGGTCTTGTGGAGCTGGCCCGAACGGAACATGCGTTCCTCCGCCTCGATGTTTTCGGTCGGGTAGAAATGGATTTCGTCCAGCTTTACGTTGGCGTGGTCCCAGTAGGTGGGGGCGCGGGTCACGACAAGTTTCTGTCCGGGCCTCCACGATTGGAGGACGAACGGCCCGTTGCCGACCAGGTTCTCCGGACGCGTCCAGGCGGTGCCGCGACGTTCGAGCCCGCCGGCTTTTTCGACGGTGGGAAGGTGCACCGGGAACCATGAATAATGTTTCATGGCATGGAGCAGATAGGGCACACGATGTTTCAGCGTGATCTGCAAGGTGTGGTCGTCGACCGCCCTGAAACCGGTCTGGGTGAAGTCAGTGAGTTCGCCGCGATTGAACTCCTCGGCACCGACGACGGCGTGCAGTTTGTAGGCATATTCTGCGGCAAGAGACGGCGTGAGCATGCGTTGGTAGGAGCGCACAAAATCGCGTGCCGTCACGGGATCGCCGTTCGACCAGCGCGCGTCGGCGCGCAGGAAGAAGGTGTAGACGCGTTCGTCGTCGGAGACCTCCCAGCGTTCGGCGACGGCGGGGATGGTGTCGTTGCCCTTGGGGCCCTCGGCGACGAGACCTTCAAACAGGGCGTTGACCACCTTGTTCTCCGGCACACCGGTGACGACGTGCGGGTCGAGATCCTGCGGATCGGTGCCGTTGCCGAAGTGAAGAATTTTAGACGAGGCGGCTGGACGGTCTCGCTGGCAGCCAGCTCCGCCGAGCAGACCAAGCACGAGGAGGAACGATAACGCGACCAATCCGTAGCGTGGGTTCATGGATGCAAGGGAATCCCACCCACGCCTCGTCGCAAGAGCCGGTGTTACTGATTGGCTTCTTTGGGCTGAGCGAGTGACCGGGGGTTCTGACCCCACGCATCGTCATAAACAACCACGTCGCCCGCGAACCGAACGCCCGACGTGACCACGGAGAAGCCTCGGTCAACCTTGAGGACGTTTAAGCTGTTAGCGAACGTCGCTGAGGCGCACATCGAGGTAAAACCGGTTCCAGAGGGCGTCCTCGCGCCAGCCCTTCACTCGTGGGTACACGAGAAAGTTGCGGGTATTGAAATAGAGAGGTGCCACGGCTGCTTCGTTTAGGAGGAGTGCCTCCGCTTCGGCGAGAAGACGCAAGCGCTCGGCCGGCGTGGGCGCGCGGGCGGCCGCATCCAAGGTGGCGTCATAGCGCGGGGAACTCCATCGCGGGTAATTGGCCAGGGCGCCGGTTCGGAGGTTCTCCAAAACCTCCGCAGCATCGGCGACATCGGGGATCTCCGTGATGAACGCGACGTCGTAATCGCCCGACGCCAGGTTGGCGAGGTGGACCCGGGCTTCACGAAGGCCGAGGCGAACGTCGATGCCAAGTTCCTCCTTCCACATGGCCTGGATGGTTTCGAGCACGGGCACATTGGTCCACGTGGTGAGTTCGAGCGTGGGAAAGCCCGCGCCTCCGGGAAAGCCGGCGTCGGAAAGAAGGCGCCGCGCTGCGACCGGGTCACTTATGGGTCCGGTGGCGGGAGGCGTGTAGCCGCCGAGGCCCGGAGGCACTTGGCTGGTGGCCGGGCGTTGTCCTCCACGCACGACGCGATCGACGAGGGCTTGGCGATCGATGGAAAGGCTGAGGGCGCGACGAACGCGAGCGTCCGCCAACGGGCCGCGTTGGGTATTGAACGTCAGGTAGCGGGTCTCGTGCAGGGGTGCGCGGGTGAGCACGGTCGGCGACGCCGTGGAATAGCCGTCGAGCTTCGCGGACGGCACGGCCATGGTGACGTCGAGCTGGCCGGCGCGGAAGGCCCGCTCCTCGGCATCACCGTTGTCCATGGTGAGAAAATGAATCGCCGCGACATGGACGCGCCGGGCCTCCGGATGATCGGCGCGGCGCGTGACTACGATGCGCTGCTGCGGCCGCCACTCGACGAGTTTGAAGGGACCGTTGCCCACGAAGTGTGCGGGCTTGGTCCAGGCGTCTCCATGGGCGTCCACGATGCGCGGGTTCACCGGCAACCAAGGTCCGCTCGCAACGTGGGCGAGGAAGTGCGGAGAGGGACGGAGCAGACGAATCGAAAGCGTGAGATCGTCGATCACGGCAAAACCCGTTTGGGCAAAGTCGTTCAACTCGCCGCGGTAAAAGGCCTCGGCCCCGTCGACGAGGAAGAAAAGATGCGCCTTGGGCGCGGCGGTCGCGGGCGTAAGAGCGCGGCGGTAGGAGCGGACGAAATCGTGGGCCGTGACCGGATCGCCATTCGACCAGCGTCCGTCGGGCCGCAGAAAGAAGGTGTAGGTGCGTCCATCGCTCGACACCGTCCAGCGGGTCGCGGCGGCGGGAAGCGGCTCGCCGCCGTTTGGGTTGGGCGCGACGAGGCCTTCCAGCAAGGCGCGCAACACGAAGAACTCGTCGGGCAGGGTGGCGAGCGCGGGGTCGAGCACGGACGGCTCGTTGCGCTGGCTGAGGCGGAGAATGCCCTCGGGAGCTTCGGCCTGCCGTGCGCAGCCGGTGAGAAACGCAAAGGCGAGCAAAGCGAGGATTGTAGTGGTGCGGCGCTTGCCTCCAAGCGCCTGGGGCTGTCGTATGCTCGATCCGCCCAAGACGTTTGTGGTCGTCCGTCGGCCGATCCCCGAAGGCGCCTGGGGACAGGCGCCGCACCACCGATCCCAGCCACACCTATTCGAGCCACACATGTTTGTAGGGGTGGTGATCGAGCAGCGTCGGATTCCAGCCTTTCACGGAGGGGTGGATGAGGAAGACGTGCGTGTAGTGGTAGAGCGGAATGAAGGGGGCCTCGTCGAGCAGGATGGTCTCCGCGCGATCAAGCAGGGCGCGGCGGGCGACCGGATCGATCGTGCGCGCGGCTTGAAACGTGAGCTGATCGTAGGCGTTGCTGGCCCAACCGGTGAAGTTGTTGCTGCTGTCGCTGCGCCAGAGGTGAAGGAAGGTGGTGGGGTCGAGGTAATCGCCGATCCACGCCGAGCGCAGGAGTTGGAAGTCGCCGGCGCGACGCGTGGTGAGGAGCGTGCCGAATTCCTGATTGGCGAGGCGAACCTGCAGGCCGAGTTCGCGCCGCCACATCTGCTGCACGGCCTCGGCCACAAGCCGGTGGGTTTCGGACGTGTTATAGACCAGTTCGACCACGGGCGCGCCGACACCGTTTGGGTAACCGGCGGCGGCGAGCAGGCGTTTGGCTTCCGCCGTATCCTGCGGCACGCGTGCGCTGGCGGTGTAGCCGGCCGTATCAGGCGGCGTGAACGCGAGCGCCGGCGATTGTCCGCCGCGCAACACCTTCTCCACGAGAGCGGTCCGGTCCACGGCGAGCGCGAGGGCGCGACGCACGCGTTTGTCGTTCAGGAACGGACGAGTGACGTTGATGCGGTAGAACTCCGTGCCGAGATAAGGGTCGATGCGCAGCACCTCCGGTTCCTCGCGTTGGTAGCGTTCAATCTTCCCGGGAGGCAGCGCTTCCGTGAGGTGCAGCTGGCCGGTGCGGAAAGCGCGTTCCTCGGCGTCGCGGCTTTCGATCGGATAGAGATGAATTTCCTGCAGGCGAACGGTGGCTGCATCCCAGTAGGTCGGAGATTTGGTGACGATGACGCGTTGTCCGCGGTGCCACTCCTTCAAGACGAACGGGCCGTTTCCGACCAAGGTTTCCGGACGCGCCCACGGGGTGCCCCGGGCGTAGGCCGGGCCGACCTTTTCAATGCTCGGAAGGTGAACGGGAAACCAGGCCCAGTGCTGAAGCAGTGAGAGGAAGTAAGAGGTGGGATGATCGAGCGTGAGGCGCAACGTGCGCACGTCGACGGCGACCACGCCCACTTGGGAGAAGTCCGCCAGCTGACCTTGGTGAAAGGCCTGCGCGCCCTGCAGCACGTAGAACATGCTGGCATTCTCAGCGGCGAGCGAGGCGGTGAGAATGCGCCGATACGAGGCCACGAAGTCGTGGGCGGTGACGGAGTCGCCGTTGGACCAACGGGCATCGGCCCGCAGGAAGAACGTGTAGGTGAGTCCGTCGCCCGAAACGTCCCAACGCTCGGCCACCCCCGGGGCCGGGCTGAGGTCGAGCGGGTTTTGCGCGACCAAGCCTTCGAAGAGGGCGCTGATGGTGTGGTGGTCGTTGGCGGCGGTGACGATTTGCGGGTCGAGATCGAGCGGCTCGACGCCGATGCCCCGATGCAGGACCTGGTCGCGGATGCCGCTCTCCACTGGAGTCTCGCGATTGAAACAGCCGGCGAGGGCGAAGCCGAGCAAGGAAAGGCAGAGGAGGGAAAGGCTGAAGGGCTGAAGGGCCTGTCCTGAGCGGAGTCGAAGGGCTGAAGGGCTGAAGCGTCGGAGACGGTGCAAGGAAAGAAGGGTGGAGGGGCGCGGGCGGATCATGACTTTGCGATGAGGACCACGGCGTGGGCGGCAATGGCAAGGCCGCGCCCGAGGTCGCCGACGCCTTCGTTGGTGGTGGCCTTCAAACCGATCTGGTCCGTGGTCAACCCCGTGGAACGGGCGAGGGCGGTCTTCATTTCGGCGAGACGCGGCGCGAGTTTTGGTTTTTCGGCAATGACGGAGGCGTCGATGTTCACGGTTTGCCAGCGGCGCTCGGCGAGGACGGCGACCACGCGTTGCAGGAGGATTTGCGAGTCGATGTTGCGAAGGGACTGATCTGTATTTGGAAAATAATGACCGATGTCGGGCAGGCCGGCGGCGCCGAGCAGGGCGTCGCAGATCGCGTGGGTCAGGCAGTCGGCGTCGGAGTGGCCGTCGAGGCCATAGTCCGTGTCGAACCGCACCCCGCCGAGAACGAGCGGGCGTCCGGCGACGAGACGGTGGATGTCGTAGCCGTGACCGATTCTAACATTCATGGGACGAAGGAAATTCCGGCCGCCGAAAGCGTGCCTCTCCAGAGATCAGCTCGCACGGTGGGTGAGCAGGTATTCGAACCATAAGAGATCGGCCGGGGTCGTCAGCTTGGGATTCGGATACGGATTTTCGAGAAGCGCGACCGGGTGCTTGAGCAACTCCACCGCGGCGGCGTCGTCGGTCACGCGCAGACCGCGTTCCCGAACCCGGGTGTAGGCGCGGTCGATGAGGTCGCGGCTGAAAACCTGCGGGGTCTCCATGGCCCAGAGGCGGCTGCGGTCGAGCGTGCGCAGATGTCCGGTGTCATGGTGCTTTTTAATGGTGTCCGTGACGCGATGGGCGAGTACGACGGCGTGCTCGAGGCGGACGATCTTGTGCAGGCTGACGACTTGATCGGGGCGGATAAAGGGACGCGCGCAATCGTGGATGAAGACGTGGGCGATGTCGGGCGGGAGGGCAGCGAGGGCGTTGATGACGGAGTCCTGACGTTCGCGTCCCCCTTTGACGAAGGTCGCGGGTGTCGGTGCATAGGCCGACAGTTCCAGCATCTGGCGCTGGTCGCGGTAAACGACCACATAGTAGTCGGCCACGGCGCTTTCGGCGAAGGCGGCGGCGCTGTGCAGGAAGAGCGGGCGTCCGCCGAGAGGCGCGAGTACCTTGTCGGTCACGGTGCCCTGCATGCGAGAGCTGCTGCCGGCGGCGAGGAGGATGGCGGCGGTGCGGGACATGGGGAAGGAAAGGCTGAAGGACTGAAGGGCTGAAAGGCTGAAGGAGACGAAATGGAGGGCTGCGGTGTCCGGTGTTCGATTCAGCCTTCAGTCTTTCAGCCCTTCAGCCTTTGGCGTTCCGAGCTCGGCGAGGATCGCCCGGGCGGCTGCGACGGGATCCGTTGCTTTGAAGATCGGACGACCGACGACGAGGTAATTGGCGCCGGCTTCCGCGGCGTCGGCAGGGGTCATGACACGGTGCTGGTCGTCGGCTTTGGCGTCGCGCGGGCGGATGCCGGGGGTGACGAGCGTGATGTCCTTCGGCAAGGCGGCGCGAAGAGGAACGATTTCAAGCGGCGAGCAAACCAGTCCGCGCAGGCCGGCGTCGGTGGCGAGCTGGCCGAGCCGCACCACCTGGTCTGCGGGAGCGAACGGCACACCTGTCTCGGCAAGGCCGGCGGCGTTCGTGGAGGTGAGAACGGTGACGCCGAGCAAGAGAAGGTCGGGCGCGTGCTCCTGCTGGGCTTTCACGGCCCATTGGATCATGTCGCGTCCCCCGCTCGTGTGCAGGGTGAGCATGCCGATGGGCAGCTTGGAAACGGATTCCACTGCCTTGGCCACGGTGTTGGGGATGTCGTGCAGCTTGAGATCGAGGAACACCTTGAATCCGAGGCCCGCCACTTCGCGCACGCAATCGGGACCGCTGGCGGTGAACATTTCCAAACCGATTTTCACCCACCGCACGGTGCCCTGGAGCGGGCGGAGCACGGGGAGGACATCGCGGGTCGAAGGGGCGTCGAGGACGAGGATGAGGTCGCAGGCCATGTGAAAAGCGAGCGTGACCAATCCCGGCCGTGCCGCCACCGTTTTTTTCTCCCTCCCGTGAATGTCACGACCGTCTTTTGTCCCGCCAAGCTCAACCTTTTCCTCGCCATCACGGGGCGCCGCCCCGACGGCTTCCACGATCTCGTGTCCGTGGTGGCGACCTTGGATGTGGGCGACGACCTCGATCTGGTGGTGCGGTCGGAAGCGGACGGTGTCTTCACCCTCGGGTGCGACGATCCCGAGGTGCCGGTCGACGAGCGCAATCTTGTGCTCAAAGCGGCGAAGGTGTTTGCGACGGCGTCGGGCTGGAAGGGCGGGGTCGACTTCGCGCTGCGCAAGCGCACACCGATGGGGGCGGGTCTCGGTGGGGGCAGCAGCGACGGCACGGGGGCGCTGACGACGCTCAATGCCCTGGCTGGCCGTCCGCTCGATGACGCGGCCTTGCATCGTCTGGCGACGTCGCTTGGGTCGGATTGTCCCCTGTTTTTGGGTCAAGGCCCGCTTTGCATGCGAGGGCGCGGCGAGCAATTGGAGCCGTGGGCGGACGCGGCGCCGCGCCTGGCGGGGCAGCGCGTGCTTGTCTTCAAGCCTCCGTTTGGCGTCAACACGGCGTGGGCCTACGGTCGCTTGACGGCGAAGGCGCCAGCATCCTATCTGGCGGCGGCGATCGCCGAGGAACGACTGGCGTTATGGAGAAACAGCACGAAAGCACCCTTGGAAGCGCTTCTTTTCAACACCATGGAGCCTCCCGTGTTTGAGAAATTTCCTGCCATTCCCGTGCTGGCCGAGAGGCTGTTGGGAGAGTTTGGCCTGCGCACACACATGAGCGGAAGCGGGAGCGCCTGCTTTGCGTTACTAACGGAGCAGACCCCCGTCGACGCGGTCTCTGCCGCGATTCGACGGGCTTGGGGACCGTCGGCGTTCGTGACGGTTGCGCGAATTCGCGGGTGAAAGATGTAAAACCATGTTGACCCGTTGACTGCGCGGGGCGTTAACCTCCGCAGCGCAACGCTTACCCCCGATTGTTGCGAACGCTCTCACGCATGCCCGAAGCCCGCTCCAAGGAAGAATTCACCGTGCAAGGCATCGCCGCCTCGCAGGGGATCGCTTACGGGCAGGTGTTTCTTTACATCCAGAGCGATGTGCAGGTGCCGACTTATCTGATCGATCCGGGGAAACGCATCGAGGAGATCGCGCGGTTCGAGGACGCCTTGTTGGTGACACGGCAGCAGATTCAAAAAATTCAGGGAGAGGTGGAACGCAACCTTGGTTCCGACGAGGCGCGGATCTTCGATGCTCACCTCATGGTGCTCGAAGACCAGGCGCTGATTTCGGAGACCATCCGGGAGTTCGAGACGACCGGGCGCAACATTGAGGCCTGCTTCGACAAGGTCGCCCGTCGCTACATCAAGGCCTTCGACGAGATCGATGACGAATACCTTCGCGAGCGCGCCGGTGACGTGCGCGATGTGGCACAACGCGCGCTCAACAACCTGCTGGGCCAAGCGGCGCAGAATCTCAGTGAGTTGATTGACAAGCGCATCATTGTCGCCAACGACGTGTCGCCCTCCGACGCCGCGGGCATCGACCGGTCGCAAGCGCTCGGCATCGTGACCGACTCCGGCAGCCGGACCAGCCACGCGGTGATCGTGGCGCGGTCCATGAAGATTCCAGCCATCGTCGGTTCGCGCGACCTGACCCGCCGGGTGCGAAACGGCGACTGGGTGGTCGTTGATGGCTACGACGGCATCATCACGGTCAACCCGTCCGAGAAGACGCTTTTCCGGTACGGCCAGATCCGACTGGAGAAGAAGAGTTTTGAGCAACGGCTGATGGGTGCGGTGCGGGAGCCGTCGGTCACGCTCGATGGCGTGACGGTGCCTTTGCGGGCGAACATCGAGAAGGCGGAGGAGACCGATTTGGTGAAGAAGTACGCCGGCGAAGGCGTCGGGTTGTATCGGACCGAGTTTCTCTATCTTGGATCCGCGGTGATGCCGGATGAAGAAACCCACTATCAGGCGTACCGGCAGGTGATCGAAAAACTTGCGCCGCATCCTGTGACGATCCGGACGCTCGATCTCGGGGGCGACAAACCCATGGCAGGCGCGCCCGATTTGTTCCCCAAAGAGGCGAATCCGTTCCTGGGCTTTCGCGCGATCCGCTTCTGTCTTGAATATGTCGATTTGTTCAAGGCCCAGCTTCGGGCGGTGTTGCGTGCGAGTGTTGCGGGTAAAGTGCACCTCATGTACCCGATGATCAGCGGGCACGAGGAGCTGGCCCGCGCCAACGCCGTGCTCGAAGAATGCAAGGACGAGTTGAAGGCGAAGGGGGTGCCCTTCGATTCCAACCTTTCGGTCGGGACCATGATCGAGATTCCCAGTGCGGCGCTGACTGCGGACCTGCTCGCGCAGGCGTGCGATTTCTTCAGCATTGGGACGAACGATCTCATCCAATATCTACTCGCGATTGATCGGGTGAACGATCGTGTCGCCCACCTCTACGAACCGACGCATCCGGCGCTCATTCGCCTGATCAAGCAAGTCGTGGATGACGCTCATCGCGCGAAGATCAAGGTCAGCGTCTGCGGCGAGATGGCCGGAGATCCGTATTTTGCGCCGCTCCTCCTCGGGCTCGGGGTCGATGAGCTGAGCATGACCCCGCCGCTCTTGCCGGCGGTCAAGTTCCTGGTGCGCGCCATGAAGATGAGCGACGCACGCAAGCTGGCGAAGGACGCTTTGGAGATGCCGTCGGCCAAGCAGATTCAGTCGCGGTGCGTCGATTTTTATCGGGCGCGGATGAAGGCTTAAGTGAGCCTCTCTTCAACCCCGCTTCGGCGGCGTCTGACGGGACTTTGATTGGGGTGCGCGGCTTGCCTTGCGATCGTCAGGTGCCGGCTCAATCGACGAACCGATAGCGCACCCGCAGCGAGCCACTGACGGACGGACCCGGAATATAATTCAGGCGCGCACGGTCGTCATACCAATCGCCTTGCCAGCGCACGTTGACGGTTCCCGTGAGTGTTTCGACGTGGTGGGGTTGGCCCTCCTTCAAAAGGATCAGTTGGGCTGCGCCTTGGAGTTCGCCTTCGACGCGGATGTGCAACTGCGTGACGGAACCCTGATCGCGCGCCTTGCTGATCGCGATGATCTCCTCGCCGCCGACATTGGAAATCATCAGTTCGCCGTCCTTGGACCGGCAGCCGGCGAACGCGAAGGTTGCGAGCAGAAAGAGGAGCAGGCGAGCGACCATGCTATGCAGGATCATCCCTTGACTCCGCTCGCAAGCAGCGTCTCGAAAAAAGGCTCCGTGGCTTCGCGCGAGACGGTCGCGACCTCGACGTGCTGAAAGCCGGCTTTCTTCAGGTAGGCGTGCAGGGCGCTTTCCTTGAAACCGAGCCAGACGTCGGCGTAAAGCTCACGCGCTTTTTCGAACGTGTGCGCTTTGAGATCGAGTATGAGCAGCTGGCCGCCGGGGCGAAGGATGCGTGCGGCTTCGTTGACCGCGGTCTGGGGATGGCGCGCGTGGTGCAACGCCTGGCTCAAGATCGCGAGGTCGACGGAGCGTTCGGGCAGAGGAACGGCTTCGATGTCGCCCAGTTTGTAGGCGAGGTTGGCCAAGCCATTCTTTTCGGCGAGTTCGGTGCCGACCTCGACCATGCGCGGGGAGTTGTCGATGCACCACACTTTCTCGGCCCGGCGCGCGAGCAGTTGGGAAAGCAGACCTTCGCCTGCGCCGAGGTCGGCGATGGTGATGCGCGGGGCGAGTCGCAGGGCGAGGTGTCCGATGGATTCCCAAGAGCGACCCGGGCAATAGTGTTTGCCGAGCTTTCCGGCGATGAGGTTGAAGTATTCCTCCTGATGGGCGCGGCGCTTGGCGAGGCTGCGTTCCAGGCTCGCGTTGTCCTCGGCCAGTTCGGGAAGTTCGCTGACCGACTCGATTGCGGCGCGCAACAAGGTGAGGAAGGGAGCCGGCAGATCGGAGCGGAGCGAGTAAAATGCTTTTTTCCCTTCGCGCCGATCGCTCACCAAGTCGGCCTGGCGCAGCTGCGCGAGCTGGGAGGAAATGCGAGACTGGGCCATGCCAAGAATGTCCTCCATTTCGCCGACGGACAGCTCCTCGCGCATGAGCAGGGCCAGCAAGCGCAGGCGGGTGGGATCCGAGAGGACCTTGAGGGTATCCCAAGAGGCGTTCACGGGAGGTACGGTGGGTGGGGGGCGAGGGTGGGTCAAGGTCGCCCCCATTTCCCCCCGACAATCAAAAGCCAAAATCGTTCTCGTTCTCTTGATCGTTCTCTTTTCCCTCCTCCTTCCTGTCTGACTCCGCGCGCCGGCGATCCGCTCCAGATCGTAAAGCCAGGCGTAAAAAAGCCCGGCGGGAGTACCGCCGGGCTGTCAACAAAAGTTAATGGCGAAGCAGAAAGTACCGGAGGATCATTCGGCGTAACGGCCGATCTTCAGCACCTCGTAGGTCTCCTCGCTGGAACCGATCTTCACCTTTACCTGATCGCCGACCTTCTTGGAGAGAAGCGCCTGGCCCAAGGGGGTTTTGTAGGCGATGATTTGGTTGTCCGGATCGCTGTCCCACGCTCCGAGCAGGGTGTAGGTGGCGGTGGAGCCGGCGGTGACATTGCGCACATCGACGACGCTGCCGACGCTGATTTGTTCGAAACTGGCCTCCTTGAAATCGGTGATGCGGGCGCGGCCCAGTTCCTTTTCGAGCAGGGTCTTCTGCGCCATGAGGACCTGCTGGTCCTGCTTGGCCATCTTGTATTCCGAGTTCTCCTTCAAGTCGCCGTGCTCGCGGGCCGAGGCGATGGCGCGGGAATTTTCCGGGATCTTCTTTGATACGATGGTCTCATACTCCTCGCGCTTGCGTTCATAGCTGCCGCGGGAGACGAGCAATTGCTCTTCCTTGCCTTCGGCGTCGCTGGCCACGAGCGATTGGATATTGGGGAAGATCTTGATGAACCGGGCGAGCAGGGACTTCTTGGTGAGCTCCTCAAAGCCCTGGTTCAGCATCAGGGTGTTGGCCAGGTCGCGGGCGGTCTCAGGGTCGGCGGTCGAGAGCAGGTCGGCGATGAGTTCGGTGTCTTCGCTAAGGATATCGCCCAGCGGAATGCGGCGGGCGCTGGCGGCCTGGAGGGCCTCATAGTCGATGGCAAAGAAGATGGCGCTGAGCAGGCGGGGGGTGATCAGTTCGTTGATGAGCTTTGCGAACTTCTTCGAATGACGGTTCTTCACCACCCAGAGGAGAACGGGAGCGCGCAGGTTTTGCTCGACCTGCCAGCGCTTCAGCGTGGCGGCGAGGTCGTCAGCGTAGCCGTTCTCGACGAGGAAATTAATGCATTCCGTCGTAAACTTGCCTTGCGAGGTTTTAAGAAGGTTGAAGACGAGGTCGCGGCACTCGCTCGGGTGCGTCTCTTTAATCAGATCAAGGAAGCGGCTTTGGAAGGGAACGGGGATCTTGTCGGAGATCGCCACCAGATCGCGGGTGTTGGCGATCAAGGCGGACTGGGCCGGCTCAAGTGTGGCGGCATCGACGCCCGCGAGCTTGGCGAGGTCGTCGCGCACGGCCGCGCCGTAGAGGCGCTCGGCATCGTCGATCTGATTGCTGTCCTTCACCGACTCCGAGACGCCGGTGAGGATCGCCTTCAGGTCGGCTTTGATGTTCTTTCTATCGGTCGCGTGAATGAGCTGCTCGGCCAACGCGATACGGCGGCGGGCGGAACGCGTGGAGTTGAAGGCCTCGGTGATCTCATCTTCGGCCGACACCGGCGTCTCGCGGAGAATGTAGCACTCGGTTTTTTTGACGGGCACGGCAATGCGCGGATCCTTCGCCACGGCCTTCTTGGCGGTGGACCACCATTTCTTGAACTTCGCCTCGCCCGTCACTTGCGCGAGGGTCAGCTCGAGGTCGATCACGGTCGTCGCGTTGTTGGGATAGGACTGAAGGGCTTCGACGACGAGCTGGGCGGGGTTGTTTTCGATCAGGTCGGCGATAAGGGCGGCCTCCGTCTCCTTGCGAACCAAGATGTGATTGTTGGGAAGCACCTCCATGGTGGTGATGCAAAACGCCGGATCCATCTGGTGACCCTTCTTGGTGGCGAAATCGATCGCGAGCTTTCCGCTGGCCTCATCGTAGGCCTTGATTTGACCGAATCCCCAGCTGCGGTGCACGCAGTACGAGCCTGGCTCCATGGCTTCGAGCTTGGCTTTGGAGCCTTTGAGGGACGGGTTCTTGGCGATGAGCGCTGATACGGCTTCCGAATGCATAGAAATGAGTTTTGACGTCTGAATCGGTAAGTTGAGTGGACCCCGCCGGAGATTGTCAACCGTAGGGGGCTGGCGGCCTGCGGCAGGCGGAGGGCCCGGCGTGGTTGAGGACGACCACTTGGATGCACCTTCCGCGCACGATTGAGCAAGCCGGTGGCGAGGGATGATCAACGTCAGTGAGTCGGATTCCTTGCGACGAGCGATTACCAAAGGAGACGCTTGGCAAAAAGGCCTCCTCAACCGACGCTCTTTCGATGTCGTCCGCTGAAACCGTCCCTCCCGTTTCCAAAGCCTGGCCCACGGCCGCCCGTTTGCTCGTGCGGTGGTTGGATGACCACGAACGGGTGGACGTGCTCTTGGAAAGTCTGCCGACCGATTTGTCGCGGGTGGAGCGTGCGCGCGTGCAAAATCTCCTTTTCGGGGCGGTCCGGCACTTGGGCCGAATCGATTCTCATCTTAAACCGCTGCTCGCCCGGGCTCCCCGTACGAGGGTCCGCGCGGTGCTGTTGCTCGCGGGTTGTGAATTGATTGAGGGCGGGGCTGAAGGGCACGTCGCGCGTGTCGTGCACCATGCGGTCGAACAGACCAAGGCCCTTGCCAGCCCGGCCGAGGCGCGCCTGGTGAACGCCGTCGTACGCAAACTGGCGGCGGTCCTGGCTGCCGAGGTCGCTCCGCCGGCGGACGCGTCGCCCGAAGCGCTGGCAGTGTGGTATTCTCATCCGCAATGGCTCATCGAACGCTGGCGTTCGTACTTCGGTGCCGAGGCGACGCGCGCTCTGCTGGAGTGGAATCAGACGCCGGCTCCGGTGCATGTGCGCTGGCGACCGCGCGACCGGGCGCCGACCGAGGAGGAGATGCGCGGGGTGGGGCCGACGACGTGGGCGGGCTTCTACGAAATCAAGAGCGGGCACTGGTCGGACGTGGCTCCGTTGCTCGCCTCCGGGTTGATGGCGGTGCAGGACCCGTCCACGCGGCTTGCGCTGGAGTTGCTCGCTCCGAAGGCAGGAGAAACCGTGCTCGATCTCTGCGCGGCGCCCGGTGGCAAGAGTCTCGCGATCGCTGACGCGATGGGATCCGGCCGCGTGGTGGCGGTCGACCTTCCGGGTCCGCGCATCGACCGACTCGCCGCCAACCTCGGTCTGGCGCCGGCTACGATTGACGTCGCGTTGGTGCAGGGCGACGCAGCCAGGAACCCGGGCCGTTTGCTCGCTGAACACGACCTGCCGGTGACCGCTCCGGCTGTGCTGCTCGATGTGCCGTGTTCCAACACCGGAGTGATGCGCCACCGGGTCGACGTGAAGTGGCGGTTGCAAGAGGGCGATTTCAAGAAGCACGCACAGCAGCAGGGCGAATTGCTTCAGGCGGCGTCGAGGCTGGTCACCCCGGGCGGCCGTCTGGTGTACAGCACGTGCAGTCTCGATCCGGTGGAAAATGAGCGGGTGGTCGAGGCGTTCTGCGAGCGCACCGGAGGGCGGTTCAGCGTGATTGAGAGCCGTCTTAGCCGGCCATGGGAAACCGGACACGATGGTGCGGCCGCGTTCCTGTTGAAGGCGAGCGACGGCACCCGGCCCGCGAGGCGGTGAGGAGCGCGACGATGCTCACGCGATGGGTGCGTCCGCGAACGATCTGGTGGCCTACGTGGCTGGGCTGGCTGCTTCTCGCCGCGCTGGTGCTCGTGCCAGTGGTGTGGTGGGGGTTCCGGGGCGAGAAATTCCTGGGGCCGACCGATCCGTTGCGCGCGGAAATCCTGGTGGTCGAGGGCTGGATCGGGCTTGATGGTCTCGATGCGGCCCGGGCGGAGTTCGTCCGAGGCGGCTATCGCTACCTCGTGACCGCCGGAGGACCGAGCGGGCATCGCTGGGATCGCCGGCGGTGGAATTTCGCCGAGAGCGCGGCGGTGGCGCTCGTGAACTCAGGCATGCCGGCGGACCTCGTGATCGCCGCGCCGGCAACCGCCTCACCGGAACAACGCACTTACGAATCGGCGAGGGCGGTCCGGGCCATGCTGGAGTCGCGGGGCCTAAGGCCGGAAGCGATCAACGTCATGACGATGACGTCCCATGCGCGGCGCAGCCGTCTGGTGTTTGCCAAGGTGTTCGACGGCAGTGCGAAGGTGGGTTCGGTAGCGTGGTGGCCGCGCGAATACACGGGAGAGGCCTGGTGGCGCTCGAGCGAACGGACATCGGACCTGTTGAAGGAAACGGTCGGCTACGCCTTGGAATTGTTTTTCAGCTCGGGCCGGTGGCTGCCGGGGAGCGGATCGAACGGGTGAGGTCGGGCGCCGGCCGGCCGGGCAACCGTTGCCTTTCGGACGGCCTTTGCGCGGCTCGCGGATAGTTTCCGCATGTCGCTCGGGGCCTATCCGTTGACCACAAACGGAGCGTAGATGGCGGCCTGGGCCGGGGGGAAGCGGCCATGGATATACACGCCATCGTCGCGTTGTTCTTCCGATTGCACGTGGCCGATCGCGTGGAGCTTGGCCACGACGTCATAGCGGGCGTGCGGAACCAGCAGATCGATGGCACCGAAGGCGTCGGCGATCATCTCCACGCAACGATCCTGCAGGGCGTCGAGCCCGGCGCCCGTGTGGGCGGAGATGAAGAGTGCGTCCGGCGCAAGCTGCCGGGCGAGGCTGAGTTGCCCGGGCGTGGCGGCGTCGATCTTGTTGAAGACGGTGAGCAGGCGCTTGTCGCCGGCGGACAATTCGCGCAGCACGCCGAGGGTCGTCGCATGATGCGCGGCCACGTTGGGTGCGGTCACATCGAGCACGTGTATCAGGAAATCGGCGAC
This sequence comes from Opitutales bacterium, assembly GCA_038212175.1. Classification (GTDB taxonomy): domain Bacteria; phylum Verrucomicrobiota; class Verrucomicrobiia; order Opitutales; family Opitutaceae; genus CAMAXB01. The sequence continues at coordinate 53,244 of JBBQUU010000019.1, read as the reverse complement.
AACCGCCTCCTCCAGCGTCGCCTTGAAGGCCTCGACCAGACGGTGCGGCAGACGGCGGATGAAACCGACGGTGTCGGTGACGAGCAGCTTCTGGTTGCCGTGGAGCAGCAGCTGGCGGGTGGTGGGGTCGAGCGTGGCGAAGAGCTTGTCCTCGGCCAGCAGGGAGGCGCCGGTGAGAGCGTTGAGCAGGGAGGACTTGCCGGCGTTGGTGTATCCCACGACCGCGGCGGTCGGCACCGGCACGCGCTGGCGCTTCTGACGCTGGACGCTGCGCTGTTTTCGGACGGTGATGAGTTCGCGCTTGAGCCGGGTAATGCGGTCGTTGACGAGACGGCGGTCCTGCTCGAGCTGGGTTTCGCCTTCGCCTCCCATTGCACCGCTGCCACCCCCGCCGCCGCGCTGGCGCGAAAGGTGGGTCCAGGCGCGGGTCAGGCGGGGGAGCGAATACTCCATGCGGGCAAGCGCCACCTGGAGCACGGCTTCCCGCGTGCGGGCCCGGTCGGCAAAGATGTCGAGAATGACCTCCTCGCGGTCAATGACGGCGATCCCGGAAAGCGCCTCCCAATTGCGCTGCTGGGCGGGCGAGAGCGACTCGTCGATGACAATCAGGTCGGCGCCCTCGGCCTTCGCCTGGTCGATCAGTTCCTGGGTCTTGCCGCTGCCAAGAAGCGTCGCGGGGGTCGCGGTGCGCAGGTTGACGTTGACAGTCTGGATGACGCCGATGCGCAGGTTCTCGACGAGTTCGACCAGCTCGGTGAGCAGTTCGGCGCTTTCGCCGGGTGCCATTTTGGCAGTTTGAACGCCGATCAGGAAGGCGCGTTCGCAGCGCTTGGAGTCGGTGGGGGGCGTATTGTCGAGGAAGTCGGCCATGCAGTAACCAGCACCCATGCCGTCAAGAATCGGTGGAGTCAAATCGCGCTATAACACCCACCAGACCGCGAGCCCGAGAAAGACACCCTGGCTGGCAACGGTGGCAATGGTGGTCAGGATGATCCCGGCAGCGAGGGCGGGATCGGCGCCGCAGCGACGCAGCACCAGTGGGGTGGCGACGCCACAGACGGCGCTGACCGTGCAACCCAACCCCATCGCTGCGATGAGCACGACCGCGAGCAATTCTGCGTTGGGCGTGCCCTGCAGGCGCGCTTGGGTGTAGATGAAGATTCCGCCGACAAGCCCGATCACCAGACCATTGATCAGCCCGAGGATGCCTTCCTTGAACATCACGCCCTTGGCCGTGCGTTCGCCCCATTCGCCTGTGGTCAAGCCGCGCAAGGTGACCGCCATGGTTTGGGCGCCGGAGTTGCGTGCCTGCGCCGAGACCACCGGCAGGAAGACCGCGAGAATGACGAGTTGCCGGATCGAATCTTGGAACAGGGTGACAACACCGGCCGACAACATGGAGACGATGAGGTTGAAAAGCAGCCAAGGGTGACGGTAGCCAAGGCTGCGCAGCCAGTGCGTCGACAGGCGTTCCTGCACGCGCACACCGACCATTTGACCGGATTGCGCGCTGATCACGTAAGCCTGCTTCTCGAACAAGACCTGTCCGCGAACGAGACCGACCAGCCGGCGCTCCGCGTCACAGACCGGGTACACCGGATAATGCCGGCTGACCACGAGTTTCATGGCCTCGAGAATCGACAGGTCCGGCGTCAGAAAGAACGGCGGTGCAATCATGATTTCGCTTACCCTCTGTTCCGGTCGGGCAAGGAAGAGGTCGCGCAACACGATTACGCCGGCGAGGCGTTCGTCGGAGTCGAGGGCGTACAGGTAGGTGATGAGGCTCGTCGAATGAATCTCACGCAGATGGACAATGGCGTTCTGGACCGACGTGGTCGCGGGAATGACGCCCACGGGCGGCTGCATGACGCGTCCCACGGTGCCGGGCGAATAGGACAGGTTGAGCTTCCATTGCGCGCGCAGTTCCGCCGGGGCGGCGGCCGTGAGGCGCGTGCGATCTTCGTCGGAAAGACGGCCGAGCAGGCCGCGCGCGACGGAAGAACTGACCTTCGAGAGCAGTGAGATCGCGACAGCATCGGATTGTGCCGCAAGCAGCCGAGCCGCCTCGGGAGACGCGAGGGTGGAGAGCTGGAAGAGGAGGTGCCCCTCACTCGACGCCGGCGGAGGAGCGGCGCTGGCAGGTTCGCTGGGGGAGACAGGAGGCGGCATCGGGAGCGGAGGACGAGGACCGTTCAACCGACCCAAACGGGCCGGATACGAACGGAGCCTGTCAGCGCTTCCCCGAGCGCGGCGAGCCCGCAGTGGGCCGCCGGCAAATTTTAATCGGTGGCCGGCGCACCTCAGAGCGGCGGTCTTCGGAGCGGCGGCACTCTTGCCGCCGTCAGTGGCGGAGGATGTCCGGCATTCGATCCGCCGCAAAGCCTGCCGGCGTTGCTCCTCCGACAAGTCCGCTTCAGCGCAGGCGCGCGAAAGAGGCCTGCAGGAGAGCGAGGGCGTCCGCACCCTTGGTGCGTTCCTTCGATTTTTCGATGAGGCTGGCCTCAAGTTGATTCTTGGTCGCGCGCTTCTTCTCGAAGAAAACACCGAACTTGCCCGGCCACGGTTCGGAGGCGAGGCGATACGCGGCGAGGTCGTCGCTGGTGTCGTGACGGGCCTCGTCTTCCGGCGTGCCGTCGTTTTTCTTTTCGTCGACGAGGGTGAAGGTACCGCCCTTGCGCGGGATGGCGGAATCGAAGGCTCCGGGGTAGAACTCCACGCACTCGGAAAGAATTTCCACGACCGAAAAGCCTGGGTGCTTCGCGGCCCGCATCATCATCTCCACCATGTGATTCACCTGCGTGGCATGGCTGCGGGCAATGAAGGTCGCACCACTGTCGACCAGCTTGCGCATGGGGTTGATCGGCTGGTCGAAGGAACCCGTCGGGTCGGTTTTTGTTTTGAAACCGATCGGAGAGGTCGGAGAGGTCTGCTTCTTCGTGAGACCGTAGACGAAGTTGTCCATGATCACGTAGGTCAGGTTGACGTTCTTGCGGGCCACGTGATCGAGATGATTGCCACCGATCGAGAATCCATCGCCGTCGCCGCCGAACACGAAGACGTGCAGGTCGTCGCGTCCGAGGCTGATGCCCGCGGAAAAGGGCAGGGAGCGTCCGTGAATGAAGTGGCCGCCGTGCGTGTTTACGAAATACGGGAAGCGCGATGAGCAGCCGATGCCGGCCATCGTGACGATCTTCTCGTGCGGCAGGTTCAGTTTTTCGAGCGCGCGATAAAAACTGGCGAGCACCGCGAAGTCACCACAGCCCGGGCACCAGGTCGGATGGTCGGCGGTGAGGGCTTTTTTGGTGACCGGCACGCGATCGGGTGCGGGAGCGAGAGTGGTGGCGGAGGACATGGGGTAAAGGAGGGAGGGAGCGAGAATGGGCGGAGTTGGGGACGATCAGGCGGTGGTGAGGCGGGCGTTCACGCCGTCGACGATTTCGCGAACCTTGAAGGTAAGGCCGTCGGTCTTGGTGATGCTGCGAATATGCGGCATGGCATACCGTGCGCGAAGCAAGGTGGTGAGCTGCCCGAAACCGTAGAGGCCCTCGTCGTTCATCTCGACCACGATGATGTGGCGGTATTTGGCGAAAATGGTCTCCAAGCCGGGAGCCAGGGGATGAATGTGGCGGAGGTGAACCTGCCCGGCCCTCGTGCCGGCGGTGCGCAGTTTATTGAGCGCCTCGCGCACCGGGCCGAAGGTGGAACCCCAGCCAACGAGCAGCACGTCGCCCTCGGTGTCGCCGAATATTTCGGGGACGGGAAGTTCGGTCGCGAGCAATTTGAGCTTCTCGCGTCGCTTGGCGGTCATCTTCGTGTGCAGCGCCGGGCTGCCCGTGGGATGGCCGAGTTCGTCGTGTTCAAGGCCGGTGACCGTCGGGTACACGCCGGTGCCGATCAGGGCGCCGGGAGGAGCATGGCGGGTGATGCGGTCGAGCGGGTACGGTTTGAAATCAGCCCCGCGCGGAGAAAGGTCGGGCGTGGCGTCGGCGACGAGGGCCGGCAGATCCGGTTCGTCGAACGCCTCGATACGCGAGGCGAGCGCCATGTCGGTCAGGATTATGACCGGCGTGCTGTACTTGCGGGCGATGCGCGCGGCCTCGATCGCGATGTGGAAGCAGTCCTCGACATTCTTCGGTGCAAGCACGACGCGCGGAGCGTCGCCGTGGCTCCCGTAGATGGCCTGCAGCAGATCGCTCTGTTCCACGTTAGTCGGCATGCCGGTGGAAGGCCCGCCGCGCTGCACGTTGATCACGATGAGGGGGATTTCGGCCATGACAGCCCAACCGAGGGCCTCCATCTTCAGCGAAAGGCCCGGACCGGAACTGCCCGTGATCGAAAGGTGTCCGGCGTAGGCGAAGCCGATGGCGTACGACACGGCGGCAAGTTCGTCTTCCGCCTGCACAAAGATGCCTCCGTACTTCGGCAGCTCGGTGCGCAGCATCTCCATGATGCTGGACCACGGCGTGATCGGATAACCGGCGCCGTAGCGGACACCGGCGGCGAGCAGGCCGTAGCCGAGCGCGGTGTTGCCGTCGGTCGTCACCTGCGGCCGCGAAGACGGTGTGACCTCGTGGGCACCGAAACGGCAGAAGATCTCGCGGATCGATTCGCCCGGGTAACCGTAGCCCGCATCGAAGGCCAGCATGGCGTTGCGCACGAGGTCCTCGGACTTTCCGCCGAAGCGTTGCTTCACGAGGGCGGAAAGTTTTTCCACATTCAGGTCAAAGATGCGGGCAAGCAGGCCGAGCACGAAGATGTTCTTGCCCTTGTCCTTCGCCGCCCCGCCCACGCTCTCGATCGTGGCGGCGGTGATGGGTATGCCGACAGGAATGACGCGACGGTCATCGGGGTTCGGTTTGACGTGATCCGCATCGTAGATGAGCACGCCACCGTCGCGTAAGGAACCGAGGTGATTCTCGTAGCTGTGTTGATAGAACGCGACGAGGAAGTCGGCCTGGTCGCCCGCCGAAAGGATGTCGCCGGTGCCCATGCGCACCTGGAAGATCGACGGCCCGCCCGAAATGGTGGACGGGATCGTCATGTACGTCATCACCTCATGATCCGTGCGGCCGGCGAGGCGGGCGAGGAAGCCGCCGATGGTCTGGATGCCATCCTGCGAATTACCGGCGAGGCGAATGACGACGTCGTTAAGAGAGCGGGGTTCAAGGGTGTGCACCGGAGTGCCGACCTTGTTTTCAGCGGGGTAGGGGCTGACCATGATGTGAGTTTGAAGTGACGCTGTCCGGAAAAGAGACGGAGTCAATGCGGCTTGCCGGAAGCCGCTCCAGACAGTCCAACTGTCGCTCCGTGCCGGGGCGTCCGCCGCTATGGCGGAAGGTCTTGCGGCATCGGGCCTTGACCCACGGCGAGGGTGATCCTCAGCTCGGTCCGGGAGCCCCGGGGAGCGGCCACCTTTAGCGTCGGTCCGGTGATAACCTCGGCGCCCACTCCGCCTCGGTGGGCAGGCGGAAGGTGCCGAGGCCGCGCGCGTTGAGGCGCGCGAGGAAATCCTGGCACTCGTTCCATGTGACGGATTCGACCGGACGTCGCAGCGCTTCCGGACCTTGTTTGAAGGCTGCGGGGTTCTAGTTAAAGGTCAGCGGTTCGGCCTCCCCTAGCGGGACAGTGATGGACGGAGGGGAACCCGGAGTCGCCGCCAAACGGCAATCGGCAAGGAAAGCGACGGCGCAGCCGGCCAGCCGCACGAACCGTGTATGCGAAAGGGCGTGGGTCATGACTCTGAGGGTAACGGGAGCCCATCTTCGTGGAGGCCCTCCGTCGGCCTCGCGAGTCGCGCGATGTTGCAATCGTTGAAGGCGCGTCCGAGCAGGAAGGTGCTTTTGCCGGCGTTCATCGCCGCGCAAGAAAAGTAGAGCTTGGCCATGGTTGAGGGGAACGCCTACTTTGCACCTTTGGCGGGAGGCGAAGGGCCATCCGGCATTACTCCCGCTGAATGTGGCGCGAGTGCGCGTTCGAGTTGCTCCAGCCGCGCGAGCAGGACCTCGTTGGTCACTTGAGGATTTTCTGGCGTTCCCTTCGAGCGGTCGCCGAGGAAGAAGCTGGCGACCACGCCACTAAGCGTTCCGAAAAGGCCGACGCCGGTGATCATCAGCGCGCCCGCAATCAGGCGGCCGGGCAAGGTGACGGGGTAACGGTCGCCGTAGCCCACGGTGGTGATCGTTGTCAGGCTCCACCAGGCGGCGTCCTCGGCCGTGCGGATGTTGGACTCTTCCGCGGTCTCAGTGACGAGGATGCCCACCGATGAGAGTGACAGCATCAGGAACGTGATCATGAACACGGAGGCCATGCCGCTGCGGATCCGGCTCTTAAAGAGAATCTCGAAGATCAATCGCAAGGACCTGACGGCCCGCAGGAGGCGGATAATGCGGAAGACCCTGAACACCCGGCCCCACCGAAACGCCTCGATTTCAGGAATGCTGGCGAGCAGGTCGATCCATCCCCACTTCATGAACTGCAGTTTCGATTCCGCGCGCCGGAAGCGAATGCCGAAGTCGACGAGGAAGACGACGCAGACCGCGGTATCGATCCAGCGCAGCAGTCGCGAGGTCTCCTCTGACACATCGAAAAGCAGCTCGATGCACAGCATCGACAGCACGAAGAGCGACAGCACCAGAATCACGATTTGGAACGGTCCGAGTTCGTGCAGCGGAGTGGGGCGCTTCAGTTTCATGAGGGGCAAGTGTTGGGATTTCGACGAGCCGGGCAATCGTGAGAAATGCCGTTGGCATTTTCTTCTTGAGGGCAAAGCCTCGCCTGATGTGCCTTGGCGCGGCGCGCCGGCCAAAGAACTCGCCGGGGCAGGCACGTACGCGCCGATGTCCATTTTCACGATCGCTCCCTTCCTTCGCGCTGCCGCGCTCGCGGCGAATTTCTCATAAACGGGACAGACCGACTTGTTGCGATGGTCATGTACATGAAAGGCCGCCGGCTCGTACGGGCCGAGGAGCTTGCGGGGTATTTTGAAGTGAGCGTCCGCACCGTTTATCGAGACGTATCCGCCCTCGGAGAGGCCGGTGTGCCCATCGCGGGCGAGGCCGGGGTGGGCTATCGTCTGGTCAAGGGCTACCACCTGCCGCCGATCATGTTCACGATCCTCGATCCCGACGGAAATTCTCTCGCCATTCACCGGCGAAAAAATCACGCATAAGGGTCCCGACAGTCGCTAATCGTCCGCGTCTTCACACCATGAGCACCTTCGCGCTTGATTCCGCTCGCCCCGCAACTCCGGCGGTAGTCCGTTCGTTTTATCCCGGGATTGTCACCGCCCGATTCTACGAATCTTGGGACTTCTATACGACTCATCTTGGATTTCGTACGGTGCAGGAAAACGATGCCTACGTGCACCTCCAGCACCCCACCGGCTGCCAGCTGGCCCTTTTACGGCATGAGACGGCGGGTGATGTGCCGGAACTTGTAAGTGCAACCGATGGCCGTGGCTTTTGGCTCGGTCTAAAGGTGGACGATGCTGACGAAATGTATGCTCGCCTTGCAGCCGCAGGCGTTCCGGTGGTGTCGCCGCCCGAAAACAAACCGTGGGGCGAACGCCACTTCGTCGTGCGCGATCCCAACGGCGTGACGATTTACGTGGCACATCCGCTTCGGGTCGAGGCCATGCTTTGATTGGGGCAAAGCAGAAGAAACGATTGATCGTCGCTGCCGGTCGGAAGCAGCCGGCGATGGATGACCAGGCGCCACCCCAGGATCACGGCAGCCGCGCGAAGCGCGACGAGGCCGACCGTCGAGAAGAGAAAGATCCATTTCTCCTGTAGTCCGAGCGCGAAGGAGAAATCGGGATGAGAAACGCGGCAGGTCGAATCGCTTCCGCCCCAAGGGTGCGTTGCGCGGAGAAAATCGTCCTTTGCGCTGGTCCGCGGCTTCTGTTCAGTGGTAGCGATGCCGTACTTCGATCACAACGCAACGACGCCCCTGGCTCCCGCGGCCCGGGAGGCGTGGCTGCGGGTGACGGACGAAGGATGGCACAACCCGTCCAGTCCCTACCGTGCCGCCGCCCGCGCCCGTCTGAAACTCGATGGAGCCCGCATGGCGTTGGCCACCTTGCTCGGCTGTGAACCGGGCCAGATTGTGTTTACGTCGGGCGCGACCGAGGCCGCGCACGCGGTGTTCGCGCACCTCGCGCGCACGTTGTCTGCGACCGCCCGTTTGGCCGTCAATCCCACCGAACACCCGTGTGTGCTCGCTGCGATCGGCGCTGCCTTTCCCAGTAGGGCCGTACCGTTGCGTCTGACGGCGGAGGGTGTGGCGGACCCTGAACGCGGTCCGTTTGACGAAGGAAAGGACGAGGCTGCGGTAAACGCGGTGGTCGTGATGGCCGCGAACAACGAGACGGGGGTGTTGCAACCCTGGCAGCTGTGGGCGCAGGTCTGTGGCGCGCGGCGGATCCCACTGGTCTGCGATGCGTCTCAATGGCTCGGCAAGCTGCCCGGCGGGGGATTGGACGCAGTGGATTGGGTTTTCGGTGCGGCGCACAAGTTCGGCGGACCGAAGGGCGTTGGATTTATCAAGCTGCCGGAGAGTGAAGAGAATTTTCACATCTTCCCGGGTGGCGCGCAGGAAAGCGGCCGTCGCGGAGGCACCGAAGACGTCGCTGGGGTTGCCGCGATGGCGGCGGCTCTCGCCGACGCGGAGCATCGCAAGGTGTTCCTTGAGAGCGATCGCGTGCGACTGCGGGAGGTGTTTGAGCAGACGCTGGTCACGGCGATTCCTGGCGCTCGCGTCGTGGGGAGCGGAGCGGAGCGTTTGTGGAACACCGTGTCGCTGGTGATGCCGCAGGAGGAGAATCACCGCTGGGTCGCCGCGCTGGATCGCCGCGGATTTCAGGTCTCCACCGGTTCTGCCTGCGCGACGGGCAGCGGCGGCCCCTCCCATGTGCTGGCGGCTCTTGGACTCGCGCCGGAGGAGGCACGACGCGTGGTGAGGGTGAGCGCGGGCTGGGAAACCACGGACGAAGAGTGGCGCGCGCTCGCTGAAGCGTTTGTCGCAGTCGACCGAGAGTTGCGAGCCTCGGCGCCGGCGAACGTGGTGCGTCCTGTCTGATCGCGCCGCGACATGCGTCTCCTGAAGATCAGCCTGCAGCATGTGCGGAATATTCCGTTCGCTGCTTTGGAGCTCTCAGGGCGGCAACAATTCTTCGTCGGACAAAACGGGCAGGGGAAGACGAACCTGCTGGAGGCTGCCGGGTTTGTCACCGCCCTCCGATCGTTCCGAGCCACCGATCCGAAGCTACTCATCGCGCATGGGCAGTCCGAAGCGGCGATCGCGTGCATCGTTGATCACGAGCGGCGCGGTCGCACGGAAGTGACGATCCGGCTGCGCAGCGGCGGACGGGAAGTGATGCTCGATGGCGAACGCATTACCCGCCTTGGCGATTTCCTCGGGCAGTTCCCCACGGTCGTCTTTTCCTCGCAGGATCAACAACTGCTGCGCGGCGCTCCGGCGGGGCGACGCCGCTGGCTCGATCTTACGCTCGCGGCGATGGACTCCGCGTACCTCGACGCCCTGCAACGTTACCATCGGGCGCTCGCGGAGCGGAACCGGCTGCTCAAACAAGCGGCGCCGGCGGATCAACTGGCGGCCTTCGAACGCCCGCTCGCGGCAAACGGCGCGGCGCTGATCGCGGCGCGAACGACCGGACTCACGGCCTTGGCGGACGATCTCACGGCCGCGTATTCACGCATCAGCGACGATGCCGAGCCGGCGGGCTTCGCTTACGTGCCGGATGTAGCCGACTCGGGCGAGGAAGCGTTGCGCGCGAAGTTCGCGGCGGCCCGGACACGCGACATGGCTCTGCGGACCACACTGGCCGGACCGCATCGCGACGATTTCGATTTCACCCTGCACGGACGGGCGGCAAAGGACTTTGCGTCTGAAGGACAGCAGCGTTCGCTCGTGCTCGCGCTGCGACTCGCACAGGCGGCGTATTTCCAGCGACAGCGAGGGGTGCGTCCGGTGTTGCTGGCCGACGATGTGCTCGGCGAGCTCGACCCGGGACGGCGGCGGCGGTTTTGGCAGGCGATCCCCCCGGATCATCAGGTCCTGGCGACGGGCACGACTTTGCCTCTGACGGCGGACGATCTGGGGGCATGGCAGATTTTCCGAGTGGCGGCCGGACAATTTTCCCCCGAAGCTGCCTCATGACCTCGCTGGCCGATCTGACGGTTTCCGAACTCACGTCGCATCTTGCGGCATGGGGCTGGAAACCGTCGCACGCCGAACGCGTATTGCGTGCTTACTACCTCGGTGGCGGACGGATCGCCTGGGACGCGCTTCGCCTGCCTGCGGGATTGCGAGAGCGGATCGAATCGGCGTTTCTGCTGGACGGGCTCGAGACGGTGGCGCGCTCGGTGGCGGAGGACGGCACAACGAAATTGCTGCTGAGGTTGGCGGACGGGCGTACGATCGAGACCGTGATGATGACGGATTTTCGCGATGACCGTGTCGCGGGCTGCGTGTCGTCTCAGGTCGGTTGCGCGATGGGTTGTGATTTTTGCGCGACGGCGCAGGGCGGATTTGCCCGCAACCTGACCGCCGGCGAGATCGTCGGGCAGTTTCTCCACCTGCGACGCGAGGCGCATGCGGTGGGCAAACGGGTGCAAACGCTCGTGTTCATGGGCATGGGCGAGCCGATGTTGAATCTGGATGCTGTTCTTGCGGCGGTCCGCCGTATCGCGGGCCCGGAACTCGGGGCGCTCGGATGGAGGCAGGTGACGGTGTCCACCGTGGGCATTGTGCCCGGGATCGAGGCCATGGCTGCGTCCGGTTTGAAGGTCCACCTTGCGGTCTCCTTGCATGCGCCCGATGACCCGACCCGGGCGCGACTGTTGCCCATGGGCCGGCGTTTCCAGGCGGCGGACATCCTCGCCGCGGCGGATCGCTATCAGACCGCCACCGGACGGCCGGCGACGATTCAATATTGCCTGCTCAAGGACGTGAACGACTCCCCCGCGCAGGCGCGGGAGCTGGCCGCGTTGCTGGCGGGCCGGCGCATGCATGTGAATTTACTGCGGTACAACCCCACCGGCGCAGGTTTGAGCGGAGTCGCCTACGAGGCGTCGCCGGACGAGGCGGCGGATGTATTCATGCGTGAACTACGCGAACACCGGGTCGTGGCGCACTTCCGCCGCCCGCGCGGCCGCGACATCGACGCGGCCTGCGGCCAGCTTCGACGGCGCCAGGCGGAGGTGGGTGCGTGAGTTTCGAACCGTGGCAGTGGATCCTGATTGTCCTCGGCGCCTTCTCGGTCGGCGTGGCCAAGACCGGCATTGCGGGCCTGGGAATCCTCTTTGCGGCGATCATGGCGAATCTGATGCCCACGAAGGAGGCGAGCGGCTTTGTGCTCCCGCTGCTGATCGTGGGCGACATCGTCGCCGTCCTGGCTTACCGGGCGCACACCAAATGGGCGCTGCTTTGGAAACTCTTTCCGTGGACTGCGCTCGGCGTTTTCCTGGGTTACGTTGCGATGGGGCGTATCGATGATCGCCAGGCGCGTCTGCTGATCGGCGCCATCATCGTCGGCATGGTGGTCATTCACGTTTGGCGGCAGCGGGGGGGCGGCAGCGCGACGGCGCACCTGAGTCCGTGGCTCGCCCCCTTGTTTGGCGTGCTGGGCGGTTTCACCACCCTCGTGGCCAACGCTGCGGGACCGTTGATGGCACTTTACTTCCTGACGATGCGGTTGCCGAAGATGGAGTTCGTCGGCACCGCCGCCATGTTCTTTCTCGTGCTCAATGTCTTCAAGGTGCCCTTCATGGCGGACCTGGGACTGATCACGAACGAGAGCGCGTCGTTCAACCTGCTCCTCGCGCCCGCCGTCCTTGCCGGTGCGTTGCTGGGTCGGAAGCTGCTGCCCCGCATTGACCAAAAGCTTTTCGAGCGGCTCGCCCTGCTGCTCAGCGCACTCGCCGGTCTGCGGCTGTTGCTCGCGTAGAGAGGAGCGCAGACTCAATCGCTTGGCCGCGTGAATCCGCGAAAGGCTTCGTTGTGCTCGCGGATCGACTCGATGATCGATGGGGCAAAGCGGTCGTCCGAACGGGTCACGTTGTTGTCGATGATGTCGCGCAGAACGAGGTCAGTCCGCGAGGGCTCGGTCGGGTTCGCGCGGACTTCCACGGTGGCGATGAAGTCGGCCTCATGGAGGTCGTGAATCAAAACGTAGCCACGTTTGGCCATTGCAGGACCGAAAGCCTTGTCGGCGGCCTCAAACTGTTGGTAGGTCGGGCGCACCTGATGTCCGTCGATCACAAACAAGACTGCGCACTTGCGTCCCTTCAGGCTGCTGCTGACGCAACCGGCCGGAAATGCGGCCAGAAAAAGAAAGGCAAGGAGGGCGGCAAGCCGGGCGAACGGGAGTGAGGACATGAGCAAGCCTGGGGGGGGAGCAGACAGAAGTTGGGAAAACGGCGTTATCTGAGGGTAGTTGCAGGTGCGCAGGGGGTCAAACGAGGAAGCAATCCTGCCCGCCGACTATTTATGGCCGCTTTGCTAGGTGACATGGACGACTCGGCGATTCCTCTGCGTACTTCAAAAAGCGGGACTGTTCGGGTGCAAATCCGGTTGAATCGGACTGCACTTCGGCTTTGCCCTTGGGCCGCTCCTTTGTCGCGATGGCAGGCATGGCGCGAATGAACGTGAGGCAGATGTGGGCGGCAAAGCTGGCCGGCAAGCCGTTGGCCGCCTCCGTTCGTGCACCGACCTCCGGTCGCGACGGCACCGCCGAAGCGCTGTCATGGCATCGGGCTCCCTTTGTTGGACTCGTTCTCGGCATCGACCCGTCGCTGCGTGGGACGGGCCTTGCATTGATCGAGTTTGCGTCGGGAAACCAGCCGCTTCTGCTGCGGTGCCAGACGGTGCGTGTGCACACGAAGGAACCGATGCCGGTCGCCCTGGCGGAGATCCATCGCGCGGTGACGGCGCTACTGGGCGGCTTCGAGGTTCGGCACGTCGCACTGGAGCAGACGATCTACGTGCAGAACTTCCAGACCGCCCAAGTCCTCGGGGCCGCGCGAGGCGCGGCCATCGCAGCGGCGGCCCTGCGCGACCTTCCCGTCTTCGAATATCCGCCGTTGCGCGTGAAACAGGCGGTGGTGGGCGCCGGCCGTGCGAGCAAGGAGCAGATGGCCCGCACCGTGATGGCGCTGCTCGGTCACGGCCGCACGCTGGCGCTCGATGAGGCCGACGCCGCCGGTGTGGCGTTATGCCACGCGTTTACCTGGCGGGCGTGAGCCGGGACCGGCAGCGAGGGTCAATGGGCGCCGCGTCGAAGGTGGTAGACTGCGGCGAACAACAGGACGGACTTGATCGGCCAGGGCGACGGCGTAGCGCCTTCACCTGCCCAGGACCGTCTTGAGAATTCGACCGAGGTCGCCGACGCGGTAGGGTTTCGTCAGGTAGCCGCAGAAGCCCATTTCAAGAAAACGCTTGGCCATGTCGTCGTTGTCGTAGCCGGATGAAATGATCGCACGAACGTCGGGATCGATTTCCTTCAAGGCACGAAAGGTTTCCTCGCCACCCATGCCGCCGATGATCGTGAGGTCCATGATGACGATGTCATAAGGGCGGTTTACGTTGAAATACCGTCGATACAGCATGAGGGCCTCCTCACCGTTGCGCGCCACGTCGTAGGTGTAATCGAGGCTGGCGAGCATCGTGCCCGTGAACTCGCAGATCTTGGAATCGTCGTCCATCAGCAGCACCCGACCGGTGCCGAAGCGGAGGGCGGGCGCCCGCTGCGCCTCGATGAACACGCTCTCTTCGGTCATGGGCAGGAACACGGTGAAGGTGGTTCCATCGCCGACGGTGGAATCCACGCCGATCTGCCCGCCGTGCGAGCGTACGATCGAAAGCACGGTGGCGAGGCCGAGGCCGGTGCCGTGTTTTTTTGTGGTGAAGAAGGGATCGAAAATCTTGTCGAGCACGTCGGGCGGAATGCCGCTGCCGCTGTCCTGCACGTCGATCTGCACGTAGCGCCCGGCGTGAAGCGGCGGGAGCTGGTCTTCGGCAAGTTCGAGGTTGGAGGCCCGGAGAACGATCACCCCCTTCGATGGATCGGGCATTGCCTGAATGGCGTTGATGATGAGATTCTGGAAGACCTGAAGCATCTGCCCGCGGTCGACCTTGACCGGACCGGTCTGCTCGTCGGCCTCGATCTGCACTTCAACCGTGCTACCGGCGACGGCGATGCGCACGGCGTCGCGCAGCAGTTCCAGGGGCAGGATCACCTGGTGCGCATTGGCCGCGCTGCCCTTGGCGAAGGTGAGCAGTTGTTTGGTGAGCGCCTTCGCGGCGAAACACGCCTTCTCCGCGTCGCTCAGTCCGGAGTAGTCCCGGCTTTCCTTGGCGAGGGAGATCGCCCCCAGGATGGTCGTGAGGAGATTGTTGAAATCATGGGCAATGCCGCCGGCAAGCTGACCGAGGCTGTCGAAACGGTTGGCGCGAATGAGCTCCTGCGGGGTCATCGTCATTTCCTTCGGATCGCGGAACACGAGCGCGATGCCCAGCACGCGGCCTTCCGCATCCCAGGCCTGGCGGGCGCTCCACAGGATCGGCAGGGGCTTGCCTCCTGCGGCGGGGACAAGGGCGTGATCGAGGTGAAGGCGTGACTGGTCGTTCGAGGCGAGGGCGATGTCCACGGCCTCGGCGTCGGGTCGTCCGCTCTGTTGTAATATCAAATTGAATACATCGCGGATCCCGAGCGAGCGGGCCGCCGTCAGTGGATGGCCGGTCAGCCGTTCCGCCTGCGGGTTGAGGTGGAGAATGTTGCCGCGCGCATCGGCAAGGATGACGGCTTCGCCGAGCGCACTGAACATCTCGGTCATCAACGCAGCCGGAGCAGATCCGGCTTCGACCGCCTCCGGCGCGGGAAGGGCGTATCCGACCGCGCGCAGCAACTCGCGCTTTCGGGAAAAGTGGCGATGAGCCCCGAGCAGGACGTCGACGGTCGTGCCGTCGGTGCGATGGAAGGTGGTGCGGAGGAAGAATGAGGCCTCGTCCGCCCCGGCCGCGCTGAGAAAAGCGGCGACGCCGGCCTCGGTGGCCTCCGGGCCGAGAAGCCTCGCGAAGCTGTTTTCGACGTTTGCTGCATGCTCCTCGTTCTCCAAGCCGCCGAGACGAAGCCAGGCGGGCGAAAACCAGAAGCGTTGGTTGGCAAAATCGAGATCGAAGAGGGCGAGAGTGGCGTCGTCCGCGAGGTGGGAGAACCGTTCTTCGCCCACGAGCGCCTGCTCTTCGAACTCTTTGCGCTCGGAAACGTCGAGGTGGAGGCCCGTCACGCGTTCGAGTCGGCCATCAGCCCCGAAACGCTGCACGCCGGTTCCAAGAATCCACACCCAGTGGCCGCGGCGATGGCGCATCCGGTACTCGACCGCGAAACTCCGCCAGCCCGGCGCGGGCGATTTGAGCAGACGGTCGGGTGCGGCCCCCGAGTCGTCGGGATGAATCAGCGCAAGCCAGGCCTCGTACGTTTCTGCGAGGTCGTTTTCGCCGTATCCCAGCAACCGTTTCCAAGCCGGAGAGAAGTGAATGGCGCCGATGCGAAAGTGCAGGTCGAAGAATCCGATCGTACTTTGCGGCAGCAGAAGGGGCGGGAGGAAAGGGCTTTCCGCGCTGGCCGCCGCCGGATCCAGCATCGGCGCCGACGAGGTGGAACGAGGGGGTTCCCGGGTGATGACGGCGAAATAAGCGGCTTCTCCGCCTGCGGCCCGCTCAAGACGAAATTGCACGCCGACCGGCCCTGATTCGAACGTTTGTGCCTCCAGCGAAAGCACGCGATCGAGGGCGCTGGCGAGAAGTGCCTCCCATTGCGCTTCGAGCCAGTCGGCGTCGTTGGACACGATTTCGAAGGCGAAGAGCGAAGGCAGGGCGTTCCCCGTGAGCTCCTCGGGGGCGACTTGCCAGAGTTCGCCTGCGGCGTGGCTCGCATGGAGGACGCCCCCTGCCCGGTCGAGAGTCAGCAGTATCGGACCGGCATCGCGATGGGGGCCGGAAGCGCGGGCAAGGGGCGAGGTTGACGCGACGTCACTCACGGTTGGGCAAAGTGCAAAAGGTGGGCAGCGTACGAGAGGTGTTCCCGCAGCGTTCGGTCTGTTCTGGTGTATGTCGGAACGTGCCTCACCGACAACAGCAAAGATGGGGCGCGAGGCGGGACGAGAAGCGCGGATTCAATCCCGGGGCCCACGTTTCGTGAGCGGGATTGCGAAAGGAGATAGTTTCTCGAGCGGTCGACTCTTCTTTGCTCTGGCCGTAATCCTTGTCGCAAGAAGGATGGTCTCTTCCTCGGCGGTTCCGTGGGTGACTCGCGCGGTTGTCGCCAGGAGCCTTGGGTGGCAACGGCCTTCCGTGTGCTTGCAAGCCGGCGGCCGCGTCTGTCCGCCGCCGACCTTACCAGCGCGTTGCCATGAACTTCCAGCCGGGCGAGACTTTTTGCATTTCGATCTCGTCATTGCGCTCGGTCAGACCGCAGCGCTTGAAATTTTGATGCAGGCGGGCGAGGGCGGAGCGGTCGAGTTCCACTCCCAAGCCCGGTGCGCTCGTGACGCTCAGCGAACCTTCGTCGAACTTAAGACGCCCCCCAACCACGACCTCATCGCTCTGCCACGGATAATGCGTGTCCACGTCGTAGCTCAAATTCGGCACCGCAGCGGCCAGATGCGCCATGGCCGCGAGCGAGATTCCGGCATGGCTGTTGGAGTGCATTGACAGGCCACGTCCGAAAGTGCGGCAGACTGCGGCCAGATCGAGGGAGGAACGCAGCCCGCCCCAGTAATGGTGGTCACCCAGAATAATGTCCTCCGACCCGTGCTGCACGCTGCCCGGAATGTCCGCGAAGGAGGTCGTGCACATGTTGGTGGCGAGAGGCAGCTTCACTGCCTTGCGCACCGCGGCCATGGCCTCCTGCCCGCGTACAGGGTCTTCGTAATACTCGAGCAACGACTCGAGCTCCCTTCCGGCGGCGATTGCCGTGTCCACTTTCCAGAGCGCGTTGGGATCGAGCCGCAGGGGCATGGAGGGACCGAAGGCCTCGCGAAGCGCACGCATGGCGGCCACCTCGGCGGCGGGTTCGAAGACTCCGCCCTTGAGCTTGATCGATTTGAATCCGTACTCGCGCACCATGGCCCGCGCCTGGGCCACGATGCCGTCCGGATCGAGCGCCGCCTCCTGGCGCGCCGCGGCCCAGCCGGTGGCGGATGGGTCTGTCTCGAACGCGAGTTCGCCGCCCGCACCCTTGTGCTTATAAAATAAATACGCGGCGAACGGGACGCGTTCGCGCACGATCCCGCCCAGCAGGTTGGCCACGGGTTGGTTCACGGTCCGGCCGATCAGATCGAGACAGGCGACGTCGACGGCGCTATAGACCTGCACGACCTGTCGTTTGTCCCACGGTTTGTCGCCCCGATCAGCGGGAGTCTCGCCAGGGAAGCACGCCGCGATGGCCTGCCGCAGGGCGTTCCAATTGTAGGGATCGGCGCCGATCACCGCTTCACGGGCACGTTCCATGCATAGGTTCACCCCAACGCTGCCAGGAACTTCGCTGATGCCTGTGACGCCATTGTCTGCGACGAGCTCGACAATCGTGCGCAGGGCGTAGGGCGCGTGCAGGCCGGCGGCGTTGAGCAGGGGTGGGTCGCCGAGAGCAATCGGCGTGATGTGCATATCCGTGATGCGCATGGTCGATAAAGGGGTAAAGTGTCGGGAGCGTGACGGGCACCCGACATGCGTCAAGGAACAGCTCGGATTGCGCGTAGAATCGTGATTTTCATTGTTCACCCACTTGGCCAAAGTTCCTGCCAGGTTTACGCCTCAGACGGGGCATGCACGCCCGAGGAGTGAACGGATCCGACTAGGCTACGCCCGCAACTGGTCAGGAGAGGGAAGGACGCAGCGATAGCCGGCTTCCGTCAGGGCCGCGAGCAGATCGGTCAGGCCTCGTTCGCGGATTGCCGGCGCGAGGCGCGGGCCCTCGTGGAGCAGGATGATAGCCCCCGGCGAAACCCGGGCCATGACGTGATCGACCATTGACTGCGGATCGCTGCGGACGGAATCCCAGCTGCGTAGATTCCACGCCACACAGACAAGGCGGCGGGCGTTGAGCGCGGGTTCGAGAAAGATATTCTTGATCCCAACCGGTGCGCGAAACCGTTTCGGGATTACGCCGGCCGCCGCCAAGGAGGGAAACGGGGCGTCCAGTTCTCGGGCGACCCGACTTGGGCCGGCACACCAGAACGTACCCACCGGGTGGGTCTGCGTGTGATGAGCCACCTCATGTCCGCCTTCCACGATGGCGCGCACAAGATCGGGTCGGGCGGCAGCCCTTTCCCCGATGACGAAAAACGTGGCCTTCCCCTCATGCCGGGCGAGGGCGGCGAGCGCGCGCGGCGTGTCGAGGTCGTCAGGCCCGTCGTCAATCGTCAGCCACACCTCGCGCCGCGAGGTTTCAAAGCGCGTGAACACTTTGACCAATCCGGGTGCCGATGGTACAAGCAGACTGAATAACAGGACGAGACCGGGGACGAAAAACAGCGTCAGCGCCCAGACCACATCCCCGCCGGACAGGCCCAAGACGAGACCGCAGCTTTTGCCAAGAAGAACAACGGCGAGAAAAAGACGGCGCATTCACCGGCATCAACGTCCGCCGACCGGCTGCGGGCAACGTCGATCTTGCACGAACTTGGAGGTGGATCGACGGAGTGAGCGGGAATGCACTGCGCCGACGCCGAGTCCAAGCGCGAGCCCGGCGGCGACGTCGAGGGTGACATGCTGTTTGATGGCCAGCGTCGAATAGATGATGGCGCACGCCCAAAGGAGACTCAGCCAGCGACAGGCGCGAGCCACTCCGGTTTCGATCAAGAGACGCTGGAGGGCGCAGGCGGTGAAGGCCGCGAAGGCGACGTGGAGCGAGGGGCAGACGTTGCCCGCAGCATCGACGGTCTTAAGGAAGGCCACCGACGGATACTGCGTCCAATCGATCGCAGGTTGGGCAATGACGGTCGGCCAGAAGAAGAAAATCGCGAGGCCGGCGATGCTCAAGCCGATTGCCGCGACCGCGTAATGCACGAGTTCACGACGTTCGGTCAGCAACGATGGATAGAGCGACACGTAAACCCAGAGCGAAAAGTAAGGCAGGACCCAGCCGGGCGAGAACGGGATGGCGCGATCGAGTGCGAGTTCCGGAACCACGGTGACCGGAAAGCGCGGATGCGAGAGCACGGCGAAGTACGCGACAAAGAAGACCGTCATGCCACAGGTCAGTCCGGCTGCTTTGACTACGGGATGTGCGCGCAGCCTCGCGCCGAGCGACGGAGGGCGGGTCGCGACGACAGATTCAACCGCGTCCATGCAGGCGGGCCAGATCCAGTTCCGGGCCGATTGGCACGATGCCGGTCGGATTGATCTCCGTATGGGTCACATAGTAGTGCGCCTTGATATGACCAAAATTCACCGTTTCGCGAATCCCCGGCTGTTGATAAAGATCCTGCAAATAACCTTGAAGGTTAGGATAGTCGAAAATCCGGCGCAGGTTGCACTTGAAGTGCCCATGGTAAACCGCATCGAAACGCACAAGCGTGCAGAAGAGTCGCCAGTCGGTTTCGACGGGCATGTTGCCGAAGAGGAAACGGCGCGTAGTGAGCCGGGCTTCCATTTCATCGAGGGCCTCAAACAGGGCCCGCGCAGCCTTCTCGTAAACCTCCTGCCGTGTTGCAAATCCGGCACGGTAAACGCCATTGTTGATGCGATCGTGGATTAACGCGCTCAACGCCGATTGTTCTGGAGCGAGAGCGGGCGGGAAGAGATCCGGCGCACTGTCTCCGGCCGTCGCGAACTCGTCGTTGAACATCCGGCAGAGATCGTCTTCCGAGTTGTTGACGATGCGCTTTGTCTGTCTGTCCCACAACACTGGCACGGTCCAGCGGCCTCGATAGGAGGGCATCGACCCGTGGTAGGCTTCGCTCAGAAACGCGAAGCCGTTGACCGGATCGGAGGAAAATCCGGGACCGTCGCGAAACGCCCAACCGCGTTCGTCGCGCACGGGGTCGACCACCGTGACGCCGATATGCCCCTCAAGGCTCTTCAGCCGTCGCACGATCAGCGTCCGATGCGCCCACGGGCAGGCCAGGGAAACGTAGAGGTGGTAACGCCCTGACTCCGGCGCATACGGCGTGGATCCATCCCTCCGCACCCAATCGCGAAACGCGTCGTCTTGGCGGACGAACTCTCCTTCTTTGTTCTCTTCGGGGAACTGACCGGCTGCGGGCATCGATCCATTCAATCACCCGACCGCCGCGGGCGCAACCGTGCGCATCGGATGAACCGTCAGCCCGCCGGCCACATCGCCCAAAGATAGCCGCCAAAGCCCGCCAGCAGCAGGGCACCTTCCCAACGCAGGAGTTTGCGATCGCTCCACATCAATACGATGACACCGGCAGACAAAGCGACCATCACTCCAAGATCGAGCGGCGTGATGTCCGGCGCCACCAGCGGACGGGCGAGGGCGGCGCCGCCCACCACGGCGAGGACGTTGAAAATATTCGATCCGATCACATTGCCAACGGCGATGTCGGGCTGCCTGCGAAGGGCGGCGACGACCGAGGTTGCCAATTCCGGCATGCTGGTGCCGGCGGCGACGATGGTGAGACCGATCACCGCTTCGCTGAGGTCGAAGACGCGGGCGATGGCCACGGCCGAACTGACCAGCAGGTTCGAGCCGACCACGAGCAACGCGAGACCACCGAGGATCATCGTCAGGTCGCGCACCAGCGAACCGGTGGAAGCGGGGATGCCTTGCGAGTATTCGGCGGTCAACTCCGCAGTCGTCTGGCGCCGGGCCTCGACGATGTTAAACGTCGTGTAGGCGACGAGCATGAGCAGAAGGCCACCGCCCGTCAGGCGTCCTACCTCCCCGCCGAGGGCGAGTACAGCGAGCGTGACAACAGCCGCAAGCATGATGGGGGCATCGAGCTTTAGGATGGGCAGCGCCACGCGGATTGGGCAGATGAGCGCGGCCAGGCCAAGGATTACGCCGACGTTGAAGATATTCGAGCCGACCACGTTGCCCATGGCCAGATTGCCCTGGCCGCGAAGCGACGCGCTGATGCTGACGACCATCTCGGGGGCGCTCGTCCCGAAGGCCACCACGGTGAGGCCGACGACCAACGGAGTCAGGCCGAGCCGCAACGCGAGCGAAGAACTGCCGCGCACGAGGGTCTCCGCCCCCACAAACAGCACTCCCAAAGAGGCAGCGAGGATGAGAAATTGAAGAGGAAGCGACATAGGAAACTACGGACAAGGGCGGAGCAAAAAAGTGCGGCCTACCATTGCGACTACTTGCCGCGACGCAGCAGCTGGTCGGAGAGAGCTGCGAGGAACGACGGATCGCCGGGCAGGGATTTCAGGGCGTCGGTGGCGGCGCCCGATTGCTCGCCGGCGATGCGCCGCGAGGCCTCGAGGCCATGCAGCGTGACGAACGTCGTCTTGCCGGACTTCGCGTCCTTGCCGGCGGTCTTGCCCAGCGTTGCCGTGTCGGCCGTGGCATCGAGCAGGTCGTCGACGATTTGAAAGGCCAGGCCAAGGTGTCGGCCGGCGCGGCGCAGGGTGGCGAGGGTGGAGGCGCTCGCATCGCCGACCAGCCCGCCCATGACCAGCGCCGCCTCGATCATGGCGGCGGTCTTGTTGAGGTGGATGAATTCCAACTCGTCGGCCGTCGCGTCGGCTTTCTTTTCCGCAAGGAGGTCTTCCATCTGCCCTCCAATCAGGCGGCGGCTGCCGGCGGCATCGGCCAGTTCGCGAGTGAGCGCGTGCGATAGAACCGGAGCACCCGCATATGCTCCGGCCAGCAGGGCGAAGGCGTGGGTCAGCAGGGCGTCGCCAGCGAGCAGGGCGGTGGCCTCGTCGAAGGCGCGGTGGGCGGTCGGCCGGCCGCGCCGGAGGTCGTCGTTGTCCATGCACGGCAGGTCGTCGTGGATCAGCGAATACGTATGCAGGCACTCGACGGCGACGGCGGCGGGCAGGGGATCGGTTGCGGGTGGTCCTGCGAGTTCGGCGGCGGCAAGCACAAGGACGGGGCGCAGGCGCTTGCCGCCGGCCTCCAGGCTGTAGCGCATCGCGGTGTGCAGGCGCGCGGGGCGCGTGTCCCCGGGAGGTACGTGGACGGCGAGGCCGGCTTCGAACCGCGCAACGGCGGCGTTTAATTTGGTTGTGAAGTGCATGGACGCGACCCTACGGTCTGGGCGAATTTCCTCCGCCGCAATGCCCACCCTCGAACTTGTTTGCAAACGACTTTTCGCCGACTCGTCGTGGTTCGTGAAATGCGTATTCGGGGCGGTGTTGCTGATCGTTCCCATCGCTCACTTTTTTGCATTCGGCTATCTTTACGAGATGGTGGCGCGTGCGCGGCGAGGAGACAGCGTCGAGCTGCCGGAATGGAGCGACTGGCGCCGGCTGTTCATCAACGGGATCTCCGCCTTCATCATTTTCATGATATTGGGCGTTCTCCCGATCGTGCTTGCCTGGATTCTCACCTGGCCGCTTCGCCTGTTCGCCTATGGCGCCTTCGTTTACCTCCCGCTGGTCCCGGCCGTCATGCTCGCGGGGCCGCTCACAGCCGCCGGTTTGTACCAGTATCAGAAGCGCGAAGAGTACCTCGACGCCTTCCGCGTGAACCTCCTTGTGGCGATGCTTCGATCGAGCGGGGCACGATTCTGGCTTCCGACGTTCGCCGTGATCGGCTTTTTCGCGGCTGGTTATCCGCTCATGACCTTCACGGTTTTCATGGGGCTGGCGGCGAGCTGGACGTATTACGCGTCATTCTATCGCTTTGTGGAAGAGTCTCGCAAAAGTGGCGTTCGCGTATAGCGGTGGGTGACGATTTTTGTTCCGTATGCCTACCTACGACTACGTCTGTACCAAATGCGATTCCGAGTTCGAGGCGTTTCAGTCCATGAAGGACGCGCCACTGACGACCTGCGCGCGTTGCGGAAAGAAAGGTGGCGTGAAGCGAAGGATCGGCGGTGGCGCCGGCCTGATCTTCAAGGGCACCGGTTTCTATATCACCGATTATAAAAACAAGCCTGCGCCCGCAGGTGGAGGCGAAGGCGGCTCTTCCCCCGGCAAATCATCCGAAACCAAGGCCAGCCCCGCGCCCGCGGCGGCGAGCGCGGCCAAGACCTGAACGTATCATGTCCATCCAATCGAAGATCAATCGCGAGCGTTTTGGGCCCAGCCTGTTCGAGGTGACGCTCGGGGCGGCCCTCAGTGTCGGCCTTGGCGTCCTTTTGGCCGCAGGTTACCTGATTTTCACGCCCGTCACGACCTTGAAGGTTGAGCCCAAGGAGGGCGAACTTGCCCCTCACGAGGTTGTGTATCTCGAAGGAACGAAAAGCCCCGGCCGCAGCGGACAATGGATGCGCAAACGGCAGTTGCTGCTCGAGGGTCAGGCGGCGGAGATCGCGGTGGTGGAGGACGAACTCAACGCCTGGATCGCCGAAGGAGCCAAGCCGGCAACGGGCGCCGATGCGCCAGCCCCCGCCTTTCTCCAGCCGACGACGGTCAACTTTCGAATTCGTGAAGGCGTGATTCAGGTCGGCGCACCCGCAAGTCTGAATGCTTTCGGCTACACCAAGCCGGTTATCTTCCAAATGCGTGGCGGATTCGAGCAACGCGGTGAACGTTTTGAGTTCGTGCCTTCGGAAAGCTACCTGGGATCCCTGGCCCTTCATCGAATTCCCGTCGCCGAGAACTTCCTCATCAGTGCGCTCGCCCGCACGCAGAGCGCCGCCGAGGATGTGGTTGCAGCGTGGGACCGCGTTTCGGCCGTCCGTGTCGAAGGAAACACCCTCAACGTCACGCTCCGCTGAGAATCGTTTTTCGGGCCGGCGGCGCCTGCCTCAGACGATTTCGGCCACTCGCCCGTAGAGCACGCCCAGTTCCCGGAGGTAGGCGGCGCTCGTGCTGCGCAATCCGTCGATCTGTCCGGAGGTGCAGCGCCACTGCCAGTTGCCGCCGGCGCGTCCCGGCACGTTGAAACGAGCCACGGTCCCGAGGCTGAGAAGGTCCTGCGCGGGAACCACCGCGAGGTTGCTCACGGCGGCGTAGGCGGCACGCACAAAGTCCCAGCCAATCTCTCCTCCATCGACACGGAAGTAACGGCGGACATGGTCGCGCGCCTTGTCCGGCGCGGACGCATACCATCCAAGAGTCGTGTCGTTATCGTGGGTTCCTGGATACACCACGCTGTTGGCCCGGAGGTTATGCGGCAGATAAAGGTTGTCTGCGCCTCCGCCGAAGGCGAACTGCAGAATCGTCATGCCGGGCAGCCCGGTGGCCTCGCGCAGGTCGACCACACTGGGACTGAGCTCCCCGAGGTCCTCGGCAATCAACCGGCATTCGGGCAGGGCGGTGCGCATCGCCTCGAAAAAGGCCAGCCCGGGACCCTCCTTCCATTCTCCGGTGCGCGCGGTGGGGGCCTCGGCCGGGATGGACCAGTAGGTGTCGAAGCCCCGGAAATGATCGATCCGGATAATGTCGCACAGGTCGAGGTTCGCCTGCAGACGCCGCCGCCACCAGGCATACCCGTCGGCAGCGTGGGCTTCCCACTCATAGAGTGGATTGCCCCAGAGCTGGCCATCGGCCGAAAAGTAATCGGGCGGCACGCCCGCCACCGCGATCGGCCGGCCGGTCGTTCGATCCAGCTGGAACAGCCCGGGATCGGCCCAGACATCCGCGCCGTCGCCCGCGACAAAGATGGGGGCATCGCCGATGATCTCGATGCCGCGGCGGGCCGCCTGATCGCGCACCCTGCGCCACTGGCCGAAGAACAGATATTGAAGGAATGCATACGCCTCCGCCCGCTCGGCCACGGTCGCGGCGAGGCGCGAGCCTTGCGCTGAGCGAAAAAAGCGAACCTCTGCAGGCCAGTCCCACCACGGAGCTCCCTGAAAGTGGTCCTTGATCGCAAGGAAAAGAGCGTAGGGCTCAAGCCAGACCCGGTGCTCGGTCTGAAATGCGGAAAAGTCACCATATGGCTGGTCGCGGCGGCCCCGCTCGATGTAGGTCGCATGCGCCCGGAACAAGGCCGGCCACTTGACGCGGTGGAGCGCACCGTAGTCGACCCGGTCGTGCGGCAATTGCTGCAGCGGGGACAGATCGGCGGCATTGAGCAATCCGGCCCCAACGAGTGCGTGCAGGTCGATCAGGTAAGGGTTGCCGGCAAACGCGGAAAAGCACTGATACGGCGAATCGCCAAACCCGGTGTGGCCGAGGGGACAAATCTGCCAATAGCGAACACCCGCCGCCTCAAGGAACGCTAGAAACCCGTCGACGGCGCGGTCGAGCACGCCGACGCCTTGATCGGACGGAAGGCTGGTGGGATGCAGCAGCACACCCGCCGAGCGGGTCTGCAACCAAGATCCATGAGCGGACGAAGACGATGAAGCGGCGGTCATGCGGAGAAAGGCGCGAGAAGCAAAGGCGACGAGAGTGCGCGCTTTAAAGCCGAACGCGTGCCCGACCTTGCTCAGGCCTTGGCCGGGATTCAAGTTCTGCCAACCGGGACATTCATCGGAAGCCTCGATCCGTCACCGACCCCACGCGGTCCGTCTTCCTTATCGTCGCGCAGCCATACGACCTCCGCTTCGGTACGCGGTCCAGACGTAGGGGACTCACCAGCCGGCCATCCGACCGCAATGGGAAGCACGGCCTCGCAATGATACGGTAAGCGAAGCGACTGCCGGATCTCCGGGAGATTGAGCCAGGGGCGCACAAAGCCGACAGGGCAGGTGCCGAGACCCATGCCATGAGCCGCCAACATGAGATTCTGGGCCGCGAGGCAACAGTCCTCGGAAGGAACGTAATTGAACCGGGCTGGACGCGCACAGATTACGATCAGGGTTCCGGCATGGTGAAAGACGTTGGATCGCGGATTCGTCAACGCATCGGAGCGTTGATGTAGTTCGAGCGTCTGCGGCAGCGTCTGCAGGAGGTATTCCTTGGCGTGGTTCGACATCTCATCGAGCCGATTTCGGCCACGCACGACCACGAAGGCCCAAGGCTGCAGATTAGCCGCGCTTGGGGCTTGGATTGCTGCGCGTATCAGCTCCATCACGACCTCCTTTGAAACAGGTCGGGGCAGAAAGTCGCGGACGGCGCGACGATGAAAGATGGCGTGCATCACATCCATGACGGAATGAGGGTCGGGTCCAGCCGGACGGATGCGGCCTCGCCGTACGTCCTTGCCGATGAAAGACGAGTCCGACTCGCAGTCCGGCTGACCGCGACGACCGTAACAGGAGCGCGCCGTATGTGCTATGCGCCCATTGCCAATTGCGAGGCAGATCTTGCCTCGTGCTGCCGGGCCAAAAACTGCGGATGCCTGACCAAATAACGCCGAGCCAAGCTACGGTTGTCAGAGTAGGGTGAGGCCCGGAAAAGCCCAAACCATTCCCGCACCCAAGGAGAACCCCATGAAATCAACACCTGAACGCCCGCATGCAACCGGCAAGGTACCGGCGGTATGGAGCTGGCATCATCGGACGCTTCGCGATCTGCATCGGCGTTTGCTGCGCGAGCACGACGAACACCGACACGACTCGGCTGCACCCGCGGATAAGGACACCCACGATTTTGGCGACACCGCGAGCGTCGAACGCGAGCGCGAGACTTTGTTCTCAACCCTGTTGTCTGAAGGCAATCGACTCGCCGAAGTCGAAGCGGCGCTCAATCGCATTTACGCTGGCATGTACGGCGTGTGCGAGGTGACCGGACGCATCATTCCAGACGAGCGGCTCCGGGCAGTGCCGTGGACGCGTTTTTCCAAGGAAGCCGCCGAAAATATCGAACGACGCCGACGATCAGGTTAATTCAGGCCTTGGCGGGTGAAGCTTCGTGACTGAGGCTCTTAGTTTACCGCAAAGTCCGGTTCGAAGAATAGGGGCAGTCTGAATCGGCTGTGGAGCGAACCCGTCGACGAAACCTAAGTCGAACTTGACGCTCTTAAGATCATACTCGGCAAGGCCCTAGCTAACGTCGTAGGGCCTTTCCCTTGCCGGAAATTTTTCATCCATAGCTCAGAGCGTGGATGAGCGAAAGACTTTCTGTTAGCGTGCAGGTGCGGCCGCCGGGGGAGGAGGGGGCATTTGAGTCATTGCGCTTTTTGCGGCGCGTTCAGCGACCATGTCGGTGAGTCGTTGAACCTCGAGTTCAGCGTTACGCTTGGCGATTCGTGCAAGTTCGATCTGCTCAGTGAGGGCCAAGGCTTCGTTTGTGGTCCGATCTTTGAGTTGACGGATTTCTACGAGCTGGAGTTCGAGTTCGTTGATCTTCTTCGTGTAGTCGTCACCCTGCTTCTTAAACCCAGCGGTTTCTTCCGCGATTTTAGCTCCGCCTGCTTCCCAATCGGCCTTCTTTTTTGCTGCCTTTTGATTGGCCTCTTCTTCGCGATCTTTCGCCTTCCGTTCGCTCTCAGCCCGAGCAGTTTTCTCAGCCTCTGTTTTTTTGGCTTCCTCTTCAGCGAGCGCAGCCATTTCGACGGCTTTCTCGTCCGCTTCCCGCCGAGCGAGGTCGGCGGCAAAATTACGATAGTAGAAACTGAAACCGACCAAAAGGATGAGCGGAACCAGAATATAAATCTTCTTCATGTCGTTAGCAAATGTTTGGCGTGGAATCGTTGGGTGATCAGCGGGCTTTTGCCTTGGCGGCGTCGGCCGCAGCCTTCTCGGCCGCGATGCGCGCGGCGTCGGCCGCTTGAATATCGGTCAAAACCTTCTGCAGACTATTCTTGTTGGCCTCTGCTTGAGGGACATACTGCTTGAGAAAGGCTATTTCCTTTTGATAGAAGGTCTTCCGCTCCTCAATTTCGCTGATCTCACCTTTGACGACACTGATTTCCTTGGTGAGTCGATCTACGGTCTTGGAAAGACGCTCCTGCTCACGGTAGGCGCTGTCTCGAGCGTCGATCGCTGCCTGGCGAGCCTCCTTCTCTTCAAAATCCTGCTTTTCCTTGGCAGCTTTCTCGACCTTTCGCTGTTCTTGGAGAACCAAGGCCTCTTCTACCGCAGTCTTGCGGGCTTCCATCTCTTCCCTGATTTTCTGCCGGGCCACTTCTTTGACCGCCTGCTCTTTGGCGTCTTGTTCAGCCGTATACTGTTTGCTGAAGTTTAGATAGAAAGGAATGAACGCCAAGAGGGCGACCAAGGGTGTGATTACGTAAGCTTTGTTCATGCGTAGGCGGGTCCGTGAGGATAAAGAAGGGTGGGTGAATTAGAGACCTTTGAGCGCTTCGTCTCGTTCTTGAATTGTCGCCTTGATGTGGCCGAGAAGCCGTCCCGCATCTCGAGCCTTGGGATCCTTGGCGGCTTCTTCGGCCAACTGCAGGGCAAGGTCGTATTGTTTGAGTTCGAACGCGATGTAAGCACCGAAGGATTGAGCCTGCGAGGGTTGCTCCAGGTTGCCCTTCCGAAGGGCGGAAAGCGTGTGGCTGAGCGAGTCCTGAAGTTTATCAATCGAGTAGTAGATGTTGGCGATTTGGAGATCGAGGCCTCCCGCATTAGGGAAGTGGGTCATACCCTCCTTGAGGGCCTCGATCGCCTTAAACTCGCGTTTCAACTGTTGAAAGGACGACGCGAGGAGCTCCCAATTGCGCTGGGTGTTTTCGATTGAACCGTCGCGAAGGCCTTTTTCGAGCAATCCGATTGCACGATCAAACTGCTGAATATTGAAGTAGATTCCGACGAGACTGAAGTTGTCGCGCGGTGTATTCATCACCCCATTTTGTTGTGCACGCTGAATGGTAAGGATGGCCCTCACCTGGTATTCATACGCCTGTCTCTCGTTCTTTGTCTCGCCCGCGAGATTCAGGTACGTGGCAGCCAATTGCTGCCAGTAGGTCGCATTCTTGGGCTCTTTCTCAACCAAGATTTCCAAAAGTTCGGACGATTCCTGCACTCGTTCCAAGATCTGAAGCGCAGCGAGGGAAAGGATGTAGAATCGATCGTTTGGCTTGATCGACATCCGCAATCCCTTTTGAGCTTCCTCGTACGCCTGCTTGATCAGGGCCTTGTCCACGTTGTTGGGATCCAACTGAGCGAGGGCAAACATCACCGATGCTGCGAAGAGGCGAACATCCGGATTAGGATTCGGAGCTCTCTGCAAATAGCGCTGAATGTAGGTAATTGCCTTCTGAATCAGCGGCCTCTGTGCCGCCACGTCCTTGGTGGTCGCGCCTTCCTGGTAGTACAGCTGGGCCAAATAGTACGTATATTCGAGGAGAGCCCTTTGTTCGAAGTAACCTTTCTCCTCCCCGAGTTGAACGGTGCGTTCCAACGCGGGAATCGCGTTCTTGTAATCCTCCGCTTGGAGGAGGATCTGGGCCTTCATTTGAGCCAGAATGGCTTCGTCGTAGCTGCCGGAAACTGTTCCTACCATCGCTCCATTAATGACGGCGAGGGCTTGATTCCACGCTTTGGCATCAAGATGCGGACGAAGCTTGCCGAGTTCTTCAGATACTCGATCAGAGAGCTGCGGCGGTTGTTGCGCAGGCTGCTGATTGGATTGGGCCTCTGCGTAGAACGGCGCGGCGACGGAGAAACAAACAACCAGTGCCCACCGTTTCAATCTGCGGGGGAGTGGAGTCAAAGTAGGAAAATGCATGAGACGGGCTTTTGAGATTAGGCGTCCGTGATGCTGAAGACGATGGGAACCTGCATGCGGGTATTCACTGCGCGGCCACCCTTGCGGCCGGGGCGGAACTTCCACTTCATCACGGCTTGGATGGCTGCGGCTTCGAACTCTCGTTGATTGGAGCGAATGGCATATGCGTCCCGAACGTCACCATTGGAATCGACAATGAAGCCAACGAGAACCTCGCCGGTAATACCGGCTCGCCGCATTTCAAACGGATAGACTGGACGGGCTTGGAAGCGGGGAACCGGAACCTGGTCGAGGTTGGCCAGATCGAAGAGGTCTTTCATGCCTGCTCCGATATTGCCGGTACGGGGGGAGGTCGGGATGGTGACCACACCCGTGGGCCGTTCCATGCCGGGCGGGGGCGGGGGCTGAATTTTTTGAACGAACGAGTCGACCTGCACTTGGGCCGGCGTATCAGCCAGCATGGG
Source organism: Opitutales bacterium (assembly GCA_038212175.1). Classification (GTDB taxonomy): domain Bacteria; phylum Verrucomicrobiota; class Verrucomicrobiia; order Opitutales; family Opitutaceae; genus CAMAXB01. The sequence continues at coordinate 23,110 of JBBQUU010000019.1, read as the reverse complement.
AGGGGCGATGTCGGGTACCTCCTCCAGTGGAGCTTCGTCGGTCATCTCAACGACTTCGGGCTCATCGGGTTCAATGGGAGGCATCTCCATCAATTCGATAACGGCCTCTTCCTGTTGGACAACGACTTGTTCGCCGCCATCTTTGAAAATTTCTCCACCCCAGAGGAAACCGACATGGAGCAAAACGGAAACTGTGATGCCAATAATTAGATCGCGCGTCATGATGCGGAGGGTTTAGCGGCCGGCGGGGCGGTACACCGTTTCGATTGAGACCTTCGTGATTCCAACCTTTCGGACTTCGTCGAGTACGGCAATGGTGGGGCCATACTTGGCCCGGTCGTCGCTCGCCAAGAGCACGCGGGGATCTGCTTCGTTGGCGACGTAATTCTGCAAACGGGGAGCCACTTCAGCCATGGTTATGGGTTCTTGATTCCAGTACAATGTACCAGCTTCGGAAACTTGCAAGGTGACGGACGTGTCGTCCTCCTTATCCTTGGGTTGGGCAGGTGTGGCCACCGGAAGATCGATTGGAATATTGACGATCTTGCTGAGCGAGAGCGTAAAAAGAACGAAGGTGGCGAGCAGGAAGAAAACAACGTCGATCAAGGGAATGATCTCGATGCGCGGTTGCTTCTTGGTGGCGTGTGCGGTGCCTCCGGTCATGGTTTTAAGCGATTTGTCTGCAATTTAAGTAGGGCGGAGGGACTGGCTCAGTTTTGTTTGCTGAGCGTCTCAATGAAAACGCGTTGGATGCCTGCCTTGCGGACCTCGTCAAACACGTACCGTGCCTGGCTGAAAAAGGCGGCTTCGTCTCCGTTGATGAGTACCCTGGGATTAGCTTGAACTTGCTTGTATGCCTGCAGGCGTACGAGGAATTCGTCCAAAGTGATGATGTCTTTGTCCCACGCGAGCTGCCCTTCGGCGGTCACCGTTATGGTGATCGAGTCGGCGCGATCACGCGGTCCGCCCGTGTCGGCGTCGGGTAGCGCGACGCGGAGCCCCCCTGAGGTGTTCAGGGAGAGCGTGAACAAAATGAAGGTGGCGAGCAGAAAGAAAACGACGTCGATCAGAGGGATGATCTCGATACGCGGCTTCTTTATGGCGCCTGGGGCTGATCCACCGGTCATGTTGGAAGAGGTGTGGGTTGGCCGTGAAGCAGACGCATCAAACGACCGACTCGTTGCGCTTCATCATCAGTTCGAGAGCAACGGAGGCGTCGGTGATCTCGACCCGTGCCTGCTCGATGCGGGAATTGAGGTAGTTGAACGGGATCATCGCGCATACTGCGATCGAGAGACCGGAGGCCGTGGCAATCAGGGCTTCACCGACACCGCCGGTGATGGCGCCGGCATTCGCGGCAACATCGCCTTCACCGAGGGCGCCGAAGGTCTGCATCATGCCGGTGACGGTACCGATAAGGCCCAGAAGCTGGGCGACCGGAATTACGGTATCGAGAATGGCATTACCGCGTTGAAAGCGGGCGAGTTCCTGATTCGAAGCGCGAACGAGGGCGTTGGCGTAACCGAATTCGCGATGGGTGAGGGCGTACACCATGATGCGGGCAACGAAGTCGTTGCTCTTCTTGCCGAGCGCGATGGCGCCCTCGACGTCGCGGTGCTCAATGCGTTCAAGCATTTTTTCAACCACGGCGGGATCGCGGGCGGCGTTCTCCTTGATGATAAAAATGATTCTCTCGATGATCACGGTGAACGCGATGAAGGAGGTCAGAATGATCGGCCACATAATGGGGCCGCCATGCTTGAAGAGCTCCATCGGAGTCTGGCCCATGAGGAATGCGAGAGGCATGCTGGTCGTGATCATATTTTGGTACTAAACGAATTTAGTGTGGTTGGGTTCTAGGAGTGGGTGAAAAAATGGAAAGCGAGCGAGCAGAGAGCGTGTCCTTTGACGGGCCGTGCGGGAAAGTGCTCAATCTTTCCCAAGGAATGGCTTCGTTGCTGAGCAACCTCCGGGCCATTTGGAATTCAAAAAATTGATGATGTTCGGAGTATTAGCGGGGCCATTGGGCATTATTCGGATCTCGCTCGCGTCCCCCGAGGGACGACGACTGAGGCAATTATGCTTAGGGTCGGCGTGAGCGCGGGTGAGGGGTGGTTGAATGATGGGAAGCGCTGAAAGCAGGCGCGTCAGTAGCAGAACTTTCGCGGTGATGTTTTGTCTGTCAACGTCCTTCACGTTAATCAAGCCGGCATCGCATGCTCGATAATTGGCTGCCCGGCTAGGACTCGAACCTAGACAAGCAGAGTCAGAATCTGCTGTGCTACCATTACACCACCAGGCAGTGGAAAATCAAAATCGGCGAGGGGGAGAGGTTCCCCGAAAACAAGGTTGAAGGTAAGTCGACGCAGGCGGGAAGGTGGAGCCGGCGATGGGATTCGAACCCGCAACCGCCTGTTTACAAAACAGGTGCTCTACCATTGAGCTACGCCGGCGTAAGAGTCGCCGAGGATGGTCCGGAAGAACGATGGCGCAAGGAGCATTGTTCAGGGGACCGACAGAAGTGGAGAAAGAACGGGCTCCGAGGGGAGGAACGGCGTCGTGGGCGCCCGACAGAGCAAAAACAGACAAGCGTTTTGGTGGCTCCCCGGGGACTCGAACCCCGAACCAATTGATTAAGAGTCAACTGCTCTACCATTGAGCTAGGAAGCCAACAAGATGAAGGGCGAAAAACTCAATAACGCCCGAGCCTTGTCAACCCCATTTCTGAGTGCGCGCGAGTTTCGCCCTGCTGCTGTCGATTATGAACAATAACCAACGTCGTTTTGAGAGAATTCAAGCGCAGCTGACGTTGATATTATTGAAGAACCGTGCGGGTGGCTGATGGCGGCGAGGGCGGTTGGGATGGGAGCAAAGTCGTATGAGTCGGCACCCTGGGTTGGAGGGAGGGCCCGTCGATTCTGACGCACGGTCTGGCTTCACTGGCCGAACCGAACGTGTGGTAATGGGCCGGCATGGGCGTCTTCCTCGGCCTCAAGGCAGGGTGCATGGCGAAACAAATTTACAAACGCGAAGGGTAGAGTGTGACGAGAGAGCGGTGGAGGACTCGAAAGGAGGTTCGTTTCCCCCTGCCAAAGCCACGGACCGGCAAACAGTCGCGGGCGGTGATACTTTTCAAACCAAGTCCATCTTTGCCCTTGCCAAGGGGGAGGCCGCTCTCTGTTTTCGACCGCTCTCTCCATGCAAAAGACCAAAAAGTCCGTAGCCAAGCGCTTCAAGCTAACCGCCAAAGGGAAGCTCATGCGCCGCACGCCCGGCTTCCGTCACCTGCTGGCCTCGAAGAGCACGAAGCAAAAGCGTCGTGCCTCCCGGGACAAGCAAGTTGCCGAAGGCCACGCGGCCCCGCTCAAGCGGTGCCTGCCGTTCGGTCTCTAAGACCGGGAGCGCTGCCAACCTAAACCTGTCAGGCGGGTGAATCCTAACGAGACGACCCGCCGGTACCAAAACACATAAAATAACATGCCTCGTGCCACAAACTCCCCCGCGTCGCGCAAGCGTCGCAAGAAAGTCCTGAAATACGCGAAGGGGTACTTCGGCAACAAGTCGAAGCTCTTCCGTTACGCCAAGGATGCTGTTCAGCATGCCTGGCAGTACGCCTATCGCGATCGCAAAAAGAAGAAGGGCGAATTCCGATCCCTTTGGATCGTGCGCCTCAACGCTGCCTGCCGCGATGCCGGCATCAGCTACAGCCGCTTTATCGAAGGGCTCAAGGCCGCCAACATCGAGCTGGACCGCAAGGTTCTGTCCGATCTCGCGATCCGCGACGAACTGGCCTTTAACGGCCTGGTCAAACAAGCCCAGGACGCGTTGAAGACCAAGGCCGCCGCCAAGGCGAAGGCCTGAGCTGACCCAACGCGAGCCATGGCCGGCTCGCCTCCTTTCAGTCCCCGGAGGACGGGCCTCGTAGCACGAGGTCCCGTCCTTCTTTTTTTGGTCGTTTCACCAGGATCGTTTTCAGTCTGCAGGCGCCCTTCACTTATGGCGAGCGGAGGCCGCCTCGCTCTCGGCCTTTACTGTCACCGCCTTCTCCGAAGGCTCTCCTCCTTCCTTTCGCTTCCATGCAAGACCAACTTAATGCCCTGCTTGCCCTGGCCGATTCCGAGTTGCACCAGCTCGTCACCCGCTCGGATTTCGAGGCCGCAAAGGCGCGTTACGTGGGCCCCAATGGCGCCCTTACAGCGCTGATGAAACAGATGGGCGCCGTGCCCAAGGAGCAACGTCCCGCGATGGGCAAGCTCATCAACGAGACCAAGGGCCAACTTCAGAGCCGCCTGGACGCGACCCTCGCCCGCATCGAAGCCGCAGAACTCGCCGCCAAACTCGGGCCTGCCATCGATCCGACCCTCCCGTCTCCGGACCCTTTGCCTGGCACGGCACACCCTCTGACGTTGGTGCGCGAAGAGATGTGCCGCATTCTTCGCAAGGTGGGCTTCACTGTGGTCGAGGGGCCGGAGGTCGAGACGGAGTACTATTGTTTCGACGCGCTCAACACCCCTGCGGACCATCCGGCGCGCGATGCCAAGGATACCTTCTATCTTCCGGAGTCCGCCCGTTTCGGCAACGTGACCAAAAAGAGCCCGGGCGAGAAATATCTTCTCCGCACGCACACGTCCTCGGTGCAGATCCGCACGATGCTCAAGGGCGAGCCGCCCATTCGCATTGTCTCACCGGGGCGCGTCTATCGCCGCGACACGTCCGACGCCACGCACTCGGCGAATTTTCACCAGTTCGAGTGTCTCTACGTGGATAAGAATGTCACGGTCCGCGATTTGAAGGCGTTGCTCGACTACATCTTCGCTTCGCTCCTGGGCAAGGATACGAAGACCCGGTTCCGACCCCACTATTTCGGCTACACCGAACCCAGCTTTGAGGTGGATTTGAGTGCGAAGCATCTGCCGAAGGTGAACAAGGAGTGGATCGAGATCGGCGGTTGCGGCATGGTTGATCCCACGGTGTTCGAGGCCGTGGGCTATGACCCCGATGTTTGGTCGGGCTACGCCTTCGGCATGGGCCTTGAGCGCCTCGCCATGGAGCTCTACGGCATCGATGACATCCGTTACTTTTATCAGAACGACGTCAGGTTTCTCAGGCAGTTTGCCTGAGTTCAAATTTCGGAAGAGTTAAACGGAGAACGTAGAGGCATCACCGAGCCGACGGAGTTATTCCCAAATCGTCCCATTCGCCCCCGTCTCCGTATTACTATGTCTGAACGTCTGTCTTTGAAACAAGGTTCTGCCCGGTCGCGAGTCCAAGCGCCCGGTCGGGGACCGGGCCTGCAGGAATTCAGAGTTGTAGGCCGCGTGCCCTCACGCGGCGGTTCGGAATTCCGCTGCGGCGGAGATGTTCTGTGACCTCCGTGCCTCATTTCGCGCCCCCTGTGCAACGTTCGATCCTTTTCCGATGAAAATTTCCCGCAACTGGCTCCAGTCCTACGTCGATCTCGCCGGCATTACCGATGAGGAGATTTCTCATGCCGTCACGTTCCTTGGCTTCGAGGTCGAACAGGTGATTCGCACGGGCGCACCTGTGCTCGAAAATGTGTTCGTGGGCGAGGTCCTCACCCGCGACAAGCATCCCAACGCCGACAAGCTCTCGGTCTGCACCGTCGATGTGGGGCAGATCCACGGCGTGAAGCGCATCGTCTGCGGCGCGCAGAATTACAAGGTGGGGGATCGCGTGCCCGTCGCGCTCGTCGGAGCCGTGCTGCCGGGCAACTTCGTCATCAAGGAATCCAAAATCCGGGGAGAGGCCTCGTCGGGCATGATGTGTTCCGCCAAGGAACTCGCCATTGCCGAGGATGCGGCGGGACTTCTCATTCTGACCGGGCGGCCAGAGCTTGGCGCATCCATCAACACGGTGCTGCCTCCGGGGGACGTCGTTTTCGACGTCGAGATCACGCCAAACCGTCCCGATTGCCAGTCACACCTCGGGCTCGCCCGGGAGCTGGCGGCCTGGTTCAAGAAACCGCTGGTGTATCCGGAAGTTCGATTCACGCCCGCGGCGGCGGATCCTTCGCCGCGCCCCGATTTGCTTTCGACCGTGCGGGTCGATGCGCCCGAGGACTGCCCGCTCTATACTGCCACGGTTATTGCGGGCGTGAAGGTCGGGCCGAGCCCCGACTGGATGCAGCAGCGACTGGGCGCGGTGGGACTTCGTCCGATCAACAACGTGGTCGATATCGGCAACTACGTGATGCTGGAATACGGCCAGCCGGTGCACGCCTTTGACGCCAAGAAGCTCGGTGGCGCCGGGATCGTCGTGCGTCGCGCGACGGCGGACGAAAAAATGGTCACGCTCGACGACAAGGAGCGCACGCTTACGCCCGAAATGCTCGTGATCGCCGACGCGCAGACCCCCGTGGTGATCGCCGGCGTCATGGGAGGCGTGAATTCCGGCGTGGATGAGACGACGACCGATCTCGTGCTTGAGGTCGCCTTTTTCGCACGTTCGTCCGTTCGGGCGACTTCAAAGCGCCTGGGATTGTCCTCCGACTCGTCGTACCGTTATGAGCGCGGCGTTGATGTGCATTCGTTGGACGAGGCCATGCACCGTTGCATCGACCTGCTCCTTGAGTTCGCTGGCGGCAAAGTGGCCGGACCGACCTTTCGCGTGGGGGCGGATGTTCCCTGGCAGCGCGAGATCACCCTCACGCCCGCCTTCGTGAACGAAAAACTCGGTTTCGACATTCCGGACGCGAACATGAAGGCGGCGCTCGAGGCACTCGAACTCACCATCATTCGCGAGGAGCCGACGCTTGAGCGCGGACCGGCGTGGACGGTGGAGATCCCGAGCTGGCGGGATGACCTCGACCGGCCGATCGACCTGGTTGAGGAGATCTTGCGGCTTTACGGCACCGACAAAATTCCCGCGACCGTCGTGTCATCGCCCGGTCTGTTGGGGGAGGACGATGCCATCGTGCGCTTCAACCGTCGATTGACCGAGATCATGACCGGCCGCCACTTCAACGAGTGTGTCAACTACACGTTGCGGTCGGCCAAGGAGTTGAGTGGGTGGGTGGAATCCGAATTCACCGCGGACCTCGCGCTCGCCAATCCGTTTGTCGAGGATCAATCCCATCTGCGCCCCACGTTGGTCACAGGTTTGCTGGAGTCTCTCCGCCTTAATCAGGCGCGAGGGGTCGACGCGCCACGCCTGTTTGAGACCGGACGCGTTTTTTTGCATCGCAAGGGGCAACCCTGCGAATGTGTGGCCGTGGCGTTCATCGAGACGGCAGAAGACGAAGCCCGCTCTTGGCGCACGCGCGAGCCGGCTGATTTTTACTCGGCGAAGCGGCATGTGGAGGCCCTCGCAAACGCGGCGGGAATCGACCTCGGCCGGCAACCGCTCATGAGCGTGAGCACGCCGGGCTACGGCTGGCAGGCGGGCCATGCGGCTTCGGCGGGCGACATTGCCCATGGTTGGACGGCGCGGTTTGGTTTGCTCGATCTTGCGCAATTGAAAGCGATGGGGCTCGAAGGAAAGGTCTTTGCTGGTTTTCTGGCCGTTCTTCCCGAAAAGCTTCCGACGGATGGCGGTCGTCGGCGCTACCAACCCTTCAGCCTCTTCCCGGCGGCGCTGCGCGATCTTGCTTTGGTCGTTCCGGCTGACGCCAACGCGGGCGAGGTGCAAAAGGCTCTCGCCAAGGTCGCGCGAGCAGCGGTCGGTTCCGCGTTTGCGCTCGAAAGCGTGGTCGTCTTTGACGTCTACCAAGGCAAGGGGCTTCCCGAAGGCACGAAGAGCCTCGCCTACAGCCTCGTGTTCCGTTCCGCAGAACGCACGTTGACCGACGACGAGGTCAACGTGGTCTTCACCGCGATCCAAGACGAACTGATCAAAGCAACCGGATACCAGGTAAGAAAATAGGGCGTGGTGGGGCGCGGGTTTTCTCGTATACACCTCTCGCTCCGCCCTTCTTTTCTACCCGCTACCCGCTACTCCCCCCATGTCCCAGCCCACCGAACTTAACATCGACCATGTCGCCAACCTCGCCCGCATCGAGCTGACGGCAGACGAAAAGCTCAAATTTGCGCATCAGTTGAGTGATGTGCTGCATCATATTGAGCAATTGAGCAAAGTGGACGTGTCCGGCGTTGAACCGACCGCCCATGCGTATCCCGTTTATAACGTCTGGGCGGACGATGTCGCGCAACCGGGCCTCCCGGTCGACGAAGCCTTGCGCAACGCGCCTGCGCAGCGCGACCACATGATCGTCGTACCTAAGGTGGTTGAATAAAAGGACCGGGTAGCGAGGGGCGGAGCATATTCCGTCGTCCGCAGGCGCTGCCTCTTCCTCCTCCGCCTCCCCACCGCTCACCGCCCGCATTTTCCGTCTCCTCATGTCCGACCCTCTTTTCTTCAAATCCATCGCTGAACTTGCCGGCCTCCTTGACGCAAAGTCGATTTCGTCGGTCGAACTCACGCAGGCCGTCATCGCCCGGACCAAAGCCGTGGATGACCGGGTGAAGGCCTTCAACTCGTTCGATGAGGCCGACGCGCTTGTACAAGCGGCGGCGTCGGATGCGCGTCGCGCGGCCGGGCAGGCGAGGGGAGTGATCGAGGGCATTCCCGTCGGGCTCAAGGATGTTATCTCCGTTGCGGGCCAGCCCTTGACCGCTTCGAGCAAGATGTTGGCAAATTTCGTGTCGCCGTACGACGCGACCGTCACCCAGAAGCTCAAGCAAGCAGGAGCAATCTGCTGGGGGCGCCTCAACCTCGACGAGTTTGCGATGGGTTCGTCGACGGAAAACTCCGCGTTCGACACCACGCGCAACCCTTACGATCTCGACTGCGTGCCCGGCGGCTCATCGGGCGGCAGCGCGGCGGCCGTGGCGGCGGGCGAAGCCATCGCGACGCTGGGTTCCGATACGGGCGGATCGATTCGTCAGCCGGCCTCCCTGTGCGGCGTTGTGGGGTTGAAACCGACGTACGGCCTGGTGTCCCGCTACGGCCTGATCGCCTTTGCCTCATCGCTGGATCAAATTGGTCCCTTCACGCGAACCGTGGAGGACGCGGCCATCATGTTGGGGGCGATTGCCGGACACGACGAACGCGACTCCACCTCGTTCAAGACGGAGATCCCTGACTATCGTGCCGCATTGAAGACGAAGAAGGGCCCGTGGAAGCTGGGAATTCCGAAGGAGTACTTCGGCGAGGGGCTGGACCCTGAAGTGGCGGCCGCGGTGCAAAAGGCGATCGATTACTACCGTTCGATCGGCTGCGAAATCAAAGAGGTCTCACTGCCGCACACGGAGTATGGCGTTGGCGTGTACTACATCATCGCGACGGCCGAGTGTTCCTCAAATCTCGCCCGCTACGATGGCGTGCGCTACGGCCATCGTTCGAAGGAGGCCAAGGATATCACGGAGTTGTACTTCAAATCGCGCGCCGAGGGCTTCGGGCCCGAGGTCAAACGCCGCATCATCCTCGGTACCTACGTGCTGTCCAGCGGCTACTACGATGCGTATTATCTGCGCGCACAGAAGGTGCGCACGTTGATCCGCAACGATTTTCTCGAAGCCTACAAATCGGTCGATGCCATCCTCACGCCCACGTCGCCGACGCCGGCCTTTAAACGGGGCGCGAAGGCGGACCCGCTGGCGATGTATTTGTGTGACGTCTACACGATCGGCGTGAACCTGGCCGGACTGCCGGGCATCAGCGTGCCCTGCGGCTTCTCGTCGGGCGGGCTGCCTGTCGGCCTGCAGATCATTGGCCAGCCCTTCCGCGAAGCCGAAATGCTCACCATCGCCCACGCCTACGACGCCGCGCACGAATGGTCCCGGCGGACACCCCATCTCTGAGTAACCACTCCGTGTCATATCTCTATGAATTACGAAGCTGTCATCGGTCTTGAGGTCCATGTCCAGATCAAGACCCGGTCCAAGATGTTCACCCGTGTTGCCGCCGGTTACGGGCAGCCGGAGAACACGCTGACGGATCCCGTCGTGCTTGCGCTGCCCGGCGTGCTGCCGGTGATGAACAAGGCCGCCCTCGACGCGGTCATCAAGGCGGGGCTCATGCTGGGCTGCGAGATTGCTCCGATCTGCAAATGGGACCGGAAGAACTATTTCTATCCCGATTCGCCGAAGAATTATCAGATCTCCCAATACGACCAGCCGATCTGCCTGGGCGGTCAGGTGGAGATCGAGCTTCCGGGCCCGGCTCGCAACGTCATGGGCGAGCACAAGACGATCGCGCTCACCCGCATCCATCTCGAGGAGGACGTGGGCAAGCTCAACCACTTCGATTTCGATTCGCTGGTGGACTACAACCGCGCCGGGACTCCGTTGATGGAGATCGTGTCCGAACCGGTGATCCGCAGCGCCGAGGAAGCCTACGCTTACCTGACGTCGCTGCGCGCGACCATGATTTACGGAGGCATCTCCGATTGCGACATGGAGAAGGGACAGCTCCGTTGCGACGCGAACATCTCCATTCGTCCCGTGGGCGAAACCAAGCTCGGCACAAAGGTGGAGCTGAAGAACCTCAATTCGATCTCGTTTGTTCGCGATGGCATCGACCACGAAGTCAAACGCCAGCTCGCGGTCGTGAAAGCGGGCGGTGCCATCGTGCAGGAGACGCGCGATTACGACGGGATGACGGGCGCGTCGCAGTCCCTCCGCTCGAAGGAAATGGCGCACGACTATCGCTATTTCCCGGATCCCGACCTGATGCCCGTGAAGGTGGACGAGTCATGGAAGGTCCGGATTCAGCGCGACTGCCCGGAGTTGCCCTTCGGCAAACAGCGGCGCTTCATGGAGCGTTACCAAATCCCGTACACGATCACGTCCGTGCTGGTGTGGGACAAGGCGTTGGCGGACTACTTTGAGGAATGCGCGGAGCTCGCCGGGCCCGGAAAAGCTCAAGCGGTGGGAAACTGGATCGTGAACGATCTGCTGCGCGAACTGGGTGGAGCGAAGCTGACCGTGGCTGAGTCGAAGGTCCGGCCCACGCACCTCGTCGAACTCGTGAAGCTGATCGACGCGGGCACCATTCTGACGAATGCGGCCAAGGAACTCTTTATCGAAATGGCTGCCACAGGCGATCAGCCGGCGGTCATTGCAGAACGTCGCGGATTGAAGGCGACCCCCACGAACACCGACGAATTGGAACAGTGGTGCCGCGATGCCATCGCCGGGAATGCGAAGGCCTTTGCGGAGTTCAAGGCGGGGAAAGACAGCGCGATCAACGCGTTCAAGGGACCGGTGATGAAGGCTTCCAAGGGCAAGGCCAACCCGAAGGTGGTGGACGACACCTTGCGTGCGCTGCTGGCGGCTATGTGACGGGGAGGAATCCCAAACACCAAAAGTCCAAACCACAAATAAGGGCGAAGCCCGAAAACGAAGCCGTTTGAGATGGGCTGTTTCGGATCCATGGTTTGTGGCGTCGCCTTTCTTTCGGGTGGGCTGGGCCCGCTGATTTGCGCGCGGATTTACTTTCGCTTCTGACAGTTCGACCGAACCGGTTTGCGGCTTGCCGGAGCCGGTGGCTGATGTCACGGCTTTGGCGCCCCTTCCATGTCACCCCCACTGCTGGAACTTAAGCGCATCACCAAGTCGTTTCTCGACGTAAAGGCGTTGCGCGGCGTCGATTTCAACCTGCGCGCGGGAGAGGTGCATGCGCTGCTGGGCGAGAACGGCGCGGGGAAGAGCACGCTGATCAAGGTCATCACGGGCGCGCACGCTCCGGACGGAGGTGAAATTGTGGTGGAGGGCGAGGGGGTGCGCTCCTTGTCGCCCGAATCGGCGAGGCGCCTCGGCATCGCCTGCATTTACCAGCAGCCCGCTTTGTTCCCGGCCCTGTCGGTTGAGGAGAACATCGGACTCCGGCTGGAATCCGCCCAAGGCTTGAGCCGGGTGGATTGGGCGGCGCGCCGGACGCGGGCGACGGATTTGCTCGACCGGATCGGTGCGGCGATCTCGCCCGAGGTGGAGGTCGGGCGACTTTCGATGCCGGAGCAGCAGCTGGTCGAGATTGCCTGTGCGCTCGGTGCCGGGGCGCGGATCGTGATCATGGACGAGCCCACGGCCTCGCTGACGCAGAAGGAGCAGCACCTGCTGTTTGCCGTGGTGAAGGAGCTTCGCGCCGACAGTGTGGGCGTGATCTATATCTCCCACCGGCTGGAGGAGATCTTCGCTCTCGCAGATCGGGTCACAGTGCTGCGCGACGGCGAGAGCGTGGGAACGCATCCCGCGTCAGACATCGATGAAGGCACGCTCATTCACCTGATGGTGGGCCGTGAGGTGGCGCAGATTTATCCACCGGCCGAGTCCGAGCCGGGAGAAATTGTCTTGTCGCTGGATCGGGTGGGGTGCGCGGCTTCCGGAGTTGCGGACGTTTCGTTCGAAGTGCGGGCTGGAGAGATCTTCGGGCTCGCCGGTCTTGTCGGGGCCGGACGGACGGAACTCGCACGTATCCTTTTTGGCATGACGCCGGCTGATGCAGGCACGATCCGTTTACAGGATCGTCCGGTCGCAATTTCGTCGCCGCGCGAAGCGGTGGAGTTGGGAATCGCGTACGTGCCCGAAGATCGGCGGCGTCATGGCGTGGTGTTGGAAATGCCGGTCGAGCAAAACATGACCATGGCAATCCATCGGCGTCTGTTCCGCGGTGGGTGGCTGCGCTTCGGGGCGGAGCGGACGCTGGCTTTGGGCTACATCCGGGATCTCGCGGTGAAGACGTTTGGTCCCGAGGCGCCCGTGGGCAGTCTTTCCGGCGGCAACCAGCAGAAGGTGTCGCTGGCACGGTGGCTCGCGACTCAGCCCAAGGTGCTGATCCTCGACGAACCGACCCAAGGCGTCGACGTCGGGGCCAAGAGCGAGATTCATAAGATCATCCGCCGCCTGGCGAAAAAGGGCCTCGCGGTGCTGCTGATTTCAAGCGACCTGCCCGAGGTGTTGGGCATGAGCGATCGAATCGGCGTGATGCGTGGCGGTCGGCTCACGGCGGTGCTTCCCGGCGGTGCTTCAGCGGCGACGGTCATGTCCGCAGCGCTCGGCCAGGCGGAGAAAGGAGCGGCGTGATGCCATTTGCGCGACGCTATTTTCGCGAGTTGTCCGTCGCCGGGGCGCTCGTCCTCGTGTTGGGCGTATTGGCTGTGCTGGCGCCGGCGTTTTTCCAGCCGCAGCCGCTGCTCTCGCTCGTCACGCGCGAAGCGCCGACGCTGGTCGTGGCCTGCGGCATGGCGCTCGTGATCATCGGACGCCAGATCGACATCTCCGTGGGCTCGCAATTTGCAGTGTGTGGCGTGTGTGCGGGCTTGCTGGCTGCGGCGGGGTGGCCCTTGCCCCTCGTGCTGGTGGCGTCGGTACTCTGCGGAGCAATGCTGGGGGCGTGCAACGGTGCCTTGGTCGCGGGCCTCGGGTTGCCTTCGATCGTGGTGACCCTCGCGACCATGGTGACGTGGCGCGAAGGACTCCGCTGGCTCCGGCAGGGAGAGTTCGTGAATCTGCCTCCGGATGCGCAATGGTTCGGGCTCAGTCAGCGAAGCGGTCAGTTTGCGCTGGTGGGACTGGCATTGGTCATACTCGTCACGATGGCGCTTGCCATGAGACGTCTGGCCTTGGGCCGCTTCGTCTATGCGGTGGGTGCGGATGCGGAAGCCGCACGCCTCACCGGGCTTCGTCCGCGGTGGGTGACGTTCGGCACCTTCGCCCTGCTCGGTGCTCTGGCGGGCTTGGCGGCGATGCTCAATCTGGTGCAATCGCCGCAGGTTGATCCGAAAGCAGGGACTGGGCTGGAGTTGAAGGCAATCGCCGCCGTCGTTGTGGGCGGGGTGGCGATCTCTGGAGGACGGGGCAACCTCTGGGGCGTCTTCGCGGGACTGCTGCTGCTCGCGTGTGTCGCTCCCGCGCTGACGCATCTGCGGGTCGAGGCCTACTGGGAGAAGGCGATCCAAGGCGGCATCATCCTGCTCGCGGTGGTCGCGGATGGCCTTCGCAGTCGAAACAACCGGACCTGACCCATGGCTGCGTCCTTCAAACCCAATTCTTTCCGCGCGCTGCGCACGCATGAAGCCGTGTTATTGATGCTGCTGGTGCTGGAGTGGCTCTATTTCAATGCGGTGGGGCCTCGTTTCGGCACGCTGGACAACTCGTTCGACATCCTGCGCCACTCGGTCGAGATCGGCCTGCTCGCGCTTGCGCTGACACCGATCATCCTGACGGGAGGCATTGACCTTTCCGTGGGCTCGCTGCTGGGCCTGTGCGCGGTGGTTTTTGGCAAGTTGTGGCGCGATGCGGGCGTGCCTTTGCCTGCTGCGGCCGCTTGCACCGTGTTCATCGGAGCGCTGGCGGGCGGACTCAATGCGTCGCTCATCACCTGGCTGCGTCTGCCGCCGCTGATTGTGACGCTGGGAACGTACTCGTTGTTTCGGGGACTGGCCGAGGCGCTGACGCGAGGCGTGGATACGTTCACCAATTTCCCCGCGGGTTTTCTTTTCATCGGACAGGAACGCTGGCTCGGTTTGCCGGCGCAGGCCCCCATCTTCATCGCGGTGGCGGTGGCGATGTGGTTGTTTGTGCATCGGACGGTGCAAGGACGCTCATTCAGGGTGATTGGATTCGCGCCCGAGGGAGCGGCTTACGCGGGCCTTCCGGTCAATCGGCGCCTCGCGCTGGCCTACGTGCTCGCGGGCGTGATCGTCGCGCTGGCCTCCATCATCTACACCTCGCGCTTGGGGCAGGCGCGGGCCGACGCCGGCACGGGTTATGAGTTGCTTGCGATCACCGCCGTGGTGCTGGGTGGGACCAGCATCTTCGGTGGCGTGGGCACGATCCACGGGACTTTGTTGGGGGTCGCGGCGATCGCGGTGCTGACGAACGGCCTCGTGCACGCCCGGATGCCCCGAGAGATGGCCGGTCTTCTCACCGGGGCCTTATTGCTGGTCGCCTTGTCATTCCACCCGGTCGCCGCAAAGTTCTCCACCTGGCGCCATCGACGCCGTACCCGTTCGCTTTCGCCTCCGCACCCCCCCTCGACACCGTCATGAAGAAACTCGTTCTCCTCCTTATCGCTTTTGCCGTCCTCCTCGCCGGTTGCGGCAAGGCCCCCGAAGCCACGGGCGACCGCCTCACCATCGCGCTCCTGCCCAAATCCAAGGGTAACGCCTACTTCATTTCTGTCCGTCAGGGCGCGGAGAAAATGGCAAAGGAACTGGGGGTCGAATTGCTCTTCGACGGACCGACTGATCCCGATCCCGCCCGTCAGAATGAGATCATTGAGAACTGGATTGCCCTTGGCGTGGATGTGATCGCCGCCGCCTGCGAGAACCGGGACGGCATCTCCACCGCGCTGCGCCGGGCGCAGGCTCGAGGCATCAAAGTCATCACGTACGACTCGGACGCCGCGCCGGACGCCCGCTCTTTCTTCGTCAATCAGGCGACGCCGCAGGGCATTGGTTACACCCTGATGGACGAGGCGGCACGTCTCGTGGGAACGGAGGGCGAGTTCGCGATCATCACCGCCAGCCTCACTGCGGCCAACATGAACGAGTGGCAGCGCCACATCGAAGTACGCCGCGCCGAGAAATACCCGAATCTCAAGATGGTGGCCCTTCGTCCCTGCGACGATCTGAAAGACAAGGCTCAGGCTGAAGCGACTGCGCTGATGAGCGCACATCCAAATCTGAAGCTCATCATGAACATCTGCTCACCGGCCGTCCCCGGAGCGGCCGAAGCGGTGAAGCAAGCGGGCAAGGTCGGACAGGTGAAGGTCATCGGGCTCGGTCTGCCCAACGAGAACAAGCGCTATGTGCACGAGGGTGTGACGGACAGTGTGATTTTGTGGAACACCGAAGGCCTCGGAGCGCTCACCGTCCGCGCGGCGGTGGCGCTGGCGCAAGGCACGCTCAAGCCCGGCGACACCACGTTCGATGCAGGCGCCGCCGGCATCTTCGAGATCCAAGGCGACAACATTCTCCTCGGCCAGCCCTTCATCTTCAACAAGGGCAATATCGATCAGTTCGATTTCTGAGGAATACGCCGGTGCAGAATTCCAACGCCGGCGAAGCCGGATATCCCAAATCACAAATGCCCAAATCCCAAACAGAAGTGCGCCGCAGGCGCGCTCGCTCGTTTGGCGTTTGGGCCTTTGGCGTTTGGAATTTCCCGTCCCATTATCGTCTCAAACCTTATCGTTGTTCAGGAGTGAGGGAATAAAGGCGGCGCGATTTCCCCGCGCCGCTTTTTTTGGCGGGAATGGACTAGCGCAGGGCCGGGGTTTGGGGCACGGTGACGGGTATGTTCGATCCGATTGAAGCGCTGAAGGAATACATTCGTCACCCGAGCGTCTCGGCCGATCCGGCTTTTCGCGAGGGGATGCGAGGGGCCCGCGATTATGTGGCGGGATTGCTGGGCTCGCTGGGGTTTGAGGTGGAGGTGGTGAAGACGGACCTGCATCCGATCATTCTCGCGGAGAGGAAAGGGCCGGCGGAGTGGCCGCATGTGATCATTTATGGTCATTACGATGTGCAGCCCGCGGATCCTCTTGCGCTCTGGAACTCTCCCGCCTTCGAGCCGCAGGTGCGCGACGGACGCCTTTATGGCCGGGGTTCGGCGGACAACAAGGGGCCGTTGATGACCCACATCGCGGCCGTCGCGCGTTTGCTCGCGCGCCGTCCTGACCTGCCGCTGCGCATCACGTTCATGATCGAGGGCGAGGAGGAGATGGGCAGTCCGAGTTTCCCCAAGTTTCTTGAAGCGCAACGCGAGAGACTCAAGCAGGCGGATTTCGTGTTCCTTTCGGACACCGGCATTCCCAGCGAGCACCAGATCGTCATCACCTGCGGCCTGCGCGGTCTCGTGTTGTGCGACGTGGAGGTGACGGGATCGAAGAGCGACCTCCATTCGGGGTTGCATGGGGGCGTGTTGCGCAACCCGATCCAGGCGCTGGCGGAGGTGTGCGCCTCGCTGCACACGCCGGACGGCCGCGTGAACATGCCTGGCTTTTACGACGACGTGCTCGATGTCGAGCCGTGGGAGCGGGAACAGCTTGCCGCCCTTGGGGGCGACGCGGAGAAGTACCGCGAGTTTCTTGGTATCCCCGCTTTCCATACACTGCCCGGCTATTCGCCCTTTGAGGCGGTGCGTTTCCTCCCCACGCTGGAGTTCAATGGCATTGGCGGCGGGTATCAGGGGGAAGGAACAAAGACGGTGATTCCGAGCAAGGCCTTCGCGAAGATCAGCTGCCGTCTCGTTTCGAACCAGACGCCGGCGAAGATTCGAGATCTTCTGCACCGGACAATCGCGGAACGCATGCCGAAGGACGTGACCTTTCGCATCGTCGACCAACACGAGGGCACGCCTTATGTCGTCGTGCCTCCGCACCGATCAAACACGCCGAAAGATCAGTCACCGGTGCTGGCCCGCGCCTTCGACGCGGCGGAGGCGGCGATCAGTTCGGTCTTTGGCAAGCCGCCCCTGTATTTGCGGGAAGGCGGCAGCGTTCCAATCATTGCCGATATCAAACGGGTTCTGGGGCTCGATTCGGTGATGATGGGGCTTTTCCTGCCGGAGGATAACCTCCATGCACCCAACGAGAGTTTCCACCTCGGGGTGATGGAGAAGGGTATGCGCGCCTCGGAGATGATGCTCGAGCGGGTGGCGGCTGAAGGCGGGCGGTAGGGCGCCAGTCCCAGGGCGCCGCGTCACCCGGATGGCGGGTGAGGACGGAAGCGGCGTTTGGAATGCTGCTCCTCGGCGCTGCTTTTGACGGACAGCCTCGGCTGTCCGCCCGAAGCGAGCCGAGGCTCGCCGCACAAAGCAGAACCGAGGTTCCGCACTCCAAGGTCTTTTAGGGCGAGCGGGCACAAAAAAGCCCCGGGCGTGAAGCCCGGGGCTTTGGTTTTGAAAGCCGAAATCGCGATCAGCGCTTCAGGATGATGATCTCAGCCCGGCGATCGCGGGACGTCTGGTCTTCGCTGGCATTCTCCGTGGCTTCGAGGTCGCCCTTGGAGAGCGTTTCGATGCGACTAGCGGCAACGCCCAATGTGATCAGGTACTGGCGGGCGGCGGCGGCCCGTCGGTCGCCAAGACCGAGGTTGTACTCGGCAGTGCCCTTCCAGTCGCAATGGCCTTCGAGGAGGACGCGGTGCTGGGGATTCTCGGCCAAGTGCCGCTGAGCTCCCTGGAGTTTCGGACGTTCCGAAGCGCGAATGCCCGACTGATCGAAGTCGAAATAGACGGGCTGAATGAGGCCCTTGATCATGTCGGCATCCTCGTAGACACCGTCTCCGCGAGAAACCAAGCCTCCGGCGGACGGATCCGTCAGGCCACCCATGCCGCCGGCATCGATGTCCATGGGATTAATGCCTGCTCCACCGGTTCCCGGTCCCAGCATCGTCGATCCGGGGTCGGGCCGGATGGGTTTCTTCGAGCAGCCAGAGAAGACGAGGGCGGCGGCGACGGAAAGGAGGGCGAGTTTCTTAGGGAGGAGATTCATTGTGACGAAAGGAAAGAGGCAGTGGTTTGACCTTATTGATCAATCGATTTGGGTCGGCAAGTCATTTAACCGCACCATGCCTGTATCCGACCCGCCAATCTGCTTTCTGTTCGATAATGGTTCGCTTCGCGCGGCCTCGACACGGAGTTTGCGGGCGTTGGCCGAGGCATTGGCCGTCCGCATTGAAGCTCGGGTTGAGGCCGTGTCGTTGCTCCATTCAAGTGGGGTTCCCGAGTTCGAACTGGAGGGGCGAAAGGCCCGGCTGCTTGAGCCCGCGTTGGACGCACATTGGCAGGAGGGCGGGGGCGAAGTGATCCTTCTGCCGCTGTTCTTTGGCCCGAGTGCGGCCCTGACTGAGTACGTGCCGGCGCGATTGGCCGCCCTTCGAAGAAAATGGCCGGAAGGCCTTGCCCGGCTGGCGCGGCCCCTTGTCGACATCGATGCGGTCGAGGATCGCCGTCTCGCGCGTGCACTTGCCGACGGCATTCGGGCAACGATGGGGCGGGCGGGCCTCGTGCGACCGGCGGTGTTACTGGTCGATCATGGGACGCCTCAACCCGCCGTCACCCAGGTGCGCGAGTATTTAGGGGGACAGTTGCGGCAGGAACTGGCGGGCGAAGCGTCCTCTGTCGGGACGGCTTCGATGGAGCGCCGCGAAGGCGCGGAGTACGCGTTCAACGAACCCTTGCTGGCGCGGGCGTTGCGAACGGCGCCGTTTAACGCCGGCGACGTCGTGGTGGCCCTTCAGTTCCTGTCACCCGGCCGGCATGCCGGCCCGGGTGGGGATGTGGCCGAGATCTGTGCCGCGGCCGAAGCAGAGCAAGCGGAGCTTCGCACGCATATGACCGAACCGCTTGGAGCGCATCCGTCGCTGGTCGAGGTGCTCGCGGAACGCTACCGTGAAACGATCAGAGGGGGCTCTTGGGCTCGATGAGACCGACTTCGAGGGCGTAGCGGGTGAGACTCGCGACGTCGTGGAGGTTGAGCTTCCGCATCAAGTTGGTGCGGTGATTGTCCACGGTCTTGACACTGATGTTGAGCTTGAAGGCGATTTCCTTGGTGCTGTGGCTCTCGGCCACGAGTTGGAGGATTTCGCGTTCGCGGTCGGTGAGGAAGTCGGAGGTGGCGCTGGACGCTGGGTTGGCGACGACGTTGCGCAGGAGCGCCGCAACGGCGGGACCGAAGTAGGTGCCGCCGTTGGCGACGGTTTCGAGGCCCTTCTTGAATTCAAAGAGTCCCGCGGTTTTCTCGACAAACCCATGGGCTCCTGCCTCGAGCATTTCGCGAACAAGCACGGGGTTTTCGTGGCCGGAAAACACAAGCACGCGGAGATTTTTCAGCTGTTTGGTGAGCCGGCGGAGCAAGTCGACGCCGTTGAGACCTGGAAGCTTGGCGTCCAAAACGATCACGTCGGGTCGCGTCTCAAGGCAGAGGGTATGGGCGCTTTGACCGTCGCCGCTCTCGCCCACGAGCTTGTAGTTGGGATCCAAGCGAAGGATCTCGACCAGCATTTCGCGAATTGCGGTCTGATCTTCGATGATGACGAGTCGTTTCATAGGGTGATTAATCTACCAGGACGCTTTATGAACGATAATGAAAGGGGGATCATATGCCATCCTAACGGTGCTCTTGGGCGTCCAATTAAGGATGATTTTACAATAGGTATCCTGATTTGGCCAAATTGGTTGCTGAAGAACCCGCGCTTTCGGGGTGACGCAGATGCAAGCACGAGGCGGCGGGAATGGCAATGTTTCGGTTCGGCTAAAGGTGGGTATTACCCCTAGGCGGGCCCAAATGGCACGCCGGGATGCGGAACGTGGTGGGTCGACTGGGATTCGAACCCAGAACCAACGACTTAAAAGGACGCTGCTCTACCATTGAGCTATCGACCCGCACGTATCGCGATGACCGGAGACTTTGGCCTCGTTCAACCGTTCCGCCACCGGCGTTTTGACAGGCCGCCAGCCTCCAAAGGCGGGCAACCTGACAAATAACGATGGTGGGCAAACAACGGCGAAGGAGGATGGGCTCCGTCGCAAAGGGGAGGGTAGTAGGGCGTCCGGGAGATGATCGGCAAGCGGAAAATCTGGCTTCGTCACATGCCTGGCCTGACCTGAAAGCCTCACCGGTCCGGCACCTTCAGGTCCGCCAGCCACTCCATCATCCGTTCCGGCCACGCGCCGGCCGGAGATTTGTTGGCGTCGCGCAGGCCGAAGCCGTGGCCGGCCGTGGCGTAAAGATGGAGTTCGGCGGGAGCGTCCGCGCGCTTGAAGCGAAGATATGCTTCGGCCAGGCATTTTCGCACACATTAAGAAGCGCCTGCCGCAGCCGGGTGGAGTTTCCGATCACTTCGGGCAGGGCCTTCGAGAGGCGAGTGCGAACCGCGACGCGATCGCGGTGCAACGTGCGCATGGTCGCGGCGATGTCTGCGAAGAGATTTCGCAAAATGACGGTCGCGAATTCCCTCCCTCGCTGCTCGTAAGGGCGTGCATTCGGGCGGCCATGGCTGCAGCGCGGGACGTTCCGTTGTAGAGGATGTCGAGCATCGGCGCCGGCGGACGCGAGCCTTGGGTTCGTTGTGCCTATGGGTCTCCATCGTGCGCGTACTGGGGAAACGCGTGTAGCCCCAGACAACATCGAGAATCGTCTGGCGCGATACCACTTGACCGGCCCGCTGACCGAGCAGGGAGAACTCCGATTGTTACGAAAAGTGACGATACCGTGACAGTTCGTCATCCCCGACGAGGCATACTCGTCCTTGCAATCACGCCAATAATGTACGTCCCAATGAGCACATCAGTCAATTCGGCGCAGCACACGCTGCGCCGCTCCTTCAGGCGAGCGGGGGTATTTGCCTTCGCCTTCGCCACCTGCCTCGCGGCAACCGCGTTTGCCGCACCGGCCGCCTCCTCCTTCGTCGATTTGAGCCTGGAGGAATTGATGAATGAGTCGGTGACGTCGGTGGCCAAGAAGCAGACGCGCCTCTTTTCTTCGCCCGCCGCGGTGGCTGTGGTCACGAATGACGATCTTCGCCGTCTCGGCACCAGCAGCATTCCCGAGGCCCTGCGCTGGGTTCCTGGAGTGAACGTCGCGCGTATCAACGCGACCCAGTGGGCCGTCAGCGTGCGTGGCTTTAATTCGCAGGTGTCCGACAAGCTGCTCGTCCTGCAGGATGGGCGCACCCTCTATACCCCCACCTTCGGTGGTGTTTTTTGGGATAGCCAGGACACGGTGCTGGAGGATCTGGAACGCATCGAGGTCATCCGCGGTCCCGGGGCGACGTTGTGGGGTTCGAATGCGGTCAACGGAGTGGTCAACATCGTCACCAAAGGGGCCAAGGATACTCAGGGTACGTTGATTTCCGCTTCCTTGGGTACGGATGAGCGTCCCGCTGTTTCGGTACGGCATGGTGGGGCGGTCGGTCGGGCGGGCCACTATCGCGTATTCGTGCGGCATTTTAGCCGGGACATATGGGACGATTCCGGGATGACGGCAATCGACCATTGGGAGGGTTCCCGGGCAGGATTTCGGTACGATCTAGCCGCCGCCTCCGATCAGACTTTGACCGTTCAGGGAGAGTACTATCGGCAGGAGCACAGTGAGGTGTACAACACCGTCTCGTTCGAGCGTCCGTTCGCTCGCAAAGTCTCCCGCAAAAATGAAGGGAGTGGTTATCATGGGATCGTGCGCTGGAATCGCCGGTTCTCGGCGACGTCGGATCTGAGCGTCCAGACCTTCTACGACGCCTTCAATCATGAGCACAGCGGCACGGACGAAACGCGACGCACCTTCGATCTGGAGATCCAGCATCGAGTGGGAGTAGGGGCGCGCCACGACATTGTTTGGGGTGCCGGTTATCGTCAAAGCGAGGACGTCCTTCGGTCCACTCCGTTTCTTCAATGGAACCCCGAAGAGAAGACGCTCAAGCAGATCAGTGCGTTTCTTCAGGATGAAGTCGTCCTGTCGCCCGAGCGCCTCAACCTGATCGTGGGAACGAAGTTTGAGCACGGCGAATACACGGGGTGGGAAGTCCAGCCGGCCGTGCGACTGCTCTGGACACCGTCAAGGCAGCAGACGCTCTGGTCGAGTGTCTCTCGTGCCGTGCGGACCCCGACGCGGTTGGATACCGAAGCCCGCGCCATCGCCGCGCTCGCTGACACCTCGCCGTTTACGCCGCCGGCACTGACCGTTTTCTTTGCGAACCCGGATGCCGTTTCTGAGGCGGTCGTCGCCTACGAGTTGGGCTGGCGTCTTGAGCCGGCGCCGAACCTCTCGCTCGATCTCGCGCTGTTTCATAATGAGTACAAGCCATTGAGCGTCTATCAGTTGCGTCCCGCTGAGTTTGTGAGTGGCCCGCCTTTTCCCCACCTGCTGATCCCGGTCGTGACTACGAGCAATGGAAGCGGCGAATCCCGTGGGGCCGAACTCGCCGTCACCTGGCAGGCGACGCGACAGTGGCGGCTCATGGCGGACTATTCGCTCTTCAAAATCCGCCTGCGCCCCGAACGGGCTAAGGAAGGCGACAGTCCGGAACACCGGATCAATCTTCGTTCCTACCTCGAGCTTCCCCATCATTTGGAATTCAACGCGGCCGTCGGGTACACCTCCCGTCTCTTCAACAGCATCACCCGCGAGCGCATTCCCGCTTACACCC
>JBBQUU010000018.1:0-73981 GCA_038212175.1 Opitutales bacterium | reverse complement strand
TCACGTAGTTTTCCTTTCGATACGACTGACTTTGATTCCTCTCCGAATGATCATGTCCCCGGGATCGTCTTGCGGTGGGGCGCTCCCCGGCGCTTCGGGACAAGGCACCCTGCCTTGGGTTCCCGCTTTGATCGGATCTAGGCTCCTCCGTTCGTTTCCGTCTGTAAATGGGTTTGAGGCTTGAGTACGGTTGCGGAGCCGCTTCGGGTATCTCCACCGCCGCCTTTGGGCACGAGGGCGGATACAGCGCGCCATGCGCTCCGGCCGAAGCGGGTTGCTTCCGGGGCGCAGTTTACCATGGCGACGTCTCCGTTCAGCGCCCGCGGGTCAGGACAAGTTCCTGTTCACCCCGGCGCGTGGCGCGGATGTCGAGGGTGATCTCCAGCAAACGCACAAAGCCATCCACGTTGTCGATCCGGAAGGTCCCGCCGATCGGGATCTCCGCCAGTTCGCGCTGCCCGAGCGTCAGCTGCACGCGGTTGCGCCGGTTGAACTCGGCGACCGCCACCGCGAGCGGCGTCTCCACGAACTGCAGGCGAGGCGCTTTCCAGGCGAGTGCCGCCTCGATCTCCTCGGCTGTCACATTGCGCACCTGTGTTTCCTCCGCGGCCGTGACGATTGCCTGCTGGCCCGCCACAAGGTGGGTCTCAAGCGACACAACCGAGGTCACGGAACCCCGCCACGCTTCCGGTTCGTCGCCCAAGATTTTCGCCACCGCCACGTGTCCTTCCGTCACGAGCACGTCCACTTCACCGAGCGTGGCACGGACGTTGAAGGCCGTACCCACCGCGCGGACCGCGACCGTGCCGGCCTGGACCACGAAGGGAATGTCGTTCTTGGCGACGGTGAAGTGGGCCTCGCCGGTCAACTTGATGTCCTTTCTACACGGCAGACCCTGTAATTGCTCCTGCCTGGTGCCACGATCCTGCCGCGCGTGGAACTGCCAGTCCTGGCTGTAACGTTCACCCGGGAGAGCGGATACTCTTGTTCGTATTACGAACAAAAGACCGGGATTCTGAATCCGGGTGGCAGGATATGACGAATACAAGGGCCCAAGACGACGCGCGGGATGGCCTGCCTCGGCAAAGTCCCTTCGCGAGTTGGTTGGGCAATTCGTAACCCGTCCGAAGGCGCAGCGGGCGCAGGGACGCGTCCGCCCACCTCGGCACACCCGACCTATCCTTGGCATCCGTGGTCAACAGCGCCGCGCAGAGTCGGACCGATGACGTCACCAGCATTCTCTGTTTACTCCGTTTCCTCCTGTTAAATCCCGGTCCTGATCGATCCGGCGTTTACGGTGAGGGGAATTTTGAGGCATTTCATATCCGATAGCACCCGAGCTCCATGTGGGGGCACCTTTGCAACGCGGTCGTGCGTAGTCGACGACGCAAGACTTTGCGACAAGGCGGCCGGGGGGGACGGCCGCCGCACCAAGAAAAAACCGCCCGGCGTCTCGCGCCGGGCGGTTCACCCCTGTTAACCACACTATGTGCTTACACAGGCATTATCGGCACGGACTGGCCTTCGCTTAAGCGGGCATCCTTGGCGTAGCGTGGGCCGGCGCCGCCCCCCAGAAACGGGAAGCCTCAGAGCTCGATCGCTCCGGTGGTGAGCTTCGTCTGAAGCAGGCGCGTGGCGCGGTCGAGCACAGCCGGGATCGCGGCTTCGAGCACCGGGGCTCCGAAACCCCATTCCTCGAGCAGCGAGCCGTTGCACTGAAAGAGAAACCCGTCCTCACCCACTCCGGCACCGATCGTGGCGGCGATGAACTTCGCGGCGTGCACGTTCACGAGAAGGGGCAGCAAGTCCGCCGGCGCCTCCGCAGTCGGCGGCTGGTACATGACCACGCCAATCAGCGTGGCAGGGAATTTCCAGAGACGAACGAGCGCGGTACCGACTTCGGCGTGGTCGTAGCCGAGTACGTGCCGCTCCGCCTGCTGCCACGTGCATCCGGCCTGCTCGCAACGCTCACGAATGGCCGGGAAATGCTCCGCGCACGCGTAAGCGACGGCGAGCTTGCCAATCTCCTGAATGAGTCCGGCCGTATAAGCCGTGCGCGGGTCGACCCGGTCGCTTTGCTCGGCGAGACACTCCGCGGCGAGCGCCGTCACGAGCGAGCGCCGGCAAAGATCGCCGGGCTCCATGCGAAAGCCGGGCACCGGTTGATTCAACCAGCGACCGGCGAGCGACAGCGCCGCAAGCCGATAGATTTCCTTGTGGCCGAGGCGCAGGATCGCCTCGCCCAAGGTCTCCACGCCCGACGACGTCCCGCCGCTGAAGAACGCCGAATTGGCCAGCCTCAACGTCGCACCGGCAAGCACAGGATCCATCCGGATAACAGCCTCCAGGTCTTCGGCCGGCGCGTCCTCCTTCTGCAACACCTGAATCAGGCGGGGCAACAACACGGGCGAACACGGCAGGCGGAGCGCGCGTTCGCAAACGTCGGTGAGTGTGGGGACAACAGACATGGAAGATTTAGTCGGATCAATGCAGTTCAACCACGAATGGACACCAATAGACACAAATGAAAAACCGGGATAAAACACGGCCGAAACCGGATCGTTTTGTGGCGGGCAGATGGATTTTCCGCGGAACCCTTAAGTACCATTCCGAATTCGTGTTTATTCGTGTCCATTCGTGGTTCTCCTACTAAATTTACACGACTCAGGCGGCGAGGAAGAGCGAACCGGGATCGAGGATCAGCGCAATGCTGCCATCGCCCAAGATGGCACCGCCGGAGACTCCGGCGAGGTTCTGCATGAAGCCGCCCAGACTTTTGATGACCACCTCCTGCTTGCTGACCATCTCGTCGACCAGCAGCGCGGTGGCGCGGCCGTTGTTCTCGACAATGACAATGATGCCGTCCCACGGATTCTGCGCGTCGGCCGGGATGCCGAAACGGCGATGCAGGCGGTGGATGGGAACGAGCTTGCCGCGCAGATCGAGCACCTCGCCCGTGCCGTGGACCGTGAAAATGTTCTCCCGCGCCGGACGCAGAGCGCGTTGCACGGACGTGCTCGGCAGAATGAAGCGATCCGCGCCCACGCGCACCACGAGGCCGTCGATGATGGCCATCGTGAGCGGCAGCTTGATCTTGAAGGTGGAACCATGTCCGACCTCTGAGGAGATTTCGATCTTGCCGCGCAGTTTCTCGATATTGCGCTTCACGACATCCATGCCGACGCCGCGACCGGAGACAGCCGTGACCTTCTCCGCCGTGGAGAAGCCGGGGGCAAAAATCAACGTGAGGATCTCGTCGCGCGTGAGCGTGGCGTTGGCGGCAACGACGCCCTTTTCCATCGCCTTCTTGAGAATCTTCGCGGGATCAATGCCGCGACCGTCATCCTGGAGTTCGATCACGATGTTGCTGCCCTCGTGATAAGCGCGCAGGTGCAGGCTGCCGGTGGCGGACTTGCCTGCGGAGGTACGGACGTCGGGAGATTCGAGACCGTGGTCGAGCGCGTTGCGAACCATGTGGACGAGCGGATCGCCGATCTCTTCGACCACCGTGCGGTCGAGTTCGGTGTCATCGCCACTGGTGACGAAGGAGACCTTCTTGCCGAAATCGCGGGCCAGATCGCGTACGAGGCGCTCCATTTTCTGGAAGATCGGTTTGATCGGAATCATGCGCAGCGACATCGCCGTGCCCTGCAGCTCCTTCGTGATGCGGGCGAGCTGGGCGACGTTGCGCTGAAGAGGTGATCCCTCGTCATTACGGGTGCGGGCCGACTCGATGAGCTGGCTCTGGACAATCACGAGTTCGCCCACGACATCCATGAGGGAGTCGAGTTTCTCGGTATTGACGCGCACCGTGGCGCCGGAGGCTGCCTTCGGCACGCCGGACGATGCGGCCGGGCCGGAAGGGGCCTTGGCGGCAGGCGCGACGGGAGCGGCGACGGCAACGGGTGCCACTACCACGGGCTCGCTCGCCGCCGGCGCGGGCGCAGGCTCGACGGACGTGAAGGCAAGAATCTCGGCGGTGGGCGCGGCCGAAGGCAGAGGCGACGTGGGAAGCAGGACATCGACATTCCCACTCTGCTCGTCGGACGCGGCAGCGAGCGTACGCACCGCGCGGATGAGATAACCGACCGCCACGATCTGGTTGGGGAGTTTGCCCTTCTCGAGTGCGACACCGACCTGTTGCGTGAGCGCCTGGAGCGCGTCGCGACTGCGGAGGATCTCGGTGATAATGACGGCCGTGAGGCGCAGCTTATGGTTACGAGCCAGATCGAGCAACGTCTCGACCTCATGGGCCAGCGTGTGCATCGGCACGAGGCCGAGGAAGCCGGCGTTTCCTTTGATCGTGTGGAACGAACGAAAGATGGAATTGAGCGCCTCCGGATTATCGGGCTGCTGATCGAGCGCGAGCAAGGCGGCCTCGATTTGCTGCAGGTGGTCGACGGCCTCGGCATAGAATTCCGCGAGCAGTTCGTGGCTGTCCTCGAGGCTGAAAGACAGCATCACGTCCGCCTCATCGTCGCTCGCCGCGGTCTCCGCCACAGTCTCGGCGGGAGGCTCCGGCGTCGCGGCAGGCGTCGCACCGAACTCCGGCACGGGTTGTCCCGCCTTGCAGGCGTCCACCGCCGGGCCCAGCCATTCGACGAGCCCGCGGAAGCGCCCGAGCAATTCGTCATCGAACGGTTTGGCAGAATCGAGTTGCCGATCGAAGGCCGCGTGCACGGCGGTAATGGGCACCCGCAGGGAGTCCTCAAGCGCGCAGAGCTCGGCAAGGTCTCCCAAAAGGCTGTACGCAGGCACAAGTCCGTCGTCGCGCCCGCTTTGGGCAAGGATCGACTCGGTGGCGAGGCGATTGATGGCGTTGTCCAACGCTTGGTAGACTGCGGGTGAAATGGGCATAGGGCCTCGAACGTGGATGAGAGGAGGTCCCATGTTATCGGAGTCTTTGGGGTGAACTTAATCGGCAATCGGTCGAACTGACCTAGGGTAAAGTCCTTGCGCGTGACGGGAGGGGATTGATGGCAGAGGGTGAGGAGAGAGGATAGTGGGTATTGGGTAGTGGTTAGTGGATTTTTGGGATTTAGCCGTTTGGGATTTCCGGCTTTGCCGGCATGGGGTCGAAACCCCACTTTACGCCTTTTGCCTCAAGGCCTGCGGGCGCCGGGCCGAAGATACGCATGACCTTGGACTTTCCCAGGGTCGCCACGCATTTCCAACCATGTCCACCGCCACCGCTCCCACTCCCACCGCCGGCTCGACCGCTTCCGCCGGAAAGTACCTTACCGTCGTGCTTGAAAACGAAGCCTATGGCATCGCCGTGCTGAAGGTTCGCGAAATCATGCGTCTGCAAAAGATCACGCCGGTTCCGCAGATGCCCGCGTTCGTCAAGGGTGTCATCAATCTCCGCGGCCGCGTAATTCCCGTGGTCGACCTGCGCGTGAAGTTCGGCCTCAAGGCCGAGTTTGCCGAGCGCACCTGCATCGTGGTCGTCCAGGTCAAGCTGCCGTCCGACCAGGTCGTGCAGATGGGCCTCATCGTCGACAGCGTCGAGGAAGTTGTAACCCTGACGGCGGCCGAGATTGAGCCGACGCCGGACTTCGGCACCAAGGTCAACACCGACTACCTGCTCGGCATGGCCAAGGTGAAGGGTCAGGTGAAGACGCTCCTCGATATCGACCGTGTCGTTGCACCGGATACGGTGAAGGCGCTGGCCGAGGCGAGCTGAGACCCGCCCATTGGGCGGGAAATCCCAAAGGTCCAAAAGTCCAAATCACAAATGACAGGGCGCCGGAGGCGCTTCGGGAGTTGGGTGAGCCAACGGACCGCGGTCGGCGCCCGCGGCTACACAGCATCACACGAGAGCGTCTGCGGCGCGCGGGCGTTTGAGATTTGGCCCTTTGGCGTTTGAGCTTTGCCGCCGCCCCGCGGCGGCCTTTACCTTGACGGCGTGACCTCGACGGCAACGACACGCAGGTTGGCGGTCAGATTGGAGGGATCATTCCGCTCCGCAGTGATCGCGACCTGATCGACCGTGATGTACGGCGCGCGTTTGGAGAGTTCGAGGTAGAAGGCCTTGAGCGCTTCCCAGTTCGCCCGGGTGATGCGCAGTCGCACCGAGTTCACCGCGAATTGCTCCGTGCGCTCCGTGGGCAGCACCTCGCTGGTCGTGTTGCCGCCCAGTCCGGAAGCCGCGGCGAGGTTGCCTAATTCCGCAGAGAGGCGAACACCACTGAAACTGCGGGACGGGTCAAGGTTGCTGATCGCCGCCAACGCCTCGCCCTCGATGCGCTCCCGCTGATTGAGCCACAGCTGCTGCCCGGTGAGTTCGACTGAAGTACGCCGGTGATCGTTGTACCACACGGAAAGACGACCCGAGACATTGGACAGCCAAACGATGGTCCCGGCGCCAATGAGCACGAGCACGAGGAGTTTCTCGCGGAAGAGACGACTGAGGAAAAACGCTTTCATCGGTTCAGGAGCCGGCGGGTTTCAGCGCGTCGGGCTTGAAGGTTACAATCAAACGGAAGGCCGCCACGCCGGCGCGGCTCTCGAGGCCCTGCACGTCCACACGCTCGCACACTTCGAGGCGACGTAGAGCCGACTGAAATGCATCGATCTCTCCTTGGGCGCCCGCAGGCGTCTGCGCTTCGAGCTGGAGCGTGTAGAGCCCCGTGGTGGTCATCGACAGGAACTGGATATTTCCGCTGGGTCGGGCTTCACCGACCGCAGTGATCATTTCCAGCGGCAAGAGACGTTTGGAGGAGAGTTCCTCAATGCGGGTCGCGAGGTTGCGCTTCGTGATGATGCTTTCGACATCGGGCCTCTGCACCGCGACCTGCGTCGCGCGGGTCTGGTGCCACATGCGCGCGCCGACCAGGCCGACCTCCGCGAGACCACAGAAGACAAGAAGCGCGGCGCAACCAATCAGGACGCGCCACAACCATTGGTCGCGTTCGCGCGCCTGCTGTCGGGAGGCGAGTTCGGCCTTGTCACGCACATCCAGCACCTCCCCTGCGGCAAGCGGCAGGGTCGACACCAGGTCGCCGGCACGAAACACGAGTTCGTTTTCGCTCGTCGCTGCGACATCAAGCACCGGGGCCGGGACGTTGATGATGGTCCGACTGCCCGGCAACGTCCGCAACAACGCCTCTCGCGCCGCATCGCGGGCTGGACCGTCGGCATCGGGCGTGAGGGGAAACGAGCGCACCTCCGTGGGCACGCCGCTCGCATCGCCGAAATGGACAGCCGTCAGCTCGTTCTCGTACTCGATGATCCACGTGGTGGCACCCGCAGGGATCGACGCTCCAAGAAGGGAGGCAAAGGCGGGAGCCACGAAGTCCGCCTGGGACCACACCGCCGTTTCATCGGATGGAAAACGCTTCCGATAGCTCGCGAAGACCAACGCGCGATCGAGCCCGGGTCGGGTGAAGAAACCGTAGTAGAGTTGCGAAACCGGGAAGGGAGCGAGGGATTCGGCCGCGAGTTCGATCTGGGCGGCGGCCGTGTCGGCGCCCTCGCCCGTGGCAAGCGGCACGAGGCGGACGAAGAAGTGGCTGTCGGGCAACAGGGTTACCTGACGGACAGGCGCGGCGAACACGGATGAGGGGCGGGACTCGGTGGGCATCTCAGAGGGTTTCCCCGGCGGCGGCCGGCTTCATGACGGGCGTATCATTCTCGCGAATTTCCAAAAGAGTAAAGGGATAGTTGATCGGCGCCGGCGGCTGGGCGGCGGTCGTCGTGCCGGTTGCAGGGGTCGGAGCAGGCGTGTTGGACGCAGCCTGGGTCTGCTCAGCCTCGGTCTTGACCGCCTGGACGGCGCGGGCGCCCCCGGGAGGCGCCACCACGGTGCTCAAGCGAAAGGACGAGAGGCCTTCGCGCACGGTTAAAATGATCCGAAGGGCCTGTATCTCAGCGCCGAAGCCTTGCGGCAGGCTCTGCGCCCCGAGTACGGTGGCGACTTCGTTGGCCCGTTGAAAATACCGCGGGCCCTGAAACGCATAGGTGCCCGTCCCGTTGAGATAATCCGACAAGACCTGCTGCTGATCGTCGGTATAACGCGCAAGGGCACCCAGCACGGCGGGGCGGGCGGAGTTTACATTCGGCTGGCGATAATCAAAGAGCGAGACGGTGGTGGTGAACTGGCGCCAGAGATCGTTGGGCCGGCCGTCCTCCTCGAACATCAGCTCCCGCACGACGTCGATGGAGGCGAGTTCGCTGAAGGTGCGCAACGTGCGCCCGGGCGGCACGAACGGCAAGGGAGTGCGTTCGTAGTCGGCGGCGCGCGGCGCCCCGGCCGAGACCGCCACGTAGTCCTTTTGCGCCCAACCCAAGAGGGCGTCAGCCAGCCGCTCCGCGTCGCCTTCAGAAAGCTCCCATGCCTTGAACAACTCGACCAGCATGGGGAAGTCGGCGCGCGGCAGAGGGAGTTTGCCGCTCTCGTCCTCAAACGCGACGGTCACTTCGCGCCCTTCCGCCGGCACGTATCCGCTCCACTCCAGCGGATTGCCCCACCCTTCCGCCGGACTGCGCAGCGCTCCGCCGACCGCGCGAAAATCCTCGAGCACCGCCAGCGTCGTCTCGAGCGCAGAATAAGCTTCGAGCCGCAGTGCCGCCGCATCTGCGGCGCGGACCTCAACGAGCAGGTCGTTGCTCGCCCGTTCGATGAACGCAACCAACGCCACACTCGCGAACACGATCATCACGAGCACGATCACCAAGATCGAGCCGCGACGCGAGGATGGCAGAGGGTGAGCCGCAGGCATGGTCAAAAGATCGGCAGACCCTGGGCGGGCGATGGGAGCGCGATGACCGCGTCACGCGTGAGATTCTGATACGTGAAGGTGAGGCGCAACCGCTGCGGGGTCTCCAGCGCGCCGGCCGTGCCCTTCTTCAACGAAGGCTGGGCTTCCCAGCGCTTGAAATCCACGTCGTAATACTCGTAAGACAGTGCCGTGACGAGCGGTGTGAGCACGAGTTCGCGCGGGGGGTCATCGGGGAAATCGCGCTCGAGGCGCGAGCGCCAGAGCAGAATGAGGCCTTCATCGCGCCGCACCGCAAGGGCACAGATGACTTCGGGCAGCGGGCGTTCCGGCCAGGCGAAAAGGCGGCTGCCGGCGGGCAATTCAAACGTCAGCAGGTCCTCGGACGTGCCGCTCTCCATCGAGACGGACTGAGGAACGATCGCGGCGGTCTGCGCATCGACCGCGGGCGGCAGCGCGGCGTTGCGCAATTCGGCCTCGAGATACCGCGTCACCGCGCGCACATGCTGGTCGAAAAGCCGTGGCTCGCGGTTGCGTCCCCACAATTCCGTCATCGAAAAGATGAACGTGTTGAGCCCGACCATGAGCAGGCCGACGAGAGCAAGCGCAAGCAGTATCTCCAGCAGCGTGAAGCCGGCATTACGTCCGTGGGCGGAGGGGAGTTGGCGGCGCGTCATCATCGTTGCAACTGGCCCTGATACTCGAGAATGCGGGTGCGCGCCTCGGCCCGGAGCGTCTCGCGCTCTCCGGCGTCGGACCAGGTTGGCCGCAGCAGGCGGAAGGTCTGCGTCAGGACTCGCGAACGCGCGTCGGCCGGATCGGTGACCTCGCAGGTGAACGTGACCGTGAACAGGTCCGCAACGTTGGTCGGTTCGATCTGCGCGCTCCATCGGACACGGCGCCCCTGGCTCGATTCGAATTCAGCGCCCTCTTCCGCCTTCTCGCGTTCGGACTCGGCCAGAAAGGCGGTGCGCGCGAAACGCACATCCTCGTCGCGTTCCGCCACACGGTTCAGCATCGCGTACGACGTGAGCACGTTCACGTAAGCCGCTCCGAGGGCAATCGCGGCCATGGCAAAAATTGCGAGGGCCACGAGCACTTCAAGGATCGTGAAGGCACGCGCCCCACGAAAGGGGCGAAAGAACGAGCGAGGCGAATGCATGGGCCGCATGCTCATTTGGGCTCCACGAGGACCTCCGCACAGGTCCAGGGATCGATCGACAAAATCCGCGCGGGGCCGCCGCTGCGGATCTGCAGGCGAAAGGGGGAACAGGTGCCGTCATCGAAGAACGTCACGTACGGGAGCGTTTTCGTTTCGACGAGCAGGCCGCCGATGAGCACGAGACCGGCCGACCTTGACACCGGCCCCAGAAAATCGATTTGCACCTCGCCCGGGGGCAGCGGAAACGTGCGTTCTCCGGCCGACGAGGCGGCGATCAAAGACCGTGCCTTTTCGTCGTAGCGCAGGCGCACCTCGCGTTGATGCTGCAAGGCTTCCTTGCGCACCTCGGAAACCGTTTCCCAGAAAACGCCCTCCACCGTGACCGGACGCGTCGCCAGCATGCGCACCGAACCGCTGATGAGTACACCGGCCAGCAGGCCGATGAGCGCGAGTACGAGCACGATCTCCAAAACGGTGAAACCCGCGCGACCGCTCGTTCGGGAACGAGAGCAAGCAGGGGTTTCGGTATGAGAGAAGGAATAGGCCACAGCGGAGAAGGGCGTCGGGCCCTCACTCGAAAACAACGACACGATTTGAGAGGATAAATGGGAGGGAAATCTCAAACGCCAAAGGTCCAAACGCCAAGGAGTGAGAACGCCGGAGGCGCGCTGTTTTTTGGGATTTGGCAGGTGGGATGATGGAATTGCGGCTTTGCCGCTTGAGTTAGGACCCCCGCAACCCGGCAGCGATCCATCAAAAATGCGGCCGGCGGGTGGCGCGGACGCGTCAACCGCAGATTACCAGTTGCCAATGTCGTCCTCGGTGTCCGGCTGCCTGTCGATGCCCTTCGAGAACAGGTCGTACTCCCCCTTGTTTTTTGTGCCGGGAAAGCGGTACTGATACGGCTCGCCCCAAGGATCGACAGGCAATTTGCCGTCGGCCGTGTACGGCCCGCGCCAGCGATCGGCACGATTGGCGGGCGCGGCCACGAGCGCCTGCAGGCCTTCGGCGGTCGTCGGGTAGCCCCCCATGTCGATCCGGTAAGTGACGAGAGGCGTACGCATGGTCTGCTGAACGAAGATCCGGGCCGCATCCTGCTGACCACGGTCAAGGTTGCCCCCAACGTTGACCACAAGCACGCCGACCAGAAGACCGAGGATGGCCAAAACGACAATGATCTCCAGCAAGGTGAAGCCGGCGCGGTGGGATCGACGCACGGCGGGGTTCGACGAAGTCGAGAACAGGGGGGGACGCATGGTATTTGAGATAGTGTGCGCCCGGCCGAGCTTGTCGAGCGCGCGGCGGACGCAGGAAGGGTGACGGCCCAACGCGGGTTTGGTTTCACCCAAACGAGCTCCACTCCGAGGCTCGACGCATCAGGATAGATCGCTCAACCTGCCCGCCGGTTCGGACGAGGGCGTAGCTCAGCTGGATAGAGCAAGAGTTTCCTAAACTCTAGGTCGGCGGTTCAAGTCCGCCCGCCCTCACCACCGCGGACGTGCGAACGCTAGCAATCGGATCGACACGTGTTAGTTCGTGGCAAACGACACGTCGTCGGACTGAAGGCGAAGATCCCCGGGATTGGCCACATCAAGCTCGACCACGAGCACATGGGTCCCCCCCCCGATCTCGACGGTGAACGAGGGAGCAACAGTGATGCCCCTGCCATTGAGCCAGATGCCGGCGATCCGACCTTCGATCGTGAACGAGGCCGGACCGGAACGCGGTGCCTCGAAATGCACGGCGGCAAAACGCTGGCGACCGCCGCCGCGGGAGGGAACGTTCTCCTGGATGACCTTGGCGGGAACGGTGCCATTGACCAAGGTGTAGACCGGCCGCCAGTCCGTCAGCGTGGAATCCGCCCGCACGACGCGCTCGATGCCAAGCTGCTGATTCTCGCTCGTCAGGTAATAGAATTTCCACAACCGGGCCACGCCGCCTCGCGCCGCGTCGTACTCGCCGGGCTTGCCCAGCTGGGCGAGGAAATGGATCAGGTCGAGACGCTCCTCGGGCAGAAGGCCGTCCATCAAGCCGGCCGGCATGAGGGAACCGATGCTGGACCGGCGCGTGATCTCGTTGGTGGCGATGGATACCTCCTGATTGGCGGCGTCGCGCAGGCGCACCTCCGTGTCGGTCTCGCGCACGATCATGCCGCTCACTTCGCGACCGGCGGAGGTTGCGATGGAGACGGCATGGTAGCCCTCCTTGATCTTGGCGTTGGGATACAACATCGAGTCGACGAGGTAGTCTGGCGGAGCGCTGGCCCCGATGCTGGTGAGGTCGGGACCAAGTTTTCCTCCCGCGCCGCCGATGGCGTGGCACGCCATGCAGGCGAGTTCCGGCCGGCGGTAGATCAACTCGCCCCGGGCCGCATTACCCTTGGCCAGGGCTTCCCGGGCAAACTGACGCATCTCCTCGGCCGACAACTCCGCCGCGGAGAGCGAGAGGCCGGCGCGTTCCATCAGGAGGGAAACGAGCGCCGGATGACGATTGCCCTCACGAGCCGGGCGAAGGCCGGCGCGGGCGGAGGTCTCCGGAAGTTCGATTTTGGGCAACTCCGCAGCCAGACGGCCACCCACACCGCGCACGCCGAGCAGATCGCGCCACAGCGCCTGCCCTTCGGCTTCATCGGTGACGGCACGCAACAGAGCAAGCATCGGCGGCAGCGCCGCGTTGAGATCGAGCGTGGCCAGCGCCACGACCGCCTGGCGACGGATCGCGGGCGAGGCTCCGTTGGACGCCAGCGTAGTGACCGCCTGAGTCGCGGCGGCATCGCCAATGTCAGCCAGCGCCAGGATCGCGGCCGCCCGCACGGGTGCCGGGGCCGTCGCATCGCCGCCGGCACGCGCGAGCGCCGGGACGGCCGACGCCAGTTTCCAAGCCCCGGCGACCTGAAACGATCCGGCGCGCACCTCGGGGTCGGAGGCCGTCAACAGGGGCGACAGATCCTCGAGGATCCCTTCCGGCTGCACCTTGCGCAGGCGCGCGGCATCGGCGAGCGCCTTGAGCGCACGCACCTTGACGGCGGCTGGTGTCGCGTCGCCGCGCGCAAGATCCAGGGCTCGACGCAACTCCGCGGGACCGCCGGCCGAACCGACGAGTTCAAGCCACGGTCCACTGCCGTCGGAGGACAGTCCCCGTTGCGCGAGGATCTGACCGAGGATCTCGGTGGCGAGGGCGGACTCGACTGACTTGAGAGCAAACTCGAGCTGCTTCTCGCGGCCGTCCGGCGTCCACGCGCCGGACTTCACCGCGGCCACCCACGGGGCGGCCAGCTCGTTGATCGTCAACCACAGCGAGTAGTCAAGAAATGGATCCATCGGTCGGTCGAGCACGCCCAGCGCGACGGCGGCGGCCCCGGCGGTGCCGAGTTGGCCGAGGGCGCGGACAGCCTCGAGCCGGACCCGCGGGTGTTCATCCGCCGCCAGCGCTTCCAAGCGGGAAACCGACACCCGTGCTCCCAGCGCACGCACGGCGGCGGCCCTGGCGCTCGGGTCGCGCGAGGCGAGCAGCTGAGTCGCGAGGGCGGGTGGAACGTCACCGAAGGCATCGTGCAGCCAGAGCGCACGCAAACGCGCCACGTCATCGTCCGGCGCGAGGCCGGCGGTCCAGGCCGCGAGGTCGGCGCGCACGGCCCCGGCCCCGCGCTCGACGAGCACGCGGGTGGCGCGCTCTTGATCGTAGGAATTGGGCGTGACAAGACGGTCGAACAACTGCCGATTCGCCAGCTGGGTGAAGTCGGTCGCTGGCAAGGCCTCGCGACTCTTGGCTGCAACGCGCCAGATGCGTCCATGCACCTTGTCGCGACGCGAGTCGCGGAAATCGACCTCGCCGTGCTGAATGATCGGGTTACTCCAGTCGGCGATGTAGAGCGCACCATCGGGCCCGAGGCGGATGTCGATCGGACGGAAGGAATCGGTCGTGGTGCGCAGCACGTCGGGCATCGCGCGGGTCACGAAGCCGGAACCTTGGTCGGTCATCTTGAAACGCACGATCCGGTTCGCACGAAAATCCGCGGTGATGACATCGCCCTGCCAGTCGTCCGGGAAATGGCTGCTGCGGATGATCTCGATGCCGCAGTACTTCGGATAGGCGCCGGGGCTCACGCTCTGCATGATGCGGCGGAAGGGGGCAAGGGTGCGGTAGGTCGCGCCGTCAACGCCCCACGCGATTCCCGAACCACCCGCTCCGTCGGTCAGGAAGGAGCGGCCGTACTCGTCGAACTGATGGCCCCACGTATTGATGAAACCGCGGAAGAGAATCTCCAAGTGCTGGTTGCGGGGATCGAGGCGGAAAACGCCTCCCGCCTTCAGGCGCACGACGCCGTGCGGGGTTTCTGTATCCGTGCGCGTGTACACCGACTGGCTCAGGTTCAGACGGCCGTCGGGCCCCCAGCGCAGCGTGTGGAGATTATGATGGGTATCCTCCGTGCCGAAACCGCTGAGCACCGTCCGGCGCTCGTCAGCCCGGCCGTCACCGTTTGTATCCATGAAATGGAGCAACTCCGTGCTCTGCGCCACATAAACCCCGCCGTCGCCCGGTTCGAGCCCGGTCGGGATAAGCAATCCCTCCGCGAACACCGTGGCCTTGTCGGCGCGTCCGGCACCCGTCGTGTCCTCCAGCACGATGATCTGGTCGACCGGCGTCTGTCCGGGCTCGATCTGCGGGTACATCGCCGAACTCGCCACCCAGAGGCGACCCTTGGCGTCAAAGTTCATCTGCGTCGGCTTGTGCAGCAGCGGATTCTCCGCCCAGAGCGTGACCTCAAACCCGTCCGCCACCTCAAACTCAGGCAGAGGTTGCGGCGTGATCGGCGGAGGGGACACCGGCACCGGCGCCGACGTCTCGACGGAAGCCGAAGCGGCCAGGGACCGAAGACCGGCAATACGAGCCTCCTCGGCGGCGATGTACCCGTCGAAGCGCAGGATTTCAGCGGCGTTCCGCCCCTGTTCGTGGCGGCGAAAACCGAAGATGTAGGCCATGTTGGCCGGACGCGACCGATGGAAGAACCACTCGTTCTTGCGCAGGATGGCAGAGCGAAGCGCTTCGGTCTGCGGGCTGGCGCGCCACGCGCGGGCACCGGAATCGGCGCCAAAGAGGTGATCCTCGATCAGCTCGGCGATGCGGCGATAGCCCTCGGCGGTGGGATGGATGCCGTTGTCGGTCAGTTGAAAACTGGCGTGGGCGCGAACCAGATCGAAGAGCGGTACGAAGGCGGCGCGCCGCTGAGCGGCGATCTCCGCCACGGCGGCGGCGTAGCGCGCGAGGTCGGCGTTGTGCGCGGCCGGGTCGGGCCACGGCGCGCCCAGCGATTCGTGCGCGATCGGGGCGAGCAGGACCAACCGGGCATTCGGAGCGATTGCGGCGAGCGTATCGAGCAGGCGGCGATAGTCCGCGGCGAACGTCGCAAGCCCGGCTTCGCCCGAGAACGACGAGGCCATGCCGTAGCCGATGAAAACGACCGTGGGTTTGGCGTCTTCGAGTTGCAGGAGCAGCTGTTTCCACCCCTCGTCGGCCGACTCATGACCGGCTTGAACCAGGCTCAAGCCAAACCGCGAGTCGCCCGCGGGCGTGTCGGCGCTCCAGCCGAGGTTGCGGAAGGTGATCGTGCGGTCGGGGAACCGCGACGTAAGCATGAGTTCGATCCACCCGGCGTGCTGCTCGCGCTCGATGAACGTGTCGCCGAGGAAGACGACCCGATCGCCCTCCTGGAGGTCCAGCCGTGCCGAAGCACCGGCGGCGCGAGGGAGGAAGGCAAGAAGCGCGGACAAGCAAACTGCCGCAAGGCCGAGGAAGGGGGGAAGGCGCATCGAAAAAGGGTGAATCGACAATAATAGCCGCAAGGGGAAACGGCGAGCCCGGCCTTCATCGGTCCGTACCAAGACGGTGTCGAGAGCGTTTTGGGTTAAACCCGTCGAACCCGGTGAATGAGTCGCCCTCACCGTCGTAGTCGACGGGGATCTCGTTGGGTGAAAACCTCGTGGGCGCACCGGGCGCAAGCCACGTCGTTCCAACCACCGGATCTTACCGTCAGGCGGGGCGCAGCGGTGCATCCGCAGTCCAAGCTTTCATAAAGCTCCGATTGACGTAGGGACGCGAGTCCGCCACCTACGAGCGAGTTTTATGGCTACCCCTGCAAATCGTCGCGCGCACTGGAAAGCCAACCTGCGCATTCTCGCCATCCTGCTCGCGATCTGGGCATTTGTCTCGTTCGGGTGCGCGATCTTCTTCGCCGACCAGCTCGACCGGATTCGCATCGGCGGCTTCAAGCTCGGCTTCTGGATGGCTCACCAAGGGGCCATGTACGTGTTCGTGTTGCTGATCGGGTTCTATGTCTGGTTCATGAACCGCCTCGATCGTAAATACGACGTGCACGAGAACTGAGCCTGCCCGCGCCCCGCCCACCCTTTTCCCGCCCCGCCCCACTCGCATGAGCGTTCAAATTTGGACCTTCGTCATCGTCGGTCTCTCTTTCACCCTTTACCTCTACATCGCCTTTCGTTCGCGCGCCGGATCGACCAGCGAGTTCTACGTCTCGGGATCCTCCGTTCATCCCATCCACAACGGCATGGCGACTGCCGCCGACTGGATGTCTGCGGCGTCCTTCATCTCGATGGCGGGTCTGATCTCGTTCATGGGTCGCGACGGCAGTGTCTACCTCATGGGCTGGACCGGCGGCTACGTGTTGCTTGCACTGTTGCTCGCGCCGTATCTGCGCAAGTTTGGCAAGTTCACCGTGCCGAATTTCGTGGGTGACCGTTACTACTCGCAGACTGCCCGCCTCGTGGCGGTGATCTGCGCGCTGGCCATTTCCTTCACCTACGTCGCCGGACAGATGCGCGGCGTCGGGATCGTGTTCTCGCGTTTCCTGGAGGTGCCGGTCAACATCGGCGTGATCATCGGCACGGTGGTCGTATTCTTCTACGCCGTGCTCGGCGGGATGAAAGGCATCACCTACACGCAGGTTGCGCAGTACTGCGTGCTGATCTTCGCCTACATGGTTCCGGCGATCTTCATCGCCATCATGATGACCGGAAACCCGATTCCTCAGCTCGGTTTCGGCAGCACACTCAACGACGGGAGCGGCCTGTACCTGCTGGACAAGCTGGACGGCCTCAGCACGGAGCTCGGCTTTGCCGCCTACACCTCGGGCGTGCGACCGTTGATCGACGTCGCCGCCATCACAATGGCGCTCATGGTCGGCACCGCTGGCCTGCCCCACGTGATCGTCCGCTTCTACACCGTGCCTTCGGTCCAGGCAGCGCGCACCTCCGCCCTGTGGGCCCTGCTCGGCATCGCGCTGCTCTACACCACCGCGCCGGCGGTGGCGGCCTTTGCCCGCACCAACTTGCTGAGCACGGTCAACAATGCCGAATACGCCCAGATGCCCGCCTGGTTCAAAAACTGGGAAAAGACCGGTTTGGTGACGTTTAACGACAAGAACAGCGACGGGTTCATCCAATACTACAACGATACGAACAAGGATGCCGCCTTTCAGACACGCGCGGCCGAAGCGGGCTGGCTCGGCAACGAACTCATCATTGACCGTGACATCATCGTGCTGGCGAACCCCGAGATCGCAAAACTGCCTAACTGGGTCGTCGGCCTCGTCGCTGCCGGTGCCCTCGCTGCCGCACTCTCCACCGCCGCCGGCCTGCTTCTCGTGATCTCGACGGCCTTTGCACACGACTTCGTCAAGTGCTGGGTCAACCCAAAGATCACTGAAAAGGGCGAGCTGCTCTGCGCGCGATGTGCCGCGGGCGCGGCGGTGGTCATTGCCGCCTACTTCGGCATCAAGCCGCCGGGCTTTGTGGGCGAAGTCGTGGCCTTTGCCTTCGGGCTCGCGGCCGCCTCCTTCTTCCCCGCGATCATCATGGGCATTTTCCAGAAACGCATGAACCGCGAGGGCGCGGTCACCGGCATGGTGGTGGGCATCGTCTTCACCGCCGCCTACATCATCTGGTTCAAGTTCATCCACCCGGAGAAAAATAATCCCGACCATTGGTGGTTCGGCATTTCGCCGGAGGGCATCGGCTCGCTGGGCATGGTGTTCAACCTCGTGATTGCCCAAATCATCTCTCGCTTCACCCCGGCGCCACCGCTGGACGTGCAGGAGATCGTCGAGAATATCCGCATTCCGCGCGCCGTGCGAAAAGGTTAAGGGACCGGCTGCGGGCCCGACCGCTCGCGCTCATGCAGACGAGCGGGTTCCTTACTCGCGCTTGAGTTCGCGCGTCATCAGCGCCGCAAGGGCTTCGGCCGGGCGGCGTCCCTCGAAGAGGATGCGGTACACTTCGGCCAGAATAGGCGCGTCCAGGCCTTGGGCCCGGCACAAGCCGTGGAACGACTCGGTCGTCTTGTAGCCTTCGACCACCGTCTTGCGGTGCGCGATGAGTTCGGCGGCTCGCGCGCCTTCGCCCAAACGCTGGCCGAACTCGCGATTGCGGCTCCATTCCCCGTGACAGGTCGCGACCAGATCGCCAAAGCCGCTGAGGCCATTAAACGTCTCTGCCCTGGCCCCCAAGGCCGTGCCCACGCGCACCATCTCGGCGAGCGCGCGGGTGAGCATCGCGGCCTTAGCATTGTCGCCCAGATGCAGGCCGTCGCAGCAGCCGGCGGCGATCGCATACACGTTCTTAAGACAGCCGCCAAACTCCACCCCCGCGAGATCGTCGCTGGTATAGACGCGCAACGTCGGCCCGCTGAACGCCGCCTGGACCTCGGCGAGGAAGTCATCGGACCTCGCCGAGGCGAGCACCATGGCCGCCGGCAACCCCCGGGCGACCTCGGCCGCGTTCGTGGGACCCGTGAGCGAAGCGACCGTGACCCGAGGCAGGGACGCTGCGATCACCTCGGAAGGACGCAGATGCGTGCCGGTTTCGAGGCCTTTGGCCAGGCTGACCACCAAACGCAATCGCCAGGCGCCGTCGAGCGCGGCGGCGACCCGCGCACACGTCTCGCGCAAGGCCTGCGCCGGACAGGCCAGCAATGCGACATCGGCCTCCATCAACACGGGGCCGATTTCGTGGCCAATCTGGAGGCTCGGCGGAAACACCGTGCCGGGAAGGTAATCCACATTCTCACGGCGCGAGGAAACCTGCAGTGCCTGGTCGAAGCGGCGCGGCACCAGCGTCACGGTGTGGCCGAGCCGACAAAGGTGGACGGCCACCGCCGTTCCCCAGGCGCCCGCGCCAATGACCGCAAAATTCATGACTCGGGTGTAAGCCGTTCCCCGCGCATGTAAACACCGGGACCGCCGAAATTACTTCAGGAAGGCAGGCACGCGCTCGTTGGCGATCTGCTGCTCGAAATTCTCGCGCGCGTTGATCAGTTCGAAGGTGCTGCCCTTCACGAGCACCTCGGCGGCGAGAGAGCGTGTGTTGTAACGGCTTGCCATGGTGAAGCCATACGCCCCCGCGCTCATGAACGCCAGCAGCTCGCCCTCGCCCACCTCCTGCAACTGACGCTCCTTGGCGAAACAATCGCCACTCTCGCAGATCGGACCGACCACGTCGGCCACCAGCGCGCGGCGGGCGGTGTCGCGCAGGAGAGGAACGATTTCGTGATAGCTCTCGTACATCGCGGGCCGCACGAGGTCGTTCATCGCAGCATCGATGATGAGAAAATTGCGACCCTGCCCACGCTTGAGGTACTCGACGCGCGACAGCAGGACACCGGCGTTGCCGACAAGGAAGCGACCGGGTTCAAGCAGGATCTTGAGACCAAGCGGCTCGAGCACCGGACGCACCGCGGCGCCATAGGCTTCGGGGGTGATTGGGCGCGCCCCCTCCGGCTGTGCTTCCCACCAGGAGGCTTCACCGCTGGCAAGGGCGTCCTTGTAGACGATGCCGATGCCACCTCCGATGGAGAAATACGTGATGCCGTAACGGGCCTTCAGCTCTGCGGCAAAGGGAGCAACCTTGGCCACGGCTTCGGCGAACGGCCCCGTTGAGGTCAGCTGCGAGCCAATGTGCATCTGCACGCCCTTCAACTGGATGTGCGGATACTTGGCGGCGGCCTCGTAGGCGGCGGCGGCGTACTTCAGCGGGATGCCGAACTTGTTCTCGCTCTTGCCCGTCGTGATCTTGGCATGGGTGTGGGCGTCGACGTCGGGATTGATGCGGATGGCGATGGGGGCCTTGAGGCCCATCTTGCCCGCGACGTGATTGATGCGCGCCAATTCCGGCTCGCTCTCGACATGGAAGGAAAAGATCTCGTTCTCGAGCGCCAGCTTGATTTCCGCCTCAGTCTTGCCCACCCCAGCGAAGACGCTGCGCTTCACGTCGGCCCCGGCGGCAAGCACGCGGCGAACCTCGCCTCCGCTCACCAAGTCGAAACTCGCGCCGAGGTTTGCGAAATGCCGCAGCAGTGCGATGTTCGAATTCGCCTTCATCGCGTAGCAGATCTGGACATCGAGGCCGTCGAGACTACGCGCGAGACGACGATAATTGTTTTCGATGGAACCCGCACTGTAAACGTAGGTCGGGGTACCGTAGAGCTGAGCGACGGCGGCGAGGTCGACAGATTCGCACTGAAGATTCGAACCTGCGTAGCGGAAGTGATGCATCGGGAAAAAAGACGTTAAAGATCAGACCGTAGAGACTTTCCCCTTGAGAAAACCAACTTAAAATCGAAAAACCTATCATCCGCGATGCGTACCCTGAAACACATGCTCCACCGCTCTCCGATCCGTATGGGATCCGTGGACAACTCGCGCATCCGGACGACGCCCATTCGCAACGCCGGCTTCGTGAGTTTTGTGTCCCAGACCGGCTGCCTGAGGGTGCGTGACGGTGACTATCACGACGCCCGCCTGCGCAAACAAAAGCGCACGCGGATTGTGGCGTTGATTGCGCTCACAGCGGCCTGCACGTGGTTTGCAATCGAGAGCGCGAAGGCGTTTTCGATTTTCTGAAGCGCTGAGTTCTCCCTGACTAAAGTCACGTGGTCCGGACGCTTCGTCTCGCCCCCTGATCGCCGGCGCACGACGAGGGACCGACGGCGAGCCTTGCGCTCTACGGGCGGAACCGCTTTCTCAAGGAGAATGAACGCCCTCCGCCTCCTGTTCTTTCCCGTTGCCCTGCTGATCGCGGCCTTGTCGGGCTGCTCCAGCGCCGGCGTCTCCGCCATCGAGAGCATTTCCGTGCGCCTCGTCGAGGTGCGGCCCGGGGACCCGGCGACGATGACCGTTGCGTACGTGAACGCCAGTGTGCTGCCGATCGCCGTGTCGATCACCGAGCACAAACTTTTCCTTTCGGGCCGGCTGGTGGGCGAAGCGGTGAGCGAACGCGCGGTGGGTCTGCCCGCCGCAGGAACGGCCAACCAGGACCTCACGCTCAAGCTTGCTGGTTCGCTGGAGGGACTCTCGGGCGCGACGCCCTATCGCCTCGAAACCACCCTGATCGTGCTGGCCGGCGAGGAACGACTGCGCACCCGCACGAGGGCCGAAGGCATGGTCACGCTTCCCTGAGGAAAGCCTGCTGAAGCGACCCTTGCACGATTTTACCTCCCTCACTCAACACCCCTAGCCTGCCTCATTTATGGGACGTCAGTGGCTCCACGCAAAACGCGCAATCGTCAACCAAAGGAAAGGCCAGCTGGTCGGAAAGCTGGTCAAGGAAATCACCGTAGCAGCCAAGCTCGGCGGCGGTGACCCCGCGGCCAATGCCCGCCTGGGGGCGGCCCTCGACAAGGCGCGCAAGGCCAGCGTCACACGCGACGTCATCGAGCGCGCGATCAAGAAGGGCTCTGGCTCCGGGGGCGAAAAGATGGAGCTCGAGCACATCGTT
Source organism: Opitutales bacterium (assembly GCA_038212175.1). Taxonomy (GTDB): domain Bacteria; phylum Verrucomicrobiota; class Verrucomicrobiia; order Opitutales; family Opitutaceae; genus CAMAXB01. The sequence goes on along the minus strand of JBBQUU010000018.1, from coordinate 52,313 downwards.
TTCGAGGGCTACGCGCCTCACAAGGTGCCGGTCGTCGTGGAAATATACACCGACAACCATCAGAGAACCACGCCCGAGATCCGGGTCCTCTTCAAAAAAGGCGTGCTCGGCAACGCCGGGAGCAACAAGTTCCTGTTCGATCACGTCGGCCTCGTCGAAGCCCATCACGCGGACCCCGCGATCGACGCAGAAGCCGCTGCCATCGAGGCGGGTGCGAATGAATTCGAAGGGCTCTCTCACGCACAGAACGACGACATTCCGGAAGGCCACGCCGGCATCCGATTCATCACCGACCGTACCGCCGTGCATTCCGTCTCGGCGTGGCTCGGACAAAACGGATGGACGGTCGTCACGAGCGAAATCGGCTACGTGGCGAAGCAGTTCCCCGAGCTGACCGACGAGCAGAAGGCCGAAGTCGGAGAATTCCTCCACGGTCTCGACGACCACGACGACGTTCAACGCGTCTGGGCCGCGTTGAAATAATTTCGACGGCAGGACGACCGGCGGCGGCGCGCCGTCGTTACACCCCAACCGTCGGGCCATCGATCATGCGCCGCTGCTGCCGCCGACGGATTTCCCCTTTAAGGACGAACGGAGGCTCGCGCGCAGATAATCGCGATTCATGCGCGCGATGAAGTCGTGGCTGATCAGCTTCGGGCAGGCGGCGCTGCATTCGTATTGGTTGGTGCAACTGCCGAAACCGAGCTCGTCCATCTTCGCCACCATGGTGAGCACACGGCTGTCGCGCTCGGGCTGGCCCTGCGGGAGCAGGCCAAGCTGGGAGACTTTCGCCGAAACGAAGAGCATCGCGGAGGCGTTCTTGCAGGCCGCGACGCAGGCGCCGCAACCGATGCACGCGGCGGCGTCCATCGCCAGATCGGCGGCCTCCTTCGGCACAGGCGTCGCGTTTGCGTCGCACGCCGCGCCGGTGCGCACGCTGATGAAGCCGCCCGCCTGCTGAATCTTGTCGAAGGAGGACCGGTCCGTGATGAGATCCTTGATGACGGGAAAGGGATGGGCCCGGAAGGGCTCCACGGTGATCACGGCGCCATCCTCGAAACTGCGCAGGTAGGTCTGGCAGGAAGCGATGCCGCGATTGGGACCGTGCGGCTTGCCGTCGATCATCAGCGAGCAGGTGCCGCAAATACCCTCGCGACAATCGTGCGCGAAGGCGATCGGATCCTCGCCCTTCCGCTCCAGGTCGTCGTTCACTACGTCGAGCAGTTCGAGAAAGGACATGTTGGGATTCAGGTCCTTTGCCGGATAGTCGACAAACCCACCCGACTGGCCGGATCCAGCCTGACGCCAGACGCGGAGGGTGACGGATATATTGCGGGTGGTGGAGGCGACCATGGGGGGAAAGTATGTAGGAAGTAGTGAGTAGCGAGTAGTGAGTAGCGAGCATCCCGGCAACTTTCGCGAGATGCTCGCTACTCGCTACGTCTGGGTCATTTGTACGAGCGCACCGACATCTTCACGAATTCGTAATTGAGCGGTTCGATGTTGCGAAGAGGAGCCTGCCCGTCGCCTTGGAATTCCCACGCAGCCACGTGACCAAACTTCTCGTCGTCACGCTTGCATTCGCCGTCCGGATACTGGTACTCCTCGCGGAAATGGCCGCCGCAGCTCTCCTCGCGCTCGAGGGCGTCGCGGCACATCAGTTCGCCGAGTTCGATGAAATCGGCCACGCGACCGGCGCGTTCGAGGGCCTGATTGAGCGATTCGCCGGAACCGGGCACGTTGACGCTCGACCAAAATTCATCCCGCAACTTCGGGATCTCGACCAGCGCCTTTTGCAGGTCCTCCCGGGTGCGGGCCATGCCGCAGTAGTCCCACATGAGCTTGCCGAGGCGTTTGTGAAAGTCATTCACGGGCGCCGTTCCTTTGATGGAAAGCAACCGCTTCACCATCGAGGCCACAGCGTCCTCGGCCTGCGTGAACTCGGCCGCATCGGTCGAGGGACGCGAGCCGGGCTTTTGTTGCGCAAGGTAGTCCCCCACGGTGTAGGGAATGACAAAATAGCCGTCCGCCAGGCCCTGCATGAGAGCGGAGGCTCCGAGGCGGTTGGCGCCGTGGTCTGAGAAGTTGGCCTCACCCAGCACGAACAGGCCGGGCACATTCGACATCAGGTTATAATCCACCCAAAGCCCGCCCATCGTGTAATGAACGGCGGGATAGATGCGCATCGGGTTCTTGTACGCGCTCTCGTTCGTGATCTCGTGATAAATGTCGAACAGGTTGCCGTAACGCTCGCGCACCGTCGATTCACCCAAGCGCTTGATCGCATCGGAAAAATCGAGATAAACGCCGAGACCGGTCTCACCGACGCCGCGACCCTCGTCGCACACGCGTTTGGCGGCGCGCGAAGCCACGTCGCGAGGCGCGAGATTTCCGAAGCTCGGATAAATTCGTTCCAGGTAATAGTCGCGGTCTTCCTCGGCAATTGTGCTCGGGTCCTTCTTGCAGTCCTCCTTCTTCTTCGGGACCCAAATGCGGCCGTCGTTACGCAACGATTCGGACATCAGCGTGAGCTTCGACTGGTAGTCGCCGGAGACCGGGATGCAGGTCGGGTGAATCTGCGTGTAGCACGGATTGGCGAAGCAGGCGCCGCGCTTGTAGGCGCGCCAGATGGCAGTGGCGTTGGAGCCGCGCGCGTACGTCGAAAGGTTGAAGACGTTGCCATACCCGCCTGTGGCGAGAATGACCGCATCACCGGCGAACCGCACCAGTTTCCCCGTCACGAGGTCGCGGGCGATGATACCCTTGGCGTGGCCGCCGACGACCACGAGGTCGACCATCTCATGCTGGGTGACGAGCTTGACCGCACCCTGCCCCACCATCTTCGACAGCGCGGAGTAGGCGCCGAGCAGGAGCTGCTGGCCGGTTTGGCCGCGGGCGTAGAAGGTGCGGGAAACCTGCGCGCCGCCAAAGGAGCGGTTGGCCAGCAATCCGCCGTACTCGCGGGCAAACGGCACGCCCTGCGCGACGCATTGGTCGATGATGTTGACCGAGACTTCGGCGAGACGGTGAACGTTGGCCTCCCGGGCGCGGTAATCACCGCCTTTGATCGTGTCGTAAAAAAGCCGATACACGCTGTCGCCGTCGTTCTGGTAGTTCTTGGCGGCGTTGATGCCGCCCTGCGCGGCGATCGAGTGGGCGCGGCGGGGACTGTCGTGGAAGACGATGCAGGTGACCTTGTAGCCCAACTCGGCCAGCGTGGCGGCAGCCGAGGCTCCGGCGAGTCCGCCTCCCACAATCACGATCTCGTACTTCCGTTTGTTGGCCGGGTTGACGAGCTTGATCTCCGCCTTGTGCTGGCGCCACTTGTCGGCGAGCGGACCGGAGGGGGTCTTGGATTCGAGAATGGCCATGGCGGGTGGAGAAAGGCTGAAGGGTTGAAAGGGTAAGAAGGCTCTGGAGTGGGCTTTGCGAGGATGAAGGAGGGTCGGTTCGAGCCGCCGGGGCCGGATGAGCGATTCAGTCCTTGAGCCCTTCGGCGTTTTCACCCGCCAAGGCGACCGCGGCGGGGCGCAATTCAACCTGGCCGAGCAGCACGGCGGCAGGGATGGCGAGGTTGGCGAGGAAGTACGCGAGGGAGAACCCGACCGCCACCTTGCGCAGTCCCGGGGCCCACGTGTGGTTTCGCCAGCCGAGCGTTTGGAACATGCTGTCGACGCCATGCACCAGGTGGAAGCTCAGCAATCCCACCGCGATAATGTAGAAGATCGAGACGGCCACATTGCGGAAACCGTAGACCACCATGCTGTGTACGTCCTGCACGACGGCTCCGGCGGCTATGACCGGGAAGCCCGCGACGTGGTAGTCACCCGTCATCGTGTACGCGGGAAGGTTGGCCTTGAAGTGCTCCGCCTGCACACCGCCGAGCGTGAAGTGCGCAAGGTGATAGACGATGAAGGCGAGCACCACGAATCCCGTCCACCGCATGGTCCGCGACGAGAGGGTCGCCTGAATCGTGTGCTTCGCCCCATAGGTGTGCGTGCCGCGGGCCTGCCTGTTCTCAATCGTCAGCACGACGGCCGCCCAGATGTGAATCGCCACCGCCACCAGCAATCCGATCCGGGCGACCCACAGCAGCGGGCCGAGCCCGTGAAGGAAAGCGGCATAACCGTTGATTTGATCCGGGTGGGAAAAAATCTGAAGGTTGCCCACCAAGTGGCCAATGACGAAGCCGACCAGAATCAGGCCCGACACCGCCATGAGGAATTTCCGGCCGATGGAGGAACGAAACAGGTTACCGATGAGACTCATCGCAGGTCAGGAGTAGAAAAGGTCAGCAAGGACGCCAACGGCAACGCACCGCAGCGGGACGGTTGTTAATCAACCTCATGCGCGAATGTAAAGAGCGCGAACCCGACTGGCTGACGAGTCCCGACCATATTAGGCACCCTAACCCCGGGAAGAAGGCATCCCCGGTCAGAGCGGACTAGCGCGCAAGCGGCTTGAGCAGGGCAAACTTCCCGCTCGCAGCCGGCGCGATGAAACGCCGCCGAAAGGCCGCGACACGGGCGCCTCCACCGATCATGTCGGCGAGGGCTGCCTCCAACTCCGGCGGCGCGGCGTAATCGGCAACGTAATGAAAATCCCACCGCTTCTCGCTCGTTTGCACGAGGGAGTAGTGCCAGCAGGCAAAGCTGGCCGGCAAGGCGTCGTCGATGTCCGCCGGGGACACCAGCGTGCCATCCGGGCGGAAGTAAAGATTTCCTTCGCGACCCAAAAGGCGGAAGCCCGTCGAAAATTTCTGCACGATGTCTCCCGTATGATAGCGCAGCAGCGGCATCGCCTCGCGATCGCGGGTGGTGACCTGAATTTGAAACACGCCGGGCAAGCCACGATGGGGCACCAACTCGATGAAGGCGTTGGCATCGATCGAGCGCGAATTGTCCTTGAACGCCTCGCCAACGAAGAGATACCCGGCCTCCGTCGAACCGTAGAGGTCGACCTGCGGAGCGGGAAACACCTCGGCGATGCGCGCCGCATGCTGCCGGCTCGCCTTGCCGTAGGTCAGGATGACGGCTTTGACGCTGGTGAGCGTCACATTCCGTTTTTGCACCGCCCGGGCCAGCAGTGAAAGGTAAACGGGCTCGCCCTCGATCACCTCGGGCTGCACGGCCTGGAGTTCGATCACAATTCGATCCCACTCCGACTCGGGGAATACAAAAGGGTCGCTGGTCAGATTGAGGTAAACCGTGCCCTCAAAATAACGATGCGGAAACGGATGGTCTTCGTAGGGACAAAGGTTGCTCGAGCACCCCACCGGAGCGAGCACGCACTTGCGGTGCGGACGAGTCGCGAAAGGGCGAAGGATGGGCGACGCGAGGTAGGCGCGTTGGGTTTGGGCATTCCACCAACCATCCTCCATGATGACGGTCATCGGCGATTGGGTGGTCCCGCCCGTGCTTTCGTACTCAAATCGCTTCTCGGTCAACCCACGCTCAATCGCCCCATAATCTGAGAAAAACGCGCGGTGTCCCCGCTCGATGATCTCCTGCTTGGTCAGAACGGGGATCTCCCGGTAACAGGCCCACTGCAAGGGCTCCGCGTGTAGCGGAAAGCGTTGACCGTAGAGGGGACTACGCCCGTAGATCCGGCGGATTTCACTCTCGAGCGGCGAGGGAACCCCTTCGTTGCGAGCAGACGTCAGAATCTTGGGATCATTGGCGAAAAGGGGGGTGGTCATCTTCAAGACAGGCAGCTAACGGCCCACGCCAGGGAAGTCAAACGAGTGGAATAGGCGAAAAGACCGAAGAATCCGTTCGCCGTGCCATTCTTTACGCCTTCAATCTCTCCGCCCACCTCGGTTCGAAGAAGAACAACGCATTCAGGCTCAGCGCATGGGTGATGCGTCCGGACCTCGCCCATGATAACGCCTCCACCACCGGGGTCGTCACCACTTCGATTTCCTCATCGGCATCCCAAGCCACGGCGGCAGTGAGTTCAGCATCCTCCGCCAGCACCAGATGACACGTGTTGTTCTGGATCGCAGGGTTGGGATGGACCGTACCGAGCATACAGGCCCGGGCCGGCCGATAGCCGGTTTCTTCCTCCACCTCGCGCAGGCCCGCAGCGACCGGATCCTCACCTCGCTCAATAATGCCCCCCGGTAATTCGAGGGAGGGCGCATCCACACCGAAGCGGAACTGATTCACCAGCACCAGCCGTTGATCGCGTGTCACGGTCAACACCACGACCCAGTCCGGCGCATCGATGACCACAAACTCCTTCTCCGTACCCCGAACGGGATGGCGATACGCCGCCGCCCGCAGGTCGAAAATCCGGGTCAGCGCAAGCGAACGGTCACCGAGCTTGGTCCAGCGAGGAGGAGTTCCAAATGAAGGAGTCATGGAAAAAGAAAATGCCTCCCGTCCAATCGGCAGGGAGGCATCTGAAAGGGACGCTGAAGCGCGTGCTTACTTCTTCGGCAGCTTGATCTTTTGACCCACGGCCAGCCGGCTCCAATTGATACCCGGGTTGACGGCGTTGAGATCGCCCATGGTGACCCCGTTGGCAGAGGCGATTTTCGTACCGGTGTCGCCTGACTTGACCACATACTCATCGGCACCCGCGACCACGGGGCCGGACGAGGCCGTCGCAGTGGGACGCGGAGCGGACTTGGCTGACTCCTGGACCTTGGCAATCTCCCCACGCAGGGCGGTCAGCTCATTAGCGACTTGGGTAAAGGCGTCGTTGGTCTGCTTGGCGAGTTGGTTGACCGCCGCGGACTTGGCCGATCCCTCCGAAGCCGCGACAGCAGTGCGCACTTGAGTCTCAAGCGACTCGATCCGCGCCAGCTGCTCACCGTGTAACGCAATGTCCTTGTTGGCCGTGGAGACCTTGAAGAGGGCAACCACGGCCAGCAGCACGCCGAGCACGCCGGCAATGAGTCCGCCAATTGGCAGGATGCTGCTGTTATTTTCGCGAGAAATCGTATCCATGTTTTATAAAAGAGGGTGAAAATCGTGTACGTGTGTTTACCCGGCTAAGCAAGCAGGTAATGGCCGCACTGCGGGGAACGCAATGGAAGGCGACGCTACGGTTCCTCGAAAATGCCAGAAATGCTTTCGGCGCGACGCGGGCATTGACACCGCAGCAATCCCCGCGTCCGCTGTGGTCGTTCGGGGTGTAGCTTAGCCTGGTAGAGCGCCTGGTTTGGGACCAGGAGGTCGTAGGTTCGAATCCTATCGCCCCGACCATTTTGCAAAAAAGCCCGCCGGTATCCGGCGGGCTTTTTGTTGGGGCCGATAGGTTATGCGTCAGTTCCCCGTCTTAAACTGAATCGCGGGCAACGCGTCCGTCGCTTCCCCAGCTGGTGCCGCGGCTGACGTTGCTGCGGGAGCAGACGCAGCCGGAGTCGGGAGCGTGGCGCGCAGCATCATCGCGCGCTGACTCCAAAGACTCGCGGGATCGATGATCATTATCTGGTCGGCGAGCCGGGCTACGTCGTCGGTGCGGCCGGCTTCGGAGGCAAGGCTGGCAAGGTGATAAGCGGCTTCAGCCCGGACCGCCTTGAGCTGCGTCACATCGTCGGCGAGCGCACGAAGATCGGCCTCGGCGCCGGCCACATCGTTGGTGTGAAACTTGGACAACGCCACTCCGAGGCGCACGCGACCGGCAAAAGGGCCCGTCGTCAAAATCGCTGCGGCCTTCTCGTAGGACGTGCGCGCCTCGGCATAACGACCTTCACCAAACGCTTCGTCCGCAAGACGCAGGTGGGCGACTCCCGCAAGGGCGTGCGACGAATGGGCAGAGGCGAACGCAGCGAGTTTCTCATTCGACGTCGCGGCGGCGTAGTCGGACGCGATCCCCCTCTCCTTGCTTGCCTGCATCCATTCCATGACACCCTTCGCCACGATCGCCAGCAGGACAACCAGGCAGACCAGCATGATCGCCTTGGAGTTCTTGATCCAAAAAGATTGCAGCCGCTCCTCGAAGCCCGGCGTCGCCGCTACCGGGGCGGTCTGAACAAGGTTGCGGTCATCGCCTGCGGGAGGCGTGGAAGGCGTGGAAGGGGTGGACATGTTCGTTTGCGAGGTCGGAAAAGGGCGAAGCAAACACATCCCGCAGGATGCGTAAAGGCGGGACTTCGGCACCCGCCTCAGTCGAAGACCACAGTCTTGTTGTCGTAGACCAGCACGCGGTTGCCCAAATGCCATTGCACAGCTTGGGCGAGCACAACTTTCTCCAAGTCGCGTCCTTTGCGGATCAGGTCATCCACGCTGTGGCGATGGGTCACACGAGCGACGTCCTGTTGGATGATCGGTCCATCATCAAGGATCGGAGTGGCATAGTGGGCGGTTGCGCCAATGAGTTTCACTCCGCGCTCGTGAGCCTGATGGTAGGGACGCCCCCCGGCAAAGGCTGGGAGGAAGGAATGATGAATATTGATCACCGGCCGGCCAAAATCCTGCAGAAACGTATCCGACAACACCTGCATGTACCGCGCGAGGATCACGAGTTCGACGTTGAGCTCACGCAGCAACTTCAGTTGTCGCGCCTCCGCATCCGCCTTGGTCGCCGCGGTCACCGGGATCACGTGGAAGGGCAAACCATAGCCCGCGGCCGCTACGCCGAGGTCGGGGTGGTTGGACACGACGGCGACGAGATCGCAGGCAAAATCGCCCGCTTTCCAGCGAAGGATGAGATCGTGAAAGCAGTGGTCCGCCTTCGACACGAACAACGCGACACGCGGGCGATGAGTCGAGCTGGCGACGCGAGCGTGCATGCCGATCGTCGAGGCAAAGGTCTGAAACTCGGAGGCCGCCGCCGCGAGATCGGAGCCAGCCTGCGGGATCCACTCCACCCGCTGGAAGAAGATCCCCGCTTCCATGTCGCGATGCTGATCGGCGTGAAGAATGTTGCCACCGCGCTCGAAGATCCAGCCAGAGACGCGCGCGACCAACCCTGGCTGGTCGGGGCCATGCAACAAGACGGTCAAGGTCGGCGAGGTGTCCATTGACCCGGCGTTCACGGTTGAAGAAGCACCTTGCCCGTTGTCGCGCGGCTCTCAAGCGCACGCTGCGCCTCGGCGGCGGCGGTCAAAGAGTACGACGCGCCGACCCTCACCTTGAGAAGGCCCGCCGCAATCCAGGCGAAGAGGTCGTCGGTCCGCGAACGCAGCTCCTCAGTCGTCCGCGTATAGTGGACCAGAGTCGGCCGCGTGAGGAACAGGGAACCTTTTTGTGCGAGGAGCAACGGGGCCATCGGTGCGACCGCGCCGCTGGCATTGCCGAACGACACCAGCAGACCGCGCGGACGAAGGCTGTCGATCGAGCCTTCGAAGGTCGCCTTGCCCACCCCGTCGTACACCACATCCACGCCCGCGCCGCCCGTAAAAGCCCGGGCCGCCTCAGTGAAGTTATCTCGTGAATACACACAGACCGCATCGGCACCCGCTTCGCGCGCCAGGACCGCTTTGTCGTCCGTGCCCACCGTGGCAAACACCCGGGCGCCGCGCATCTTCGCGATCTGCACCAGCAGCAGCCCGACTCCACCGGCGGCGGCATGGACGAGAGCCGTGTCACCCGCCTTGAGCGGGTACGTGTCCACGGCGAGATAATGCGCGGTCAGACCCTGCAGCAGCACGGCTGCGGCCTGCTCCAACGCAACCCCCGGCGGCACCGGCACCGTCTGGGCCGCCGGCAGCAATGCCTCACGTGCGTAGGCGCCAGAGGCGGCCGCCGAGGCGACGCGATCGCCCACCTTGAACACGGTCACACCCGCGCCCGCCGCCGTCACCTCACCCGCCGCCTCCTGCCCCAGAGTATGAGGCAGCGGCATCGGGTAGAGTCCGGCGCGCTTGTAAGTGTCGATGAAGTTGACGCCCGCCGCCGCGACCTTGATCCGCAGTTCACCCGGACCGGGAGCCGGCACCGGAATGTCATCAGCGACGATCTTTTCCGGGCCGCCGTGGGCGTGAATGCGGAGCGCGAGCATGGGGCAAATCAGATCACGGTAACGTTACCCTTATACTTCTGAATGGGCTTCACGCCCACCTGCTTGTTTTTGAGCGCCTTGATGCCCTCGATGGCGGCGCGAGCCCCTGTAATGGTAGTCATGATACACACGTTGTGGGCATAGGCGGCGGAACGGATTTGATTCTCGTCGCGCCGCGGGATCATCCCTCCAGGGGTGTTGATCACCATCTGCACCTGGCCGTTTTTGATCATGTCGACCGTGGTCGGGCGCCCCTCGCCGATCTTGGCGACGCGCGTGACCGGGACATTGTTATCGGCGAGCACCTTTGCCGTGCCACTGGTCGAAAGGATGCTGAAGCCGAGGGCGACAAGCTGGCGGGCGATGTCGACCGCCCGGCCCTTGTCGGAGTCTTTGACCGAGAGGAAGACGTTGCCCTGCACGGGCAGACCGGGTTTGGCGGCGGCCTGCGCCTTGGCGAAAGCCACGCCGAGATCCTCGTCGAGGCCCATGACCTCGCCGGTGGAACGCATTTCCGGCCCAAGCGTGATCGTGGCGCCGGGGAAGCGCACGAACGGGAAAACGGCTTCCTTCACGCACCAGTGCTTCGGCGTCTGCTCGCGCGTGAACCCGAGATCCTTGAGCTTCGCCCCGGTCATGACCTTGGCGGCGAGCTTGGCCAGCGGCACCCCGATGGCCTTGGCCACAAAGGGAACCGTTCGGGAGGCGCGCGGATTGACTTCGAGAATGTAGAGCTGGTTGTCCTTGATCGCGAACTGGACGTTCATCAGCCCGATGACCTTCAGCTCCTTCGCGAGGGCGTGGGTGGCGGCGCGCACCGTGTCGAGCATGTCCTTGGAAAGCGTGTGCGGAGGCATGACCATGGCCGCATCGCCGGAATGCACCCCGGCGAACTCGATGTGCTCCAGCATGCCGCCGATGACCGAGGTCTCGCCGTCGCTGATGCAATCCACATCCAGTTCGATCGCGTCCTCAAGGAACTTGTCGATGAGCACGGGCTTGTCGGGCATGACATCGAAGGCCTGGCGGACGACGCCCTTGAACTCCTCCTCGTTGAACACGATGAACATGCCCCGGCCACCGAGCACGAAGGATGGACGCAAGAGGACCGGGAAGCCGACCTCCTTGGCGAAGGTGAGCGCATCCGTTTCATTCATCGCCGTGCGATTCTCCGGCGATTTAAGGTCGAGCTTGTCGAGAATGGCGGAGAACAGCTTGCGGTCTTCGGCGGCCTCGATGCTTTCCGGCGAGGTGCCGATGATGTTCACCCCATTCGCCTTGAGCGCGGAGGCGAGGTTGAGCGGAGTCTGCCCGCCGAATTGCACAATCACGCCCTCGCATTTCTCCTGCTGGTAGATCTCGAGCACGTCCTCGAGCGTGAGCGGCTCGAAGTAGAGGCGGTCCGACGTGTCGTAGTCGGTGGAGACGGTCTCCGGGTTGGAGTTGACCATCACCGTCTCGAAGCCGATCTCACGCAGGGCGAAGCTCGCGTGCACGCAGCAGTAGTCGAACTCGATGCCCTGGCCGATGCGGTTCGGACCGCCGCCGAGGATCATGATCTTCCGCTTGTCGGAGGGGAGGACCTCGTTCTCGTCGCCGTAGCTGGAATAATAATACGGCGTGAAGGCCTCGAACTCGGCGGCACACGTGTCGACGAGGCGGTAGGTCGTCTCAATGCCACGCTGTTTGCGCGCGGCGCGGACGGAGGCCAGGTCGCTCTTGAGGATATGGGCGAGCTGGGCGTCGGAGAAACCGAACTGTTTCGCGCGGCGGAATTGATCAGTCGGAAGCGTGGCGAGCGTTTGCGCCTGCAAAGCGACCTCCATGTCGTAGATCTCGCGCAACTGGTGCAGGAACCACGGATCGATCTTCGTCAGGTCGAAGATTTCCTCGAGGGTGAAGCCCGCCATGAACGCGTAGCGAAGAAAAAAAATGCGCTCCGCGTTGGGAGTCGCAAGCTTGGCCGTGATCGTCATGCGATCCGGCGCCTCGTCCAAGCCATGTTTTCCACCGCCGCCAAAGCCGCGCGCGCCGGTCTCGAGGGAACGCAGGCACTTCTGCATCGACTCCTTGAAGGTGCGGCCGATGGCCATCGCTTCGCCCACGGATTTCATGGCGGACGTCAGCGTGGTGTCGGCATCCGGGAATTTCTCGAAGGTGAACCGCGGGATCTTCGTGACGACGTAGTCGATCGTCGGCTCGAACGAGGCCGGCGTAAGGCGCGTGATGTCGTTGCGCAATTCGTCCAGCGTATAGCCGACCGCGAGCTTGGCCGCGATCTTGGCGATGGGGAAACCGGTTGCCTTGGAGGCCAGCGCCGAGGACCGGGACACGCGCGGATTCATTTCGATGACAACCTGACGGCCCGTCGCGGGATCAATGGAAAACTGGATGTTCGAACCACCGGTCTCGACGCCGATTTCGCGGATCACGGCGAAAGACGCATCACGCATGACTTGAAATTCCTTGTCGGTGAGGGTCATGGCCGGAGCGACGGTGATCGAGTCGCCCGTATGCACGCCCATGGGGTCGAAATTCTCGATCGAGCAGATGACCACACACTGATCCTTGTGGTCGCGCATGACTTCCATCTCGTATTCTTTCCAACCCAGCAGGCACTCTTCAACCAGCACCTCGTGGACGGGAGAAAGATCCAGCCCGTTGGCAACGATGCTTTCGAACTCCTCCTTGTTGTAGGCAATGCCCCCGCCCGAACCACCGAGCGTAAAGGACGGACGGATGATCAGCGGGAGCATCGCCAGCTCGTCGGCCGCCGAGCGGGCTTCTTCCATCGACTTCACCGTGCGCGAGCGGGCGACGTCGAGGCCGATCTTGATCATGGCCTGCTTGAAAAGTTCGCGGTCTTCGCCCTTGGAAATCGCGTCAGGTTTGGCACCGATCATCTCGACGCCATACTTCGCCAGGATGCCCTTTTCGTGGAGCTGCATCGACAGATTGAGCGCCGTCTGACCGCCAAGGGTTGGCAGCAGGGCGGACGGGCGCTCGACCGCGATGATCTTCTCCACAAATTCCACGGTAAGCGGCTCGATATAGGTCACATCGGCAAACTCCGGATCGGTCATGATCGTGGCCGGATTGGAGTTCACCAAGATCACGCGGTAACCCTCTTCCTTGAGCGCCTTGCAGGCCTGGGTGCCGGAGTAATCGAACTCGCAAGCCTGGCCGATCACAATAGGACCGGCGCCGATGATAAGGATGGATTGGAGATCGGTGCGCTTGGGCATGGACGTAGATTTGGTCGAGGTTTGAGCGGCGAACCACGTGCGGCAAGCGGGAAAGCCGCTCGGTTGGCGCCTTTTGTCAGATCGAGACCAAGACGAGTGTCGACCCGCCCAAGGGTTCATCGGCCAACAGCCTGCGCTTGTCCGTGCGCGACGGCCGAGGCCAACCGAGAAGAAATCCGGGCAGTACGGTTACACCCTCACTCTCCGCAAAATCCAACCGGCGCGAGACGTCCCTACCCTGTCCGTCGTACTGGCATCCCCGGCCAAGGCGCTAACCTGGGCGCCCTGCACCGGAAATCAACCCAAGCGGGAAATATCGATGCCGAGTGCTTTCGCCGCATCCCCTTTGTCGCCACGGGCCGCGTGCAAGACCATGTCGATGTACTGTTTCTCGTGCCCCGCGAGGAAATCGGAAAGCGACGGCCACTGGCTCAGCTCCTTTAGTCGAAGGGGCAGTTGCGCGGACGTCACGACGCGCGCGTCGGTCGTGGCGGCGACTTTCGTGACGGTCTGCCCCAACTCAACGACATTGCCCGGCCATGAATGCGCCCTCAGCACGGCAAGCGCATCTTCCGAGAACTCCACCAAGTTGGCGTCGAAATGCGGGTTTGTGGCCTTGCCGATGAAGTGTTTGACGAGAAGCACAAGGTCCTCCGGATGCTCGCGCAGGGGCGGAAGGGTGACCGGAAGCGAAGCAACGCGGTAAAAGAGTTCATCGTGGAACTTGCCTTCGTCAGTCAAACGCTCGAGGTCCTCACTGCTGGTGCAGATGAGCCGGAAGCCGTGGGCAGTGTTGCGCAAAACGCTCACGAGCTCCTTTTGCATGGGCATCGGCAGACGCTGAAGGTTTTGAAGGAATACCGTGCCGCCGCGCGCCTTTCCCACCCAGGCACCTCCGACTCCGTTTTCTCCGATCAAGCCACTGCGCAAGTCGTCCTCTGAACTCAACGCACAATCGATACCCACGAAGGGCGCGTCCGGACCCGCGTTGCTTGCGTGGAGGATCTCGGCGATGGTGGTTTTGCCCGTGCCGGCCTCGCCTTGGAGCAACACCGGGGTGCGCACGGATGCGAGTTTGCGGATCTGCTGATGCAGTTTTCGCACCACGGCACTCGAACCCACGATCCGATTCTCGAGGTCTGCGGCCTTGACGGTCGGCACGCCGACAGCACCCGCGCGTTCCGTCTGGAACTGTTTGAATTCCAGCCCGCGCCGCAGGGTCGCAATCAATTCATCGACGCGAAACGGTTTCTGCAGGTAGTCGAAGGCGCCAAACTTGAGCGCCTGAATCGCGCTTTCCGTACTCGCATAGGCCGTCATGATGACGACCACGGAGCCGGGGTCATATGCCTTCAGGTGCTTGAGCAGGGTGATGCCGTCCATCGGCTTCATGTCGATGTCGGCCAGGACCAGATCGAATTTCTCGGCCTTGTAACGAACCAAGGCCTTTTCTCCGTCCGTCGCGAAGGACGTGGCGAATCCCGTCGGCTGGATCACCGCGTCGAGCATCTCATGGATTGAGAGCAAATCGTCGACTATCAGTACGGAAGGCATGGGAACGGGGCCGCGCGAAGGCGCGGAACAACCAAAGTGGAAGGAGGCTGCCAGTTATTGCAAGCCGCCCGCCACCGCACCGAGTTGGAAGATCGGCAGGAACATCGCCATGACTATGCCGCCGACCACAATGCCAAGAAATACAATCAGCATGGGTTCGATGAGGGAGGTGAGAGAGGCGACGGTCGCTTCGCACTCCACATCATAAAAGTCCGCGGTCTTGTTCATCATACCGTCCACGTTACCCGTGGATTCACCCGCCTTGACCATGTGTTTCATCATGGGGGGAAAGAACGGATTGATCGCGAGAATGTCCGAAACCTGGCCGCCTTGACTGACGTGCTTCGAGATTTCCGAGCATGCGTCCTCCACTTGCACCTTGTTGCTGGCGGAGGCCACGATCTCCAGGGTGCGAAGAATCGGAACGCCAGATCGCATAAGCGTGGCGTAGGTACGGCAGAAGCGAGAAAGTGCGATCTTGTGAATCAGATTGCCAAAGATCGGCGCACGAATGAGGGCGCGATCCTTCATGCGCCTGCCCTTCGGCGTGGAGATGAATTTCTTCAAGAGCCAGTACGCCACATAGGTGCCGAGCACGATCCAGTGAAAGTTGTGTTTCAGGAAATCCGAGAAATCGATGAGGAACTGCGTCGGCGCAGGCAGCGCAGCTCCGAAGTCCGCGAACATCGCGGCAAAGACCGGAATCACGAAAATGAGAAGGACGTTCACCAACGCGACGGCCAGTCCGATCACCGCGATCGGGTAGGTCATCGCTGACTTCACCTTCTTGGTCAACTTGACGCTCGCCTCGAAGTAACTCGCCACCTTCCCCAAGATTTCGGCGAGAGCGCCGGAGGCTTCACCCGCCTCAACCATGGAAATAAAGAGGGAATTGAAAGCCCGGGGATACTTCTTCACCGCGGACGAGAAGGAATTACCCGAAGAAATATCGGACTTCACATCCCGCACAATAATGCGGAAGACCGGATCTTCCGTCTGCTCCTGCAGGGCTTCAAGGCATTGCACCAAAGGAAGGCCAGCGGTGAGCAACGAGGCGAGCTGTTGCGTGAAGATGGCCAACTCGCCCAACGGAATCCGGTAGTTCTGCGCTTTCCGCTCGAGAGACTTCTGTTTCGCCAACGCCTGCGCCGTCTTGACGTTGGGCCGGCTCGTCAACGACGCGGAAGTAGTGCGAGCCGCTGGGGACTTCGCGGCCGGAGCGGAGGAAAGGAAGGCCATGGGCGGACGAAAACGCGGAAAACACACACCCGCAACATCATTTGCGCTTGGGTCCAGTAAAAAAAATGCGAGTTTCATTAGGGTGAATCCCCCCGTATCGAACCCGTGCACAATTCAACCTTAACCACCTCGGTCGCATCCTTCCACGCCGCCCGAGTCGCGCTGGTTCTCGACTCGGGTTGACAGCGATCTCAATCAGATCACGCCGCGAACCGAACGCCTTCTTCGAAACCCGGCTTGACCCCGCAGGGCTCCGCACTGACCATCCGCGCCTGCTGTCTTCAGCGGGCGTAGTTTAGTGGTAAAACACCACTCTTCCAAAGTGGTTTCGACAGTTCGATTCTGTCCGCCCGCACCAGTCATCCGCCCGCCTTGCTCCGTTTAACCCCTGAACTTTCGCGCCCGGCTGAAATCAGTTAACGGTCAGCAACGGTGCGCGTGCAATGACCACTCGCCTGAACTGCACTGATCGCCCCGTCCGGGCCAAAGCAGCCTTCCCCTCACGCCGCCTCCTCCCCCTTCCTCTTCCTGCCATGAAACGCATCCTTCTCACCACCACGTCCTTCCAAGACACGCCCGGTGACCACCAAGCACTCCTGGCCGGCACCGGCTGGGAAATCGTCCGCGCCCGCGGTCCGCTCAACGAGGCCGACACCCTCGCCTTGGTCGGCGATATCGACGCCTACATTTGCGGGGATGACATGATCACGCGCGCCGTGCTCGAGAAAGCCCGCCCGCGCCTCAAGGTCATCAGCAAATACGGCATCGGCGTCGACAAGATCGATGTGAAGAGCTGCACCGAGTTTGGCATCCCCCTGCTCTTCACCCCGGGCGTCAATCACACGACCGTCGCCGAGCACACCTTCCTCCTCCTGCTCGCCTTGGAGAAGAATCTTCTCTTCCACACCGACTCCACCCGCAGCGGCGGCTGGAAGCGAAAGACGGGGCATGAGCTGCTCGACAAGACCATTGGCATCATCGGTCTCGGCCGTATTGGCAAGGAAGTCGCCATTCGCGCCCGCGCCTTCGGGATGAACCCGGTCGGCTACGACGTCTATTGGGACGAAAAGTTCGCCACCCAGCACGGCGTGAAGCGCGCGGCGACCCTCGACGAGATCTTCGGCGTGTCCGACTACCTGTCGCTCCACACCAACCTCACGCCCGAAACCCGGGACCTGATCAGCGCGAACACGATCGCGAAAATGAAGAAGGGCGTGCTCATCCTCAACTGCGCCCGCGGCGAGATCGTGCACACAGACGACATCATCGAAGCGCTCAAATCCGGCCAGGTCGGCGGCTACGGCACCGACGTCCTAGACGAGGAGCCCCCCCGCGCCGATCATCCGCTGCTCAAGCTGCCCAACGTCATCTGCACCCCGCACGTCGGGTCGCGCACCTTCGAGAGCGTGGTCCGCCAGGCCACCGCTGCGGTCAAGAACCTCATCCTCGCGGTCAACGGCGACAAGCCGCTCGCTCAAATCAACCCTGAGGTCCCCGTGACCAAGGTGTTCTGATCCGCCCTCGCACCTCTAATAGTTCGCACCGACCGACCGCACCCATCCCATGAGCGAAACCTTCTACGTCGTCCCGGAAGCCCAGCACAACGCCCTCGTCGCCGCCGCGTATCGTCACCGCGGATACTCCGCCGATGAGTCCGAGGCGGGCGCGCGCTTCTGCGCCGAGGCCACGCGCCACGGCATCCGCACCCACAATGGCCTCAAGGCCCTCCACCTCGACCATCTCTTCGGCAGCGGCTCCCAAGGCTGCAAGCCGAACGCAAAGCTGGAGGTCCTGCCGTCGAAGTTCCCCGCCTCCCAGGTCTGGAACGCCAACCGCAAGCTCGGCCAGGCCACCGCCTACGCCGCCATGGAAACCGCCATCAAGCTCGCCGACCAGTACGGTGTCGGCATGGTCTCCGTCGACAACGCCTTCCACTACCTCTGGGGCGGTGGCTACGTGATGGACGCCGCCAAGCGCGGCTACATCGCCTACACCAACTGCACCGCCGCCCTCGCCGAAGTCGTCCCCTTCGGCGGAAAGTTTCCCACCCTCGGCACCAACCCGCACTCGTGGGGCTTCCCCACCACCGATGCCATCGGCTACCCCATCGTGATCGACTGGGCCACGTCCGTCGTCGCCATGGGCCGCGTCCAGCAGCTGGCCCGCGAGGGCAAGCCGCTCCCGCCCAACGCCGCCGTCGACGAAAACGGCACGCCCACCACCGATCCCACCAAGGCGAAGTACCTCATCCCCTTCGGCGCCCACAAGGGCTACGGCCTCGCCCTCATCAACGAGATCGTCGGCGGCTTCATCGGCGGTTCCCTCCCGACCCTCCGCAACCGCTGGGACCAGGCTGCCGGCGACAAGGGCACCTGCTGCTTCTTCTTCCAAGTCTGGCACCCCGACGCCATGAACGCCCGCAACTTCGCCAAGGGCCGCGATCAGGCCGCCAACGTCAAGGCCGTCATCGAGGATATCCTCGGCCATGGCAACGACGGCTGCATGCTCCCGGGACAGATCGAGGCCGAAGCCGCCGCCCGCTCCGCCCGCAACGGCGGACTGCTCTTCTCCGAGGCCGAGATCAAGGCCTTCAACGAGATCGCCACGGAAACCGGCCAGCCCACTTGGGACCCGAAGGATTTCGCGGTTGCGAAATCCTGAGGCGGCTTCGCCGCTTTCAGATGTGAAGGTGGATCGCAGCGGACGAAGATCGTTCTCTTCTCCTGCCGGGGAACATGTTGGCGCCATAAAGCCGCAAACCACAGCGTGCTCAAAGACCGGCCGGATTCACGTTTGACCGAAAGCATGGAATAACCATTGTTATTACATGGCTATCGAAACCAAAGTCCGCCGGATCGGGAATTCGTTGGGAATCGTCCTGCCCAAGGAGGCTTTGAACGCTCTCAAAGTGGAGGAGGGTGCGACGCTGTACCTCACCGAGGCTCCGGAAGGGGCATTGCGCGTGACTCCGGAGAAGCCTGAGTTCGCACAGATGATGGCCCTCGCCGAACGCGGGATGCGACGCTACCGCAACGCCCTGCGTGAGCTGGCGAAATGAACGAGCCATGCTGGATTACACGCGAGGTCATCATGGCCACGCAGGAGTCGCTGCTTGAGCGTTTCGGGGGATTGTCCGGGGTGCGCGACGAAGGCCTGCTGGACTCGGCCCTGCACCGCCCTCGCCATCTCTTTTCCTACGGGGAGACGTCCCTGTTCGTAATGGCGGCGGCCTACGCCCATGGGATCGTGAAAAACCATCCCTTTCTCGACGGCAACAAGCGGGCCGGATTCATGGCCGCCTACATTTTCCTGGGAGCCCACGATCTTGATTTCCAAGGTCCGGAGGAGGAAGTCGTCGAACGCACCCTCGCCCTGGCCGCCGGAGCCATCGGGGCCGCCGACTACGCCGTCTGGCTGGAGCGTTCCTGCGAACCTCCCCGTGGCTCCGCGTCCATGGGATAGTCCCCCGCCAATCCCTCTCCCAGCGCATCGGCACCCTTGAGTTCCCCAGCCATCAGATTATCGCGTGGACAGTGACCTGAGGTTTTCGCGCAGCGCGAAAACTCATTCGAGTGCCCAGCGGATGTGGGCGGCGGTGGTCTCGCCGATGCCGCCGACCGCCGCAAGATCGACGGCTGACGCGGCCGCCACGGCCTGCACGGAGCCAAAGTGGTCCAACAGCCGCGCGGCTCGCCCGGGACCGAGCCCGGGCAGGCCTTGAAGCACGAACAACTGACGGGCACGTTTGCCCTTGGGACGGTAGCCCGGCCGCGACCACGCACCTTGTGCGAAATGTCGGGCCTGCCGACCGATATAAAGCAGCAGCCGGGCCGTTTCCACCACATCCCGGGAGCGCAGCAGGGCGAGGCCATAGAAGACTCCCATCGTGATCAGGGCCCCTTGCAGCGCTTCGCGTCGGACCGAGACCCCGTCCAAATCCCGCCCCGTCCCCTCCAGCACCAGCACGCCCCGTCTCGCACCCTGTACCAACCTTGTCCCCTGCCTGAACAGCCGCGCATCGATCACCGACCCAGCAAGATCCGCCAGCGTCTTCCGCTCCACGACGAATCTTTCCTCGACGACAAAATCCCCCTCGGACAGCCGCCGCACCTCCAGGTCCACCCCCTCCATCGCCCGCAGCGCCTCAATCACCCCACCCCGCTCCTCCCGATCATCCGCCACCACCCGCACCGGCCGATCATTCCGATTCATGCCATCTGCCTGCCTCCACATGGAATTATTGCAAGTATTTTTCTACTACAGGGCCAATTGCTGTTGTGCCCCGGCGATTTTCGGGGGTGATCGAGGCAAACAAAACGCCCAAGCCCGAAGGTCTAACGAGTATAGATCAGCATCCACCCATTCCGGGCTTCCCATCCCACTTCAAACCTCAAAAGCTAGGTTTTCGCATCGCGAAAACCTCCTCATGAGCCTCCAAATCAAACCCGCGTCCAGTTGCGCTTTCGATCAAATCTCGCTCGGCGAGGTCATGCTCCGCCTCGATCCCGGCGAGGGCCGCATTCGCACCGCCCGCTCGTTCACCGCGTGGGAAGGCGGCGGCGAGTACAACACCTCTCGCGGCCTGCGGAAGTGCTTTAACCTGAAGACCGCGGTGGTCACCGCCTTTGTCGACAACGAGGTCGGCCATCTCGTTGAGGATTTCATCATGCAGGGGGGTGTCGCCACCGACTTCATCCTCTGGCGCGAGGACGACGGGATTGGCCGCACCGTCCGCAATGGCCTGAACTTCACCGAACGCGGCTTCGGCATTCGCGGCGCCGTCGGTGTTCCCGACCGTGGCAACACCGCCGCTTCGCAGATCAAACCGGGCGACGTCGACTGGGATCATATCTTCGGCAAGCTAGGTGTTCGCTGGTTCCATACCGGTGGCATCTACGCGGCTCTCTCCGAGTCCACCGCTTTGACCACGATCGAGGCCGTCAAGGCCGCCAACAAGCACGGCACGATCGTCTCCTACGACCTCAATTATCGTCCCTCGCTCTGGAAGAGCATCGGCGGCCTCAAGAAGGCCCAGGAAGTGAACCGCGAGATCGCCAAATACGTCGACGTCATGATCGGCAACGAAGAGGACTTCACCGCCTCGCTCGGCTTTGAGGTTGAGGGGGTCGACCACAACATCAGCGCCATCGAACTCGACGCCTTCAAGCGCATGATCGAAACCGCCGTGAGGACGTATCCCAATTTCAAGGTCGCCGCCACCACCCTCCGCCGCGTCATCACCGCGACGAAGAACGACTGGAGCGCGATACTCTTCCACGACGGCAAATTCTTCGAGAGCCGCAAATACCCCGAGCTCGAGATCCTCGACCGCGTGGGCGGCGGCGACAGCTTCGCCTCCGGCCTCCAGTTCGGCTTCCTCTCAAAGAACGATCCCCAGGCCGCCGTCGAGTACGGCGCCGCCCACGGCGCGTTCGCCTCGACCACGCCGGGCGACACCTCCATGGCCACCCAAAAGGAAGTCGAAAAGCTCATGAAGGGCGGCGGCGCCCGCGTCGTGCGCTGAGCGCCTCAGCCGAGACTGTCTTTCCCGCCAGCCCGGACGGTTCGCCGCCCGGGCTGTTTCGTGCTCTGAAACCAAGATCAGTCGGATCCGACTGAGCTGGCGCGATCTCCGGCTCCCCTTTTCCCTTGCCCCTCGGCCCGGGCCCGCTGCACTCAGACCCTTTTTCATGACCGAAGTCACGGATCTGCCGAACCCCGATCACGTCCTGCGCCTCGCGCAAGACCTCAACCTCAAGGTCCATCAGGTCGCCGCGACCGCCCAGTTGCTGAAAGGCGGCGCCACCGTGCCTTTCATCGCCCGCTACCGCAAGGAGGCCACCGGCGAACTCGACGAGGTCGCGGTCACCGCCATCCGTGACGGCATGGAACAAATGGCCCAGGTCGACGACCGACGCGCCGCCATTCTTTCGTCGCTCAAGGAGCGCAACCTGCTCACGCCCGGGCTGGAAAAATCGATCGGCAGCGCCACCACGCTCACCCAGCTGGAGGACATCTATCTGCCGTTCCGCCCCAAGAAGCGCACCCGCGCCACGATCGCCCGCGAAAAAGGCCTTGAGCCGCTCGCCGAGCTGCTCTGGAGCCAGGATCCGGCGACCGATGCGATCGCCGCAGCCCAAACGTATGTGGGCCGCGACTACACGCTCGACGACGGCAAAGCTACTCCGGGTAAAATCGAGTCGGGCGCCGACGCCCTCGCCGGCGCCCGCGACATCCTGGCCGAGCGAATAAGCGACGATGCCGCCGCACGCGAAAGGCTGCGCGGGCTCTATCGCAGCCACGCCGTCGTTTCCTCAAAGGTTCTCTCCGGCAAGGAAACCGAAGGCGCCAAGTTCAAGGACTATTTTGAGTGGAGCGAACCGCTGGCCAAGGCGCCCTCCCACCGCGTGCTCGCCATGCGCCGGGGAGAAAAGGAGCTCTTCCTCATGATGCGCATCACGCTGCCCGACGAGGCGGCCGCGCTCGCCGAACTCGAACCGCTGTTCGTCAAGGTCCCTTCCTCCTGCGGCGATCAAGTCCGCCTCGCAGTGCAGGAAGCGGCCAAGCGGCTGCTCTTCCCCGCAATGGAGACGGAGATGCGTCTCGAGTCGAAGAAGCGCGCCGACGAGGCGGCCATCAAGGTGTTCACCGAGAACCTGCGCGAACTCCTGCTCGCCTCCCCCCTCGGTCAAAAGGCCGTCATGGCCATCGACCCCGGGTTCCGCACCGGCTGCAAGGTCGTGCTGCTCGATCGCCAGGGCAAACTGCTTCACAACGACGTCGTTTATCCCGACCGGCACGCCGTCGAGGCGAAGGAGAAGCTGCTTGGCTTCGTCGAATTGTTCAAAATCGAGGCCGTCGCCATCGGCAACGGCACTGCCGGCCGCGAGACAGAAAGCTTCGTGCGGGGTCTCGGCCTGCCCGCGGCCGTCCCGATCGTCATGGTCAACGAATCCGGCGCCTCGATTTACTCGGCCAGCGATGTCGCCCGGGAGGAGTTCCCCGATCACGATCTTACCGTCCGGGGCGCCGTTTCTATTGGCCGCCGCCTCGTGGACCCACTCGCCGAACTCGTGAAGCTCGATCCGAAGAGCATCGGCGTCGGCCAGTACCAGCACGACGTCGAGCAGAACGCCCTGCGGCGCTCGCTCGACGACACCGTGATCAGCTCCGTGAACGGGGTCGGGGTGGAGCTGAACACAGCCTCCAAGCAACTCTTGAGCTACGTGTCCGGCCTCAACGCCGCGACGGCCGCCGCCATCGTCGCCCGCCGCAACGAACAGGGCGCTTTCAAGGCCCGCTCGGACCTGCTCGCCGTTCCCCGGCTCGGCCCAAAAGCCTTCGAGCAGGCCGCTGGTTTTCTTCGCATCCGCGATGCTTCCAATCCCCTCGACGCGAGCGCGGTGCACCCGGAGCGTTATTCGCTCGTCGAGAAGATGGCTGCCAATCTGGGCGTGTCCGTCGCGGATCTCATGCGCGACGCGAACGTACGCGCGAAGATCAAACTCGAGGACTATGTCACGGCCGATGTCGGACTGCCGACGCTCAACGACATTGTCGCCGAACTTGCCAAGCCCGGACGTGACCCGCGCTCGAAATTTGAAACCTTCAGCTTCGCCGAGGGTGTCAACAAGCCCGAGGACCTCAAACCGGGCATGAAGCTGCCGGGCCTCGTTACCAATGTCACCGCCTTCGGCGCTTTTGTTGACATCGGCGTACACCAGGACGGCCTTGTCCACGTCAGCCAGCTGGCCGACACGTTCGTCAAGGATCCCTCCGCCGTCGTTAAGCCCGGCCAAAAAGTTCAAGTCACCGTCACGGAGATCGACCTTCCCCGGCAACGTATCGCCCTCTCGATGCGCAACAGTCCGGCACTCGGGGCACGTACTCCCGCAGGCTCCGGACAGAATTCCGGCTCGCGCACCGGTCCGGGCCCCCGCTCAGGCTCGACCACTGCCCCGAAACCGCGCGCCCCTCAGTCGGTCAACGACGACTGGTTTGCAGCCGCCTTAAACAAGAAGCGCTAATCCGACCCAACGAAAGCTCTTTCAAGTGCAGATATCCTGGCCTTTAGCGCAACGTTTGCCGGCGCAATGAGTCTTATTCATTGCATGACCCAAAACCTCTCCCCGGTAGATATCGACGCGAAGCTCATCCTCAGCGGCATCCATCTCGACCTCACCGACGCTCTCAAGCAGATCGTTCGTGACAAAGTCGCCAAGTTACTGCGTCACGAACCGCGAATCGTTCGGATTCGCGTGGATCTGGAGCACGACAAAACCCGGGCGCATGGCAGCCAGTTCATTGCCAAAGGGCACATTGAGATCGGAGGTCCTGACCTCCTCGCGTCCGTAGCGAGTGATGACGCTTACAAATCCATCGACACGCTCGTCGACAAGCTCGACGGCGCCATTCGGCGCCGTCACTCCGAACTCAAGGAGAAACGCCATCACCCGCATGGCGTCGAGATCGGTGGCGATCTGCCGAAAACACAGTGAGCGCTGCCTGAAGGCTGGGTCGAGGCGGACTCTCTCGCAGGCCGCCTCTTTTGTTTTTGCTTCCGCGACCCCGGATCGCGCGCATCCTGCGGCCATGATCACGATGATCGGCTTGGATGCGGACGATACGCTCTGGCACAACGAAACCATTTTTGAGCAGACGCACGCCAAGCTGCGCATCCTGCTCGCGCGTTATCATGATGCCGCCACAGTGGACCGACGGTTGTTCGCCACCGAAATGCGCAACCTCGAACTCTACGGCTACGGGATCAAGAGCTTCGCCTTGTCCGCCATCGAAACCGCCGTCGAGCTGAGTGGGCGCCAGATCAGCGCGGATGAAGTCCACTCGATTATCCAACTCGCGCAGGACATGCTCGCTCATCCGGTGCAGGTGCTTGACGGCGTCGCCGAAACGGTCGTCGCCCTCGCCCGCTCGCATCGCCTCGTGGTGATTACGAAAGGCGACCTGCGGGACCAGGAGCGCAAGGTCGCGCGCTCCGGACTCGCCACCCATTTTTCGGCGGTGGAGATCGTTTCCGAGAAATCGCCAGATACCTACGACCGGGTGCTCCGGCGCCATAACATTGCGGTGGCCGAGTTCCTCATGGTGGGCAATTCGATCAAGAGCGACATTCTGCCGGTGCTCGAGCTCGGGGGCACCGCAGCCCATGTGCCCTATCACCTCACGTGGGAGCACGAACGCGTCGAGGGTCCGCCGGTTCACCCGCGTTTCTTCCCGCTCGCCTCGATTCGAGACCTGCCGGTGTTGATCGAGCGGCTGTAGCCGCCGCCCCACGGGGCCTTCCTCCCTTTTTACGCTCGGCACCATTTCGCGGTTGGGATTCGCTTCTGTCGTGCGCCCGCTGAAGGTCCTATTCGTCACCCCCGAAGTCGAACCGTTCGTCAAGGTCGGCGGCTTGGCTGACATGGTTGGCGCCCTGCCCAAGGAACTCGCTGCCATGGGGCACGACGTGCGCATCGTCTGCCCCGCGTACGGTTCGCTCAAAGTCCAGGGCGAATGGCGGCCTCGCGACGAGCCGCTGGGCGTCGAGGTGGGTGCCGGGACGCACTGGGCCCGCACATGGCAGACCACACTGCCGGGTGCGCCCGTGCCGGTGTATTTCCTTGAGCATGACGCCTTCTTCGCCCGGTCCGAGGTCTACACGGGCCCTTGGGGCGCGCACGAGGACAACGACCTCCGTTTCATTTTTCTGTGCCGCGGGGCGCTGACGCTATGTCAGCAGCTCGATTGGATTCCGGATGTCGCGCACTGCCACGATTGGACCACGGGGTTCGTTCCAGTGCTGCTCAACAGCACCCTGCGCGACACACCGCTTGGTCACATCGCCACGATCTACACGATCCACAATCTCGAGTATCAGGGTTACGCAGACCGCCGCGCCGTGGCCTTTGCCCGCATCCCCTGGAGCGAATTCCGACCGGACAGCATCGAGTCCGTCGGCGCGGTCAACATGACCAAAGCCGGCCTTTTCCACGCCACGAAACTCACCACCGTCAGTCCCACGTACGCAGACGAGATCCGCCGCCCTGACGGAGGCTGCGGCCTGCACGAGGTGCTTTCCTTCCGCGGCGGCGACCTCGTGGGCATTCTCAACGGAGTCGACACCGCCTCGTGGGATCCCGCGCACGACCCGTACCTGCCGGCGCGTTACACCGCCGACAACCTCGCAGGAAAGGCCGTCTGCAAGGCCGCGTTGCAAACCCGCCTGGATCTGCACGTCGACCCGAACGTCGCCTTATTCGGCGTCGTCTCCCGTCTCGCGTCGCAGAAGGGACTCGATCTGCTCGCCGAAGCCCTTCCGTCAGTGCTCGACCGCATGCATGTCCAATTCGCGGTGTTGGGCTCCGGCGATCCCGGCTTGGAGCAACTCTTCCGCGCGGCGGCGCAACGCTATCCGGGCCGCGTGGGCGTCCATGTGGGTTTCGACGGCGGGCTGGCCCGGCTCATCCAGGCGGGCAGCGACGTCTTTGTCATGCCCAGCCGCGCCGAGCCGTGCGGGCTGACCCAGATGTACGCCATGCGCTACGGCACGCCACCCCTGGTTCGGGCAACGGGCGGTCTCATCGACACCGTGGAACAGTATGTTGAAGGCACGGACCTCGGCACGGGTTTTCGTTTTGACGACGCCACGGCCCCGGCGCTTTACGACACGATCGGCTGGGCCTGCGCGACGTATTACGACCGGCCGGCCGAGTTCACCGCGCTTCGCCGTCGCTGCATGGCGCGGGACTTCAGCTGGCGCGCCAGCGCCGACCGCTACGTCGACCTCTACCGCTGGGCCGTCGAGTCGCGGACAGGCGTGTATCCGGAATAAGGTTACGCGCCATCGGAATTCGACCCGTTTTCATTCTCGAGGTTCGAACAAACCGCGAACGATAACGCAGTGTCCCAAAAAGGAGCGGCGGCAGGAGTGCCGCCGATTCCGAAGACGGACCGGCCAGCGCCTGCCGTCCCGCGCACGAACCCGGCGGCAGGAGTGCCGCCGCTCCTTCTCACTGCAGGCGCACGGGAAGCCGGCGCAACCGCGCGCCGAGATCGGAAAAAATCGCGCTGGTTCGCTGAGCCGACGTGTCGCCGGTCGGGAAAATTCGCGCCGGCAGCAGATTGCTGACGATCACGCAGTGGTCGCCGTTGACCATGATGCCCAGCAGTTCGCCCGACTTGCTTAACACCAGGTCGCCGCGCGAGGGGGTGTAGTCGCCAAACAGACGCCGCACGAGCCGGTTGTCCATGCGCACGTAGTTGGGGTTCCCCGAATCGAGCTTGAACGGCACCTCGCCGTAACCCGCCCCACCATTGCTGATCAACATGGCATCCGGAAACCGGAAGGGATCGGCCGCGAGGCTGTAGACTTTTACCCCCAGCGCGGCGACCTGAGACGGATCGACCGGGATCACCACGACTCGGGGATCGAGCTCCAAGAATCCGACCGCGGACGCCATGGTACGGTACATGCCTTTCGTGAAGGACACATCGACGCGCACCCAATCGTGCGGCGATCGCAACAGGAAGGGCGTGTCATCCACGTGAAGCATCGCGTAAGTCTTGTCGCCATCCGTGACGAACAACGTGCGGGTCTCCGTCGGAGGCGCGGTGAGCGGTCCGAGAAGCGCATCCCGCCGCGCATTGAAGATCGTCTGCACACGGTTCGCCATGAAGTCGCTGAACAGCACGTTGGCGTTGATGGGACGATTATCGCGAATCTCGCGCGAGAGATCGGCCGAACGTTCGGCCAGCTGGCCGACGCCCTGCGCAAGTTCAGTCGTCGTTTCCTGCACCTTGATGCGTTCGACGCGCTCGGCCTCGGCCTGCTGGCGGAAGGTTTCCGCAGTCTCGCGCAGCATGACCTTTTCCTGCTCGGCCACCTTCACCGCCACGCTAAGCGACTCAATGCGCCCACGCGCCTCCGTCTGGGCTTTTTCGAGACTGGCGAGCGAGTCACGCTGACGGGCCGCCTCGGACTCGCGGGCCTCAAGGTCGCGTTGCAACTGCGCCATCCGCTCCTGCGACATTGAGGCATCGCGTCGCGCCGCCTCGACCTGACGGGCCAGCAGGGCCGCGCTTTCGCGGGTTTGATTGAGAGTGGAATCAAGCTGCGCCTTCTCCTGCTGAAGACCAGCGAGGTTCTGCTCGCGCTCCGCCAGCGAGGATTGGGTCGATCCCAACTGCGACGCCAGCTGATCTCGCTGCGCGCGCTCGTCCTCCAGCGAAAGCTTCATCACCTCGACAAGATCCTGGTCGACACTGTTCGCCCCGTTCGACGCATCCGACTGCACCACCGGCCGCGGCGGCGTCCGCGATGGCTCGGCCTTGTCCCAACTCGTCAATGCCAGGAGGTTAAGCAGGAGGAAGTCGCAAAGGATGAGAAGCAGGGTCCTGTTCATTGCACGACGGGCTGCTGAACCACCACGGACGGAACCACTGCGGCCTGGCTGTCCATGATGAGCTTGTACTTGTAAGGCCGCACGTGGCGGATTTTGACCAGCGCGACACAGGTGATGCCGAAGAGATTCGACGAGTACGCGGCGAGAAGATTCGGCTCGATGAGGCCCAGCACCTGCAGCACGAGCGCCGCTGCGGTGCCGCCAATGCCGAGGTAGAGACCGCCGTCGAAGAGGTTCTCCTCATTCTCCATCAGCCGGAGCTTGACCAGAGGAGGCATCGACTGC
The DNA here is from genome assembly GCA_038212175.1 of Opitutales bacterium. GTDB lineage: Bacteria > Verrucomicrobiota > Verrucomicrobiia > Opitutales > Opitutaceae > CAMAXB01. The sequence goes on along the minus strand of JBBQUU010000018.1, from coordinate 23,635 downwards.
CGCGAAATCTCGCTGATCTTCATCAGGCAGATGACGTACATGCCAACCTGGAGGGCGGCGAAGAATCCGATCGAAAACAAGGTGCGTGAGTCCATGGAGAGCGTGGCGGGGGTGGATTGAAGCGATTCCGGATCCGCGACATTCGCGAGAACCGGAACGGTGAACTTGATCTGAAATTCGGAGAGAGGCGCAGCCTTGAGCAGATAGGGCTCCGTCGCGAGCACAAGCAGCGCCGCGGTGAGCAGCGCAAGCACGCCGCTCGACATCCGCGGCAAGGAAGTGAGCGTCGAACGGATCAGGAATAATAGCTCGAGACCGCGAAATAGGCAGAAGGCTCCCGCGAGAAAGCCGAGGTACTTCAGGCCCAACGCCGCCTTCGGGTACACCAACCCGAACTCCGCGGCCGCCCCGAGGGTCGGGCCGGCCCCGTGATTGACCGGCACCTGCCGCAGTAACAGCTGGCGTACAGCCCCCTGACCAAAACCCAGCGCAAGCCTCAGGTCCTCGACGCCCGCGCGACCGAACCGCAAGAGAAAGGCCGCAACACCGTCCGCAGAATTGGCGAAAAGCGACGCGGTGTAGATCAGGGGCAATTCATCCGGTGCGACGCGCCCGAGGTGCGCGAATTCGCCTACGGTCTTCACGCTGTCGCTGCGTCGCAGCAGCTCGCTCAACTGGATCCAGTCGAGCCGACGGCCGAGGGAAAGCAGGTCGAGGTAGAACAATTCGAGATCGCCCAACTCCTTCGCCGCCACGGCCGCATCGGCCAGAGCCCGCACTTCGCGCTGCAACGAAGCCGAGAGGTGCTCGCCCTGATACAGCAGCGCCGTGAGCAAAATCACCGCGTCGAGTGTCTGACCGCCCGGTCGTGCTGCGGGTACAAAGCGCGTGGTCCGGTCGATCTCGCGGGTCGCAAGCACGGCTTGAACCCCCTGTGACCGCGAGTTCTCCAGATAGCTGCGCAGAGCCCCCCGCGCCTCAGTCGTGATGAAAAACGCCAGCACGGGCGTACTTTCGACGCGACCGGCGTTTTCCTTGAGATTGAAGAGGGGATCGAGAAATGGATCCCAGCCGCCCCAAGCCGCAAGATCGGCCATGCGACTGAGCTCGCGCGCAAATCGCTCCGCGAGCTGGGGCGCCCCGGGATCATCCACCGCTTCGGCGGTGGCGAGCACCAGCGCCGTCGGGCCGATCTTCTCCGCGTCGAGCAATTGAGCGCCCAGCGCGGCGACGCCGGGGGTGCCGTGTCCTGCGGCCTCGAGCAGCGAAGGAGTGACCGATTTGAGATTCACCGGCAACAACCACGCCGCGACCCCCAGCACGACGCCCGCAAGCAGCCAGGCGAACGGCGGCACGCGGGCCGGTCGGGACGGGGAAGAGTCGGGCATGGTCGTCACTATCGGGTTGCCGCGCGGCGATGGCAAACTCACCTTTGCCCGCCAAACGCACGGACCCATGGCGATTACAATTGTTCACTACAACGACCCCATTCTACGCAAGAAAGGTGCAAAAGTCACCGTGTTCGACGACGCCTTGGGCAACCTTGCCGACGACATGGTGGCCGCCATGCACGAAGCCGAGGGGATCGGCCTTGCCGCCCAGCAGGTTGGACGCGCGCTCCAAGTGTGCGTGATCGATCTCACCGCTGCGAAACGCGACTTCACGTGGGAACTCGACGGCAAGAAATCTCCGCTCGATCTCTGGATGCCCACCGCGCTCGTAAACCCTGTCGTCACCGTGTTGCCCGGACCTGATACCTCCTACGAGGAGGGCTGCCTTTCCTTCCCCGAAATTCGCGGCGACGTGATGCGTCCCGACGCCATTCGCGTTGCATTTCAAGACCTCGAAGGAGGAAAACACATCCTTCTCTGCAACGGGCTGCTCGGACGCTGCATTCAACACGAGGCCGATCATTTGAATGGAGTGCTCTTCATCGATCGCATGGAGAAGAAGGTTCGCAAAGAACTCGAGCCCGCGATCGAAGACCTCGCCAAACTCACCAAGGAGTCCGCCAAAGCGCCCAACTGAGGTGGGCGTTCCCGACCTTCCCCTTATCCCATCTACCATGACCCAAAAATCCGACGGAATGAACTACGCCCCGCAGGGCAAACCCAGCCCCGTGGTGAAGCCCGGCGAATTCATCTTCGCCGCCGCCCACCTCGACCACGGCCACATCTACGGCCAGTGCAACGGTCTGGTCGAAGCCGGCGCCGAGCTGAAGTGGGTCTACGATCCCGATCCAGCCAAGGTTGAAGCCTTCCGCAAAAAATTCCCCCAGGCACAGGTCGCCCGTTCGCTCGACGAAATCCTCGACGACAAGGCCGTGCATCTGGTTTCCGCCGCCGCCGTGCCCTGCGACCGCGGTCCCATCGGCTGCCGCGTCATGGAGGCCGGCAAGGACTACTTCACCGACAAGACTCCGTTCACCTCCCTTGACCAACTCGATCAGGCCAAGGCCGTCGTCGCCCGCACGGGTCGCAAGTACGCCGTGTACTTCAGCGAACGCCTCCACGTCGAAAGCGCGATGTATGCGACCGACCTCGTCCAAGCCGGCGCCATCGGTCGCGTCCTCCAAGTCATCGGTCTCGGCCCGCACCGCCTCAGCAAGGCTTCGCGGCCCGCGTGGTTCTTCGAAAAGGCGAAATTTGGCGGCATCCTTTGCGACATCGGCAGCCATCAGTTCGAGCAGTTTCTCACCTACACGGGCGCGACCGACGCCACCGTGACCCAGGCCGCCGTCGCCAATTACGCCAATCCCGATCACCCCCAATTCGAGGATTTCGGCGAGGCGTCACTGCTCGGCGACAACGGCACCTCCAACTACATTCGAGTTGACTGGTTGACCCCCGACGGCCTCGGCACCTGGGGTGACGGCCGCACGGTCATTCTCGGAACGAAGGGCTACATCGAGCTGCGCAAATACCTCGACGTCGGCCGCGACAAGCAGGGCGACCACGTCTTCCTCGTCGACGAGAAGGGCGAACATGCGATGAACGTCTCAGGCAAGGTGGGCTTCCGCTACTTTGGCCAGTTCGTCCTCGACTGCCTCAATCGCACCGACCGTGCGATGACCCAGGCCCACACCTTCAAGGCCGCAGAACTCTGTCTCCGCGCCCAGCTCGCCGCGCGCAAGATCGCGTGAAATCCGCCGCCCGCCGCGGGTCAGACCCGACAGGCGAAAGCCTCCACACCCCATGACGCGAAGTATTGCCACTCGAACCGGTGACGATGGTTCCACGAGCCTGCTCTACGGGCAGCGCGTCTCCAAGGACCACCCTCAGATCGAAGCCGTGGGGGCGTTCGACGAATTGAATGCCGCGCTCGGCTTCGCCAAGGCCACCTGCGAAGACACCTCCCGTCGCGGGGAATTGGAGCGGATCCAGAAGGATCTCGTCGCGTTCATGGGCGAACTTGCCTGCGCCGAATCCGACACCGAGCGCTATGCCGCCTCGACATTCCCCAAGATCGGTGGGGCCGAGCTCGCCTGCGTCGATGCCGCAGTGGCCGCCATCGAGGCGCGAAACGTCCGCTTCGACGGCTGGGCCACGCCCGGAGCCAACCTCCATGCCGCCGCGCTTGACCTCGCCCGCACCGTGGCACGCCGCGCCGAGCGCCGGCTCGTGGCGCTCCCTGCACACGGACGCAGCGTGCGACCGGTACTGACTCACTACACAAATCGGGTTGCCGACCTTCTCTGGCTCATGGCGCGCCACGCCGAGGCCTGACAACGCTGATCGCCCGCGCTGACCCGCGCCCCGCACTTGCGACCCGCCAGCCTTCGTTCCATCTTACCCTGCTCGTTCCTGTTAATCCCCCGCCGCGCCATGAAACGCACCCTCCTGTTGTCCGTCCTTCTCGTCTTCTTCGCCTCCATGCTCAACGCCGCTGAACGCAAACTCGTGATCATCGCCGGAGCCCAGAGTCATCCGCCCATGATGCATGAGTTCCGCGCCGGCTCCATGCTGCTGCAGAATCGGCTTGAGGCCGTTCCGGGCCTCAAAGTCGAACTCGTGACCGACGGATGGCCGACGAAAATCGTCGACCGGCGGCGCGTGGACGACAACACGGTCTTCGAGGGCGCCGACGCGATCTTCATCTACGCCGACGGCGGCGGACGCCACCCGGCGATCCAAGGCGAACGCCTCGGCTTCCTGCGCGACCTGATGGCCAAAGGCGTCAGCCTTGGCTTCGCGCACTACGCCGTGGAAGTGCCCGCTGAGAAAGGCGGCGCCGAATGGAAGGAGTGGATCGGCGGTTACTATGAGAATGCGTTTTCGTGCAACCCGATCTGGAACGCCGAGGTCGCCCAGCTGCCCGAACATCCCATAACCCGGGGCGTAAAGCCCTTCACGACCAAGGACGAGTGGTACTTCAACATGCGTTTTCGCGATGGAAAATCCGGCATCAAGGACATTGTCGTGGCCACTCCCTCCGACGCGGTGCGCGACGGTCCGTACGTGCATCCAAAAGGTCCCTACGAGCACATTCAGGCCGCCAAAGGCCGCCCGGAAACGCTCGCGTGGGCCGTTGAGCGCCCCGATGGCGGGCGCGGCTTTGGCTTCACCGGCGGACACTTCCACGCCAACTGGCAGAACGACGATCAGCGCCGGCTCGTGCTCAACGCGCTGGTCTGGCTCGCGAAGGTCGCTGTTCCCGCCGGCGGTATCGACTCCGCACCGGTCAGCGACGAGGAGCTGATGGCCAATCTCGACGACAAGCGTCCGCGCATGCCGGCCCCGGCCGCGAAATAGGCGATCGGCAGCGCCCGCCGCCAGGCGCCAACAACCTCATTCGTGCCGCAAGGCCTCGATTGGATCCAGAGACGCCGCCTTCCACGCAGGATACAGCCCGAACGCGACCCCTATCCCACCGCAGACGAGAAGGCCCGCCGCCGCCCAAATCCAAGGAAAGACGAGGGCGGCGTTGAGGAACATCGCCGCGGCGTTACCCCCGATCACGCCTACGGCCACTCCGGCCAAACCGCCGCAAAGCGACAGCACGACGGCCTCGATGAGGAACTGCGCAAGGATGTCGGTCTTGCGTGCCCCGATGCTCTTGCGGATGCCGATCTCCTTCGTGCGCTCCGTGACACTGACCAGCATGATGTTCATCACGCCCACCCCCGAAGCGAGCAGCGCAATCGCGCTGATAACGAACGCCGCCACCGCCACGACACTCGCGATACTGTTGAACGCTTCGATCAAAGAGTCGTTGGAAAACACCTCGAAGTCATTGGGATCCTCCGGCTCGAGTTCACGCACGAGGCGCATGACGCCGATGGCACGGTCGATCGTATCCTCGAACGCCGCCTGCGAGGGCGACTGAACATTGATGCTGATCGACCGGCGCGCGCGCCCGTAGGCGCCGAGGAACTGCGTGATCGGCACGGCCACAAAGTTATCCTGACTCTGGCCGAACGACGTACCCTTCGCCTTCAGCACGCCGACGACCGTGTAGATGCGTCCGTCCGCGCGCACCGTCTGACCCAGCGGATCGCTGTCAGGAAAAATGCGTTGCACGACATCGTCGCCCAGCAACGCGACCGGGCGCCCAAACTCGATGTCGCCCGGCTCAAGATTACGTCCGGATCCAATCTCGTAACTAAAACTGAATACAAATCCGGCGTCCGCCCCGATCAACCGCACATTTGGGTTGGTACGCCGGTCGAGGTGGGCCACGCGCAGCCCTCCCCGGTTCAACTGCAGACTGACCGCAGCGGAGCCGTCTTCCTCCATGAACTGCTGAAACCGCACGGCCTGCGGATAGTCGATGTCGCGCCGGTTGGCGAAACGCTGCCGCGGATCGCTGAAGTTGATCGCCGGAAATTTCGCGATCTGAAAGCTGTTCGCACCCAGGACATTCAACCCGCTCTCAATGGAACCGCGCAGACCGCTGATGACCGTCATCACCCCAATGACAGAGAACACCCCGACCGCGATGCCCAGCATGGTCAGCGCGGAGCGCAGCTTGCTCGCCCGCAACGACGCAAGGGCAAGGGCGAGGATCTCGCGCAGGTTCATGAAGCCCCCTTCCGTTCGACCGCGTTATTCATAGCGCAGGGCCACCACGGGATCGAGTTTGCTGGCCTGCACCGCCGGTGCGACGCCGCTGAACACACCGGTCAGGACTGAAACCGTCAGGCCGACTGCAACCAGACCTCCGGAGAACACCAGCGGGAACGACGGAGCGATCTTGGCCACGGCCATGGATAGTCCGCCCGCGAGGGCCAACCCGATGACGCCGCCCAGCACACAGATGGTCACCGCCTCGATGAGAAATTGAAGCAGGATCGTGCGGCGCCGGGCTCCGAGCGCCTTGCGGGTCCCGATCTCACGGGTGCGTTCCTTCACGCTCACGTACGTGATGTTCATGATGCCGATCGCCCCCACAAAGAGCGCCAGGCCCGTGATAAAAAAACCGGCGATGGCGATGCCGTTTTTTAGGGGATCGATGCGCTCGCGAATCGCGGACTGTTCGTTGATGTCGAAGTCGTCCTTCTGTTCCGGACCGAGCTGACGCACGCGCCGCATTAGTCCGCGCAACTCGTCGCGCGCCTCTGCGGTGCGCAGGGGGTCGACCTGAACGCGTAGCTCGCTGTTATTCTGGTTGGTCGAAAAGGAACGGCGAAAGGCATTGAGCGGGATCACCACCTGGGAGTCCCAACTGAAGAGACCGAGAAAGCTGCCCTGCCGCGCCACGACGCCAACGACTTCGAAGGGACGATCGCTCACGCGGATCATCTGCCCCAGCGGCGACTCGCCCGGGAACAGCGCGTCCGCCACATCGAAGCCGATCACGGCCACGTTCCGTCCCGCCTCAGATTCAAACTCGCTGAAGAATCGCCCGTCCGCCAGATCCGTCCGCATGATGCGCGGCATGTCGGCCGACACCCCGAGGGTAAAAATGTTGGCGAGACGGTATTCGCCCCGAAGAATCGTGCTGCTGCGGTTGGCCACCGCCATCGCCCGGAGCAACGGTCCATCCGGATTGCGCGCGATCCACGCGTTCACCTGGTCGGCGTACTGCGTGCGGATCGCGCGGCGGTTTCGCAGATTCCACCAGTCGGCCACATCGCGCCACGGCCATTTTGACACGTAGAGCACGTTATCTCCAAAACCTGCCATGCTCCGGTCCACGCCTGCATCAATGCCCCGGATGGCCGTTCCCATGAGCGTCACGGCCACGATGCCGATGATGACGCCCAACGCGGTCAGCGCCGAGCGCAGCGCGTTCGCGCGGATCTGGGTAAAGGCGATCCGCACTGACTCGACCACTTCATAGTAAAGCAGCCTCATACCGGCCCATCGCTCTCGATCAATCCGTCGCGCAGACGGACGATGCGGCGCGCATGGCGCGCGACGTCCTCCTCGTGCGTGACGACGATGAGCGTGTTGCCCTGCGCATACAATTGTTCGAACAGCGCGAGAATATCGTCGCCGGTGCGCGAATCGAGATTCCCGGTCGGCTCGTCGGCGAGAATGATCGACGGCTCCGTCACCAGGGCGCGCGCTATGGCCACACGCTGACGTTGTCCGCCGGAAAGTTCGTTGGGCCGGTGGTGCATGCGGTCGCCCAGCCCGACGTGTTCGAGGGCGGCGCGGGCGCGGTCGAGGCGCTCATCCCGGGGTACGCCGGCGTAGATCAAAGGCAGCTCGACATTGTTAAGCGCGGTGGAGCGCGGCAGGAGGTTGAAAGTCTGGAAAACGAAACCGATCTCCCGGTTGCGGATTTCCGCCAGATCGTTGTCGCTCATCGCCGCCACATTGCGGCCGTTGAACTCGTAGTGACCTTCGGTCGGCGTATCCAGGCAGCCGAGCATGTTCATCAGCGTCGACTTGCCGCTGCCCGAGGGACCCATGATCGCAAGGTACTCGTTGCGGTGGATTCTCAGGGCGACGCCGCGCAGGGCGTGAATGGTCTCGGCGCCCATGCGATAGAGCTTGGTCACGCCTTCGATCTCGATCACGAGGGGACCGGGCGGGCGGACGCTGCGCGCGGGAGCGTTGGCGGATGCGGACGACATGGGAGTCGAGCGAAGGGAGAGATGATGGCTCAGGACTTGGGCCCGGCCTTGGGGGTCTCGACACGGACCTTCATGCCGTCCTTCAGCGTGCGCGTGACCACACTGAAGCTGCCGCTGACGACGTCGTCGCCGGCCTGGAGGCCCGAGACGATTTCCATGTGCGTGAGATCGGCAATGCCCGTTTCAACCGGCACCTGTCTTACCTCCTCGCCGTTGCGAACGTAGACGACCCGCTGCAAGGCGTTGCGATCCGCGCGCTCGCCCTCTCGCTGCTGGCGCTCGCTGACGGCGGCGACGGCGCCCTCGCCCTGGGTTTCCTTGGCCTTCTTCTCCCGTTCCTGGGCAAGTTGCTCCACCGTCTTGGCACTGTCGCGCGCGCGGACGGTCACGGATTGGATGGGAACGGTGATGGCATCGCGCACGGTCTTCGTTTCGATGTCCGCGCTTGCACTCATGCCCGGACGCAGCCGGACTTCTTTGTCGGCAATCCGGATCTTTACCTGAAAATTCGTGACCTCCTGCTGGGTGTTCAATCCCTCGGTCTTGGCGGAGCTGGCGATCTCTCGCACCTCGCCGGTGAATGTGCGGTTCGGGTAGGCGTCGATCGAAATGCGGGCGCGGTCGCCGACCTTGACGTTGACCACGTCGTTTTCGTTCACGTTCACGCGGACCTCCATGTTGTCGAGATCAGCCAGACGCATGACCTCTGTCCCGCCATACTGGCCGGTGCTGGCCACGCGTTCGCCCACTTCGGTGGAACGCGCGCTGATGATGCCATCCATGGGCGCGAAGATCGCAGTTTTCTCCAACTGATCGCGCGCCTGATTGAGCGAGCCTTCGGCCCGGCGGATCTGAGCTTCGGCGCTGGTGAAATTGGCCTGGGCGACTTCAAGGTTGGTGCGGGCGGCGGTGAAATCGGATTCGGAGATCAAGTTCCGCCGGTGCAGGTCTTCACTGCGCTTGAAGTCCTCCTCGACCTTCAGCAACTGCGCCCGGCTCTGGACGGACGCCGCGCGCGTGGCGGCCAGGTTGGCCTCCTGTTGCTCGACTTGGAACCGGTAGTTATCGGGCTTGATGCGGATCAGCAAATCGCCGCGCTTCACTGCTTCGCCTTCCTTGAAGGGGAGTTCAATGACCTCGCCGGCGACTTCCGGCGCAATCTTCACCTCGACCTCCGGTTGAATTTTTCCTGTGGCCGTGACCGTCTGTGTGAGGGTACGAACGGCCGCCTTCTCAAAGGTGACCACCGTCGCCTTGTCAGTTTGCTTTCGCTTATAAACCGCGACGGCGACCAATCCGCCCACAAGGAGCAGACTGAGAAGAAGAATCAGACGGAAACCCGAGGACCCGCGTCGCGAGGCAGCTTTGGCCATGATATTCAGAGATTTAAGAAATGACCGTGGGGCCCGTCGCACCCTGACGCAAGCACGGCGCAGATAGCCGGCTTAACCGGACCACGGACGCAACTATTACTCGGGATGGGCCGGCAAAGTTGCACGCGCCGCAGAAAAACAGGACATCGACCTGCCTTCTTCACCAACGGTAGTGGTCCCAACCGTGGACGAGCACCCCGCCGAGGGCACCCGCGACCAGCACGAGCGCCGCGCCCCCGTAGAGCGCGATCCTAAACCTGACGCCACCTCGCTTCGCCAGCAGCCAGGCAAGGATCGCCACGACGGCCGCAGCAACACCCAGCCACCGATGCCATGCCAGAAGCGAAGCCGAGTTCGCGGTGAAGCTGGCGAACTCCGCATTCGCCCAACCCATCGCAGCGGCCATCGGTGACATCAACGCACTCACCCGCAGGCAGAAAAGGCAGGCCACGCCGAGCCCCCAGAAATGAGCGAGCGCCGCTACCACGAACAATGCCACCGGAAAGTGGACGGACGCCGGGTGAAACTGACCGAACAGCCGGACCGTCCGCTGTGTGGCAGACAAGCGCGAGGCCCGAACGGGAGGCGCGGCCTCCGTCGCGGCGACCGGCGCTGCGTCCGCTGAGGGAGCCCCTAATTCGATCCAGCGGCGGACGAGTTCCTTTTGGAGATCAGTGAGACTGCCGACCTCGGAATCCTCGCCCGGCATCTCATCGTCGTGAATCAGAAGGTAGATCTCGGATTCGTCCGGTTTGCCCGGCACGAGCAGGTCGGGGTTGGCGGCAATACGAGGGAGATCGAGCACATAACCGAAATCACCCTTGGGCCGATTGAGCTCCTCGCCGTGGCACTCCACACACGTCAAACGGAAGAGCTCTCGCACTTCCTTTGCGAGCGCACGACCCAGCACGTCGTCCTGCGCCTGGCCGATGCCGGCGCAGGCAACAAAGCACGCGAAGCCGAGCCACCACGCCCGCCGCACGGAAATCATCCCTTCTTTTCGTCTTTTTTCCTGAAGTCGGCGTGACCGGCTTTCTGCATACCGGCGAGTTCGCTGACAAGGGCCGCAGCCGTGACATTGTCGCCGGCCTTCACCGCCGCCTCGGTCTTTTCGACCATGGCGATGAACTCGGTCATGCGCTTTTTGAAATCCTCAACAAACTTGGGGCGGGCTGCCTCCGGGATCTCGGCGGCCAACAACGGCGTGTGTTTCGTTGCCGCGGCGGCCTCGGTGCGAATCGTGGCGAGCAGTTCGAGCGTCTGGGCATTGTTCTCGGCGTTCGTCACCAGGCGCCGCACACGGCGAAAGGCACCGGAAATCTTATCCATCGACTCTCCCATCTCTGACTCGGGGCCATCGGCGGCGAAGGTCGGCGTGGCGGGAAGAACGAAAGCAAGGCAGGTGGCGGCCAAGGTGGAAAGCAGCAGGCGTTTCATAGGTTGGAACAGGAATGCGGATACAAGCAGTGAGTGGGAACAAAGAAGAGCCGCTCCATCAAACCGGGCGGGGTACCGGCGAGGGAACGAACACACCTTAAGACTTCCCGGAGCCCCGACCGGTTACAAGGAAAAGCTGATCCACGATCGTGCGGATGAATTCGGGATCGCTCCGTTGCACGGTCCGACTGCAAACGGATGTCCGCGAGAGGCGGCGGCAGCCACCGACCAGGCGCTCCTTGTGCTACGTCACCCGAAGCGCGGCGTTAACCTCCCGTCATGTCGCGCGCGCGCTTGATCAAGTCCACGAACTCGGCGCGATGGCCTTCGGGATCGTCGGCCAGACCTGGCTGGGCCCATGTCAAAACCTGGTCGAACGTGGCCTGTCCCTTATGAGGCGAGTCCCGCAAAACCATTCCGAAGCCCGCCACGGAGGCGGCAAATTTGAAATCGCCGGACGCGTCGGCAAACGCCACTCCACGGTCGGTAAACGGAAAATCGGTTTGCTCGCTCGTCGTTCCCTGCGGCGTCTTGTAACGCACTTTGACCGTCAGGAACTCGCGCAACACGGCGGGATCCGGACGCGGCAGCGACACCCCGGGAGGCTGGTACCGCAACGGGTCGACCGGCTGCGCCGGGCGGTCTGCGGCCGGAACGGGAACCACTTCGTAGAGGGCCGTCACGGTGTGGCCGGCGCCGATTTCACCGGCATCGACCGCGTCGTCTGCGAAATCCTGGCGATTGAGGGTGCGGTTCTCGTAACCAATTAATCGATACGATGCCACCTGGGCCGGATTGAACTCCACCTGGACTTTCACGTCCTTCGCGATCGTCGCGAGCGTGCCCTCGACCTGCTCGACCAGGAGCTTTCGCGCCTCGCGGGCGGAATCGATGTAGCCGTACACGCCGTTGCCCCGGTTGGCCAGGGACTCAAGGGTCGAGTCCTTGTAGTTACCCATGCCAAAGCCGAACACGGTGAGGAACACGCCGCTGCGCGCCTTTTCCTCCACGAGGCGGACCAGCTCACCCTGGCTTGTGACACCCACGTTGAAATCGCCGTCGGTGCAGAGGATGACGCGGTTGAGCCCCTCCGGGCGGAAGTTGGCCCTCGCGATGTCGTACGCGAGATGGATTCCCAGGCTGCCGTGGGTCGAGCCACCGGGCCGGAGCGCTTCGAGAGCCGCGTGGATCTCGCGCTTTGAGGACACCGGGGTCGAGGGCAGGGCGAGGCCGGAGTTTCCGGCATACGTTACGATTGCAACGCGGTCATCGGGTCGCAGGCGGTCCACGAGCAGGCGCATCGATTCAATGACGAGCGGAAGCCGATTGGGCGCATCCATCGAACCGGAGACATCGAGCAGAAACACCAGGTTGGCGGCGGGACGGCTGGCGGCGGTCATCTCGCGGCCTTTCAAACCGATGCGCACGAGGCGGTGGGCGGGATTCCACGGCGCCGTCGCCGCTTCGATGCCGGCCGAAAAAGGCGCCGGCTCGTCCGACGCCGGGGACGGGTAGCGATAGGGGAAATAGTTGACCAGCTCCTCGATGCGAACGGCGTCCACCGGGGGGTGCTGCCCATTTTGAAGGAAACGGCGGACATTCGCATACGACGCCGTGTCGACATCGAACGCGAACGTCGAAAGAGGCTGGTCGACCACGCGGACAAAGCGGCTCTCGGGCGTGTACGCGTAGGCCTCCGTCTGCGGAGGGGGTGGCGGGGCAGGGGCGCGGGGAAGAGCACCCGGCGTGAAGCCGGCGGAGACGCCACGGGAACCCGCAAGCGATGATACCCCGGCGTAACGGACCTCCGACATTTCTTCGACGACCATCGGCGCCATTTCGATGACGTCTCCGTCCGCCGAGGAAATCCTCGTCATCGGAGCGTCGCTCGCGGTTGGCCCAGAAACACGGGTAGCGACACCGCGCCGATCGCCCGGGCCCGCCTGAACAGCCTCGGCCAGATTTACCGAAGCCGGTGTCGGCACCGTGACCGGAGCCGGGAATGCCACGCCGGAAGCCTGGGTTTTGGCGGCCCGCTCCGCACGAATCTGATCCAACAAAGGTTGCGCAACCGTGGCGATATCGGGAAGCGGTGACGCAACCGCGTCGACCGCTACACCCGCCGCAGCTGGTTTGTCCATGTCGGCCGCTGTCGGCAGCATCAGTTCGAACACCTGCCGCTCGGGCGTCGCCACCTCCTCCACACGCGGAGCCACCGGCGAGCGCGTCTCATGCACCGCCACCATCACCGCGAAGCCGGCGGCTGCGAGGCCAGAAATGAGGAAGTAGGGAAAACGGACCACGCGATCAGGCTTCGGATTCTCGGATTGCGGCGGGTTCGCCGGGGCCAAAACGTCCTCCGCCAACGGTGCGGCCACCGGCTCAACGGCGAGTGCGTCGCTGAGGTCGCCCGCCAGGGCGCGGATTTCCGCCACTGCCGCTTGAAGCGCGGGGTCCGCCTGCACGGCGGATTCGATGGCGACGCGCTCGTTGTCCGGCAATTCTCCCAGCGCATAGGCGGTGAGGCGCGGGTCGTCAGGGGAAAGGTGGGCTTGGTTCATGGTGCGGTCTCCTTGGTCACGGCTGCTGCGCGGTGAATTCACGCCGCAGGCGTTGCACGGCCGTATGAATCAGGAATCCGACGTTGCTCACGGAGAGCTCGGTGATTTGGCTGATTTCCTTGTAACTGAATCCGTTCTGAAACTTGAGGCGAATGACCTCCTGTTGGTTGGGGGGAAGATGTTCGATCAGGCGCAGGAGCGCCTCTCGGGTCTCCGAAAGCTCCAGGGCGCGTCCGGGCCGCGGCTCGTCGGCCGCCACGCGCTCGGCCTCTCCTTCGGCGAAGCGCTTCATGCGGCCCTCCTTGCGAAGCACATCAAACGTGCGATGGCGGCACACGGTGAACAGCCACTCGGCAAGGTGTCCGTCGATGACCGCAGGAGGCTGGGCCATGAGACGGACGAACGTGTCCTGCACGACATCGCGCGCCCGGTCGTCGTCCGCAAGCAGGCGGGTGGCGTACCGTGTGAGCGGCGCCTGATAGCGGGCCACGGCGTTTTGCACAAAATCTCCGGCGTTTTCATGATCGGAGGTCGAATTCATGGGGACCTTCAGATGGAGAAACGGGGGACGCAGGAAATTATTAGGCAGAAAATCACCGGAATCCGAAAAAGACCAAGCTACGAACCACCCTAAAACACCGATGCCGGACCCATCGGCGGGCCACTGGCACCGGGTTCAGATTAATTATCCTACGGTTCGCCCACGATCCGGCGCCTGCGTTCGGGCGTCGGGGGGTGGCTGCTGAGGTAGTCGAAAATGTCACTCTTATCGCCGTCGTGACGATGCGCTTCCGTCAGCCGGTCCAGGATGTCAGCCAGATGACGGGGCTCCAGTCCGGCCTTGCGCAGGTAGTCCACCGCGAAGGCATCCGCCTCGTTTTCGAACTCTCGCGAGAATTTGCTCTGCAACAAGAACGTCGGCAACGCGGCCCCGAACGCCGTGGCCGACGAGAGGTCTCCGGTCACAAGCGTGAAGACCACCACGACAGCGGAGTTTTGCAGGATAGCGCGCAGGATGTGGCGATGTCGGACGTGGCCCACCTCGTGCGCGAGCACCGCAATGATCTCCCGGTCGTCCGCGGCAAGTTCGACCAAGGCGTCGGTCACCACCAATTCGCCCGAGGGCAGGGCAAATGCATTCGGCCCCATGCGCCCGGAATCGCGAAACTCCAAACGGTACCCGTGGGCATCCTCGACCGTTCGCAGAAACTCCGCGAACTTGTCCCTGATCTCCGCCTGTCTCTCCGGCGGCAACGTGCTCGGCTCGAAGATCATCTTGTCGAGCGTCGCCAGCGTGTCCGTGCCGAGCTTATCGGTAACGCTCTGCGGCAACGCGTGCGCCGCCCGCTTTGCCGCCGCCGGCAGGCCGTAGCGCACGGTCAGGTAGCCGGCTGCAACGAGGAGGATGCACGAGACCGTCACGAGCCGCCAACTCGTCTCCACCCGATGCAGCCAACGCCCGGCGCCACCCCGCTTCCACACGGCCAGCCCTTGGTCCACCCCGTCATTGTCGGAGGTCTCGCAATGTGCTTCGCCGGGGAGATGAATGAAGCGTCGCGTGCGACCGAGACGCGCGTCGATGCGCACCTGACTGCGATCAAACGACAACTGGAGACCCTCCGCCTCGACGTGCAGCCCGCCATCGGGCGCAAAGCGGAGCGTCACCGCGCGGGGCTGCGAGGAGCGACCATCGAAAAAGGCCGCAGCCACCTCCGTCATACGCCGATGCCGATGTCGAAGTCCAGAAAGTCGCCCGCCGACTCGCCGATCGCGCTGACATCCGGCTGCGCCGCCGCCACGAAATCATCGAGGCTGCCCGCGGGCACCACCTGCAACGAGGCGAGTTGGAACTGCACCATGCGGCACGCCGCCCAAGGGTGAAGGAGGCCGAGGGTGAAGCCCACAACGAGCGAATTCACAAAGTGCAGCAGCAGCAGGTCGCGGGCGCGCATGGTCGCGACAAAGCAATGACCCGCGAGGGTCGTGTGGTTCCACACCAGATTGAAAATACGGGCCTTCAGAAAGAACATGCCGATCAACGCGAGAGGGACAGCGACGATCATGGCGAGGCCGATGAACGCCACAGACGTCGGGGGCTGTCCGCCACCGCGGGCGGCCGTGACAGCATAAAAAATAATGCCGGCATAACCCACGATCGCCGGCAGGAAGAACAGCACCGCCACGACGTAAATCCTATAATAGTCTCGCGCGGGCGCCGCCATCGCGAACGGCGTGGTGCCGAAGGAGTGGCGGGCCATGACAAATTCCTTGCGCAGCTTGGCTCCGTAGGGGTGCAAGGCGCCAAGGGTGAAAATCGTCGCGATCGGCAGGAGAATGAAAGCGACCAGAGCCTCGCCATAACGTCCGCTAAACTGAAACCGGAGCCCGCGCCAGGTGGAGTTGCGCGCATTGAACGAGAGAGACTTGCAGATGAACCACGGCACGAGCAACGCGATGAGCAGCATGAACGGCACTTGGACCATGAGCGAAATGGCTCCGGAAAACGAATAGCCCACGAAGAGCACGACCACGATGATGTTGCCAATCAGGATGCGCTTCGGATCCGCGAGATACTCGAACGCATGCCCGAAGAGCTGGGTGTTCGCATAAAAATACCGCTTCTTCCTCACCTTCGCCCAAGCCGCATAGATGCCCAAGGTCACGATCGTCAGCAGCACGTTTACGATCCAGATCTTGAAATACTCCGTCCACACGCCCGTGAACATCAGGGCCTCGGGGGCCGGTGCCGGCGAGCCGGCGGACGCAGCATTATCCCCGGACAAAGCACCTTCGCCGCCCGGGAAGGGCGCGGGGGCGGCGAGGGAAATCGGCGCGGCCGGTTCGCCTCCGGAGGCGGCGGGCGCAACCTGGCTATAAGGCAGCCAGTTCGCCATGCCCTGACGCCAGACAAGGGTGTCGGGCCCGATGGTGCCGGCTTGAGCCAGCGATTGAAACTCCGCGTCGGAAATAGGACCCGAGCGCTGTCCGTTGTTCGCGTAATACCACTGCATAGGGAAGGAAGATGGACCTTTCGCGTTCTGGTCTGACGGAGCCGACGTTCGAGGCAACGCCATTGTTTCGCGGTGCCGCACTTGTGCCGCGCGGTCGGCCGGGTTAGTTGGTCCTCCATGACACTTCGCGCCGCCGTCTGGTTTTCCTTTTCGTTGGCCATGGCTCTCGGACTGCTCGTGGGGTGCAACCGTCGCGAATCGCTCGTCGACGCGGGTGTGCGCACCCAGACCCTGCACCTCGGCAACGGCGCCGAACCCCAGGACCTCGATCCACAGATCTGCACGGCCTATACCGAATACAACATCCTGATCTCGCTTTTCGAAGGCCTGACCGTGATCGACGAGGCCACCTCGCAAGCCATCCCAGGCACGGCGTCTCGCTGGGAGCGCTCGGAGGACGGACTCGTTTATACCTTTCATCTGCGCCCGGACGCACGCTGGTCCAATGGCGACCCGGTGACGGCGCGCGACTTTGTTTTCTCCTATCAGCGGATCCTGTCACCTGCACTCGCGGCTGAGTACGCCTACATGCTGTATCCAATCGCCAACGCCGAGGCGTTCAACACCGGGAGTCTGACCGATTTCTCCGCGGTCGGAGTCAAGGCTCTCGACGACCACACGCTTCAGCTCACCCTTGCCGCCCCCACCCCGTACCTGCTTGCCCTGCTCGCCCACCAAGCATGGTTCCCCGTGCATCCGGGCACCATCCTCAAACACGGCCGCGTCGACCAGCGGGGAACGCGTTGGACCCGTCCGGAAAATTTCGTCGGTAACGGCGCCTTCGTACTGAAGACATGGCAGCCCAACAACCGGATCGTCGTGGAGCGCAGTCCCACTTACTGGAATGCGGCCGAGAACCGGCTCCACTCCGTCGTCTTCTACCCCAACGACAACATTGCCAGCGACGAGAGTGCCTTCCGCACCGGCCAGCTTCACGTCACGTACGACATCCTGCCCGACCGAATCGCCCATTACCAGCGCACCGCCCCGGAGGCGCTGCGGGTCGACCCGTTTCTCGAAAGCTACTTCATCCGCTTCAATGTCACCCGGCCGCCGCTCAACGACGTCCGCGTGCGGCGCGCCCTGGCCCGCGCCATCGACCGCGAAGCCATCGCGAGTGTTCTTCTCTCGGGCAGCCGCCTGCCCGCGCACCACTTTACGCCGCCCGACACCGGCGGGTACACGGCGACGGCGCACGTTCCCACGGATTTCGCCGCGGCCCGCGCGCTGCTCGCCGAGGCCGGTTTCCCGGAAGGACGCGGCTTTCCCACCCTCGATCTCCAGATGAACACCGACGCGATCAACGCCAAGGTGCTCGAGGCCATTCAAGCGATGTGGAAACGCGAACTCGGCATCGACGTGACGCTTTCGAACGCGGATTTCCGCGTCTATTTGGACAACATGCGCACACTCTCCTACGACCTCTCCCGGGCCCGGTGGATCGGCGACTACAACGATCCCAACACCTACCTCAACATGTTCATCACGGGCGGAGGCAACAACCAGACGGGGTGGAGCAGCCCGGAGTACGACCGTCTCATCGCCGAAGCCGGAAGCACGAGCGATCCCGCGCATCGATTTGACCTGTTTCAACAAGCCGAAGCCCTGCTCCTCGAAGAAGCCCCCCTTGCGCCGGTGTTTTTCGGCACCCGCACCTACCTTATCCATTCGTCGGTCCAGAACTGGGTGCCGTCCCTGCTCGGCATTCATCGTTATCAAACCCTCTGGCTCGAATAGCCCCAACCCGAACTTCAATTCAGGCGGGGCGACGCGCACGCGTTGGCACACAAACTGCGACCTTCGCCTTGTGCTGACGAGATCCCCGGGCCACACTCCCGCCATGCATTCCGCCTGGCTGCTCCTTCCGCTCGCGCTGGCCTCCTCCCTTCCCGCCTCCGCCCTCGAATTGGTCCGGGTCTGGCCCGGCTCGCGGACGGCCGACTCCTTCGAGCGGATCTCCGAGTACTTCACCGGACGCGAAAACCCAGGCCGCCAGACCATCTTGCGCAGCCAGCCTGCAGAACGGGGCGGCTATTATTGGCTCATTCGCACGAAAGCGCCCGTCACGCTCCACAGCGTTATCTTGGAAATCACCGTCACGGCCCCGGGCACCAACGATCCAGTCACTCACACCTTTCGCACCGATCTTCCTGCCGGCAGCCACGTGACCCTGGCCGGCCTGACGGGCGCCGACTGGCCCGACCCTAACGTCGATCCAGTGACCTGGCGCGTGCGCGTGCTCGACGCAAACGGCACCGAACTTGCCCACGAGGCCAGCTTCCTCTGGACGTCGCTCGACCGCTGAACGCCTTCCCCACACCTTCTTCCCCATCCACCCACCTTCTCCGCATGTCCGACCTCTTCGCGAACTACGAACACAGTAAGTTCTATGACGAAATGTTCGAGGGGCCCGGACGGCCGCGTCCGCACTACCAGCGGCTTTTCGAGCGCTTCGACCGCCTGGACGGCATGAACGAGCTGCTCGAACGCCAGCGCACCGCCGATCAGACCTTCATCAACCGCGGCGTCACCTTCACCGTCTATTCGGACACCACCGGCACGGAGAAGATTTTCCCCTTCGACCTCATCCCGCGCATCGTGCCCGCGCACGAGTGGTCCCATTTGGAACGCGGCCTCACCCAGCGCATGGCGGCGCTGAATGCCTTCCTGGCCGACATCTATGGGGAGCAGCGCATCCTCAAGGAAGGCATCGTCCCGCGTGAGATGGTGCTTACCTCGAAGCATTTTCGCAGCGAAATGGTGGGAGTCACCCTTCCGCGCGGCCTCTATGTCCACATCAACGGCACCGACTTGATCCGCGACGAGGCGGGCGAGTACAAGGTGCTGGAGGACAACCTGCGCACGCCCTCCGGAGTGAGCTACGTGCTTGAAGACCGGCAGGTGATGAAGCGCGTATTCCCCAATCTGATACGAGACTACCACGTCCGTCCGGTTGAGACGTACACCAGCGACCTGCTCGCCCTCCTGCTGCACCTTGCGCCCGCCCACGTGCCGGAGCCGACCGTCGTGCTGCTCACGCCGGGCGTCTACAATTCCGCCTATTTCGAGCACAGCTTCCTCGCCCGCCAGATGGGCATCGAAATCGTCCAGGGCGACGACCTCGTGGTGGAAAACGACAAGGTCTACATGCGCCGCACCAGCGGGCTCGCGCCGGTGCACGTCATCTATCGCCGCATCGACGACGACTTCCTCGATCCCACCGTCTTCCGCGAGGACTCGCTGCTCGGCGTGCCCGGCCTTGTGAATGCCTACCGCAAGGGCAACGTCGCCCTCTGCAATCCCATCGGGACTGGCGTCGCCGATGACAAGGCGATGTATCACTACGTCCCACGGATGATCAAATTCTACCTGGGCGAGGATCCGGTGCTCGCCAATATCGAAACGTTCCTCTCGTCCGAGAAGGACGACATGGCTTACATTCTCGATAATCTTCCCAAGCTCGTCGTGAAGAGCGTCAACGAAGCGGGCGGCTACGGGATGATGGTGGGGCCGCACTCCACGCAGGCGCAGATCGCGGAGTTCCGCGACAAGATCATCGACAATCCGCGCAACTTCATCGCCCAACCCACGATCGGGCTCAGCCGCTGCCCGAGCGTCTGCGACGGCGCGATCGAAGGCCGCCACATCGATTTGCGCCCCTACATCCTCAACGGCGAAACGATCAAGATCATGCCCGGCGGCCTCACCCGAGTCGCCCTCCGCAAAGGATCCCTCGTGGTCAACTCCTCCCAAGGAGGCGGTTCCAAGGACACCTGGGTCCTCAGCGACGACCTCACCCTTCCTCCCATGCCGGTACCGGAGAAAATCATCGTCTAGCGCCGCGCAGCGAAGTCACCCGCCCATAATCGCCAACCTCTTTGGTCCTTCGACCTTCTGCCCATGCTTTCCCGCGTCGCCAATCTCACCTACTGGATGGCCCGTTACCTTGAACGGGCCGAGAACACCGCCCGCATCGTCGATGTGAATGCCCAGCTCGTCATCGATCTTCAGTCACGTCAGGCCGCTGACGACCCCAAGTCGTGGGAGCCGCTGGTGTACGTCACCGGCGACGAGGACAAATTCTTTGAACTCTACGGTGAGACGGTCCACGAACGCGCCGTGATCGAGTTCATGCTCTTCGACCGGCGAAACCCGAGCTCGTTCATGTCATGCATCGCGATGGCCCGCGAGAACGCCCGCTGCATCCGGGATCAGCTTTCCAACGAGGTATGGGAGACCCTCAACACGTTTTACCTTCGCCTGAAGAGCGACGACTATACGCGCTACGCCCAAATCGGCTCGGTCGAATACCTCGCCCGCCTCAAGGCCCAGATCCAGCTGTTCTTCGGCGTCGCCGAATCGATGCTGCCGCGCACGCAGGGCTGGTGGTTCTACGAACTCGGCCGGCATCTCGAACGGGCCGACAACACGTCACGCATCCTCGACGTCAAATACTACATGCTGCTGCCCAACCTTCATGCGGTGGGCTCGGCCCTCGACATGATCCAATGGGCCTCCGTGCTGCGCTCCTGTTCCGCCTTCGAGGCCTTCCGCCGCAGCCGCCGCGGCCAGCTCTCGCTCGGCCGCGTATTGGATTATCTCGTACGCGACGGGGACTTCCCGCGCAGCATCCTCTACGCCGTCCTCCAGACCGAGGACGCCCTCGCCCAGATCGTTGCCAACGCCCCCCACCTGGCCCGGAACGAGGCGAGCCGGCTGGCCGGGGGACTCCGCACCCATCTCCAGGAGACGGTGATCAACAACATCATCAAGACCGGCCTGCACGAGTACCTCGACGACCTTCAGGAACGCATCGCCGAGATTCATGCCGCCGTGCAGTCGACGTTCGTCGACTACAAAACATCGGATGCAATCGTCCTCGCCTGAGTAAGGGCATTCGTTCACGCGAACCCTTGTTCTTTCGCAGCATGTCAGCCGCCTGGTCGGAGTGGAGGTCGCTGGTTCCGGCCCTGAGGCTGACCCCCGCCACGCTCGCGGAACTGCTCGACGGCGGTCAGGCTTTTCGCTGGCACCGGGATGCGCCGGACACATGGATCGGCGTTTGGGCCACCTGCATTGTTCGCCTCCGCCTGGCCGACGACGGTGGCCTCGCCTGGTCTGCGCCGGTCGGTCAAGCAGAGCAAACGTCGATCCCGCTGAAGCGATATCTTGGACTCGATCTCGACCACGCCGCCCAGGTGGATGCCTTGCCCTGGCGCAGCGATTCCCATCTGGCCGCCTGTCTCACCGCCTTCCCCGGACTGCGCATTCTACGCCAGCCCTTTGGCGAGACCCTGCTTGGTTTCCTGTGCAGTGCCACCAAGCAGATTGTTCAGATCAAACAGATGATCGCACTGTTGGCAGAACGCCACGGTACGCGAATTTCACCGGCACTCCCGCTGAAACGGCTCCCGACCTGGCCGGAGATTGCGACGCTCCCCGAGTCGGAGTTGCGCGCCTGCCTTCTGGGGTTTCGCGCACGCTACATCCACGAGACGGCTCAGTTTCTCGCCGTCCACCCCGCCTGGCTCGATGAAACAGAGATCCTGCCCTACGCCGTCGCCAAGGCGCGGCTGTGCGAACTGCCCGGCGTGGGTGAGAAAGTCGCGGACTGCGTGCTCCTCTTCGGCGCGGGCCGACTTGAAGCATTTCCCGTCGACGTCTGGATCGTGAAGACCATGACCCGCCGCTACGGCCTCGAGGCCTGGTCGCCCGCCCAGATCGCCCACTTCGGTCGCGTCCATTTTGGTCGGCACGCCGGCCTCGCCCAACAGTACCTTTTCGCCTGGGAGCGGCGCCACGGGCGCGGATAACCCGCGCTTCGCCAACGGCGGTTCAAACCCACCGCAGCTACGCGGTCTTCCGATGCACCAACCTCCACGGAAAGAAATACACCGCGTACACCACGGCATAAACAAAAAAGTTTTCCAGCTTCGCAAAACTGGCAAACGCGAAGAAGAAGATCAGCAAGTGCATGCGGATCACGTTGCGATACGGGGCTGACATGGAATCGGAGGCGTTCTTCGTCTTCCGCTTCGCAATGGCCCCGGCCGTGACCGACGTATCCGCAGGTTGCACCGCCGACGTCCGGAATGCCGCGCGTTCCGCCATGAAAGCCGCCGGCAAAAACCACCAGTAGCGCAACACCACATCGCCGTAGGAGGCGAGCGTTGGCAGCTCACCTCTCATCTGCCCGGCTCCATCGAGTGGAAAGAAGAGTTGAAGAAACACGGAATGCACGAAGTGAAAGCCCCCGAAATGCACCGTGAAAAACGCCAGCATGAAGAACGATCCTCCCGAAAGGATCGTCACCCCGACGAGTCCTCCGCCCAACGGAACCCTGCCGCGGTCAGTCGCCATCCCGAAGACCAGTTCGCGTAATGGACGGGTGATTGACCACACCAGAACCGCGTAGCCCACCACCAGACTCGACAGCCACAGGCTCCAAACCAAGTCGGTGGTGTTCCAGCCCAGAAACCACGCCACTCCGAGGCCGATAAGGAACGCAGTGGCATCGGGCCACGCCGAGCCCCAGCCTTGCTCCGCGCGCTCTTCGGGCGACGCCATGCGCTTACTTCGCGCGCTGGATCAGCTCCACCTCATACCCCTCCGGCGCATCGATGAAGGCGATCATCGAGCCGCTGCCCGATTGCGTCGGCCCATCGCTGAGCGGAAAGCCCTTCGCCTTCAATTGCTCGGCGAACGCGGCGAGATCGTCGACCTCGAATGCCAGATGCATCAAATCAGGCTGCACCTGTACGGACGGGCTGTTGGATAACTGGCAGATCTCAATCTCTTCTTCGCTGTTGGGCGTGGCAAGGAACGCGAGCTGAGCCCCGCGCGGCGAGGTGTGCCGCTTGGAGACCGTAAGGCCGAGCGCCTCTTGGTAGAACTTGACGGTGCGTTCGAGGTCGTCGACCCGCATCCGGGTATGGAGAAGTTTTTTTACGTGTGCCATGGCGGAACAGCGTGCGTGGCATCGGCGCTTTGTCAGCGGCGAAATCGTGCGCCTGCTACCGTTTCGCCGCCAGCGCTTCGAGTCGCTTGGTCGTGAGCAACTCGAAGCGCCCCCCATTTTGTCGCGCGATCTGCGTCAGGCCATCCATCGCCGCCTGCGGGCGATCCTCGGGGCCCACGAAGAGAAAAAGATGCAACGCGGCACGCTCGCGCAGAAACGCACCCTGCAGCCGCCCGAGATGAGCCGCCGCATCGGCCAGCGCAGCCGGCTGC
>JBBQUU010000017.1:0-74573 GCA_038212175.1 Opitutales bacterium | reverse complement strand
CCACTTCTTTCACGGCATCAACGATGCCGGTGGCGATCACGTTGCAGTCCATGATACCCCCGAAAATGTTGACCAAAATGCCCTTCACGTTCGGGTCGCCCAGGATGATCTTGAAGGCGGCGATCACTTGCTCCTTTGAGGCGCCGCCGCCGACATCAAGGAAATTGGCCGGCGTGCCGCCATAGTGTTTGATGATGTCCATCGTGCTCATGGCGAGCCCCGCGCCGTTGACGAGGCAGGCGATGTTTCCGTCGAGGGCAATGTAGGCGAGGTCGAACTTGGACGCTTCGATTTCCTTGGGGTCCTCCTCGTTGAGATCGCGGAGTGCGGTGATCTCGGGATGACGGTAAAGGGCGTTGGAGTCGAAAGAGACCTTGGCATCGAGGGCGAGCACGTCGCCGGTCGGGGTGGTGATGAGCGGGTTGACCTCGATCATGGCGGCGTCGGTTTCCCAGAACGCGGTGTAGAGGTTGCGGATGAGCTTGGCGGCGTTCTTCGCCTCGGCGCCGGCGAAGCCGAGCTTCGCGATCAGATCGCGCACCTGGAAATCGGCCAGGCCGAAGGCGGGGTCGACGAGGACCTTGTGGATCTTCTCAGGGGTGTCGTGGGCAACGGTCTCAATTTCCACGCCGCCCTCAGTCGAGGCGACGATCACCGGCTTTGAGGAGGCGCGATCGAGCAGAATGGCGAGGTAGTACTCCTTCTTGATGTCGCTCGCGACCGTGAAGTAGACGGTCTGCACCTTGCGGCCGGCGGGCCCCGTCTGAACCGTAACGAGGGTGTTCCCGATCATTTTGCCGGCGAGCTCTTTGGCTTCGGCCTTGGTCTTGCAGAATTTCACGCCGCCTTTGAACCCGTCGGTGAACGTGCCCTTGCCCCGGCCGCCAGCGTGGATCTGGGACTTCACCATGGTCGGGCCTTCGGGCAGGGAAGCGAGGGCGGTGTCGAACTCCGCAGCGGACTTGGCGGCCGCGCCCTTGGGCACAGGAACGCCGAATTTCTCGAAAAGGGCTTTGGCTTGGTACTCGTGGATGTTCATGAACGTCAGATTTTTTGTCACGAACGTCGGGGAGATGGCACGCCCAAAAAGGTCGCGGCGCGAGATCGTTGGTGGTGTCGAGCGAAAGGTTGCCTTTCGCGAATGCCCGGCATGACGATTTCGGCCATGCAATCCCACGAGCTGCTGAAGGACGTGCTCAAGACGACCAGCGCCAAGCAGATAGCCGGGGACCTCGGTCTTTCGCTTTCCCTCATCTACAAGTGGGCGCAACCGCCGGCCAACGACGACGGGAGCGGGGCCAACAACCCGCTGGACCGCATTGAGCAGTTGTTGGCGATGACCGGTGACAAACGCATAGCGCAGTGGGTCTGCGAGCGGGCAGGTGGGTTCTTTATCACCAATCCGGAAGCGAAAGCTCATCCTTATCAGCTGATTCCAGCGACCAATGACATCGTGCAGGAGTTCGCCGACATGTTTCAGGTGATTGCGGCGGCTGCGGCGGACCAGACGATTACGCCGGAAGAGGCGCGGAAGATTCGCAGTCGTTGGGAGGACCTGAAGTCCGTGACTGAAGGCTTTGTGCGTTCAGCCGAGAAGGGCAACTTCGCTGCGTTGGGCGCTGAGTTGGAGGTGAAGCGTCGACCCCCACCCAAAGTAGCGAGTGGTGGGTAGCGGGTAGCGAGTGGAACCTGTCTTTCGAAGTTTCTCGTGGCTCGCAGGATCGCGCGGAACCGTAGTACAGAGGCAAGACCGTGCGAATTTTAGCTTGGAAGACACAGCGTTGCGCAGGGCCAATACGGGAAGGGCGCAGAGAAAGGCTGCCCAAGCAACTCGTGGCCTCCCGTGTCTTGGCAGGTTTGATGGCCGGCTTTGCCGGGCTTGGGCGTGGCTTCCGGATCAGGCCATGCGGCGCTCGGCGCGCTCTGCAGAGAAACGCTTCACCGGGAACGCAGCGCTGAATGGCGCCTCGCGTTTCCACTGCCGCGGCGAGGTCAGGACAGGAGCCTTGAACACGGGCCGGCACCACTGCACGTCATGCCTCGGCACCACGAGTTCGTGGGTCGGACGCTCCGCAGGAGGTTGTACAGGTTCGGGGTGGAGGAACATGGTGGCGTGAGGTAGACTGGGAAACGTAGGCGATGGTTCCCGCCATCCTTCCGTTTCGTTCAAAAATAAATCCGACTCTCCGAAACTTGGCAAATCCAGATTGCGTATTCTCGGCAAATCGACCGCGCCGCGCGCGGGTTTCACACGGATTTGACGCGCACGGTGCGCTGCGCGCCCCGCGAGACGCACGAGGCGTGGTCGCGGAGGGCGCAGCGTTCCCGATCAGGCGACGCTCCGGTGGCGTAGTGGGGATTCCACGACGTCCGGATTGCGCTTGGGCAAACGCAGCGTGAGCACGCCCTGCTGGATTTCGGCCTCGAGGCGTTCGTAGGCGAGTCCACGACCGAGCCGGAGGCTCAGGCGGTAATCACGCTGCGCATGTTCCAAATGGAGCGCCTGCCAGTTGACGCGGACGAAATGCGCTTTTCGCGCCGTGACGGTGAGGTCGGGTCCCTGCGTGGTGATCTCCACGCCGGCGGCGTCGACCCCGGGCACGTACACGGTCAGTGTGAGCGCTTTGTTGGATTCCGCGCAGTCAAACAGCGGCTTGCGAAAGAGCGCGTTGGACGCGACTTCCGACCGGCGACTGCGGCTGGCGGATTTCAGGGGGCGGATGATGGTGTGCATGGCAGGAAAAAATGAGGTTGGAACCTCGGGGCCTTGGGCCTCCGGGCTTCGTCAGGTGGGCTAAACGAGGTTCCGTTAAACGGAAGGTTTAGGCCTGGAAGCCCGCGTCGGCTTGGACTTTATTCCAACGGTTGCGGGCAACCGGACGCATCTGGGCGCAGCAGGACACGACGGCCTTCGTAAACGAAGTGCCGGCGAAGCCGCGTCGATGTTGTTGGGTCCGGTTCATTGGAACAGAAAACGAATATGTAAATGCAGGGTTCGTGCCAAGTTGAAACCGACGTTTCACGAAGGAATTGCCGACGGTCGTTCGTCGGTTCACGGTGCGGCGCATGCCTAAAATCCTCGCGGCGTTGACCAACGCCTTCCCCGTCTGGGTGGTTGCCGGCGGCCTCCTTGCCTTGGTGGAACCACGCCTCTTCACCTGGTTCAGTGGACCGTGGATCGTCTGGGGGCTGGCGGTGATCATGCTGGGCATGGGCGTGACGCTGACGGTGGAAGATTTTCGGCGCATCGCCGTGATGCCAAAACCCGTGGCGTTCGGCTTCGTCGCTCAATATGCGGTCATGCCCTTCCTTGGTTGGGGCATCGGGCGTATGCTCAACCTCGATACGCCGTTTGCGGTTGGTTTGATTCTCGTGGCGTGCTGCCCGGGTGGGACCGCTTCAAATGTCGTCACGTTCATTGCAAGGGCGGACGTGGCCTTGTCGGTCGTGATGACTGCCGCCTCGACGTTTGGCGCCGTGATCTTGACGCCAATCCTGACGTCCTGGCTGGTGGGCGCTCGCGTGGAGGTGGATGCGCTGGGGCTTTTTTGGAGCACGTTCCAAGTCGTGATCATACCCGTCGCGCTCGGAGTGGTGGTGAACCGCTGGTTTCCACGGGCGGTGGGGGCGGTTCTTCCGGTCGCGCCGCTCGTGTCGGTGCTGACGATCGCGTTGATCTGCGCGAGCATCATCGGGCAGAACGCGGCGGCGGTGAAGGCGGGGGCGGGCACATTGATGCTAGCGGTGTTCCTCCTGCACACCGGCGGCTTCGCCTTGGGTTACCTCTTCACGCGGCTGGCAGGCTGGCCGGTGCGGACCGCGCGGACGGTCTCGGTCGAGGTCGGCATGCAGAATTCCGGTCTTGGTGTAGTCCTGGCGCGCAAACATTTCGCCGATCCGCTGACGGCGGTGCCTTGCGCGATCTCCAGCGTTTTCCATTCTGTGATCGGAAGCATCCTGGCGGGATGGTGGCGACGGCGCGACCGCAACGCCCGCGCCTCCGACAACGTTTCGTGACCTTTCGCATCATGCTCACCGACCCTCACACGACCCTCGCCGAGTTGAAGAACCGCATCCTCACATTCGCGCGCGAACGCGATTGGGAGCAGTTTCACGCGCCTAAGAACCTCAGCATGGCGCTCGCGGCCGAGGCAGGTGAGCTCATGGAACACTTCCTGTGGGCCACGCCGGAGGCCTCGACGGCCATCGTCGCCGACCCGGCGAAGCGTCAGCGGATCGAGGAGGAGCTGGCGGACGTCGTCATTTACGCCCTCGAGTTCGCCAACGTCACCGGCATCGACGTCGCGCAGGCGATCGAGGCCAAGATGGCCGCCAACGCCGCGAAGTACCCGGTCGAGAAAGCCAAGGGGCGTTCGGACAAGTACACGGAACTCTGAGCCGCCCGAAGGGGCGGCAAATCGCAAACTCCAAACGTCCAAATCACAAACAAAGTACCAAAGCCCGAGGGCCAAAGCGGAGGCGATCTCTGACGCTTGGCTCCTGTTTGAAGTTTGGACGTTTGGTGTTTGTGATTTGCCGCCGGCGGCGGCTCCTACAAGGTGTCTCCCTTCCAGCCCCACATGCTGTGGTTGACGTCGATGAACTTCACGTAGACGCGGTCCTTGGGGATGCCGAGGTGTTCCTCGATCATCCGGCACAGGACGCGGCTGAGTTTCTTCGTTTTTCGCGCGGGGAGGCCGACCGCCTTCAGTTCCAAAAACGCCACCGGGTCGTCGGATCCGGCGAACAACATGGCCGTATCCGGCTGGAGGGCGACCATCACAAAGCCCTCTGGTTTGTCGAGTTCGTCGGCCACGAGGGACGAGGCTTCGCGCAGCACGTTGCGGCGGGCCTTGAGCATGACAGGCAGGTTCGTCTGAATCTTGAGGTAGGGCATGTCGGACAGGGGTTGAGGGTTGAGAGGTTCCGCTCTTTTCACCGGCAGCGTGTGCACGCCGGTGTCGGATGTCGACCGCAGGATGGGACCGCTGACTGCCGCCGAGGTTGCGCGGCCCTACGAGCCTTTCGGCCGAAACGCCATCATCACGTCGGGCCGCGTTTCCAATCGAGGGCCTCCGATAAGATCCAAACAATAGGGAATTGCCGGGAAAACCGCCTCGAGGTTTTCACGGATGGCCTTCGGTCGTCCCGGCAGATTCACGATCAAGGTTGATCCACGGATGCCGGCGGTTTGTCGCGAAAGAATCGCGGTCGGGACGTATTTCAGCGACTCCATGCGCATGCGCTCGCCGAAGCCGGGCAGCATCTTTTGGCAAACGGCCTCGGTGGCTTCGGGTGTCACGTCGCGGGGCGCGGGACCGGTGCCTCCCGTGGTGACGACGAGTCCGCAGCGAACCTCGTCGGCGAGACGGATCAGTTCGCGCTCAATCACGTCGCGCTCGTCGGGAATTACCCGGTACTCGAGGTCGAAGGGGGTGAGCAGCCATTCGCGCAGCAGGGCGGCGCAGGCCTGGCCCGGCGTGTCGGCGTAGACGCCGGCGCTCGCGCGATCTGAAATGTTCAGCACACCAATCTTGGGGGTCATAGGGCGGGTGGGGCGAAGTCTCGGACGATTTCGGCGGGAGTCACGCCTCGTTCGCGCAACGCGCGCAGGCTGAGGGCATCGTGCCGTTTGGCGAGGCGTTCACCGCATTCGTCCGCGAGCAATTCGCAATGGTAGTAGGCGGGCGGCGTCCAGCCCAGCGCGCGATAAAGCAACAGCTGCCGAAAGGTCGAAGCCACCAGATCGGCGCCGCGCACGACCTCGGTGACGTCCAGGGCGTGGTCGTCGACCGCGCACGCGAGTTGGTAGCTTGGCAGATCGTCGCGCCGCCAGACGAGGAAGTCGCCGAAATCGCGGCCGGCCGCGGCGCGTTGTTCTCCAAGGCGCGCGTCATGAAAGGAAAGGACTTCGCCGTCGGGCACGCGGAAGCGCCAGTTGACGGCAATGGGATCGCGAAGTGGCGGAGGCGGATCGTCGGCGGGCGGTCGAAAGGCGACGGGATAAATCGGTTCGTCCCCGCCCTCGCCCTCGTGCGGAGCACCGGCCGCTTCAAGCACGTCCTTGCGGGAACGCAGGCAGGGAAAAATCCATCCGCCGGCGTGGAGGCGTCCCAACGCATCGCGATAGAAGGCACGCCGTTCGCTTTGGGTCACCACCGGTTTCTCCCAAGTGAGTCCGAGCCAGCGAAGATCCTCCAGCATCGCGTTCGCAAATTCGGGACGGCAGCGGGCGCGATCGAGATCGTCGTTCCGCAGACGCAACCTGCCACCGGCGGCCGCAGCGCGTTGCGCCGCCAGCCAGAACGTCCGGGCATGACCGAGGTGAAGCAGACCGGTGGGCGAAGGAGCGAGGCGCCCGAGGTAGAAAGCGGACATCACAGGAACCACTAAGGCGGCGAAGCCGGAAATCCCAAATCCCAAACGTTCAAATCCCCAAAAACAGCGCGCTATGGGCGTTCCCGTCCTTTGGGTTTCGGCGCTTCTTGGACGCTCGGCGGTTCAACGGACCGCTTCCTTTTGAGCTTTTACGGACAACTGTAGCCGGACGCGCTGAGCCCGGGGGTTGAGGGTGCCGTACGGCTCGGACCGAGGTCGGCGCCCTCGGCTACAACAAACCTTGGCGGACTTGAGTGGTCAGGCTCCCGGCGTGGGGGTGCACCGCGTTCGTTTTTGTTTACGTCGTTCTGGATTCTTGATGTCCAACGGCCATTTTGGGTGAATCCTGTCTCCCGTCATGACCAAACTACTCTGCGTCTATTGCTCCTCGAGCGCCTGGCTCGATCCGAAGTACTACGCGGCGGCCGAACAGCTCGGACGTGACATGGTCGACCGCGGCTGGGGGCTTGTGTATGGCGGTGGCAACGCTGGCCTGATGGGTTCGGTGGCGCGGGCGGTCAAGAGCAGCGGCGGACACGTGGTTGGCATCATTCCGGATTTCATGATCGAACGGGAACTCGCCTTTCACGCCGCCGACGAACTCGTCACGGTGGCCACGATGCGTGAGCGCAAGCGTCTCATGGCCGAGCGCGCCGACGCGTTCGTGACGTTGCCGGGAGGCATTGGGACGCTGGAGGAACTCACGGAGATCATGACGGAGCGCTACCTCAACCTCACCCGCAAGCCGGTGGTGCTGGTCAATCAGGACGGATTCTACGACGACCTGATCCGATTTTTTGACCGCATGGTCTCGGAGCGCTTCAAGTCCCCGGGCCTGACCGACCTGTTCACCGTGGCCTCCGACATCGACGGGATCTGGACTCACCTGGAGAATCCACGTCCCTTCACCGCCGACGCGATCTGGCAGGAACGCCGTTGAGGGCATGCGTCGTCTCGCGGTCATGGCCCGGCCCGAGGCGTCTGAGGACTCTGTCGCGCGAGTCTGTTTGGTCTGCCGCGCCGTTCTCCCTTGCTTGCAGATTTCGGAGGGAACGCCGGCGAGTTTTCAGGCGGACATGTAATCCGTTTTTTGGATACCCAGCTTGACCATCAGTTCGTAGAAGGTGGGGCGGCTGACGCCGATGGAGACGGCGGCGGCGGTGATATTCCCGGTGTTGGTCCTGAGCGCCTGCTGAAGCAGGTCGCGCTCGATGGTCTCGCGGGCTTCCTTGAGGGAGATGAGGCTGTTCTTGGTTTCGCCCAATTCGAGATCTGCGGCGCCGAGCCGTTTGCCGGTGCTCATGATGACGGCCCGCCGCACCCGATTCTGCAACTCGCGCACGTTGCCCGGCCAGGAATGGTTTATCAGGGCACGGAGCGCATCCGGGGCGAAGCTGAGTTTCGCCTTCTTGTTTTCGTCGGCGAATTTTTGGCGGAAAGCCTGGGCCAGCAAAATAACGTCGTCGCCGCGATGGCGGAGCGCCGGAAGCACAAGCTGCACCACGGCAAGCCGGTAGTAGAGGTCCTCGCGGAAGGCGCCGCCCGCCATGCCCTCTTCGAGGTTGGCGTTGGTCGCCGCGACGACGCGAACGTCGACTTCGATCGGATCGCGTCCGCCGACGCGTTCGAGCGTATGGCTTTGGAGAAAGCGGAGCAATTTTACCTGAATGGCCAACGGCGTTTCGCCGATCTCATCGAGGAAAAGCGTACCGCCTTCGGCCGACTCGATCCGGCCTTTCCGCTGGGTGTGCGCGCCGGTGAAGGCGCCGCGTTCGTGGCCGAACAATTCGCTTTCGATCAACGTTTCCGGGATGGCGCTGCAGTTGATCGCCACGAAAGGGCCGTTTCGGCGAGCGCTTCGCTGATGAATGGCCTGGGCCGCCATTTCCTTGCCGGTGCCGCTTTCGCCGAGGATCAATACAGGCGCGTCCGTCGTCGCGACTTTTCGGATGGAGGCGAAGGCCGCCAGCATGCTTGCGTGGGTGCCGAGCATTCCGTCGAACGTGTCGTGCGTGAGGCGTCGCTGCGCCTCGCGGACCTCGTGTTCGAGGGCGGCGATGTGAACGCAGCGTCGAAGCAGCGGCCGGACTTCCTCGAGGTCCACCGGCTTGGAAAAGAAGTCATGGGCTCCGAGGCTGACGGCGCGCAGCGCGACTTCTTTCTCCCCCTGACCGGAAATGATGACCACCTTAGCGGAGCCATCGATCCCGAGCAGCTCCCCGAGGGTTGAGAGGCCCTCCTCCGGCGTGGCGGGGCTGGGAGGGAGTCCGAGGTCGAGCAGCACGACGAGGGGGCGGGTGAGACGGAAGAGATCGAGGGCGGATGCCTGATCGCCCGCCGTGAATACTTCATAGTCGCCGGCCAGCGCCCATTTCATCTGCGTCCGAATCTCCGCGTCGTCATCGACCAGCAGCAGTTTGGGTTTGGCGAGGTGGGCGGTCGCCGAACGGGTGGATGAGAGAAGGGTGCTCAAGAGGGCGAAGCGATAATCGCGCCTGGGGAGACGTGGCGATCGCAAATAGTATTCAGTAATCTGTTACAACGGGTTGCGTCCATCTGAGGCAGCCCGGGAACCAGCTTATGAAATTACGCCTTCCGCGTTAATGGGGTAATACCCGTATTTACGGTGGGGGGAAACCGGACCCGAAGCTTTCGAATCGCGTGGCAATCAAAGACGGTGCGAAAATCGGAGGCCGCTACGGAGCGGACGTGGATTAAAAAAAAACGTCCGGGCGAGAAGCCCGGACGTTTCGAGTTTGACGCCACCAGGCGTCGGTAAGGACGTGCTCAGACCGACCGGCGACGGCTGACGAGGCTCAGGCCGAGCAGCGAGACACCGAGGAGAACGGCGGTGGTGCCACCGTCAGGAACAGTCGTGGTCGCGGCGGACGCTGCGGAGAACGAGAAGACCTGCGTCGTCACGCCGTTGATGATTTGACCGGCGGGGGGCGACTGGCTGCTCAAGCTCCAGCTGCCGGCGGTGCTGTCATATCCGTTGCCCTTAATGAATCCCGTGCCATTGACGATGAGGTTATTAGCCGTCTTGAGGAAGGTCGTGGATGAGGTGAGATCGAAGCTGAATCCGCCAACGGACCAGAAGTTATTGATCGCGCCGGAGTTGAAGGACCAGGGAGCGACGAGGGCGACATTCCCGCCCACGTTCGCGAAGCCGATGAAGTCGCCGTCACGGCTGGAGACGATCGGATTCACCCACGAAGCGACACCGGTGGCGGTGTTGATATTGACGCTATTCAAGACAGCGCCGCCGCTGAAGGTGATGGCGCCGTTGATGGGGTTGTGGGCGGCCGAGGCCGTCCCGAGGGAAATCGCCAGAAACAGGGTGGTGGCGACGGTGTACAGGGTCTTTTTCATGATTAATATTTAAGGAGCCGTGTGAATGATTTCAGCGTCTCCCGACCCTGTCCTATGCATGGCGTGTGCCTCGATTTATCGATGACCTGTTAGTCCTTGGTTGAAAGCGTTTACTATTTTTGTATTCTTTTTCTGGATTCGTGAGAGAGCGGGAATCGTAAGCGTTTGCTGAGGTGAAGCCCGGTGTGAGATTCTGGTCTCGGCGACGCCACGTTGTAGTGGTGCGATGGATGCAGGTCTCGTCGCGCCAAGCTCCGCCCCTCCGGGTGGGTCGACGCGGGGCACGGGCCTTTGTGTGGCGAAAGACCGCCGGGTTCCCACGAATTGCGGGATTCGTTCAATTCAACCACGAATGCAGGGATCTGGCTCAGCGGTACAGCCGGACCACATCCTCGTTTCGCACCCAGCCGGTCTGGCCGTTGGGGAAGCCGAGCCGGATCCAGCCGAGGAACGTGCGCTCGACGATGGCGAGGGAGCCGGCGGGGAGAGGGCTGGTCTTCTGCGCGGTGTCGGCTTCGGTGGGAATCGATCGAAGCGTGGTTGCGTGCCAGACCACGGCGGTGCGCGGATCCTGGGCAAGACCGTAGCGATGCAGGCTCACGGCGGCGGTGGCTCCGGTGGCGAAGGCAAACGCGAGGCAGAGCCATGCCGCCAGCGGCGACCAGCGCGGACCGCGGCCGTAGAGGTGGAGCAACGCGAGTGCACCGGTGAGGCCGAGCATCAGGCCTGCGCCGCCGAGAATCCACTGCCACCCGGCGGGCGAGAACAGGCGGGCGAGTTGATGGACGGGACGAGGCCGCGCAAAGGCCGCGAGATCGGGCGGGGCGTAGCCGGCGCGATTGAGCGCGAGGTCGAAGTGCCAGCGCACGGAGGGATGTGAGGGATTTTGAACGAAGGCCGCTGTCGCGTGGCCGGCTGCCTCGCTCCAACGATCCTGCTGGGCGAGGGCGAGGGCGAGGTTGTGGTGCGCGATCCAATCCGTCGGGCGTTGCGAGAGGGCCTCGCGCCAGACCTTTTCCGCGGCGGCGAATTCGCTGCGGCCGTAGGCCGCCGCGCCGGCGTCGGCGCCGCCGACCGGCGTGACGGCAAGCACGGCGAGGGAGGCGACGAAGGGCAGCAGATTGCGCGGAAGAAACAGCGAGGAGGGGGTGAATCCCGGCACGCGTTTGGCGGCGAGGGCGGCCTCGGCGCGGGTGACCCAATCGGGAGGAAGCGCGGTCCCGGGACCAAAGAGGCAGTTTTCCGATTCAAGCCAGAGTCGCGCCCAGTCCGGGGCCGCGGTGAACGCCGTCGCGGTGGGCGCGGCGCGGTTCACTTCCCACAACGCGGCGGTGTGCTGCTGCCACTCGCGAAGCAGTGTCGCCGTGGACGCCGGGTCGCGACTGGCGCCCAAGGCGGCTAGCGTACGGGCGAGTTGCGCGCGCGCCGCGCGGCGATCCTTCCACGGATCCTGCCGGCGGGCACGTTGCAGGGCGAGGCCGAGCCAGAGAAAGGGCAGCCACGCCACCGAGGCCGCCAGGAGGGCGACCAGGCCGGTGCGCGATAGCGGGGCAGCTGACTCGGCGAGACCGGGCAGGGGATCCAGCGGGATGGGCGTGGGGGCCGCCGGCGGACCGGGCAGGGACGGCGCGGTCACAGCGGTGCCGGACGGCAGGGCGGGGACGGGTGGCGCGACCGCGATGGGATCGCTCACGGAAGGCGTGACGGTCACCGTGATGCGTTCGGTGGTGAGCGTCTTGTAGGTGCCCGAGATCGGATCGAAATAGGTCCAGGCCACCGGTCCCAGCGTGTAGGATCCCGGCTTGGTGGGGATGAGAACGACATCTTCGCCAAGAGATGCTTCGAACAACGCGCCGTTGGCCTGGGTGCGTTTGGCCTGAGGTTGCACCACGCGGAAATCACGCGACGCCTCGCGGGCGGGCAGGCCGGTGATGTCGGGCCAGTTGCCGGTGCCGGAAAGCTCGAGCGTCCAGGTAATCGGCTCGCTGATCGTGGCGGTTTGTGGCACGACCTTGGAGACGAGTTTGAAGTCGCCCACGGCACCGGCGAAGCTGGCCGGTGCGGGCTGCGGCAGGGGACGCACCACGACGGACGGCCGGTTGCTGGTGATGTTGAACTGCTCGGCCTGGAACGACTGGAAGATGCTGAAACCGCTCGCCGGCACGCGCAGGTTCACGAGCTGGTTGAGGGCGCCGAGCGTGTAGGTGCCGGGTTCGCGGATGTATCCACGCGACTTATACAACACATTGTTGCGGGTCTCGCCGTTGACGACGCTGTTGAACGGCTCCGGCTGGGACCACTCCTCCAAGACCAGAGGGGTGGCGTTCCAGTCGGGGTTGCTGCCGATGTTGGCGGGGAAACGGTTCGTGACGCTGAGCGTGTAAGTGACCGGCAGCACCTGGCCGGCCCAGGCGGTGCCTTCGCCGACCGTCAGGCGTGAGTTGGCGGCGGACTCAAGCGGCATGGACGTGCCTCCAACGGTGGCGTCGCCGACCTGAAAGGACACGGCCGGCACCGCCAGCGCGCCCTTGTCGGTCTGCACCGTGAATGTCGGTACCTGAAGCGGCGCCTTGGCCGTCGGCAAA
Organism: Opitutales bacterium; assembly: GCA_038212175.1. Lineage (GTDB taxonomy): Bacteria > Verrucomicrobiota > Verrucomicrobiia > Opitutales > Opitutaceae > CAMAXB01. The sequence continues at coordinate 62,238 of JBBQUU010000017.1, read as the reverse complement.
ATGGAGTAGGTGAGATAGACCGTGCGCGTGCGGCTCGCCTGGCCGTTCACGATGTTGAACGAGCTTTGTTCGCCGCGGTTGGGCCGGCCGACGGTGATGCCTTGGAGGGCGGGCAGGGTGACGTCGCCCGTGGGTTCGCAGTCGACGAAGATAAGACTGAGTTCGGTCGTCTGGCCGACGGCGAGCGTGCCGCCGGAGGGTTCCCAGCGCACGGACTGCGCGTACGCTGAAGGCGCGCCCGAGAGGGCGATGACGAGCAGGAAGAGAGGAAGGACGAGACGTCGTATCATGTTACCAATCGCGGCCCTTGGTGGTGGGCTGACCTTTCGGATCTTGCATGAGCTGATAAAGGCGGGCGGGGGCGTCCTGGTTGCGCAGTTGTTCCAATTTCTGGAGAGGGATGGTGAGTTCGGGGTTGCCGGCGGCCTCGATCTGCCGGTCGGGCTGTCCACCGATCTGCTGCGTGTCGCCGCTCTGCGACGGTGGGGCGGTCGGCTGTTCCTGGGGATCGCCGAAGGCGGATTGACCGGCTTGCGGCGGCGGCGTGGGGCTTTCGCCTTCCTTGCCCTCCTCGCCCGGCGCTTGTTGCTGGCCGGAATCGCTGGAGGAGTCCTTGGAGGATTCTTTGCCTTCTTCGCCTTCCTTGGATTCGCCCTGGCCGTTCTCTCCGTCCTGTTTTTCGTTGTCCGGGTTTTCGTCCTGCGGTGGCGGCTCTTGCGGCGGTGGGTCCGGTTGATCGAGCAGGGCGTTCAGGTCGCGTTCCAGCTGGGCCCAATCGGTCGCTTGACGATCGAGTGCCACGCCGGCTGCGGTGGCGGCGAGTCCATCGCGGATCGGTCCGGCTGGGACCGGTTGTCCAACCTCCTTCACGCGCTGGCCGTAGGTCAGGGTGGTGCGGGCGAGGTCCGCGTAGTCGCGGGCGGCGAGTTGTTCGCGCGCGGCCAGCTGTCCGACCAAGGCGGAGAGTGGCGCAGCGATCGCCTCGGTGGGGGGCGACTTCGGCTCGGCGGCGCGGAGGGACGACGGGCTCGCGGTTTCGAGAGCGAAGAGCAGGACGAGCGCGGAGGCGACGGGGGTGGCGGTGCGGCGGGGCTGCGGAGGGGCCGGAGTGAGTTGCACGGATTTGGAACGAGGGTGAACGGGAAATTCCCGCAAAAAACTCCACAACAACAACAGCACGGCCGGGGCGAGCGCCCATTGATACCGTTCGGCGAGGCGGGCACGGCCCGCCTCGCGAAATTCCCCGGCGCGACCGGTCTCGACCGTCTGGCGGAGGAGAGCGGCGAGATCCACCCACTGGCTCGCATCGGTGTACACGCCGTTGCTGCGCTGTGCGAGGTCCTGCAGGGTGTTCGATTGAAGGCGGGTCATGACGACTGCGCCGCGTTCGTCCTTCACAAACGAACCTTCGCCGTCGGGAATCATCGCGCCGCTCTCCGTGCCGATGCCCAGGCTGATGACGCGCACGCCGCGCTCGACGACCGTGGGCACCACGGTCGTCCAATCGTCGGTCTGGGCTTCGCCGTCGCTGAGAACGATCAGGTAGCGATCAGCGGTGGAGGTGGCGGCGAAGGCGTTGAGCGCGGTTTCGAGCAGCGCCTTGAAATTGGTGCCGCCTTCAGGGAGATATCCGGGATCGAGCGCCGGCAGAAATTCGCGCAGGATCTCGTAGTCCGCGCTGAGCGGACTCTGCAGAAAGGAGGTGCCGGCGAAGACGATCAGGCCGACCCGTTCGCCCTCGAGGCGTTCGAGCAGGCTGGTGATGAGCAGCTTCGCTCGCGCGAGGCGCGAAGGCTTCACGTCCTCGGCGAGCATCGAGCGCGACAGATCGACGGCGATGAGGACCTCGCGCGCCTGATCGAACACGGGCTCCTCGGTGCGGCCCCATTGCGGACGGGCGAGGGCAACGACGGCCAGCGCAAGGCCGAGTGCGAGCCGCCAGCGAAGACGTCCGATCCGGCGCAGTGACGGTCTCGCCTCGGTGAGGACGAGGGTTTGGTGATTCGCTTCGGCGCGCACGATCTTGGGATGGATCGCTTGAGCGGCCCGTCGGCGGCGCGAGAGGTCGAAGGCCACCAAGGCGACCGGCAGCAGGAGGAACCAGAAAGCGGCGGGCCAGTAAAAGCTCATGCGTAAACCTCCCTGGCACTGGCGGAACGGGCGACGACCGCACCGAGCACCAGGCAAAATGCTCCGGGAAGCGCGAGCCACGGAAACAGTTCGGAAGCGATCAGGTAGGACTTGGCCTGAAACTCGATTTTCTGGGCCTGATCGATGGCGCGGAAGGCCTCGGTGATCGTGCGCTCGTCGTCGGCGCGGAAGTAACGCCCACCGGTTTCGCGCGCGATGAGACGGAGCGCCCCTTCGTCGAGGTCGGATTGGAGCCGTCGGTAGGTGATGATCCGGCCGGCGTCGTCAAAGACCGGAAACGGCACCATGCCGTCGCGCCCGGCGCCGATGGTGTACACGGGAATGCTGCGGCTCCTGGCGATGGCCGTGGCCTGCTGGGGCGTGAGGGAGCCGCGATTGTTGGCGCCGTCGGTGAGCAGGATGACAAACGCTCCCTTGCGTCCTGCAGCGTCGATTCGACCGGTTTGGGTCAGGCGGGTCAGGGCCACGCCCAGCCCGTCGCCGATTGCGGTCCCATCCTCGATGAGCCCGATTTTCAACCGTTCGACCTGGCGGCCGAGCCAGTCGTGATCGAAGGTCAACGGCGCGAGCGTGTAGGCCCGGCCCGAAAAAACCACGATGCCGATGCGGTCGCTCGGGCGGTTGTTGATGAAGGCCTGGATCACAGGCTTGATCGCCTGGAGCCGGTTCATGCGCTGACCGCCGCGCTCGTAATCCTCCGCGAGCATCGAGCCGGAGAGATCGATCGAGAGCAGAATGTCGTAACCCTCCGAGCGCACCTCGCGCTTGTCCTCGATGTGCTGCGGCCGGGCGAGCGCGATGACGAGCAGGACCAGACCGAGTCCGGCGAGGGCGGCGGGCCAGTGCGAAGCCTGCGCCAGACTCGGCCGGTGCCAGGCGGCGGCGAACGGGACGAGCAGCACGGGCACCCGGCGCCGACCGCGCAACCACGCGATCAGCGGGATCGCGAGCAGCAGGAGGAACCAAAGAGGATCTTTGAAGGCGTAGGGTCCCATGGCTCAACGCTGCGCACGCATGCGCTTGTGGAAAAAACTGACGAGCGCATCGAGGCGGTTCTCGTCGGTGCCGACGTGCAGGCGGCTGAAGGGATCGGGAAAAAGTTCCTGCCAGGCCTGCACGCGCGACTCGCGCCATGCGGCGTGGGCGGCGCGTTCGGCGGCAGATCCGTCGAGCGTCACCAGTCGTCCGGCCAGCGGGTCGTACGCGGCAAAGCGTTCGCCCGAGGGCAACTCGCGTTCCCAAGGATCGTCGACGCGAAAACCCATCGTTTGATAACGACGGCGCAACACCGTCCACCCCTCCGGCATCGCGCGCGGGGCGAAGTCGCCGAGCCAGATCAGAATGCTGTGTTTGGGGGCGGCTTTCGCGAGCAGGCGCCACGGAATCTCGGCCGGGTGATCGCCCTGGGCGGTGAGGGCGGGGGCGGGCGCGCCGACGAGCGACGCGGCGGCGTGCATGATCTGGCCACGTCCCCGGACCGGCTCGTGAAACGTGTAGCCGCCCGTCGAGGCGTGCACGAAGCCGACGCGGTCGCGATTGACGGCGCCGAGCATCATCACCAGTCCGGCCAACTCGAGCAGCGCCTCGCGCTTGGTCAGCGAGCCTGAGCCGAATTGCAGGCTGGGGGTGTCTTCGAACAGCACGAGGAAGGTGATCTCGCGCTCCTCGACAAATTTCTTCCGGTAGGGTTCGCCGAGACGGGCGGTGACATTCCAATCGATGTCGCGGATGTCGTCGCCGAACTCGTACTTCACCACCTGGTCAAACTCCATCCCGCGTCCGCGAAACGCCGAACGATACTCGCCGTTGAGCACGTTTTCGACCGCATGGCGCACACGCCACTCGAGCTGGCGAAGGATCGTCAGCGAGGTGGAGGTGGCGAGTTGACCGGGGCTGCTCACGGGTGCGAGGTCGCGTCTTGCGTGCTCGTGGTTGTGAGCTCCGCCGGCCGTTCGACCGGTCCGAATGCTTGAATCGTCATCGCTGCCAAGATACCGGGAATTTCCACGGGCGAAAGGGCGGGACGCGTTACGCGCCGGCCGGCACGGGTGTCTTATCGAGCACTTGGGCGATGATGGAGTCAGCCGTTTGCGAAGCGGCTTCCGCTTCGTAGGTGAGGCCGATGCGATGACGGAGAATGTCGGTGGCGACATCTTGCAGGATCGCTGGGCTGACGTAGTCGAGCCCGCGCAGCCAGGCGAGCGCACGACCGGCTTGATAGAGGGAAAGCGAGGCGCGCGGCGAGGCGCCGAAGTTGAGCAGCTTGTAACCCTTGCTGTCCGGCGTGGTGAGCGAACGCGTGCCGCGCACGACCGCCAGGATGTAAGACTCAACCGCAGGCGCGAGATGGATGCGATCGATGGCATGGCGCAGATCGAGCAGTTCTTCGCCGCTTGAGACGGGAACGAGGGCGGGGGATTTGGTGACCTGGCCCCAGCGCTGCATCATCAACTGCTCTTCTTCCAGAGAGGGATAGTTGACGAGCAGTTTGAAGAGGAAACGGTCCACCTGCGCTTCGGGCAGCGGGTAGGTGCCCTCCTGTTCGATCGGGTTCTGCGTGGCCATCACGAAGAACGGTTTAGGTAGAGGATGGGTTTGCCCGCCGATCGTGACCTGGCGTTCCTGCATGGCTTCCAGCAGCGCGCTCTGCACCTTGGCCGGGGCGCGGTTGATTTCGTCCGCCAGAACGAGGTTGGCGAAGATCGGGCCGCGGTGGGAGGTGAACTCGCCCGATTTCGGCTGGAAGATCATCGTGCCGACGACGTCACTCGGCAGCAGGTCCGGCGTGAACTGGATGCGTTCGAACTGCACGCCGAGGGCGGTGCCGAGCGATTTGATCAGGAGCGTCTTGGCCAGGCCGGGCATGCCCTCCAGCAGCACATGGCCATTGGCGAGCAGCGCGACCAGGAGACGTTCGATGACGTCGTCCTGACCGATCACAGCCTTGCCGATTTCGTCGCGAAGTTTTTGGGACCAGAAGGGACCAGTGATCATGCGTAGAGGAGCGTGGGAAAGAGAGAAGAAGGCCTCAGGGCCTCACGGGTGAATAATAAGACGGTGTAAGCCGAACGCGGGCGGGAATCACAAACGCAAAAGATCGAAAGCGCCGCAGGCCGGCGGGTGTTTGGGATGTGAGCATTGGGATTTGGGATTTCCGGCACCGCCGGCATGTGATGACTCGCTTGCGCCCAAAGTGTTTCGCTGACAGAACGGCGTGCAACATGGATTTACCAACCCAAATCGAGCAACGCCTCGCCGCGGTGGGCGTCCAGGCGCAGGATGTCGTCGAGCGCTTCGTGCGCGGCTCCGGGCCGGGCGGGCAGAAGATCAACAAGACCTCCTCGACGGTGTGGCTGCGACACGAGCCGACCGGGGTGGAGGTGCGGTGCCAGCGGGAACGCTCGCAGGCGCAGAACCGCGAGCTCGCGTGGACGGAGCTGTGCGAAAAGCTGGAGTTGCGCCAGAGGCTTGCGATCGCGGCCGTCCGCGATGAACGCGAGCGCGCGCGCCGTCGCAACCGAAGGCGCAGTGCGGCGCAAAAGGCCCGGCTGGTGGCCGGAAAACGCAACCGCGCCGACATCAAGACGCGACGTGGACGAGTCCGGGATTGAATCGGCGCGCGCGACTGCACCATGCTGCAAATGCGCATGAAACGGTTATTGACGGTTATGGCGATCCTGGCGCTGGCGGGTTGTGCAAGTGTGCCTCCGCCGGTTGCAAACCCCGTGCCGCCACCCACGGTGCATGAAAAGGTTGAGGCGCCGGAGGTGAAGGTGGTTGCGCCCCGTTCCACGGCAACAGAATCGCCGCGCCCTCAGTCGCACGTGCCTCGCGTGACCACCGAGCCGGCACCCGAGCCCGAGACGCCGAAATTGACCGACGATCTTCCGGTGGCGGCGCCGGGAGAGAAGGTTGTCCTGATCGAGTCGTCCCCGTCCGGTGCGACGGTGGTGATCGATGGCGTGCCGGTCGGAAAGACACCGTTTTCAATCACGGTGGCTGGGACTTCGCGCGGCTTCTTTCGAGGGCAGACGATGGTCCGCGTGCGGTTCATCGCGACGGATGCCCGCGAGACCTCCGTCACCGTCGATGAAGTGTTCGCGCCCACCGATCGCATTCCGTCGCGGGTGGTCTTTTCCCCGGAAGGGGCGCGCCGCATTTGGTGAGTGGTGCCGCTGCCGCGTAACGGCCGCCTTGCTCGGCTTCGGCGAGCCGGTGGTCCTGCCTGCACACAATTCTTTTTTCGCCGAGCCGGCCGAGCGCGCCGGCGGCGCCGGATCCGAGCAGAATGATGACGACACCCAGGGCGTTGCCGAGCAGATCGCTGGTGAGGTTCGACGTGTAGGAGAAGGAGGCGCCCGGCAGAACGTCGGTGATCGCGTTGCGCACGCCGGTTTGCGCCTGAAGATTGTAGGAGCCTCCGCGAGTCAGATCGAAGCCCACGATGGTCTGCCCGGTGGAGACCACCGCGGTCAAAAGCATCAGAAGCAGGTAGGACGTCCTCACAACAGATATAGTTAATGCAGGTGGGCTACGGGTCTCACCCTGACTGGCAGGGTACGCGCCTCCTTGCGGGAGGACGCTGGGCCTTGGTGAGCTGCGTGGTTACGCCCGAGTTCACGTGGGATGATTTCGAACTCGGCGACCGGGCAACCTTGATCGAGCGTTACCCGGGGTTTACCGCCGAGATCACGGCATTGACCCGGGACCAGCCGCCGATCAGACGCCGATAACCCCTATCCACCATCAACTATCCACGTGCGGGCACGGGCCTCTCTCCGCAGCCTCCGCGTGCTCCTGCTAAGTGTCCCCGTGAAGAGGCGCTGCTCGTCGGGTTGATTTTGGGCTCTTCATTTGTCGTGCGACAGGCATGGTGAGGGGGATGGAAAAACGTCGTTTTGCCGAATTGGGGTTGTCACCGGAGCTGCTGAAGGCCGTGGACAAGATGGGCTTTGAGGAGGCTTCGCCCATCCAGACGGCGGTCATTCCCGTCCTGCTCTCGGGTCGCGACGTCGTGGGCCAGTCCTCGACGGGTTCGGGCAAGACGGCCGCGTTCGGTCTGCCCGCGATCGAGAAGGTCGACGCCGCCCGGCGCCAGGTGCAGGTGCTGATCCTCTGCCCGACGCGCGAACTCGCGATCCAAGTGGCGGAAGAGATGGCGAAGCTCGCGTTCTTCAAACGGGGCGTGCATGCGGTGCCGATTTATGGTGGCCAATCCTACGAACGGCAGTTCCGCGCGCTGGCCGCCGGCACCCAGGTGGTGATCGGCACGCCCGGTCGCGTGATGGACCACATGGATCGGGGTACGCTCAAGCTCGATGGTTTGAAGATGGTCGTGCTCGACGAGGCCGATCGCATGCTCGACATGGGGTTCCGCGACGACATCGAGAAGATCCTTTCCGCCGTCCCCGAGCAACGGCAGCTTCTGTTCTTCTCCGCCACGATGCCGCGGGTGATTCAAGAGCTGATCAAGCGGTACAGTCACGATCCCGAGTGGATCAAAATCGAGTCGCAGGCGCAGAATGCCCCGCAGGTCGATCAAGTGTATTTCGAAGTGGACCGCCGTTCGAAGATCGAGGTGCTCACGCGTTTGATCGACATCCACGATTTTCGCTACGGCATCGTCTTCTGCAGCACGAAGCTGATGGTCGACGAACTCGACGAGCACCTGCACGCCCGCGGGTACTCCACGGACCGGCTGCACGGTGACATCACCCAGGCGCAGCGCACGCGCGTGATGGACAAGTTCCGCCGCCGGGGTTTCGAGTTTCTGATCGCAACGGATGTCGCGGCGCGCGGACTCGACGTCGACGACCTGGAGGTCGTGTTCAATTTCGACCTGCCCAACGACGCCGAGGACTACACCCATCGCATCGGACGAACCGGCCGCGCCGGAAAATCCGGCCGGGCCTACACCTTCGTTTCGGGACGCGAACTTTACAAACTGCAATCGATGGTGCGCTTCGCGCAGCTCAAGATCCGCCGCGAAAAGGTGCCGTCGCTCGATCAAGTCGAGGAGGCGCGCGAGAACGTGTTCTTCGAGAAACTCCGCACGACCCTCGAGGCCGGCGAGTACCGCAAGCAGGACCGGATTGTCGACCGGCTGCTGGAGCAAGGCTACGCGAGCACGGACGTTATCTCGGCGCTGATCCATTTGATGCAGGGTGCGGCTACGCCTCCCGCCACGCCTCCCGCCACGCCCCCTCCAGCGGCCCCGGTGCCGGAGCCCGTCGCCCGGCCGGCCGCGCCTGCGTGGGTCGAGAAACGGAGCGCGCCTGCAACCCCGCCGCCGGCTTCCACCGCGGGTGCCGACGACCGGCCGCAGCCGTCGCGGAAGAACAAGTACGAACGCTCGGGCCGGACAGGGCGTGAGCCGGGGTTTGTCACCGTCTTCCTCAATGTGGGCCGCAAGCAACTCGTCACGCCGGCCGATATTGTGGGAAAAATCGCCGGGGTCACCCGGCTGCCGGCCGACATCGTCGGGGCGATTGATCTGCATCAACGCCACACCCTCGTCGACGTCGTCGAGGCGCATGCCGACGAGGTGCTCGCCAAGCTCGCGGGCGTCCGGGTGAAGGGGATCTCCCTTGAGCCCGCGCCCGCGACGGACGCTCACCGCGAGGCGGATTAAAGGAGCGGCGGCACTCCTGCCGCCGGGTTTGGGTGATGGGTGTAGCGGCGGCTGTCCCCAGCCGCCCTTTGCGGCATCCACGGGCCGTCCGCATGTCCAATCGGCGGCAAAAGTGCCGCCGCATCTTCATACAGTCAGGTCGGGGCCAGGTCAGGCGTTTTGATCGTCCGCCACGGCATTGTCACACCGCGCCACTTGACACGTCTCCGCCTCACGACTACGTCGAAGCCCCGTTATGGAGGCCGTGCTAGATCAACCCGTGCTGGTTCTCAACCGCCTGTGGCAGGCGGTTAACGTGATCGGCGCCCGTCGTGCCTTCGCGCTGCTGGCGCGGGGCCATGCTTCCGTCATCCATCACCAGGCGGACGACTTCCGGGTCTTTTCGCTGATGGATTGGATGGATTTTTCGAAGGGCAACCCGCCGCTCGACGAGTTGGAGGCCGTGCACACGCCGCGCACCGTCATCCGTCTGCCACGCGTGATCCTGCTGACGTGGTTCGACAAGTTGCCCTGCAAGGAACTCAAGCTCACCCGCAACAACGTCTTCGAGCGCGACAAGGAGACCTGCCAGTACTGCGGGCAACCTTTCGAGCGCGAGGACCTCAATCTCGACCACATCATCCCGCGGGATCGCGGAGGCAAGACCACGTGGGAGAACATTGTATGCTCGTGCATTCGCTGCAACTCCCGGAAGGCCAACCGGCTGCCCCACGAGGCGCACATGCGGCTCATTCGCAAGCCTGTCCGGCCCAAGTGGCGTCCGGTCATCACGCTCGTCCTTGGCAACAGGGACCGCGAGCGGTGGAAAGACTTCCTCGATCTGGCCTACTGGAACGTCGAGCTGGAGGAGTGAGGCGCTTCGGGGGAGGGAGCGCCGGGCCCCAGCCCGGCTTCCGAAACCGCTGCGGAGTGTGTTGAGGATGACCGAATTCCGCAGAAGGGTCCGGGAAGAGAACGAGAACGATTACGAGAACGAGAAAGAATTCGATCACGCTCCCTCCTATCGCTCATGGGATGTTCGAGGTTCGGCGTTGGGCGTTCGATGTTCGCGGCGCGGAACATTTCTCCGCGAGTTCTTCCAGCGGATAGGTGAGGATCTCGGCCAGCGTCGGATGGTACCACGGGGCCCGGAGCAGGTCGAAGACGGTGGCTTTCATTGCGAGCGGGCCGCTGAAGCAGTGGATCAACTCGGAGCCATCATGTCCGACGATCTCGGCGCCGAGAATGCGGCCGCGTTTGGGTTCGGCGATGACCTTCACGTAGCCGTAGTTGGCGTCCATGAGGATGGATTTCCCGTGATCGCTGAACGGGTAACTCGCCGACACGTACGGAACCTTCTCCGCATCGAGCTCCCGTTCCTGGCGCCCGATGGTGGCGAGCGGAGGATCGGTGAAGACGACGTTGAGCAGCAGGTTGTAGTCGATGGGTTTGACCCCTTTAACGCCGAACGCGTGCCGTGCGGCCAGTTCGCCTTGGGCGACCGCTAGGTGCACGATGTCGTGCGGGCCGCAGACGTCGCCGCCGGCGTAAATGTGGCGCTGGCTGGTTTGCTGCCAGCGATTCACCGCGACCCGGCCTTCGTCCGTGACGTTGATCCCGGCTGCATCGAGGTGGAGGCCCTCGAGGTTCGGCTCGCGACCGAGGGCGTTGAACAGATGCCGCGCACGCCGGGAGATTTTTTTCCCGTTGCTGGCGAACGTGACCGTCACGCCATGCGGGCCGCTCTTGATCGCGTGGATCTTGGTGTCGGTGTGCAGATCGATGCCATCGTCACGGAACGCCTGCTGGATCACCTCGCTGGCCTCGTCGGAGTGGTCGCTCAGGATGTTCTTGCTGCGTTGGATCAACACGACCCGGCTGCCGATGCGTCGGAGGAACTGCGCCATCTCGCAGGCGACGATGCCGCCGCCGAGCACGATCACGCTCTCCGGAACGAAATCGAGGTCGAGCACCTCGTCGCTCGTCCAGAAGGGTGTTTCGGCCAGCCCGGGCACGGGCGGAACGCTGACCTTGGAGCCCGTGGCGATGAGAAAGCGCCGGCCGCGCAGCTGATCGCCGTTCGAGAGTTCGAGGGTGTTCTCGTCGACGAAACGGGCGCGAGCCCGGTGGAGGTCGTAGCGCCCGGAGTTCATCGCCTTCAGGCGGTACTCGGCGAATTCCCCGATGAGGCGGAGTTTGCGTCGATGCAGCGCCTTCATGTCCGCGGCGGCCGAGGGTATCTTCAGACCGAATACGGACCCTTTCTTCGCGAGGTGCAGCACGTCCGTGCTGTAGAGAAGCGTCTTGGACGGCATGCAGCCGCGCAGGATGCAAAGTCCGCCGAGGACGCGCGCCCCGTCGACGATGGCGACCCGCTTGCCGAGGTCGGCGGCGACGCGGGCCGCGTTGAAACCGGCCGAGCCGCCGCCGATAACCACGAGATCGTAGGGTTTTTTCATGACAAGTACGCGGGGCTCAGACGCACACCGAAGCCGCGATTTCGCGGGCCTTGGCGGGCCCGGCCAGGTGTTCGATGAGCGCGAGACCGAAGGCAAAGGCGGTGCCCGCCCCGCAGGAGGTGATCAGGCGCTCGTCCACCACGACCGCTTCGTCGGTCAGGATGTCGTGCAACTCGCCCGCCACGGAGGGATGCGCGGTGTAGCGTCTTCCGCCGAGCAGGCCGGCGTCGTGCAACACCGTGGGCGCGGCGCAGATGGCGGCGAGCCAGCCGGGGCCGGCGGTTTGGGCGAGCACGCGGGCGCGCACCCGCGGATCGGCGCGCAGGTGGGTCACGCCCGGTCCGCCGGGTAGGATCAACAGGTCAAAACTGCGTTCGGGCGCGAGGGCGCCGAGAGTCGTGTCCGCGTGGACGGTGATCCGATTGCGTCCCGTGACGTGGATCGTCTCCCCGAGAGCGGCGACGGTGACGTCCATCCCGGCCCGCCGCAGCAGGTCGATGGGGGTGATGGCTTCGATCTCTTCAAAACCCTCTGGCAAAATCAGGAGGACGGTGGCCATGGTGGGGTGTTAATCACGAATGAGCACGGATGCACACGGTTTTTTCGACGGCAAATCCCTTGTCGTGTTTGGCGCCGGCTACGTCGGCTCGACGCTGGCGCGGACGGCGGCGGCGAACGGTGCGCGGGTCTGGGCGCTGACGCGCAACCCGGCGAAGGCGGCGGCGATGGCCGCGGACGGGATCGAAACCGTTGTGGCTGATCTAGCTTCGTCCGACTGGCATGCGCGCGTACCGGCCGACGCGTCTTTGGTGGTCAATTGCGTCAGTTCGGGAGGTGGCGGGCCGGAGGGCTATCGTCACAGTTATGTGAAGGGCCTTCGCTCGATCCTCAGGTGGGCTGGCGCGACGAGCACGCCTGGGACGTTGGTCTACACGGGCAGCACGTCCGTGTATTCGCAGGATGGAGGCGTGCGGGTGGGGGAGGAGATGGCGACCGAGGGGGCGGAAGGCACGGCGGCGGTCCTGCTCGAAGCGGAAGCCCTTGCCCGCACCTGGCCCGGGCGTGCAATTATCCTGAGGCTGGCGGGCATCTACGGGCCCGGCCGTCATCATCTTCTGGATCAACTGCGAGGTGGATCCGGACCACTGCCCGGCGTGGGCGACTATCGGCTCAATCTGATTCATCGTGACGACATCGTTGAGGCGATGGTGCAGGCACTGAGTGCGCCGGCGTCCGTCGAAGGCAGCGTGTTCAACGTGGCGGATGAGGGAGCCGCACCCAAGGCGGAGATCGTGGCGTGGCTGGCCTCACGGCTGGGGGTGGCGATGCCGGAATTCTCTGGCCTCGCGGCCTCCGGGCGCCGGCGCGTTACGCCGGACCGCGTGATTGCCAATGATCGGCTAAAGGCCGTGTTGGGCTGGCGACCGCGATATCCGACCTACCGGGAAGGCTACGAAGCGATCTTTGCGGCCGAGGAAACGGACGGTACTCCGGGCATTGACAAGCCTCGGAGCCCTCTGCTCAGTTAAACCTTTCCCATCACATGAGCATCCTCATCGGCATCTCCACGTTTGTCCTCATTCTCGTCTCGATCTTCATGGTGCTGGTTGTGCTCGCCCAGAAGGCGAAGAACGACGGTGGCGTCGGTGCGGCGATGGGCGGCGGTGTGACGGAAGCGACCTTTGGAGCCGAGACAGGCAATGTGCTCACGACCGCCACGATCCGGGCTGCGATCGCGTTTTTTCTGCTGAGCTTCCTCCTTTATCTCGGTCACATCTACCAGCGTTCCCATGCCTCGGCCTCGGGCGGCGCCCTGCCGAGCATCGACGTTCCCGCCCTCCCGGCGCCTGCGACCGATGCCACCGCCCCAAGGGTCGAAACGCCGCTCGTCACCCCCCCGGCCCCCGAGTCCGCTGCCCCCGCGCAGCCTTGATCACGTGATTCGGGCGTCCCACCGGACGAAGGTCTTTCTCAGGCAGGCAGCTTCGGCGGCCTGCCTTTGTTTTTTTCTGAGCAGTCCCGCGTGGGCGCAGCAAAAGGGCAACCGGCCCTTGCCGCGCTATGCGCAGACGACGCCGCCGGACCAGGAAACGGGGCGGCGCATTCTGGAGGAATTTCGTCTTCTGACGGAGTCGGGCGAAGGATTCTTCACGTTCGACTTTCGCATTCTGCCGCGTCGAGGCGAGGAACGCCGGGTCGCCGGGCAGCTCTGGCGCGGAGCCGATGAGGCCGGTGGCGCTTCGCGCATCGTGTTGAATCCGGGCAGCTTGGATCAAGAACAACGGTGGCTGGTGCGCGGTGGAATCGAACCCGCGGTCTGGACCTGGCGGGTGGCGGAGCCCGATCGGGTCGACCGGCTCGGCGACGAAGCGTTGCTCGCGCCGCTCGCCGGTACGGAGGTCACGGCCTTCGACCTGCAGATGCCGTTTCTTTATTGGACGGATTATGTGTTCGAAGGGGTGACGCGCGTTCGCGGACGGACCGTGCGAGCCTTCCTGCTTTATCCACCCGCCGATTTTGCCGCGCGCCATCCCGGGCTCACCGGCGTCCGTGTGTACCTGGATCTTGAATACCGGGCGATGTTGCAGGCCGAGCAGCTCGGCGAGGACGGGCGGCCGCTCAAGGCGATGACCGTGATCGATCTGAAGAAAGTGGGGGAGCAATGGATCGTAAAGTCCATCGACTTGCGCAACGAGGTCACGCGCGACAAGACCCGGTTCAGCGTGACGGGCGCGGCGGTGGGTCAGCCCTTGGCGCCGCGGCTTTTCGTACCGGCGGCTCTGGCGGAGACGATCCCCCTGCCGGCCCGGATCGAGCGCATTTTCCCATGAGCAAAGAGGTTGCGTCGATTCGCGCCGTCGTGTTCGATCTCGACGGCACCCTGGTGGATTCCATGCCGATGGTGCTGAGGGCGTTTGCCCATGCGTTGGAGCCGTTTCGCCCGCCCTTGTCGGAGCTCGAGCTCTTTCTGCGTCTCGGGGGCCCGCCGGATAGCACATTCCTCGAGTTGATTGGGGACGACGCCCATGTGCCGGCCGCGCTGGCGCGCATGGCCGCCTTCAGCGAGGACAACTGGCATCTCATCCGGCCGTTCGACGGCGCTTTAGGCCTGCTCGGTGACCTGCGCGAACGCGGACGTTCACTGGCAGTCTGGACCGGGCGCGACCGGCGCTCCACGGAAAAGATCATCGACGAGCATCAGCTGGCCCCCTTGGTGCGCGAAGTGGTATGCGGCGACGACCTGCCCACGCACAAACCGCATCCACAAGGTCTCACGGAGATCATGGCGCGCCTCGGGGTGAGTGCGGACGAAACACTTTACGTGGGAGATGCGGATGTCGACGTGCTGGCGGGGGCGGAGGTGGGAGTGCGGACTGTATTGATCCGGCACGGACGCGAGATCGAGCGGGTGATCGCCGCGAAGGCCTGGCAGGTGGTGGTGTCGCCGGTCGAAGCCTACGCGATCGTGCAGGCCGCAGTGAGGTGAACGATTCCGCGGATACACACCGCCTGCGGATCAATCCGCAATTGAGCGTAAGTTTTGCGTTGCCCATCGAAGCGTGGTCAGCCTTGTTCTGACCTTACGTTTCCGCTCTCACCCTCTGGCCCTCCCCGCACTTCTGTCATGGCAAAGAAAACCTCCTCGACGACCTCCCCACTCACGTTCGATCTGCCGGTATCGCTGATCTCGAAGATTGAAACTGCTCAGAAAAAACTGGGCCTCGGTTCCACCAGCGAAGTGGTCCGCCTCGCCATCGCCAAGTTCAACTTCGACCGCTACGAAACCGAGACGGAGGATCACCGCCAGATTTCAGTCCGTCTCCCGGCTGACATGAAGGGCATGCTCTCCAAGCACTCTCGCAAGAAGAAGGTCAGCGTCGGCGAGCTCCTCCGCGTCGCCCTCGACGAGTTGGCGATCCCGGGCGCCAAGAAGGGCCGCTAAGCGGCCCTCTCACTCCGGGCGATTCCCTTTCCCGCTGCCGACAGCCTTTGGGCTGACCGAGCAGCGGGTTCTTTTTTGTCCGAACCCATACCGGAGATTTTTCCGCCCCGAGTTATTACATGAGTTCGCAGAGGGCGCTGAGGAACCCTTGGTGGGACAATTCAGTTCAACCGCGAATCAACGCTCTTTCGTGAATACGCGGTGGTTGAACGCAAGTCGGGCGGCTGCCGTCTTGCTTTTCGCGAGGCGCCGCCTTTTCGTCGGTTTCCTTCCGCATGAACCAAGTTCCCGCGCCTCTTTCGACCTGGGCCCGCAATGTCTCGCCGTCGCCGACGCTTGCCGTCGATGCCAAAGCAAAGGCCCTCCAAGCTGCTGGTGAAGACGTCTGTGGTTTCGCCGCCGGCGAACCCGACTTCGACACGCCCGAACACATCAAGGAGGCGTGCATTGCCGCACTGAAAGCCGGCAAGACGAAGTACGCGCCCACCCCCGGCATCGAGCCGCTGCGGCAGGCCCTCGCCGACAAGTATCTTGCCGATTACGGCCTCAAGTATTCTCCGTCGCAGTTCGTCGTTTCGCCCGGCGGCAAATTTTCCTGCTACCTCACCATTCTTGCGATCTGCTCGCCGGGGGATGAGGTGATCATCCCCGCGCCGTTTTGGGTGAGTTATCCCGAGATGGTGAAGCTCGCCGGTGCCACTCCGAAGCTCGTGCTCGCCGACGATTCCACCGGCTTCAAGCTCAACCCGGCCCAACTTGAGGCGGCGATCACGCCAAAGACGCGTCTGTTAATCATCAACTCGCCGTCGAATCCGACCGGTGCGGTGTACACGAAGCCTGAGTTGGAGGCTCTCGTGGAGGTCGCCCTGCGCCACAATCTCTACATTCTGTCCGACGAGATCTACGAGCACCTCACCTACGACGGCGCCCGGCACTTCAGTCCGGCCACCTTCTCGAAGGACGCCGAGGCCCGGACCATCGTTGTGTCGGGTTTTGCCAAGACGTATTCCATGACGGGCTGGCGCCTCGGCACGCTGGTGGCCCCGCCTCCCATCGCGAAGGCCTGCTCGGAGCTGCAGAGCCAGATGACCTCCAACGCCACCACCTTCGCCCAGTACGGCGCCGTCGCCGCGCTCAAGGAGAAGGAGAAGACGCAGGCGGCCTTGACGATGATGCTCGCCGCCTTTGATCGTCGCCGGAAGTTCCTGCACGGTGAGCTCAACAAAATCGAGGGGGTCTCATGCCTGCTGGCCCAAGGCGCTTTTTATCTCTTCCCGAACATTTCGAAGTTCGGCCTGAAGGACATCGATTTTTGCAATCGCCTGCTCGATCAGGAAAAGGTCGCCGCCGTTCCCGGCAGTGCCTTTGGCGCCGAGGGCTACCTTCGTTTGAGCTATGCGACGAGTGACGAGATCATCGCCAAAGGCGTCGCGCGCCTCGCGAAGTTCTGCGCCACGCTCAAGGGTTGAGGGCCACCGCCCGGCGGCGGAAATTCCCACCTGTTCAATCCGTTCGTGAATAGGCGGTGGCTCCCTTGCCTTCGGTAAAACGATGTAGTTTAAGATCGAATACGGATTAGGAATTTCACAAGAGGTCGCCGAGGGCGCAGAGATCGACCTCGGACTGTGGGGCATTGAGCCGAGGGATCGTGTTCGTGTCGCTGTGCCTTTGTGGTGAAACTCCGCGGTTTGCAGGCTTCGTGTCACTGTGCCCACCGGCCGAATCCCAAACAACCGCGCGCCTCTGGCTCTACTCGCTACCCGGTTGCGGCGGAGGCGCCGCGGTACTCGTCGTCGGACACGTGCTCCTGCCACGTCGCGTGGCTGCCGGAGGCGTCGGCTTCTTGCATGGCGAGATGGATCATGGCGTGACCCGGCGCGGCGCCGTGCCAGTGGCGTTCATCCGGTTCGAACTTCACCGTGTCCCCCGGCCGCACGGTCTGCACCGGTCCACCGGCACGTTGAACACAGCCGACGCCATTGAGGATATGCAGGACCTGACCATGCGGATGCAGGTGCCAGGCCGTGCGGGCTCCGGGTTCGAAGGTCACGCGGAACGCCCTCAGGCGCGCGGAGGTGGCGGGTCCGGAGATTTCGTCCAACCACACGGTGCCGGTGAAGTATTCGGGATTGCCACGCTGGGAGGTGCGCGCCTCGGTTGGTACGATTTCCATGTCGACGTTATTGAGCTGATCCGCGCGCAGTTCAAACCTTGTCGCGTCGTTCAACCCGGCGAGATAGAGGTCGCGTTCGTGATCGGTCGAGGGCTTTCCACTGGCAGAACCGGCTGGACTTGGCGCGGACGCGTCAACTGACCGACGCAGTCGTCACGAGCGCACCCAACTTGATTGCTCCAGAGTCGCC
Organism: Opitutales bacterium; assembly: GCA_038212175.1. Taxonomy (GTDB): domain Bacteria; phylum Verrucomicrobiota; class Verrucomicrobiia; order Opitutales; family Opitutaceae; genus CAMAXB01. The sequence goes on along the minus strand of JBBQUU010000017.1, from coordinate 44,712 downwards.
GATGATCCCGAAGCCGTGGAGCAGCCAAAGGATGACGACGATTACGACGACGATGTTGAGGATGGACTTGATCTTGGAGTCCATCGGGATGTACGCGTTCACGAGCCAGAGAAGAACGCCGACGACGATGAGGGTGATAACAAGCGTGGAGAGAGGCATGATTGAGCAAAAGCATACCCGGCGAAGCCACGGAATGCTATGGGGTTTACACCTACCCGGGCTCATTCCTCTCCCACCCGACTTCCGTTTTTCGTCACAGAGTACACCGAACTCACGACTGACCGCAAAAAGCCTCGCCGCCGCTACTCGGAGTCTTCGAGGGAAAGGGCGATGACGTGGAGGTCAGGAGCTGTTCGATGGCTTCGAACACGGACTGAAACCGAAAGGGCTTGGGTATGAACCGGCCCGGGGGCAGCAGGCGGTCGAGATCGGTGTCAGACAGGACCGCATAACCCGAGATCACAATGACCGGCAGCGAGGGAGAGACCGCGCGGACCCGGCGAAGCAACTCGATGCCGGAAAGGTTGGGCATCGCGCAGTCCGTGATCAACAGGCGATACGCTTTGCCGCTAAACGCCTCCCAGCCTGTGATGCCGTCGTCGGCCGTGTCGACTTCGTAGCCCTCTCGTCGGAGCATGGCTGCGAGGGTTTCACGGATTGCCGGAGCGTCGTCGACGACCAGCACGGAGGCGCGCGCACTTTCTCCAGCGCCTGGATCGCCTCCGGCGAGAGATTGAGGAACGGATGGGGTGGATACCGGCAATGGATCCATGACTAACCTCAACCTAACATCCAAACGGGAGGTCTGAAAAGAGGGGTGAAGACCTACCGGCATCCGATGGGCGTTTTGACTTGGGCGCGGTCGGACAAATCCCTAGCCATGAGCCACGTCGCGCGATATACCAGCTGCGCTGCACGTGAGCAACTCCACATGAAGACTCGAAAAAACCCCGCGGGACGCGGGTCCAAAACCGTTCCCCGGGTTAAACCGTCGCAGAGTGCACGATCGCCCCGCGTTGCGAAGTTTCCCATTGTGGGAATTGGCGCTTCCGCCGGTGGACTGGAGGCCTTGGAGCAGTTTATCCGCGCCACGCCGGTCGAAAGCGGCATGGCCTTCGTCATCATTCAACACCTAGATCCGACGCGCATAGGGCTCATGCCCGAGATCCTTCAGCGTGCGTCCACCATGAAGGTGACCCAAGCGAAGGACCGCACCAAGGTGTGTCCGAATCAGATCTACGTGATTCCGCCGAACAAGAACTTGTCGATTCTCCGGGGCGTCCTGCACCTGCTTGAGCCGACGGCTCCGCGAGGGTTGCGCCTGCCGATCAATTTCTTTTTCCGGTCGCTTGCAGAGGATCAGGAGGAGCAAAGCGTGGGCGTGATCCTCTCCGGCATGGGTTCCGATGGGACCCTGGGGTTGCGTGCGATCAAGGAGAAGGGCGGTCTGGTGCTCGTGCAGGAACCGGCCACGGCCAAGTTTGCCGGCATGCCCGACAGCGCGATCGAGTCCGGCCTGGCCGACATCGTCGCGCCGGCCGAGGAGCTTCCCGCCCGGATCTCCGCCTTCTTGCAGCACCCGCCGCTGATCGTTCGTCAGGCCGTGGGGCCGGACGCGAGGGCTAACGGTGCGATGGAGAAAGTCATCATTCTTCTGCGCGCACGCACGCGGCAGGATTTTTCCCTCTACAAACGCAATACGCTCTTCCGTCGAGTCGAACGCCGCATGGGCATTCACCAGATCGACAAGATGGCCGCCTACGTGCGTTACCTGCAGGAAAACCCGCAGGAACTCGATCTGCTCTACCGCGAGCTGCTGATCGGTGTGACCAACTTCTTTCGCGACCCGGCGGTGTGGGAGGAGCTGCGGTTGCGCGCAATCCCCGCGCTGTTCGAGACCCGCAACGCGGCGCGTGCCTTGCGGGCGTGGGTCCCTGGCTGCTCCACGGGGGAAGAGGCGTACTCACTCGCAATCACCTTCAAGGAAGCGGTCGAGGACTTGAAGGACCGCGTGCCGTTTTCCATCCAGATCTTTGCCACGGATCTCGACCGCGATGGCATCGAGCGCGCGCGGCAGGGAATCTATTCCGAGAGCGAATGTGCGGAGATTTCCCCGGAGCGCTTGAGCCGGTTCTTTACCAAGGAGGAGAAGGGGTGCCGGGTGCGAAAGGAGATTCGCGAGATGGTGATCTTTGCTCCGCAGAATCTGGTGATGGATCCGCCGTTTACGAAGCTGGACATCCTTTGCTGCCGCAACCTGCTCATCTACCTCTTGCCTGAGGTGCAGAAGAAGTTGATCCCGCTCTTCCACTACAGCCTGAATCCGAATGGTCTGCTGGTTTTGGGTAGCGCTGAGACCATCGGCGGCTACGGCGATTTGTTCGACCCGGTGAATGCCAAGCTGCGGCTCTATCGGAGGTCGGATTCTGCGCGGCGGGGCGCGCCTCTCGCGTTCCCTTCGTCCTTCAATTCCCCGCCCGCCACCGGTCCGGCCGCGCCGGACGCGGCGCCTCCCACCGCCAACCTGCAATCGGCGGCCGACCAGTTGATTCTGCAGCGATACGCCCCGCCCTCCGTTCTCGTCGACGATCGGGGCGACATCCTCTATGTCAGCGGACGCACCGGAAAGTTTCTCGAGCCGGCCGCGGGGAAGGCCAATTGGAATCTCTTCGCCATGGTGCGGGAGGGTCTGCGCTACGAGCTGGTTCGCGCCTTCGAGAAGGCGGTGCGCGAAAAGGAAACCGTGGCGCAGCACGGCCTGAGGGCCATGATCGATGGCGCGGAGCACGTCCTCGACATAACGATTTACCGTCCGGACGAGTCTCGCGCGCTGAAGGGCCTTTACCTGATCGTTTTCACCGAGCTCCCGCGGCCTTCCCCTGCGAAGGTGGCGCCCCTCGTTCCACAATCGGCGGCGCGCGGCGTGCGTCTCCGTGAGTTGAAGAGCGAGCTGCAACGGGTGCGCGACGAGGCGCGCAACAACCACGAGGAGATGCAGACCGCGCAGGAGGAGTTTCGCTCGGCCAACGAGGAGCTGCAATCGACCAACGAGGAACTGCAGTCCACCAACGAGGAGCTGACGACCTCAAAGGAGGAGATGCAGTCGCTCAACGAGGAACTGCAGACGGTCAACGCCGAGCTGCAGTCGAAGGTCGACGAGAACGTCCGGACGGGCAACGACATGAAGAACCTGCTCGACAGCACGGATATCGCCACGCTCTTCCTCGACAACAAGCTCAACGTCCGGCGGTTCACCCCGCAGGCGGCGAAGATCATCAAGCTCATGCCCCGCGACGTCGGCCGGTCCATCACCGACCTCGTCTCCGAGTTGTCGTATCCCTCGCTTGCCGACGATGTGAAAGCGGTGCTGCACTCGCTGACGCCGATTGAGCAGTCGGCCGTATCCGCCGCCGGTCGCTGGTTCACCGTGCGCGTCATGCCCTACCGGACGCTCGACGACCGCATCGACGGCGTCGTGATCACGTTTTCCGACATCACGGTCGCCAAGACGCTCGAGGCCCGTCTCCGCAGTCATCAGGCAAAGCTGGAAAAACGGATCGTCGCCCAAACGCCGCGCCCGAAGCCAAAGTCACGCTGATCCCAACGTAGTTATGAAGCCGATACCCATGGCATTGACCGCAACCCGCGCGGTGAGCGTCGCGATGCCCTTCGCCGGGTCGCATTTTTGGCCGCCGTGAAACGCGATCCGGAGCCCCCCCTGCGTCCGGCCAGGCTGCGCCGGCGCGCCGAAGCGCAGGCCGCGGATCGTCCGGCCGGCCCTGGCGTCGCGGATCTGGATGCCGAGGCAAGGCGGCTCGTGCACGAATTGCAGGTGCATCAAATCGAACTGGAGCTGCAGAATGCGGAGTTGATGGAGGCGAGGACTGCGATGGAGGTGTTGGCGGAGCAATACACCGATCTCTACGACTTTGCCCCGGTGGGCTATCTGACCCTCGGTCCTGACGGCGCGATCCTGGGGGCCAATTTCGCTGCGGCGCGGATGTTCGGCATGGACCGCGGGGGTTTGCTCAAGCGGCGATTCGCGGCGCACCTGGCGCCGGCCGATCAGCCGAGGTTTGCCGCGTTCCTCGGCAAGGTGTTTGACGAGGGCGTGGGTGAGGCGTGCGAAGTAACGCTGCGCGTTTCGGACCGGCCGCCAGTGGCCCTCGCCCTCGAGGCGGTGCCCACCGAGTCGCGTGCGCTCTGCCGGCTGGTGGCGACGGATGTCACGGCCCGGAACGAAGCTGAGCGCGATCGCTTCGTGCTCGGGAAACTGGAATCCACCGGCATCCTCGCCGGAGGCATCGCGCACGATTTCAACAATCTGCTCACGGCCATCCTGCTCAATCTGGAACAGGCCGAGAGCCTCGCCCCGCCCGACAGCCCGCTGGCGGCGAGGCTGGCGGACGCCAAGGCCCAAACGTGGTCGGCGCGGAGCCTCACGCAGCAACTCATCACGTTTGCGAAGGGGGCGCCGGTGAACCTTCGTCACCAGCGCCTGCCAGGCTTGATTCGCGACGCCGTAGGCCCGGCCGTGAGCGGCTCCGGCATCCGGGTGGAGTTCGCGATCCCCGAGGACCTATGGACCGCCCGTGTTGACGAGGGTCAGCTGAGCCAGGTGTTTCGCAACCTTGTGCTCAATGCCCGTGAAGCCATGCCCGAAGGAGGGGTCATCGCCATCAGCGCCGAAAACGTCACGCACCCCCGCCCGGGCGACCACGGCCTGCCGGCGGGAGACTTCGTGCGCGTGACCGTGAGTGATGGCGGGGCGGGCATCCCTCCGGAGGTGCTTCCTCGCATCTTCGACCCTTATTTTTCGACGAAACAGCGGGGCGCGGAGAAAGGCATGGGGCTGGGACTGACGATCTGCCACGCCATTGTCGAGAAACACGGGGGCTCCATCGATGCACGATCAATCGTGGGGGAGGGGTCCACCTTTCGCGTGCAGTTGCCGGCGTTCCGGAACGCGTCCGACGAAGCGTCTCAACGATCACTGCCCCGACTTTACGCGCGATGAAAAAGAAAGCCCGTCCCGCCTTGCCCGACGCCACCCTCCGCGACCGTGCCGAGGCGAGTTTGCGCGTGCGCCATGCCAAATCGCCCGCACCGGCGAGTGTGGATGCGTCCCATCAACGGCTGATGCACGAATTTCAGGTGCATCAGGTGGAGCTGGAGATGCAGAATGCGGAGCTGCAAGAGGCCTGGAGTCGATCAGAAACCCAGCGGCAAAAGTACACCGACCTGTTTGAGTTCGCACCGGTGGGATACTTTTCGCTCGATCGCGCAGGCCGGATTCATGAAGTCAACCTGACCGGCGCGTCCTTGCTCGGCATTCCACGGTCGGAGGTGGTCAAATGTCGGTTCCGTCAATCGGTCCTGGCCGGAGACCGAACCGCCTTCCAGGCTTTTCTTGCCATCGTGTTCGAGAAACCGGGAAAGCACAGTTGGGAGGGACGGCTGCTTCGGGAAGGATCACCTTCCTTTTGGGCCGACATCCATGCGGTGTCCACCGATGCCGCCCAGGACGACGATCGCCGTTGCCAGGTGGCGGTCATGGATGTGTCAGCGCTAAAACGAGCCGAGGCGGCCCAGCAGCGCGTCGCCGCGCTTGCCCTCGCAAATGAGGAGGCCAATCGAGAAATCGCCCGCCGCCGGGCGATGGAGGCGTCGCTCCGAAAGAGCGAGCAGGTGCAGCGCGCGTTGTTGCTCGCCTCGCGGACGCTTCACGCCCAACGACGGCATCTCGCCCGACAGATCCTGCTGGCCCAGGAGGAGGAGCGACGGAAGATCAGCCGGGAGTTGCACGATGAAATAGCGCAGGTGTTGACGGGCATCACCGTACACTTGGCCGCCTTGAATCCGAAGGAGGCGCTGGTCCCTCGCGAGTTGCGGCGGCGCGTGGCGCTCGCGCAGCGTCTGGTGAGTAAGTCGATTCATGTGGTTCGCCGTTATGCGCGCGAATTGCGTCCCTCGGTGCTCGATGATCTCGGGCTGATCCCGGCGCTGCGGTCTTACGTCGAGGAAGTGTCGGAGCAAAGTGGGTTGAGCATCTGTTTCACGGCGTTCAAGGAGGTCGAGACGCTGCCGAATGCCTCCAAGACGATGTTGTACCGGGTTGCTCAGGAGGCCTTGACCAACGTCGCCCGCCACGCCCGTGCGCGAAATGTATCCGTAAAGATCCGACGACTGCCCGGCGCGGCGCTCATGGAGGTGCGCGACGATGGACGGTCGTTTTCGGCCGATCGCATGCTGGCCAGCCGGCGATCCGGCCGGCTCGGTCTGCTCGGGATGCGCGAGCGGGTCGAGATGATGGACGGTCGCTTCGGCATCACGTCGGAACCGGGGCTCGGCACGATCGTGACCGCCGAGATCCCATGGGAGGTCGGTGATCGGGCGTAGCCTGCAACGTTCAGTGCGCAGTGAAGAAACCCTTCGGACCACAGAGCGCTTTGTGCTCCGAAACACGAGCGACGGACGCCGGGTCAGGGGACCCGGCCTGCAGGTCAGCGCGACAAAGGTAGGGTAATACCCCATAGCGGCCTTCATCGCCCTCGGTTTAACTTTCGGGTTCTGCGTCATCCTTCTCCTTCTTCTCCCACCGTTTCCATGACTGTTTCGAAAATCATCAATGTCCTTGTGGCCGAGGATCACGTGGTGGTGCGCCAGGGCCTTTGCTGCCTGCTCACCAGCGGCGGGCATGTCCGCATCGTGGGAGAGGCGCGCACGGGACGCGAAGCGGTCGCGCTCGCACGTTCTCTAAAACCCGACGTCATCCTGATGGATATCGCCATGCCCGTTTTGAACGGCATGGAGGCGACGCGCCAGATTCTCGCGGCGACTCCTTCGGCGAAGGTGATCATCCTTTCGGCCCACGACGACGACGAGTATGTGCAGCGCATGCGCGAGGTCGGCGCGGCGGGCTATCTGGAGAAGCAGTCGTCGGCCGAAGTCCTGACGCAGGCGATTTTGGAGGTCTCGCAGGGACGCACGTTCCTGAGTCCCGTGATCGGCAAGCGTCTGCGTGAGGAGGGTAAACAGCCCCGCGATCGCAATGGCATGGTCAAGCCCAACGCCGTTCACTTGACTGCCCGCGAGGCGGAAGTCCTGCAGTTGGTGGCAGAGGGCTCCGCCAACAAACAGGTGGCGTCGATTCTGGGGATCAGCATCAAGACGGTGGAGAAGCACCGCCAGCATCTCATGGACAAACTGGGCATCCACGACACGGCCGGCCTTACTCGCTACGCCCTTTCCCACGGCTTGGTGCAGTCCGAGGGGAGAATCGCTTCCGCTAAGCAATCCAGAGTTGAACCGAATGCTCCGCCGGCGGCGTCCCAAGCGGAATCCGTCCCTCCGGCAGCTCCTCCCCGTTCAGCAAAAGCCTCGGTTTCCCGCGGTCGTCCGCGGGCAAACGGGTGATCGTGATGCGATAGAGGGATTCCCCGTGGCGGTAGCGGACGCCGAAGGTGTTCCAACCCGCCGGCAGGTGAGGGACGATTCGCAGGGAGTCGCCCTCGAGTTCGATGCCGAGAAGCGATTCGATCAGCAGCCGGTACATCCATCCCGCCGAGCCCGTGTACCACGTCCAACCTCCTCGACCGGTATGCGGGGGCACGCCATACACGTCGGCGGCCACCACGTAGGGCTCGACCCGGTAGGTGGCGATCTGCGCGGGGCTCGAACCGTGATTCACGGGATTGAGCAGATTGAAGAGCCCCCAGGCCCGGTCGCCGTCCCCGAGCCGGGCGAAGGCCATTGCCGTCCAGATTGCACCGTGGGTGTACTGGCCGCCGTTTTCGCGCACGCCCGGGATGTAGCCCTTGATGTATCCGGGATCCAGTGACGACTTGTCAAAGGGGGGGTCGAATAACTGGACGAGACCGTCCGCCCGCCGCACGAGCCGGCGCTCCACGGCATTCATGGCCTGGCGGGCGCGCGCGGGATCTCCCGCGCCGCTGAGCACCGACCAGCTTTGCGGGAGGGAGTCGATCTGGCATTCCGGATTGAGGTGGGAGCCCAGCGGTTCGCCGTTGTCGAAGTATGCGCGCCGGTACCATTCGCCATCCCACGCGTGGGCCTCGATGTTCAGCTGCAGCTGACGGGCCTCCGTGGCGCAGCGGTCGGCGAACGCGGGATCCCCGTGACTGCGCGCCAGCGTTTCGAACTGGAGCAGCACGTCATAGAGGAAGAACGCGAGCCAGACGCTCTCGCCCCGGCCCTCGTTGCCCACGCGGTTCATCCCATCATTCCAATCCCCGCACCCGATCAGCGGCAAACCGTGCTCGCCGAACCGCAGCCCGCGCGTGACGGCGCGGAGCGCGTGCTCGTACAAGGTCGCCGTTGCCTCCGAGCGATTTGGCAGATCGTAGTAGGCTTCCTCTCCCGCCTTGACGGACCGGCCTTCCAGAAAGGGAAGGCGCTCCTCCAGCACGCCGCGGTCGCCCACGGTGGAGACGTATCGACACAGGACAAACGGAAGCCAGAGGAAGTCGTCGGAGAAGTGCGTGCGCACGCCCCGGCCGGCCGGCGGGTGCCACCAATGCTGGACATCGCCTTCGCTGAATTGCCGGGCGGCGGCGCGCAGCAGGTGCTCGCGCGCCAGGCCCGGTTCGGCATGAACCAGCGCCATCACGTCCTGCAACTGGTCGCGGAAACCGTAGGCGCCGCCGGATTGATAGAAGCCGGTGCGGCCCCACAACCGGCAGCTGATCGTCTGGTAGAGCAACCAGCCGTTTGCCATCACGTTCACCGCCGGGTCGGGAGTCTCGACCTCGACGGCGCCCAGGGTTTTGCGCCAGGAATTCTGGACGGCCGTCAAAGCGTTGCCTCCGGCCTCGCTGCCGCGAAAGCGATGGATCAACCCGTGCACTTCGGCCGGGTCGCGCCCGACGCCCAGCCGGAAGCTGACCTCGCGTTCCTGCGTCTCGGCGAGATCAAAGGTCACCTGCAGGGCGCCGCAGGGGTCGAGTCCGGCGCCCACCTTGCCGGAGAGGCGGGCCCGACCGAGGGCCGCCGGTTCGCGCAGCGAGCGGTTGCGGCCGATGAACTCCTTGCGGTCGCCCGTCAGGGTCCGCTCGGGCTCATTGACGTCCACGAAGACGAGACGATCGGGAAACTCCGTATTGTAAGGGTTGCGCGCCAGCAATGCCCCTGTCTTCAGGTCCACCTCGGTTTGTACGTGCAACACACTCTTGGCGCGAAGATCGCCCAGCACCCATTCCCAATAACCGGTCACGGAGAGACGACGGGCGCGACCCGATACGTTCCGCACCTTGACGACCGAAAATTTCACCGCGGCGTCATGCGCGACGTAGACCCACACTTCGCTCTCGATGCCGTGCTCCGTGTGCTCGAAGACGGTGTAGCCGAAACCATGGCGGATGACGTACGGGGTGGTGCCGCGCGCGGGCAGGGGCGTGGGCGACCAAAACTCGCCGGACTGCTCGTCGCGCAGGTACAGCGCCTCGCCGGATGGATCCCGCACGGGATCGTTGCTCCACGGGGTCAGGCGGAATTCGTGAGCGTTCTCCGTCCACGTGTACGCGGAGCCGCTTTCCGAAACGACCGTGCCGAAGTGGGGATTGGCGATGACGTTGACCCACGGGGCCGGAGTCATTTCGCCGGGTTCGAGGACGATGACATACTCGCGCCCGTCGCGGGTGAAGCCGCCCAGCCCGTTGTCGAAGATGAGGTCGCGAGGGGGCAGGGGAGCGGTGGCTCCCGCCCGCTCCTGACGGGTCGTGATGAGTGCTGGGACCGAGGCTTCCCGTCCGCTTCTGCGTTCGAGTTGTTCGGCCAGGGTTCCGGAGTCGTCGTCGAGAACGATGCGGGCCGTTGCCTGCAGCAGGCCGAGATCCTCGTTGGAAACCTGATCACGACGGCGAACGAAGATGCCACCGGGTTTGTCCAGCATCTGCGCCTCGATGCCCGAGGCGACCAACTGGGTCACCTGCTCTTGCAGGGATTGACGGTAGACCGAGACTTCTTCGTTCAGGATGACGAGTTCGACGCTCAGTCCCTTCATCCTCCAGTAAGAGTGGGCCTGAATGAGCTGGCGGGCCAGTTCGATGTTCGCCGGGTCGCTGATGCGGAGAAGCACGATGGGTGCGTCACCCGATATGCCGTAACTCCAGAGCCCGCTTTGTCCGCGCCGGTTGGCGCACAGGATGCCCGAATGAGGACGACGGGCTGGGTTGGCGTAGATCAACGCACTGGCGAGGCGTCCGTACCACTGGGCTTCTCCTTCAGTGGAGCTGAGGTGACGCAGGATTACCTGGCTGTGCGTCCAGGCGAGGTCGAAGGCGCGGTCGACCATGCGCACGTTCTGGAATTTCTCCACGAGGGCGAGCGCGGCGGAGCGGGTGGCGGTGGCACCGGTGATCAGGGTGATCACGACGGTTCCGTTGGCCTCCAGGGTGACGTTGCGACGCAAGGCGATGATGGGGTCGAGCACGGAGCCGGTGGTGTTCGACAAAGGCCCGGGAGTGCGCAAGGCGGCCGGCGAGGCGAGATCCCCCCCTCGTCCGATGAAGCGCGATCGGTCGGTTTCGCACGAGGTTTCACCCTCCAGGCCACCTTCGCCGGCCATGAGATGGAGCAGCCAGGGCGGTTGTTCCTCCGGCGAACGGGCGCGACGCGTGCAAAGGAGGGCGGAGCCGGGACCGGTCAGCTCGGTCTGGACGAAAAGGTTGCTGAAGGCGGGATGGGCGGCGTCCGCAGCGGGCGCGGCCAGGACCACCTCCGCATAGCTGGTCAGTTCAATCGTGCGCACGCGGCCCGACCGATTGGTGAGGGTGATGCGGCGCAATTCGACGTCGTCCTCGGGCGACACGCTGATCTCCGTATGCGTATCGATGGACTGGTGACGCTGGCGAAACTCCGCCCTCGATTGCGTGAAGATGGCCTCGTAGCTCTCCGTCTTCCGGCGGGTGGGTTGATGGGAGACCGACCAGACCTGGTCGGTCGCGACCTCGCGCAGGTAGACAAATAAACCGGCGTTGTCGCGGGTCGAGTCCTCGTGCCAGCGCGTGACCGCGAGTCCCTGCCAGCGGCTGTAGCCTCCGCCGGCGGAGCTGATGGCGACGTGATAGCGGCCGTTGGACAGCAGGTGGGCTTCAGGCGTGGAGGAATGAGGGTGGTTGAAAACCCGCATCACACTCTCGCTGTCGCTGGAAAGCGTGAGAGAGCCTTCCAACGTGAGATCCTCGGTGAAGACCGTCGCCGCCGTCTTGGGCACCCGCTCTTCGAGCAAGAGGTCGGCTGCCTTCAGCAGGGGACACGCCATGAACCGGTGGTGCATGGAGTTCGTGGAAAGCAAATTGCCGAGGGCGACCAAGCTCATCCCGTGATGATGGACCATGTAAGAGCGGACGGTGGTGCTGGTGGTGCCGGGCGGAAGATGACCCGGCGTATAATCGACGGCCTCGTAGAAGCCAAAGTTGCCGGAGCGACCTTCAGCCGCGAGCCGTTCCAGGTTTTGGCACGCGGCGGCAGGCGAGACCATCAGGGCCATGGCGCTGGCGTACGGTGCGACGACGAGGGCGTCGGCCAGGCCGCGTTTCAAACCCAGCCCGGGAACGCCGAAGGCGCGATATTGGTAATTGAGATGTACGTCCGTCTGGTTGTAGCCCGATTCGGAGATGCCCCAAGGCACACCGCGAAGTTCGCCGTATTCAATTTGTTGTTGGACGACGGCCTTGCAGGTATGGGCGAGCAGCGTCTTCTCGTGATGCGGCATGACCAGCAGCGGCATCAGGTACTCGAACATCGAGCCGCTCCAAGAGACGAGGATCGGATCGCCGTGGGAGGCGACCAGCAGGCGTCCCAGCGAAAACCAGTGATCCTGCGGGATCTGGCCGAGGGCAATGGCCACATAGCTGCAGAGCCGCGCCTCCGAGGCGAGCAGGTCGTAGGAACTGGCGTCGCAGCGGTGTTCGGCGACGTTGAAGCCCGTCGAAAAGAGCGCCTTTTCCCGGTTGAAGAGAAAGGTGAAATCCATCACGGCCATTCCATCGGCTTCGCGGGCCAGCGTCGCCAACTCCCGGATACGGGCCTCGGCCCGACTGCTCGCCAGCTTAAGGCACCGCGACACCCCGGCGAGCCAGGCGTTGGCCTCCCTTTGCTCGTCGGCAGGGCGCAGGGCGGCCTCCAACAACGCGGCGTGGACGAGCGGTTGGACTTCGTCGAACATGGACGCGATCGTCTGCAGGGTCGGCCTCGCCTCACAATGAACGAGCGCCGCGGTGAGCCGCGCGGTCGCCGAGTCCCCGCCGCCAGCGCCTGCGGACGGCGGCTGACCGAGCGAATGCCAAGGCACCAGCCATGCGAGGTCATCGCGATGGTCCTCACAGGTCTTCTGCAGCGTCTCGGCCCACACCTTCAGGTCTTCGGATAAATTCTCGGCGGCTTCGGCGTACGCACTGGCGTGGGCCGCGAGCTGGTCGAGCCGTTGTCCTGCTTCGCGCAGCGACGCGGGGGCGGGACCGGCGACGGTTGCGAGCCGGGCAAGGAAAGCGTTCTCCGGGTCCAAGGACTCCACGATGCCGATCGTATCTTCGATCCCGCGGAAGAGTCGGGGTGAGAAGATCGCTTCGTTCGCCTGCTCCCGCAGGCCGGCGCCCAAGGTAAGGAGGTGACCGGCAAGGTTGCCGCTGTCGACGCTTGAGACGTAGTCCGGCTGCAGCGGTTGCAGGGTGAGCGTGTCGTACCAGTTATAAAAATGCCCACGATGGCGCTCCAGCCGCTGCATGGCGGCCAGCGCAACCCGGGTCCGGCGGATCAATCCGCCGCCGGAGAGGTATCCGAGATCCCAAGCCGAGAGGTTGGCGAGCAGTGCAAGGCCAAGGTTGGTTGGGGACGTCCGATGGGCGACCGTCGGAACGGGAATTTCCTGGAAATTGTCGGGAGGCAGCCAGTTCTCCTCCGCGGTGACAAAGCGTTCGAAGAAATGCCAGGTACGGCGGGCCGTGTGGCGAAGGAACGTTGTTTGGGCAAGGGTGAGGTCCGGTGCGGAGCGCGAGAACGGCTGGCTGATCCTCCAGGAGAGCCACGGCGCGGCCAGCCACAGTCCGATGAGCGGAAGCGCAGGTGCGAGATGATCCGGTTCCAGCACGACCAGAAGCAGCGCTCCCAGAATTGCCGAAACCGGTGCGATCCAGAGGGTGCGAAAGGACCCGAGAAGATCGACGCGCAATGTCTGCGCGGCCTCGCTGGACGTCTGCCATTCGAGCAGGTTTCGGCGGGTCAGCCGCATCCGGGTCAGGGTGCGGACGATCGCATCGAGACTCACCCATGCATCGTAAGGCAAAAACGCGATGGTGAGCAGAATCTGTGCGACCTGGCGGTATCCGGTCCGCCGGATCGTGCGGAAGTGGAGCGACCACGGAAGATGGACTGGGCGACGAACGAGGCTGGATGACGAGGCGAGCAGCGCCGGAACTCCCACGACCGCGAGTACGAGCAGAACGCCGGCGGCACCCAGGGCCGGCGCCAGAAGCCAGCCGGCGGGGATCGCGAGGAACAGGGCCACCGGCACGAGGCTTCGGCGCAGGTTGTCGAAGATCTTCCATTGCGACAGCGGGGAAAGGGGATTGGAAGCCTGGGGCGAGCGGGCCGTGGGCACGCGGGACCAAAGCCACGGAGCAACCTGCCAGTCGCCGCGGATCCATCGGTGGCGCCGGGCGGTGTCCACGTTGTGGCGTGACGGGAATTCTTCGTAGAGTTCGACGTCGCTGACCAGGCCGGATCGGGCGTGGCACGCCTCCAGAAGATCGTGACTGAGCACTGTGTTGTCCGGGAAGCGGCCATCGAGGGCCCGGCGAAAGGCGTCGACGTCATAGATCCCCTTTCCCACGAAGGATCCCTCGTGAAAGATGTCCTGATAGGCATCCGAGACCTCCCGGGTGTAGGGGTCGATCCCGGCGTCGCCCGCGAAGATTCGCACAAACCACGAGCGACGCGCGCTCGGCAGGCTGATGGCCACGCGAGGCTGGAGAATGCCGTATCCGGATACGACTACGCCTCGCACCGCGTCGAAGACCGGCAGGTTCAGTCGATGCGCCATCGTCCCGACCAGTTGGCGGGCGGCGTCCCGAGGAATGCGCGTGTCGGAGTCGAGCGTGATGACGTACCGGATCGAAGGCAGGCGTTCCATGTCCCCGATAATGGAGGAGAAACAGTCGCGGCACTCTCCGCGCAGGACAGCGTTGAGCTCCGAGAGCTTCCCGCGCTTTCTTTCGTAACCGATCCAGCGGCGTTCGCCGCCATTCCAGCGACGCGGACGGTGGAAGAGGTAGAACGCTCCGGTGGGAAGGTCGGAATACTTCCGGTTGAGCAAAGCGATGCCGGACTTTGCGCGTGCGAGCAACGCCTCGTCGCCGGGCTGGCTTTCAACGTCGGCGTCGGTGAAGTCGGTCAAGAGGGCGAAAAACAGGTGGGGGTCCCGGTTCGACAGATAGTGGAGCTCGACGGTTTCGAGCAGCCGGTCGATCGCGCCGGGATGGGTGAGCATGGCCGGCACTGCGACGAGGGTTTGGCAGTCCCCCGGGATGCCCGAGGAAAAATCGAGGCGCGGAAGGAGCCGGGGTTTCGCCAACGCCATGCTCAGACTGTTCATCAACGAAACCGCCAGCTGGCTGGTGCACAGGAGCACCACGAGGGCGCCGGCCAGCACAATCGCGGCAGGGAAGGGCAGGACGTCCGCGTACGCGCCGAAGGCGACCGTCATGATCGCGGTCAGTAACGTCACACCTCCGCCGTAGAAGACGAAGGGCCGCCGTTGAATCGAGCGCTCGATCGAGTGACGCCACGGCCATTGTACGCGGACATCGCGTTCCAGTTCGGCCTGGCCCTCGTCGATCAAGTAATACCCCACATGGGCGGAACGATCGTCGCGTCCGCACCGAACAGCTCCGGCCTCGGCGAAGGCCAGGGCTTTTTCGGCAATTTCCGTTTCCGATCTCGAACTGTGACGCGCCAGGGTTTCGACGGCGTGCCGGTAACGGTCCCGCGTGGAGAAATCCATCCGGCCATAAACGGCGGCGGGGTCCGCCCGCAGGGTTCGATCGACGCGGCTGAGGGTTTCAACGAACTCCTTCCAGTCGAGGGCTGACAGCAGGCGCAGGCTGGAAATGCTGTGGCTGACCGAGACCTGGTCCGCTGCCTGCCTTTGGCTTTCGACCTGGATCAATTGCTCGATCGTCAGCCCTTGCTCTCCGAGCCGCTGCTCCAGCCAGGTTCGTGCGAGATGGAGGACGGGACTTTGGCGCGACAGGCGCTGGCAGAACTCCGCGACAAACGAACTCGAGAGCGGCAATTCCGATTTCGCCATGTCGGCCACGACGACCACCAGGTGCGCCGGGTTGGTCTCCGCCATGGCTTGGAGGCGATCCACCCACGTGTCGGCCAGATTGCTGTCGCGGCGGGCGACGCTCAGGCGGGCGGTGACGCGTTGAAGGTTCTCGATCAACCCAAGCCGCAACATGATGGGCACGGCCCAGAGTTCTCCCAGCTTTAACACTGCCCCCGATTGGTAGGCCTCGAGAAAGGCACTCAGACCGCGTCCGTCCACCTGGGCGTCGACGTGAGAGATCAGCTCAAGGACGATGTCGTAGACCCGGGGAAATCCCATCGACGGACCTCGTGCGAGGCAGGGGAGCTCGCGACTATAACCTTTCGGCAGGTGCCGCCTGGCCATCTGAATCTGCTCTTCGATCAGGTAAAAGTTGTCCAGCAGCCACTCGGCCGCAGGTGTAATGCGCCGACGGGCGCTCACGGCGCGGCTGGCGATGTTGAAGTTGCGCAAAATCTCCTCGTTCGCGTCCAGGCGGTCGAGTAATTGGTTCGACTGCGCCTGCGCGATGACCTCATGCGCCGCCGCGAGGGTCTTCGCATGCCGGCTGAGTTGCTCGAGGCCGAACAATTCGGCACGCAGCGGCGGCTCGCTCTCGGCGGGCGAGGGACGGGACGTGGCGGCGAACCAATTTAACCAGCGAAAGCGAGAACGTGGCATCGAGGCGTATTCATGGAGGCGACGATGCCGACACTGGCGAAAAGGGGTGGTTCCCGAACCGGGTGCAGCTCCGGTTGCGGGGTCACGCGCAGATGACCGCAACGCCCGCCGCGGGACGAATCGGATCGAACCAGGAGACGGGTTCGGCGTTGGACTGGAGGTCGGGACAGGATTCCACGAGAAGCGCGCGCAGCCGCGCCCGGGCGCGGGCGAGCCGGCTCTTCACCGTGCCGATGTTCAGGTTCATCTCCCGGGCGATCTCGTCGTAGGAGAGATTAAGCGAGTTGCGCAGGGTCAGCAGCTCTCGGGTGGGTGTATCGAGACGATCCATACATTCGAGAATGAGCTCGGAGAACTCCCTGGTCACCGCTTCGCGCGCGGGACTGGCCGCCGCGCACGCCACGTGGTTGGCGAGGGTGCTCTCGCTGTGTTCGGTGAGGGCGCAGTCGAGCGAGATGCTGTTTTGCCGCTGGCGCCGAAAGAAATACCAGTACCGGTTGCGCGCCAGGTTCAGGGCGATGCGATGCAGCCAGGTGGCGAGCGAGGAGTCGCCTCGAAACGTCGCCAGGCCCCGGTGGGCTCTCAGCAGGGCATCCTGGGCGATCTCCTCGGAATCGGCGTGATTCTTCAACATGCCGAACGCGACCGCGCACAGTCGATCGCGGTAGCGCGTCGCGATCTCCACAAAGGCAAGGGCGTCGCCGTTGTTGAAGAGTCGAATCAGTTCGGTGTCGTCGCATGAGGCGTGCTGGCGATCCGTCGTTGAAGAGCGGGACGACCGGGTTGACTGTACCGGGTGAGCGGCAGGAGCGTTCATGCCCCAAGCTTAACCGTCCGTCCCCAATGTTACCATGGGGTGTAGTGCTAACTCCAGCTCCCTCCGGGCTCCCCGATGGCTCCGCCAGTTTCCGATGCGCGACTACGGGAAAGGCCCCATAGCTGTCGTAAGGTGGAGGGTGTAATCTCTCCGCAGCGATGATGAAAATCAAATCCCTCCCCGCCATGGTGGCTCTGCCGAGCAGTCCCCTGGCCCTTCTCGCCGCACCGGCCGATGATCGAATGTTCGAGTCTGCTGGTCACGCATCCTACGATGACCACCAGGCTCTCGAGGATTGCGTCAAAGTGAAAGCATTTCTCCCGGTTCCATCGGTCTAAACCACCCTTCAAACCCTCCCGCCATGAACGCCACCGCCGAAACTCCCTTACATCCTCGACTTGAAGGCATGCCCGCCTGGAAACGGAGCATTGACCTGCTCTGCTGCGCGCTCGCGATGCCCGTGCTCGCCCTGTGCGTGCTGGTGATGACGATCATCACGCGGCTGTCCTCGCCCGGCCCGGTGTTTTTCAAGCAGGAGCGCGTGGGGCACGGCGGACGACGGTTCATGCTCTACAAATTTCGCACGATGCATAGTGGCGTGGATACGAGTGTACACGCCAAGTATTTCCGCCAGTTGATGAATTCGCATGCGCCCATGGAGAAACTCGATGGGCGGCGCGACTCGCGTTTGATCCCAGGATGCTGGCTGCTGCGCGCCTCCGGGCTTGATGAGCTTCCGCAGCTCATCAATATTCTGCAGGGCGAGATGAGTCTGGTGGGTCCACGTCCGTGCATACCGAGCGAGTACGAGGCATTTCAACCGGACCAGCGCGAGCGGGTTGTGTCCGTACCGGGTCTCACTGGTCTCTGGCAGGTTTCGGGCAAGAACCGGACCACCTTCGACGAGATGATCCGGCTCGACATTCTCTACGGACGGCAGCTCTCCCTCTGGCAGGACGTGCGCATCATCCTCCTGACTCCGTGGGTGCTCGTCGTTCAGATGGCCGACACGGGCCGCGCGCGCCGGGAAATGGTCCGGGCGAAACGTCGGCCACTGGCGGGTACGCCCTCGGTGCCGTCATCGCCCGCACCCTATGTGAGGCTCAATCCTTCCAAGGATTTCCAGGCCCAGGCGGCAGGCAAATGAACACCGTTCTCTCGCATATGCGTGACCGCCGAGAACAGATTCCCTCGCCGACCGGCATCGCAACCGAGGGCTTGCTCGCCGAACTTCTGATCCTGCACGAGGACATGATCGAGCAGCTGCGGATGGAGGACCTTGGGCGACACGGTTCCAGTGCGTTTCTCGCGAGCCAGATTGGGCATCATAAGCAGGCAATTGTCGCCCTGAAGGCGCACGCTGCGCAGCAGGTCCGGATCTAGCCGGTCTCGACGGCAGAGATGTTCTTCGGCCTGCGACTAACCTTTTTTCTCCTCCCGATGTGTCGGCTGGAAGTCCGCTCTCGACGTTTCGCGCCTTGGGACCGGCCCTGATTCGGAGTTGGCCACGCTAGCGCCGGCTCGGAGCAGTGTCGCCGAGGTGCTCGACCAGCAGGGCGGTCAGACGATCGCCGCGGGCGTCCTTTGCGATGATCTTTCCGGAGGGGTCAAGCAGGTAGCTCGCGGGCAGGGCGCTCACGTTGTAGCGCGCCGCCAAGGGCGTCTTCCAGCCGGCGAGATCGGAGATGTGCAGCCACGTCGCCTTGTCCTCGGCGATGCCCGACCGCCAGGCGGCGCCGTTCTGGTCGACGGACACGGCGAGGATCTCGAAGCCGCGGTCGCGATAATTTCGATACAGCTCGACGTAGTGACGATTCTCGATGCGGCAAGGCGGACACCACGACGCCCAGAAGTCCACGAGCACGTAACGCCCGCGCAGGTCTGCCAGCGCGATCATCTTGCCGTCGGGCGACGGCCCGGAGAGATCGGGTGCAGTGGCGCCGAGGGCGGTTGCTTCGAATCGTTCGATGCGCTCCGTCATGCGTCGGGCGATTTCCAGCGAGGGATGCTTTTGGGCAAACGTGCGTGCGGTCGCGGCAAGATCTCCGAGGCGGTGGTCGCCATCCCAGCGGAGCGAGGAGGGATACAACGCGGGCGAGTCGGCCAGGTTTGCGAGGACGAAGTCGTTCAGTTCGCGTCGGTGCGTTTGGTAGCCCGTGACTTCGGCCTCGGTGAGGCGCTCGACCTCGGCGTCGTTGCCCGCCGCGCGGGCGGAGGCGATGGCCCGGCGGACGGAGAGGACGAGACGGGCCAGTGACTCGGTTCGCGCCCTTTCGTAGGCGAGGAATGCGTCCTGGTCCCGCCCGCCCGCGACGCGCAGGGAATTGCCCTCGACGGTGACCTTCAGCGCCTGGTCATGGCCTGCGACAAAGGTCGTTTCGTCGGCGCCAACTCGCAGCCGGAAAAGGCCAGGCTCCGTGTCGGCGCGAAGCGAAAAACGTCCGTTCTCGACGGGCACCCGTGCGACCACCTCGGTGGCGCGGTCTTCCAGCCATTCGCGCTCGAGCGTGGCGATTCTGCCCGAGAAGGAGTCGGGAAGCTGCCCCGAAAGATCGAAGCCGGCGTGCACCGCGCCCGCCGTGGCGAGAGCGAGAAAAGCGAGAAGGGATCCGGCCGGGCGCGACAGACGAAGCATGGCGGACCGTACCCAAACCGATCCGTCTGGCAAGAGGTGGGCGCATGAAGGATTTTCTTGGCTGGGAATTGGAAGCCCGACCGGGCGCTCCGACCTGCATCCCCTTCTTCGCGCTCTCTGCGCCCTCCTGCAAAAACCTGATTGAATGTCTGTTTTGAACGTCCGATCACGATCCGATTTCACAGGAGGACGCAGAGATCGCAGAGGTCGAACCCCCGTATTCGCGATAGGGACATGGCCCCGGTTGACCTCATCGCCGGGGCGCTTGATGCCTTCGAAGAAGGCCTAACCCACCCAACTGCGGGCATTGGCGAAGAGCTTCATCCAGGGACTGTCCTCCGGCCAGTCCTTCGGCGCCCAGCTCATGCAGGCGGACCGAAAGACGCGCTCGGGATGAGGCATCATGATGGTGACACGACCGGTGGTGGTCGTCAGCGCGGTGATGCCGAGAGGCGAGCCGTTCGGATTGAGCGGGTAGTGCTCCGTCACCTGATGGTGGTTGTCGACAAAACGGGCGGTAACGAGGCCGGATTTGCTGAACGCGGCGGACGCGGCGGGATCAGGGAACTCGGTGAATCCTTCGCCGTGGGCGACGGCGATCGGGATCACGGAGCCTTCCATGCCGCGGAAGAGCACGCTCGGGCTCGATTCGATCCTAAGCGACACGTAGCGCGACTCGTAGCGCTCGCTGAGATTCTGCACGAAACGCGGCCAGTGGTCGGCTCCGGGGATGATCGACTTGAGGTTGCTCATCATCTGGCAGCCATTGCACACGCCGAGGGCGAAGGCGTCCGCGCGGGCGAAGAAGGCGGCGAACTCGGTGCGCGTGCGTTCGTGAAAAAGCACGCTTTTGGCCCAGCCTTCGCCGGCGCCGAGCACATCGCCGTAGCTGAAGCCGCCGCAGGCGGCGAGGCCGCTGAAGTCCTTGAGCGAAACGCGACCTGAGAGCAGGTCCGTCATATGCACGTCGATCGCCTTGAAGCCGGCGCGGGTGAAGGCCGCCGCCATCTCAACCTCGCCGTTGACGCCCTGCTCGCGGAGGATTGCGACCTTCGGTCGCGATCCTGTGGAGATCGGGGTACGGGCCTCGATCTGGAAGGTGATCTTCGGAGTGATGCCGGGGTTCTTGCGGTCAAGGCGGAGCTGGTGTTCCTGCTCGGTGCAGGCCGGGTTGTCGCGCAGGGCCTGGATGCGGCGCGTGACATGGGACCAAAGGTCGCGCAGGACGAAGAGGTCTTCGTCATAAAGGGTCTTGCCGCCGGCGCGGATGACGACGCGGCGGGCGTCGTTGAGCGTGCCGATGCGGGACGTGCAGGTGTCGACGGCGTGGCGCTTGAGGGCGGCGTCGACGGCAGGCAAATCGGCGGTGCGGACCTGGAGGACGGCGCCGAGTTCCTCAGAAAAGAGGGTGCTGAAAGCGGCGTCCATTTGGGCTTTGGAATCTGGGATTTGGGATTTCCCCTCCGGGAGGTTGATCGTGACGCCGGTGTGGCCGGCGAAGCCCATTTCGACCACCGTGGCGAGCAGGCCGCCGTCGGAGCGGTCGTGGTAGGCGAGCAGTTTCCCGTCGCGGCCCAGTTCCTGGATGAGGTTCCAGAACGCCTTCAGGTCCGCGGCGCTGTCGACATCCGGAGGGATGTCACCTGTTTGTGAATACACCTGGGCGAGGATCGAGCCGCCGAGGCGGTTTTTCCCCCGGCCGAGGTCGATCAGCAAAAGGACAGTTTCGACGTCGCGTCGAAACTGAGGCGTACGCGTCTTGCGCACGTCGGCGACGGGCGAGAAGGCGGAGACGACGAGCGAGACGGGCGCGGTGACGCGCTTCTCCTCCCCGGAGGCGTCCTTCCAAACCGTGCTCATGCTCATGCTGTCCTTGCCGACGGGGATGGTGATGCCGAGGGCGGGGCAGAGCTCCAGGCCGACGGCGCGGACAGCGGCGTAAAGGTCGGCGGCGTCGCCGGGGACGGCCGGAGCGGCCATCCAGTTGGCGCTCAGGTTGACCTTGCCGAGGTCGCCGATCTGGGCCGCGGCGAGGTTGGTGAGGGCTTCGCCGACGGCGAGGCGGGCGGAGGCGGCGGCGTTGTTGACGGCGACGGGCGTGCGTTCGCCCATGGCCATGGCCTCGCCCGTGTAGACGTCGTACGAGGCGGCTGTCACGCCGCAGTCGGCGACGGGCACCTGCCACGGTCCCACCATCTGATCGCGGGCGATGAGACCGCCGAGCGTGCGGTCGCCGATGGAGATGAGGAAGGTCTTGTCGGCGACGGCCGGGTGGGAGAGCACGCGTTTGACGGCATCGGCGAGCATCACGCCCGAGAGGTCGAGGGGGGCGAGCGGGCGGGCGAGGGACTTGGCGCTGATCTGCATGCGCGGCGGTTTGCCGAGCAGCACGTCGAGCGGGAGGTCGATGGGCGTGTTCTTGAAGTGCGGGTCCTCGAGGACGAGCTGCTTTTCCTCGGTCGCTTCGCCAACAATGGCGAAGGGGCAGCGTTCGCGCACGCAGAGTTCCTTGAAGGTCTCGATGCGATTGGGAGGGACGGCGAGCACGTAGCGCTCTTGGGACTCGTTGCACCAGATTTCGAGCGGGCTCATGCCTGGCTCGTCGTTGGGCAGCTTGCGCAGATTGAAACGACCGCCGCGACCGCCGTCGTTGACCAGTTCGGGCAGGGCGTTGGAGACGCCACCGGCGCCCACGTCGTGGATGAACGAGATCGGGTTGGCGTCGCCGAGAGCCCAGCAGCGGTCGATGACCTCCTGGCAGCGTCGTTCCATCTCTGGGTTGTCGCGCTGTACGCTGGCAAAATCGAGGTCCTCGCTGCCCGAGCCGCTCGCCATCGACGAAGCCGCGCCGCCGCCGAGGCCGATGAGCATGGCGGGGCCGCCCAGCACGATGAGGTGGTCGCCGGGGTTGATGGCCCCCTTGCGCACGTGCTCCGCCTTGATGTTGCCGAGGCCGCCCGCGAGCATGATCGGCTTGTGGTAGCCGCGCAGTTCCGTGAGGGGGGGAAGGGAAGATCCGACTGATCGGTCCGATCCGACGGATTCGACGGATCTTCCCTCCACGGCTGCGGGCACCTCGGCTTCGTAGGTGCGAAAGTAGCCGTTGATTGCGGGGCGGCCGAACTCGTTGTTGAAGGCGGCGGCGCCGAGCGGGCCCTCGATCATGATGTCGAGCGCGGAGACGATGCGGCCGGGTTTGCCGTGGTCTTTCTCCCACGGCTGAACGGCGCCCGGTATCCGAAGGTTAGATACCGTGAAGCCGGCGAGGCCGGCCTTGGGCTTGCCGCCCCGGCCGGTTGCGCCTTCGTCGCGGATCTCGCCGCCGGAGCCGGTGGCGGCGCCCGGGAAGGGGGAGATGGCGGTGGGGTGGTTGTGCGTCTCGACCTTGCAGAGCAGGTGGATGTCCTCGTCGTGGGCGGCGTATTCGTTCGTGCGGGGATCGACGTAGAAACGGCCGCCGCGGGTGCCGGCCAGCACGGCGGCGTTGTCCTTGTAGGCGGAAAGGATGCCGTCGCTGTGCAGCTGATACGTGTTCTTGATCATCTGGAACAGCGAGCGGTCCTGCGCGGCGCCGTCGATGTCCCAGGTGGCATTGAAGATCTTGTGACGGCAGTGCTCGGAGTTCGCCTGCGCGAACATCATGAGCTCGATGTCGTTGGGGTCTCGGCCGAGCCCCTGGAAGGCCTTCACGAGGTAATCGATCTCATCGTCGGCGAGGGCGAGGCCAAGGGTGCGGTTGGCCTCGACGAGGGCGCTGCGGCCCTGTGCGAGCACGGGCACGCTGGACAGCTGCCGCGGCTGTTCGTGACGGAAAAGCACGTCGAGATGGGCGAAGTCGTTGAAGACCGTCTGCGTCATGCGGTCGTGCAGCCTGGCACGAATGGTCGCGAGCTGGGCGGGCGAGATGTGTGGGGCGGGGCTCTTTAGCGCCTCGAGGTCGACGTCGAGGCGGAAGGCGGTGACGCGTTCGATTCGCCTCACCTTTTCCAAGCCGCAGATTTGGGCAATGTCAGTCGCTTTTGAGGACCAGGGTGAGAGGGTGCCGGGGCGTGGTGCGACGATCTGGAGCAGGCCGTTGGCCGGCTTGGCCGTGCGCGTGGGGCCGTAGGTGAGCAGCTTTTCGAGCACGCTGCGCTCCGCCGGGGTCAGCTCGCCCGAAAGTTCCACGACGTGGACGAACTCTGCGCTCAGGGCACGGGCCGGAATGCCGGCAGCCACCAGGGTTTCGAGCCGTTTCTGGATGCGAAAAGAAGAAAGGGCGGGTGCGCCACGGAGGATGAGCATGGTCAAAACGACGTTGTTTCCCATCGGATGGACTGCGTCAAGGGGCGGAACGGTCACGTGGCGCTTGGACCGTGCTTTCTTCACGAAGGCATTGCGTTAGCCGGGTTAACGTGCCCGTGAGGCGGCTGTGGGACATCGGCGACTCGGCGGTTTCTGCGAACTCAAGTAATAATTCGGTGCGGAGCGGGGTCGGGAGCGTTGTCCTTTCGTTGCAATAGCCTCGCCCAGTCCGACGGGTCACCGAGCGGTGCGGAGAAAGCCGTTGACGAATGGCACCGTCTCCACGGAATGAACGCTTTTGACGCCCGTGAGGTTCAACATCCACCTGAGGTTCCCGCATGACCACCGCCAAGGTTGCGGTGCGGTCGTGGGATGCAGGGTGGACGGGGAGGGGACCGGTTGATGCACGCATGGCTCCCGTCCGACCGAGGGAGCCCCGGGCGGCTGTACATACTTTTGCCTACCGCAACGCGCTTTCAAATCCATGTCCGATAAGATCACTCACGAATGCGGCATCGCCATGGTCCGGCTGCTGAAGCCGCTTGCGTACTACCAGGAAAAGTACGGATCGCCTCTCTGGGGTTTCACCAAGCTCTTCCTCCTGATGGAGAAGCAGCACAACCGCGGCCAGGACGGCGCGGGTGTGGCCTGTGTGAAGCTCGATACGCCGGCCGGCGAACCCTTCATGTTTCGCGAGCGCTGCGTGAAGGCCAACCCGCTCGACAAAATTTTCAAGGTCTTGCTCGGGCAATACAACGAGCGCGTCGCCGCCGGTGTCGTGCATCCCGAATTTGCCGACACGGTCAAGAAGCACTTCGACTTTGGCGGCGAGCTGCTCATGGGCCATCTGCGCTACGGCACGAGCGGTGGATATAATCTCAGTTCCTGTCACCCGTTCTTTCGCCGCAGCCCGTGGCCGACGCGCAACCTGGCGCTCTGCGGCAACTTCAACATGACCAACACGGCGGAGCTCAACGAGAGCCTCATCGCCATCGGTCAGCATCCCATCATCGCGACCGACACGCAGGCGCTGCTGGAGAAGATCGGGTTCTTTCTCGATGAGGAGCACGAGGATATTTTCCGCTTCCTGCGCACGCGCGACCTGAAGGGAGGCGAAATCTCCCATCGCATCAGCGAAGACCTCGATCTTTCCCGGGTGATCACCCGAGCCTCGCAGAAGTGGGACGGCGGTTACGCGCTCTGCGGCATGGTGGGGAACGGCGACGCCTTCGTGGCGCGCGATCCTTCCGGCATCCGCCCCTGCTGGTATTTCCAGAACGACGAGGTCGTGGCGTTCGCCTCGGAGCGTGCGCCACTCATGACGGGTTTCGACCTCGCGGTCGAAGACGTGAAGGAAGTCACGCCGGGACACGTGATGGTGATCAAACGCCGCGGTACGGTGACGTCGACGCCGTTCACGGCGCCCATGCCCCGGTCCTCGTGTTCGTTCGAGCGAATCTATTTCTCCCGCGGCAATGACGTGGACATCTACCGCGAGCGCAAGGCCCTCGGGGCCGGACTGTCGGACCAAGTGATCAAGGCGGTCGACAACGACTGGGCGAAGACCGTTTTTAGTTTCGTCCCGAATACTGCCGAGGTCGCGTACTACGGCCTGCTTTCCGCGTTGCGCGAGCGACGGCGCGACGAAGTGAAGCGCGCCATCCTGAAGGCCTCGGCCGAAGGGGCGCTCAACGAAGCCCTGCTCGACGACCTCATCCTGCGCAACTGGCCGCGGGGGGAAAAAGTGGTGAGCAAGGACGTGAAGATTCGCACCTTCATCGGACAGGAGGGCATGCGCAACCAGCTCTCGAGTCACGTCTACGACATCACTTATGGTTCGGTGCACCCCGGCGACAACCTGGTGTGCGTCGACGATTCCATTGTGCGCGGCACGACGCTGCGTCGCTCGATCCTGCGCATTCTGGCGCGCCTCAATCCGCGCAAGATCGTGATCGTGTCCACCGCGCCGCAGATCCGTTATCCGGACTGCTACGGCATCGACATGTCGGAACTCGGCAAGTTCGTGGCCTTCGAGGCGGCGATTGCATTGCTCAAGGAGTGGGGGAAGGCGGACCTGCTGTCGGAGGTCTACACGCTGTGCCGCGAGGCGGTGGAAAAAGGCGAGGCCGTCAATCATGTACGCAAGCTCTACGAGCCCTTCACGCCGGAGGAGATCTCCGCAAAGATCACCGAGCTGGTGCGACCGAAGAACATCGAGTGGCAGGGCGAAGTGGAGATCATTTTCCAGACCATCGGAAACCTGCACGCGGCCGTGCCGGCGCACAGTGGTGACTGGTATTTCACCGGCAAATACCCCACGCCCGGTGGCTATCGCGTCGTGAACCAGGCCTACCTGAATTACTACGACCAGAACGAAGGGCGGAGTTATTGATCATAAATCAGAGCCCATGTCCCTTTCCTACGAATCTTCCGGCGTCCGTTACGATCAGCTCGATGCGTTCAAGCGCGCGTGTCAGAAGGCGGCGCGCACCACGGCACCGCTGCTCGCGGACCATGGTTATGCCGAGCCGGCGACGACGCGCGGCGAAAGCGCCTACCTCATCGAGGCGGCGGATCACTACCTCGCGCATGTCGAGGAAGGCCTCGGCACCAAGAACCTCGTGGCCGATGCGGTTTACGCCGCGACCGGCAAGTGCTTCTATCGCGAGATCTCCATCGATACCGTCGCGACGATCGTCAACGACCTCGTGACCTGCGGCGCGCTGCCCATCTCGGTGGCGATGCATGCGGCGGTCGGCGATTCGGGATGGTTTGCGGATGAAAAGCGGGTGAAGAGCCTCGTCGACGGTTTTGCCGAAGGATGCCGTCAGGCCGGCGCCGTCTGGGGTGGGGGCGAAACGCCCACCCTTCGCGGCATCGTTGAAGCCGGGACGATTGTGCTCGCCGGTTCGGCCATCGGGAAAATCCAGCCGAAGAGCCTGCGCATCACCGGCGAGGTGAAGGACGGGGATGCAATTGTGTTTCTTGCTTCGTCGGGCGTGCAAACCAACGGGTTGTCTCTCTGCCGCTTGATCGCGGAGAAGTTGCCGCAGGGTTACCAGACTCCGATCGGCCACGGGGACCCGCGCACCTACGGCGAAGCCTTGCTGGCGCCCTCTGTCATCTACGTTGCTTTCGTGCGCGAATGTCAGCGCCGCGGGATCCCCTTGAACTACGTGGCCCATGTGACCGGCCACGGTTGGCGGAAGCTCATGCGCCTCGAGGAGTCCTTCGTTTACGAGATCGACCAGGTGCGCGACGAACCGGCCCTGTTCAAGTTCCTCAGGGAGGCCGGCCCGATTTCGCTGCGCGAGGCCTATGCGACCTTTAACATGGGAATTGGCTTCGCGGCCTACATGTCCCCCGAGCAGGTCGAGGGCGTGCTGGCGGCCGCGCGCGACACCGGCTACGACGCGTGGCGCGCGGGCACGGTGCACAAGCAGGGCGACCGCAAGGCGGTGGTGATTCCCAAGCTGGAGTTGGCGTTCGACGGCCACACCTTACAGGTGCGTTGAGGCGGAGTTCGACCGGGCCGGTTGCCGTTCCCCCAGATAAGGGAGGGTAGGTGAAATGCCCCATTTTGGCCTCGGAACCCGAACCTGTAGGTGATCGTCGGGTCTAGCCAGTCGACGGGACGAACCCGCTTCGAATAGGTCGAGCCGGGTCACGCCCACCGCCTACTATGAAAACAAAGTCCAAAATCGTTTCCGCAACGCTTGCGTGTGCGCTCCCCGCTCTCTCTCTCTTCAGCCAGCCGGCCGGCACATCGCCGTCGACTCCGGCCCAACCTTCGCCCGAAATGCAGGCGGTCCTTGATGAACTGGGAAAACTCAAGGGCAAGCCGATCGAAACACTTACCGCCAAGGAGGCGCGGAAGCAGCCCACGCCAGCCGACGCGGTGAAGGCTCTCTTGAAAGCCCAGGGTAAAAAGACGGCACCCGAGGCAGTCCATGACGTAGATGACCGCTCCATTGCCGGTCCTGAGGGGAAAATCAGCATTCGCATTTATACACCGGAAGGTTCCGGCCCTTTCCCGGTGATCGTCTATTTTCACGGCGGTGGCTTCGTGATTGCCGATCTGGACACCTACGATTCGTCGCCGCGTGCATTGGCCAATGCGGTCAAAGCCATCGTGGTCTCGTCGCATTACCGTCAAGGTCCGGAACACAAGTTTCCGGCGGCGCATGAGGACGCTTTTGCCGCCTATCGGTGGACTCTGGATCATGCGGCTGAGTTCAAGGGCGATCCGTCGCGCATCGCCGTCGCCGGAGAAAGCGCGGGCGGCAATCTCGCCGCCGCTGTTTCCATGATGGCGGCCGAGCAAGGGGTGAAGATACCCGTGCACCAACTTCTGATTTATCCCGTGGCCGGGTCGGATATGACTACACCATCCTATATAGAGAACGCTAAGGCCAAGCCGCTCAACAAGGCGATGATGGCTTGGTTTTTCGAAAAGGCTGCGACGCCGGCGGACGCTCGCAATCCGCATCTGGGCCTCCTGAGTGCGAAGCTTGACCGGCAGCCCCCGACCACGGTGATCACTGCGCAAATCGACCCGCTTCGCTCCGAAGGCGAGGCGTTGGCGAAGAAGCTGAAGGCGGCGGGCGTGCCGGTGAGCTACCGAAATTACGACGGTGTCACCCACGAATTCTTCGGCATGGGCGCGGTGCTGCCGGAAGCCAAGGCGGCGGTCGCGTTTGCCGCCGGGGAGCTGAAGGCGGCCTTTTCCGGCCGTGCGCCTGCGGTGGCTCGTTGAAGCGATTCCCCGGGCGGCCGAGCCTCGAAAAACTGAATAAGTTCGCCTCGCGGCTGCGGGCTGGTCCCGGATAATTTCGGCGGCAATGATACTCACGTGAGCGTGCATTGCCGCCGTAGTTGTCTCATAATTCGGGGTTGCCGGTCATGCCACATAACTGTACCCAGAAGGGTGTAGGGGAGCTGCAGCTCCCCAACGGTATGTGTATTTGAAGCGATGGCGGCCAAGTGATGCTGCATCGCACGCATATCATCGGGCAGACGACCGCGCCGTTCTCGCCCGATCCGTGCCCGGTCATTCTTGAGGTAAGGCCGCGAACGGGTCAGCCCGATGCAGCGTTCACGATCAATCGGCCAACCCCTCGTTCACGAACTCCGTGCCGTTATCGGTGCCGAGGCTGACGAGTGGGAAGGGCAGGGTCTGGCGAAGGCCGTCCGAGGATTTCCACGATCAGCTACCGCGATTTCACCATCACAGGCGCGCATTCGGTCCATCCACTCACCACGTCAGTGAGGACCAGCGAACTGACGTAGCTGCCCGCATTAATAGCGGCGCAGTGTGCGTCCAAGTCCATTTCCGTTCCACCGATGCTGGCTACGCCTCATTCGGCAAACGTGCGCAGCTTCGATACAGGTTCGCACGTGGGAAGTGTGCGAACCTGTTCGAAACTAACCAATCAGGCTGACTGGGATGAGCCAACCGCCGTTGATTTCTTCTTCTGCCGGAGGAAATGCCCCATGAGCAGGGCTGCCCCCAGCACGAATTCATAGGTGCCCGGTTCCGGCACTGCCGAAGTCTTGCCTGGGGCAAAGGCCAGGCCCGCGACGCTTGCGAAGCCAAAGTCCAGAACATCGGCATTCACTTGGGTCGCTACACCCGAGAGTCTATTGATCGAATAGAGCCGGTCATTGATCGCTCCAAATAGATTCCCGTCCGCGCCGAACGCCAGCCCGGCAAACGGGCTGCTCAATTCGAGTCCCAGGAGACCGACTGCCGTGAGGCCTGCGGTCTGCTGATTGACAATATAGAGCATGGCATTGGCCTCCTGCCCAACGGCGTAGAGGGTATTATCCCAGAAAGCCATGCCATCCAGTGTTACGTCCGTCGTGCCGATGCGAACTGAAGTGTTGGTGGTCAGATCGAATCGGAACAGATCGTTGGATATTTCGAAGGCCGGCGTCAGCGCGGAGGAGAGGAAGCCCATTCCATCTGCGCGGAATGTAAGATCGCCCTCCCCCAGCAGATCACCCACGCCGATGTCGAACGATCCCATGAGCGATCCGGTTGATGGATTGATTTCTCGGATGCGATCCATGGTGGCGTCGAAGGTATAGAGCTGGCTTCCCTTAAACGCGATGCCGTACGGGGAAATCGGCTCGCTGAACGTGGCCACGAGCGAACCTGCGCCGGTGGAGGCATCGATCTTGATGAGCTCGTTGCCAAAGAACGTTACGCCGTAAAGGTCGGACTTCTGGGCGAGAGCTGCACTCGCGCCGAGCAGGCCGAGCGCGAGGAGCGCCACGGGCCGCAAGCATGAATATATAGGTTTCATAATGAGGTGTTTTGATTTTTTCACTTGAATGTCCCGTTGAGACCGGCGGGGAAGAATCCGCCGTTGGCCGCATTGATGCCAAGGTAGACAATATTGAGGACCTGGCGTGGGGTGCGGCTGAAGACGATGCTGTTGGCGTCGGTTGGCACGAGATTCGCCTTGCCGTCTTTTATGACGCCCTGATCGCGATCATCCATGCCATCGACGGCGTCCCGGAGGTCCGAGATGGCTTGGGCCGCAGCCTGAGTATCGGCTCCGAGCTGGTAGAGAAGCAGGCGGATAACACCCGCGTGATAGGCCTCAACCGCAAGAATGCCGGCAGCAGCTTCCAGGTACGTCTTGTTGGTGATGAGAGGGGCTGCGCCTTTGAAGGCAGTCACGCCAACATCCTCAAAAATGAACGCGCCCAGAAGGAAGTTCACTTCGTTGGCAAACGGATCGAAGTTCGCCCCCAGACCCGCGGCCGCCGCAGCAGCCTTGAAGGATCCCTCCAGATCGATTGCCGGCCGTGCAACCGGTTGTACGCCAGCCATGGCCAGCGCCGAGCGCAGGAACTTGACGTGATTTCGCTCATCCAACGCGATTTCTTCAGCATACTCCTTGAATGCGGGCGTCGCGAAGTTCACTTGCGGATTGGCTTTGATCGTCACGGAGCCAGGGGTGCCGGCTCCGGTCACACCGATTCCGAAGGATTCGATGCCCATGCCGCTGACGGCATAACTGTAATATTCCGCCTCAAGGTACTCCAGATTGAGGGCGAAGTTCAAAACCGCGGCATCCTGAAGGGGACCGCTTGCGGCCGAAGCCCTTGACCCCATCAGACCGAGCGAACCGGCACCAAGGGCGCCGATACCGAGTGTTTTAAGTGCGGACCGACGGGTGACCTTGGCCACAACATCATTCGTTAACGTATTCATTTTATTTATTATTTGATCAGATGGTCCACGATGGCGTCCGTGTACCCAAGACGAAGAGAGGGAATACCTGAATGCAAAGAATCCGCGCGCTGGAAGCTGCTGGCGGATTTTTTATAATCGGGGATACCACTCGAAGTTTTCAGGATATATCGGATCAACCATTCATAAAATGGGGTGTTCACCTATACGTAAAATGGGGTCTTCAACCTAGGTAGGTGCAGAACCGGTTCCTGCGTTTGAGGATTGATCCAGCGGTGACCGTTGAAAGAGAGCGGGTGAATACGGGCATGACCAAGCATGTGGAACCCATGCTTCACGTTTGGCCGCTGCTCGCGTTTCGGCGTGCGAGGACCTCGGTTTGCGTGCGGGCATGACCGTGACCGGTGTGATCAACGCGCCCGAGGTCCACCTGATCGCCCGTCAACTCTGAATGCTTACGTTGGCTTCATCGTGAACCGCATATCATAACCCCGACGCGCGCGCCCTTCGACGTGGCGTTCCACGGCCCGGGGTGGCTCACGAGGCCACGCGCGTCGGCTCGGTGTCAGCCCGACCGCTCAGCGCGTCGGCCTTCGCCTGCAGGGCCACCAGTCTCTCCTCAAGCTCGGCCCGCAACCGCTCAAATTCTGGGGCCTTCAACTTCGGCGGCACTTCCAGCATGTCGCCGAAGACGATCTCAACCCGTGCAAACGGTTTGGCCAGCATCGTGCGGTCCCACGTCTTCCGCAGCACCCAGGCTGAACTCGCCGACACCGTCACCGGAAGCACCAGACCTCCCGTCCGCTGCGCGAGCGCGATGATCCCGCCTTGGGCCCGGCCGCGCGGGCCGCGCGAGCCGTCGACGGCGAGGCAGGCGCCGGCACCCGGCGTGTCGCGCACGGCACGAATGATATCGACGATCGCCTGCAGCCCACCCTGGCCCGAAGAGCCGCGCACCACGTCAAAGCCGAGGCGTTGCTCGAGCCGGGCCATGGCATCCCCGTCCAGACTGGGCGAACACATCGAATACCAGCACCGGTGGCGCCGACCCGGAATTGTATCGAGCAGCATGAACGCCCGCCCGTGGAGGAACGCGATGACCGGCGCCCTCCCGCAACCGACGGCCCGTTCGTACTGCGCGCGTCCCGTCTCGCGGATTCGCCAGGTGAGGCGTAGTGACCTCAGCAGTACAAACGCAATGTCGGGCACGACGTGGCGCATGAGTGCACGCTTGATCCAGCCCGGTGGCCGGCGCACGTTGCCGGACTCCCCCCACCGGCCGGCGGCTGCAACCGTCCGGCCTGTGTCATCCGCTGACGGCGCGTCGATCATGGGCTCAGGGTTCAAGCCGCGCTTGGAGATGGGTGACCAGGTCGCGCATCACCCGCATGGCAGTGAGCTCCTCTGCGGCGAGTTTGACGCCGAACTCCTGTTCGAGGTCGAAGATCAGGTCGATCAGCACGAGCGAATCCACGCCGAACGTTTCGAGCGACGTGGCCTCGGTGACGCTGGCGGCGTCGACAGGAGCTGAGGCGGATTCCGCGATGACGGCGGTCAGGCGTTGCAGGATTTCGGGACGGTTCATGGTGCGAACGTGGCGGCGAAGCCAATCAAGCGTGGCGGCGGAGGACAAGCACGCCGTTGCCGCCGCCGAAACCGAAGCTGTTCTTCAGGGCGAAGTCGGTGGCGAGCGCCTGCGGCGAATCTCCGATAAGGTGCACCGGGCAGCCGGGGTCGGGACGCTCGAGATTGAGATTCCTCGGCGCGATCCGCTGTTCGAGCGCGAGCAGGGTGCCGATCGTCTCGATCGCGCCGGAGGCGCCGAGAGTGTGGCCGAAATAAGATTTCATCGCCCCGACGGGAATGGCATCGGCTGCGGCCCCCAAGGCTTCGCGAATGGCCTGCGCCTCCGTGGAGTCGTTGGCGGCGGTGCCGGTGCCATGGGCGTTGATGTAGCCGATGGCGTGAGGCGGGACATCCGCACTTTGCAACGCGGCCCGGATCGCCCGGGCCTGGCCGGAGACGGACGGACCGGTGATGTGGGTGGCATCGGACGATTCGCCGTAGCCGGCGATTTCACCCCGGATGCACGCGCCCCGGCGCCGGGCGCGGCCGAGCGACTCGAGGAGCAGTGCGCCCGCTCCCTCGCCAAGCAGCGTGCCGGCGCGATCGGCGGCGAACGGCTTCAATGCTCGAGCGGGGTCGGCGATCTCGGAGAATACGCCGAGGTTGTTCCACAGACCGAAGTAAAAGGGATCGAAGTTGTTGTCGGCACCGCCACAGAGAACTGCCTCGGCGTGACCATCGCGGATCATGCGGAAGCCGATGCCGATGGCGTTGGTCGACGAGGTGCAGGCCGAGACCACCGTGTAGTTGGCGCCGGTGAGCCGGAATTGGATCGAGATGCCGGCGGAGAGGGCGTTGGCCATCCCGTTCGGCACCGAACTTGGACGCATGCCCTTCGGGCCTTTTTCCGCGAAGCGATCGAAGCACGCGTGCAAGGTTTCCGTCGGCCCGCAGCCGCAGCCGAAGAGGGTGGCGATTTCCGCGGGCGGTCCGTCGGCGTCGGGCAGGCAGTCCGCGCCGGCAAGGGCCTGCCGGGCGGCTTCGACTGCGAGCTTTACCGTGCGGTCAGCCCGGCGCAGGCCGTGCGGCACCAGCGGATCGATCGCGGCTGCGTCAATCTCGGCGCCGGCTTGCACGCGATTGCCGGAGAAATCGTGGTTGCGCAGCGTGCGCAGGCCGGTCCGACCGGCGAGCAGGCTTTCCCAGACGGAGGTCTCGGTGAGGCCGATCGAGGTTACGCACCCCAGCCCGGTCACCACGACGCGGCGCTCGTCGTTCAGCGTCGCGTGCGTCATGAAGCCATCCAGAGGCCGCCGTCAACGTGCAGCACCTGGCCGGTGAGGTAGGACGAATCGTTCGAAAGCAGGAATGCCACCGTACCCGCGACCTCCTCGGGACGCGCCAGCCGGCCAAGCGGAATACGCAGGCCGGCGCGGTTTTCCTCGGTGAGCGCCGCCGTCATGTCGGTCTCGACCAGGCCGGGAGACACGGCATTGCAGCGGATGCCGAACCGCGCGGCCTCGAGCGCCAGGCTCTTTGTCATGCTGACCAAGGCTGCCTTGGACGCGGCATAGTCGGCGCCCATCCAGCCGCCGGCTCCGTGCGCGGAGATCGAGGCGATGTTCACGATCGAGCCGGATTTCTGCTTCCGCATCACGACGTAGGCAGCCTGTGATGCGGCGAGCGCAGATTCAAGATTGACGCGAAACGTCTCGCGCCAGCCGTCGAGGGTCAGGCCGCGAAATGCCACCGCGCGGCCGCCGCCGGCATTGTTGACGAGACCGTCGATCCGGCCGACGCGCGCGACGAACGCCCCGACGAGCGCTCCCGCCGCCGCGGGATCGGAAAAATCGGCGGCAAAGGCCAATGTCTGCGGGCCGCCGATCTCGCGGGCCGTCTTTTCCGCCGCCTCCAGCGAGCGCCCGTGCACACCCACCGTCGCACCGTCCGCGGCAAAGCGCTGGGCAATCGCCCGGCCGATGCCCCGGGTCGAGCCCGTGACAAGAATGCAACGGGGAGCCGATGCTGATTCATCGATCATCGTCATGGGCAAAAGGCCCCGTGGCACGCGAAGCAGGGAACGCTACACTTAAGCCAAGAGTGACCGTGCTTCGTCAAATCGTGTGAGCGGGAACGGCGGGGACAGGGTGGATAAAAGCCAGAAGGGGTGTAATGTGCGAGCCGGCCCAAGCAGGTCAAATCCCGTTTTCCCGACCGGCCGGTTCGGCAGCGCCTATTCAGGTTTTACGCGGCGACCGCTTCGTGGATTTGGGCGGGGGTTCTCTCTTAAGTTGGGCAATTTGAGACGGGCTCCGCGCCCCCCGGCTCCCCACGCGCACTCTACGAGGGACGGTCGAATAGAGCGAACGTTTCGTCGGGAGATCTGGGCGGGTCGATCAATCCCCGAGCTGCGTGGGCGGCCCAAGGGTGCCGGTCAGCTCCGTTTCACGACCTCGCGCAGCGCCGTCTCCACTGGTTTTGTGTCGGGCAATTCTTTTGCGCCCCTCGCTCCGAGCTCGCCGAACTTGCGGGCGCCGGGCAGCACGGAACTTTCAAAGGAACCGACGGCGGAGTTGTAGGCCTTGCTCGCGCTGTCGAGACCGCGCCCGATTTTTTCCAGATGGTCGGCGAAACCGGCGACGCGGTCATAGAGTTGGCGGCCTATGTCGGCGATGGCTTCGGCGTTCTTTGAGACAGATTCCTGGCGCCAGCCGTAGGCGGCGGCCTTGAGCAGGGCGATGAGGGTGGCTGGCGTGGCGAGCAGCACCTTCCGGTTGATCGCGCGGTCGATGAGCCCCGGGTCGGCCTGGAGCGCGCCGGAGAGGAACTGGTCGCCGGGTAGGAACAGCACGACAAACTCGGGGGAGGGCTGAAATTGTTCCCAGTAGTTCTTGGCGCCGAGGGCGTCGATGTGGTTGCGCACTTTGAGCGCGTGTTCGGCGAGTTTGGCGGCGCGCACGGTTTCGTCGGAGGCGGACGCGGCCTCGCGGTAGGCGTCGTTGGGGGCCTTGGCGTCGATCACGATTTGCTGCCCGCCAGGCAGACGCACGACGAGGTCGGCGCGGAGGGCTCCCGAACTTTCCTGTTCGGTGAAATCGCAATACGACGACATGCCCGCCATCTCGACGACGCGGCGCAGCTGCAGTTCGCCCCAGGTGCCGGCGGTCGTGGTGGAGCGAAGGGCGGTGGTGAGCTTGGCGGCCTCGGCCTGGAGGAGGGTCTGGGCCGTGCCGAGGGACTTGAGCTGCTCCGAAAGCTGCCCGTACGCTCCGGCGCGCGCCTTCTCGATCTCGACGATCTTGGTATCCACTTTCTCGAGCGACTCCTTGAGCGGCTTCACGAGGTTGTCGATCGCCTGCTGACGTGCGCTGAGATCGCCTTTCGCCGACTCCTGGAGCTTTTCGAAGGTGGACTGGGCAAGTTTGAGGAACGATTCGTTGTTGGCGCGAAGGGCGTCGGCGGACAGGGCCTTGAATTCGGCCGTGAGACGTTCGTGGGCGTCGGTGAGGGCGCGCAGTTTCTCGTTGGCCGACGCGCGTTCCGCGGCGAGATCGGAGCCCACGGCAGCGTTCGCGGTGGCGAGGCGGACGGCTTCCTGGCGAAAGGTGTCGACGTCCCCGGAGAGGCGACGGGCTTCCTCACTCTGCTGGCGAAGGCGTTCCGCCTGGATCGTCGCCCGATTTCGCGCGACCAGCCAGACGATGAGGGCGCCGAGCGCGGCGGAGATCAAGGCGGTGAAGAGGTGGGTGAGCATGGGCGATTTAATGCCGGTGGGGTGCAAATAAGCTGGATCACGTTTCTTGACAGTTTGTAAACAGTACCGCAATTACTTCTCATGCAACAGGCGCAAACCTTGGCGGGTAGTCCTGTTGCCGTCATTCTGGCTATGTCATGTTAACCGAAATTGCGGCCCCTTTTACCAGCGCTCCGGCGAAACCTCGCGTACTGATCGTCGACGACGAATACGGTCCGCGCGAATCGATTGCCTTCACGCTGGCGAACGAGTTTGCAATCGAGACGGCGGAGCGTGCCGCCGAGGCGCTTGCGAAGATCAAGGAACGGGAGTTTGCAGTCATCTTGCTCGATATACGCATGCCCGAGATGGATGGCATCAAGGCTTTGGAGCACATTCGGAAGATCGACAAGGAAGTGTCGGTGGTGATGTTGACCGGGTATGGAACGTTGCACACGGCGCAACAGGCGATGGTCGGCGGGGCGAATCAGTATCTGCGCAAGCCGCCGGATATCGTCGAATTGATCGAAGCGGTACGGAAGCAGTCTGCGCTTGCGACGATTCGGCGCCAGGAGGCGCGGTCCAACCTTGAGGCGCGGGAGATGTCGGCGGCGCTCAAGCGCGAGATCTCCGAAAACGAGCCGCAGATCTGGCAGGCTCGAGCCGCGGTGGAGCTGGTGCACGACCTGGCGAATCCGTTGACCGTGATGATCGGGTACGCCGGCCTGCTCTCGGAGGAGGCGAAGGTCCTGGCGCGTCACGATCCGTTGCCGGCGGAGAAACTCGCCAGCTATGCCAGCATCGTCGAGCGGGCGGCGGAGTACTGCCATCATCTCGCGGAGAACTGGCGTCAAGCCACGCGGAAGGCGACGGAGTTCTCGGAACTCGATCTCGTTGCGCTGGCCCGGGAGGTGAAGCAGGTGATTTTCTTCAGCAACGCGGCCATCCAGACGGCCGGACTTGAAAAGGCGATGATCCGCGGTTCGCGCTTCGACTTGGCGCGCGTTTTCCAGAACCTCTACAAGAACGCGCTTGAGGCGGGAGCGACCTCGTTGAAGGTCACCTTCAACCATGTCGGTGACAAGATGGAGTTGCAGCTTAGCGACAATGGCTCAGGCATGGATGCCGAAACGGCCAAGAGTGCCCTCAAAGGGGGCTTCACCACGAAGAGCCATGGGACGGGCCTGGGGCTCAGTATCTGCCGCCACCTTCTGGGGGCGCACGGAGCCACCCTTTCGGTCGAATCTGAATTAGGGCGCGGCACCACGTTCCGGATGGTCTTTCCGGCGGCGAGTTGACTCTCATGGAGCCACTCGCAGGACTTCCTCTAAGTCCCGCCTCCGGTCCGACTCTCTGCCGCAGCCGGCGCCGCCTTCGCGGCCGGGTTTGTCCGCAGGCGGCCGGGCAGGTTGCCGACGTCATGCGCGCGTGCGCCGCGCGTGGCTGGCCGGTGCATCCCGTGAGCGGGGGCAAGAATTGGGGCATGGGATCGTATTTGCCGGACCATGACGATTGCGTGCTGCTCGACCTTTCGGGGCTGAAGTCGATCGGCCCGTTCGACCGGGCGGCGGCGTCGGTGCGGATCGAGGCGGGAGTGACGCAGAAAGAACTTTACGACTGGCTCGCGCAGG
This sequence comes from Opitutales bacterium, assembly GCA_038212175.1. Classification (GTDB taxonomy): domain Bacteria; phylum Verrucomicrobiota; class Verrucomicrobiia; order Opitutales; family Opitutaceae; genus CAMAXB01. Next base: position 6,836 of record JBBQUU010000017.1, on the reverse strand, counting down.
AGGCGCCGGAGCTGGCGTTCAACGTCACGGGCGCCGGCAAGGACACCAGCATAGTGGGCAACGCGATGGAGCGGGGCCTTGGTTACCTCGGATCGCGGGTGACGGAGTTTTTCGGATTGGAAGCGGTGCTCGCCGACGGCACGGAACACCGGCCCGATCCTGCCTGGTTCTCGACCACGGGGAGCATACCCGCCGGCCCCCAAGTGGAGACGTTGTTCTTTCAAAGCAATTTCGCGGTCGTCACGGCCGGTTGGCTGAAGTTGCGCCGCCGACAGGAGGTCGAAGCGGCCGTGGTGATCAGTGGTGAATTTGAACCGGTGTTTGAAACCGTGGCGACAGCCTATCGGCGCGGCGTGCTGACGTTGCCCGTGCACATGGCGGGAAATCAGCGTGCGGATGCGATCGGCGCGGGGCTGTTGCGCCTGCTTTGGGGACGGAAAGCGACCTTGGATGAGATTCGCCGAGTCTTTCCCATCAGCAGCCAGCAGACGGCGCTCGGGGCGCTGCACGGCACACGCCGCGTGACGGCGGCCGCATTGCGTGAACTCAAGGCGATCGCGCCGGCCTCGGTCAAAGTACACTCGATTACGCGCGAACGCGTCGAGTCAGCTGCGGTCTGGATGCGGCGCCTTGGCCTGAAGGGAAGGGCGACGTTCCTAGAGGCGATCCGGCCCCTGCTTGCGTTGACGTGGGGCGAGCCGACCGATGCCGGCTTGGCGAGCCTCGGTGTGGCCAATCCGGATGACGCCGAAGAAGCCTGCATTTATTTCAGCGCGGTATGTCCGCTGTCATTCGAGGCGAGCCATCGGGTGGAGCTCCGTCTGGTCGAGAGCGGCTTGGCCTACGGGCTGACCCGGTATTTCCTCGCGCCGGACCTGATCGTGCATGTGATGAGTGCGCATTTTCGGGGCGAGTCGAATCAGGACGTCGCGGAGCGCATTCGTGTCTTGTCGGCCTTGTTTCGGGCTGACGGATGGCCCCCGTATCGAATGGGGGTGCCGACGATGGTCGCCTCAGGCTCTGGTTTGGTCGCTCGCCTCAAGAAGGCAATGGATGCCACCGGTATCCTTTCTCCGGGTCATTACGTGGCATGAAGCGTCGTCGCGTCAAAATTACCGGAGTCGGCCCCGTCACTCCTGTGGGCACGGGTTGGGAGGAATTTTCCAAGGGCATCATGGAGCCGGTGAGTCGGGTTTCCCATCTCACCCGCTTCGATCCGGTGGCGGGGCCGTTTATCGCCGCGGAGATCAAGCACTTTAAGTTCATTGATCACGTCCCCACCAACGGAGCCAAAAGACTAGCCCGCCATACGCAGTTTGCGATGGTTGGGGCGGTGCTGGCGTTGAAGGACGCCGGTATCCCTCCGCGCAAGATCGACAACGAAGGCACCATCGTCATGGCTGGGTCGGCCTTGATGGACCCGGAGGTCGTCAACAAGAGCATTATCGAGGTGACCAAGAAGGGGCCGCGTTACGCGCGTCCGAACTTGGTGACGCAGGCCTTGGGCAGTGCGATTTCCGCGGGCATCGCCGAATTGCTCGGTGGCTCGGTGCGGACCATGGCGTTTCAGAGCGCCTGCTGCTCGGGCATTGATTCGATCGGACTCGCCGCCGAGAAGATTGCCTGCGGGGAAGCAGACTTCGCCATCTGCGGCGGTACGGAGGCGCCGCTCTATTACCATCCCATGCTCGAATTGAAGGTGGCCGGTCTCTCGCCGGCGCACGACGAGATGGCCTCGCGGATGGGGCGGCCATTCGATCTATGGCGCACCACGGGCATCATTGGCGAGGGTGCCACCATCGTGGTGCTTGAACCCGAGGAAAGTCCGCGACGCGCCCGCGCCTACATCGATGGCTTTGCGTACTCCAGCGATTCCATGGGCGATCTTTGCGGGGGCATGCCAACAGCGATTCGCCTTGCGCTCGCCAATGCCGGTGTTCGTCCCTATCAGATCGATCATATCAACGCATGGGGGCCGGGCCATCGCGCGATCGATTCCGCAGAGTATCTCGCCTTGGAATCGATCTTTGGCGATCGCGTGCGGGAAGTGCTCGCCACATCGATCAAGGGCGCCGTCGGTAATCCTTTGGCCGCGGCGGGTGCGATCCAGGTTGCCGCCGCGGTGTTGAGCCTCGAAACCGGCGCCATTCCCCCGACCGTCAATTGGCAGCGGCGCGATCCCGAGTGCCCGCTGAATGTTTCCGGCCAACCCCGCTACGCCCACGTCGAGCACGCCTTGGTGAATGCCCATGGCGTCTCCGGAACCAACTCATGCCTGATCCTGCGGAAGGCCTGATCCTGGCCAACCTTGTCGCCGTCGTCGCGGCCTTTTTCACCGGAGCAAGCGTGCTCTGGTCGAATCCCAGCCGCGGTATCAATCGGGTCTTCTTCACCCTGTCCGTCCACGTGGCGCTCTGGCTCTTGTGCATGCGCGAGAGCTTCATCTCCGTCGAGGGATTGAAGTGGGTGCGCATCACCTCCGCGGTGGGCGCGTTTCTTCCGCTCCATTTCTGGTTCATTCAGGACGTAGTCGTGCTGGGTTGGGGCGATTGGGTCGCGCGCCTGCGTCGCTCATGGTTTCTGTTTCTCCTGTCCTTTGGAATCGCGGCGCTTTGCTTCACCGACTTTTTCATCCCTTACGGTTCGACCAGCGAGCAGCGTCAAGTCGGGCTCGGCTATTACATCTTCCTTGCCGGGCTGCTCGGGGCGCAGGTCTGGTTGACCGTGCTGACGATGCGTCGCATGCGCCTCCAGGAAGGGGTGCGGCGGGTCGAACTGCAGATGCTCCTGCTGGGCGGCGGAGCCGTGGCGGTTTCGATCGTAGGTGCCATCGGCTTGAGCGCCCTTTTCCGCACGCCGGTGTACGTCCGGATGATCCCCGTGTTCGTCCTGCTTTTCTACGTTGCCACGGCGTGGACAATGACGACGACCCGCGTTTTCGACGCGCGGCACATCCTGCGTTTTGGTCTGCAGCGCGTCCTGCTGGTCGCATCGGCGGCTTTGGTGTACTTTGCGATAAACGGACTGTCTTTGCTGGTGCTTCCGTCGGTGCCGTCCGCCTTGATTGCCATGGCCCTTTGCCTTTGGTCGGCGGCGGAGCTCAACAGCGTCCTTCAGGCGGCCTTCGATCTAAATCCCAAGGGCAGCCAAAATGCCCGCAAAGCCGCTTTCGAAGCGGGGCGCCGGGAGACAAAATTGGAGCGTCTTGAGGAGGCATTCGCCGCCATTCTCAAGGGATGGGCCAAATCCGACGTGGCGGTGATTCTGTTTGGCGGGCATGGCAATCTGCGCGGCGGCGAGATCGAAGTGTCGCCGGACTGCACGGCGATGCGGGTCCTGCGCGAACTGAAGTGGGCGACGCCTGAGCGGTTTGCCCGCGAACGCAGCACGCCCGAACGCGTCGAATTGTTGACGTTCATGCGCAAGCACGGGCTCGGCGCCATGGTGTCCAGCGGGGTCACCACTCTTAGTGTCGCCGTCGGCGTGGGCGTCCGCGCTTCGCGGCGGCCTTTCACGTATCCTGAGATCACGCAACTCGCGGAGCTTTCCTCGATTATCGAGAGCGCTCTCGCTCGTTCGCACCTCTCGGTGAAGGCGCAGCACGCCGAGCAGCTCGCCACGGTCGGTTTGCTCGGCGCCTCGCTGGCCCATGAGATTCGGAACCCCCTCGTCTCGATCAAGACATTCGTGCAGCTGTTGCCGCACCACTACCAGGATCAGGCGTTTCGCGATAAATTCTTCCGCCTTGTCGGGGAGGAGGTGGCGCGCATCGACCGGCTCACCGAGCAGCTGCTCGACCTCGCTTCGCCGCGCGCCTTCAATCCCACCGAGATCGCCTTGCATCCGGTTCTCGCAGCCAGTCTTGAGCTGGTGGAAGCCAAGGCGTCGGAAAAACACGTAGAGCTCATCTCTGCGTTTGATGCCAGCCCCGACACCGCTTATGCAGACCCCAATGCCGCCAAGCAGATTCTCCTCAACCTCTGTTTCAACGCGATTCAGGCCATCGAAAACCGGCCGGGCGACCGCTGGGTGAAGGTTTCCACCCGCAAAATCCCCGCTGGCTTCGAACTTGCCGTGACTGACAACGGCCCGGGCATCCCCGAGGACGTCCGACCCCGTCTCTTCCAGCCTTTCCAATCGACGAAGTCCACCGGCTTCGGTCTTGGCCTCGCCATCTGCAGCGACATTGCCGCCGGTCTCGGTGGCACCATCAGCGCGGATCCGGCCATACCCGGCGCCGGGGCCACTTTCCGCGTTCTCTTGCCATGCCAGCGACCCACCTCCTAGCCACCGAAGATCCCGAGCTCTTCGCGCGGTGGAACGGCCAGCTGGCTGCGTCGCGCCCGGTGCTTGCACTCGGGGAGCTGTCGTCGCCCATGTCGCTGCCCCCGGGCGTGCCTTTGGTGGTCGTGCTCGACGCCGCTGCCGCCGACCGAATCACGCCGGCATTGGAGAAGTGCCCGACGCTTTTCGTCGGAGAGCCTCGCAGCCTTCCCTTCGAACAGGCACGTCTGGCTGGTCGGGCTCGGGTTTACCTCAGCTACGAAGACAGCCGCACGCGTCTCGCCGAGTTTCTCCCGCTGCTCGAAGAGGTGGCCGAACGCAACGCCGCCCTCGAATTGCTGATGGAGAAGGCGCGTCGCATGGATTCGGGCACCTCGCGCCCGCCGTTTCGGGCCGCGAACTGGGCGGACACGCCCGAAATCTGGGACTTTCTCGAAGGTGCGGTGGAGAATCTGGCCTCTCGCGAACGACTGCTTGGCGAATTTCGGCGTGCGTCGCGCTACCTTCTGCGGGCATCGCACACCGTGTTTTTCCTGCGCGAGGCGGATGGTTTTCGGGCGGATAGAGGCGAATCGTTCTGTCCCTCGGACGACCCGATGATCGGGTATCTGTCGATGCGCCCGTCGGTGCTCGATGGCGTTGACTGGCCTGGGCCGGCCGATCCCGTGGCCGAATTGTCTGTCCGTCACCGTCTCGCGCTTTGGGGCGCGCGGCTGCTCGTGCCGATGCACGACAACGGCCGCCTGTTGGGCATGATTGCGTTCGGCGTTCGCGATGACGGGCAGCCCTACGACGACAATGACCGGGCGCGCGCCGTGTTTGTGGCCCGCCTGCTGCGCCAGTTCCTCGCCCAAGCCACCCAGTTCGGCGTGTTGAACACGAATTACGAGCGCATGCGCATGGGCGAGAAATACCTGCCGCATTCGCTGATCCTGGCGTCCGACGAGCCGCCCCCGCGTCACGTGCCGCTCGCGGTCCGCGCGCTGATCGGGGAGGCGCGCCGCGCGGCCGACACGCGACGCATCTCGCCGACGTCCGATCAACCCTTCCGTGCCAGCGCCGGCCTCATTGCCGAGACCGGCGGAGCCTGGGCCTTTTGGGAGGAAGCCAGCGGCGAACTGTTTGACCGCGCCCAGCGTGCCCGCGCCGAGCGACTCAAGCTTTTCCACGAACTCGCCCTGACGCTGAATCATGAGATCGGCAACGCCCTCGTCTCCCTCGCCGCCATGCGCCACGCTGTCGGGCAGACCGGCATTCCAACGGGCATGCCGTCGGGCATGATGGACACCGTGCGCAATGACATCGGCAAGCTGGAGGCGTTGAACAAACATCTCGTGACGCTCGCCACGTTGAGCGAGGTCGAGGCCGAAGTGCGTGACATGCGCGAAGTCTTGCAGGAACTGGGGAAGCGCCTTGGCATCGGCGTCGAGGTCGGGCCCGAGCCGGTGTTGCTCGCCACCGTGCCAAGACTGCTGGATTTCGCACTGGCGTCGATCGTCGAGACCATCGCTGAGAACCGGGGCGAACTCGGGCTCAAGGAGCTTTCGATGCAACTCCGTTCCACCGGCGAAGGCTGCAAGTTGACCGCGCTGATTTCGATCAAGGGCAAGCAGCTGGAGCTCGAGGGCATTCTGCCCGAACCGCAGCCCGATTCGATCCCCAACCAAGGACGTATCGGGGTGTTTATCGCACGGGAGGCCATCCGTCTGCATTCGGGCGAGATTCACGCCGGGCCGGGCCTGGAAGGGACGGAAATTCTGATTTCGATTCGCAAGTGGTGACGACCCCGTTTGCCGATACCTTTGCCGCTTGGGCGGATGACCAGCCGTCGATCAAGGCGGCGGTTCTGATTGGTTCGTACATTCGCCCGGAGGGGGCACCCAATGCCGCGGATCCTTCGTCGGATTGGGATTTTCAGGTCGTGACGAGTGCGCCGCGCCTCTTCTCCGACGGGGAGTGGACGCGAGGGCTCGCAGGCCGGGAACTTCGAGTGTACGCCGTGCGACCCGCGTTCGGAGGGGTGCAGAAGGTCACGGCGCTCTTTGCCGACGCGGAGACGGACTTTGTCGTGATACCCAGCGGGCAGCTTCGTCTCGCGCGGGTCGCCTTCGCGCTCGGACTGCACCGCAGACCCGGCCCGGCGCGCCGCGGTCTGGCCGACCTTGCGGTCGTGATCCGTCCCGGCTATCGGTTTCTCAAAGGGTCCGAATCGTGGGCGACGTTTTACGACCGGGTGATTCGTGACGTCCCCGACCCGCGGCTCGACGACGCGGAGGTGGTGAGATTGGCGAACGGCTTTGTCTGCGATGTTGTCTGGACCCAACGCAAGCTCGCCCGTGGAGAGTTGCTGGCCGCGCAGCGCATGCTCTATCAGTCGCTGGCGGAAACGAACTATCGCCTGCTGCATGAAGCGCGATTGCGCCGGGGCGAACCGAGCTATCCGGAGGCGCGGCGGCTGGAGCGGGTGTGCCCATCCGAGGAGGTTCGGATGATGAGTCTAGAGGGACGACTTACCCCAGAAGACTTGAGTCGGACGACGAGCCAGGCGCGTA